>JAFVZI010000002.1 GCA_017508245.1 Helicobacteraceae bacterium | reverse complement strand
TGAAATGAATTTATTAGTTGCTTAATTGTATCCGAATGTTACTTCTATTCTTAATATGCTTCCAAATTATTTCTTTTGATTTATTGTGTTGTGTGTTAAAGGAGGTAATATGGAAGAAAAATTTGTTATCAAAAGAAAAGATTTTAAAAAGTTAGAACGATATGCTGAAAATATTTACAACACAGCAGTTGTGATTGATTATTTTTGCTCATCTCAAAAGGAATATGAAGAACTTTATAATCTAGCACCTGTTGTTAAAAACATACGCCGTGATGCAGATCAAGTTAATGCATTTTTTATAAATTATCCCAAAAGCATAGACGAATAATTATTCCATTATTTTAAATTTTCGATTACATTTTATAAAAAACGTTAAATTTCAAATATACAAAGGACATTTGAGGGACAAATCGAGGACAAGCAAAGGACACGAAACGGACATTTCGGACATAATTACTTTGTCCAACCAAAACTGAGGGAAGTAGCCTCAATCTCAAACACCAAGCCAATCTCACTTTAAAATTTCAATTACATATTTTTCAAAAATGTCCGTTTATCTATAAAGCTCCAAATCATCTATTTTATGTTGCTATAGCTTGTTGTAAAAATTATTAAATTATCACTCACAATCTCTTAAAGTCATTAAAAATATTGCAAAATATTTTTTCAATGGGGACAGATTGGGGATAGAAATTTATAAAATTAGAGCCTAAAATGGGCACAAATAAGACAAGTCAAAAATATGAAGGCACAAGAAGCAAAGAGTTAAACAATGGAGATATTGCCTATTATGCAAGATGGAGTGATAAGAATGGTAATAGGTTTGAGAAAAAAGTAAGCACAAAAGCAGGTGGTTGGAGTGAGAAAAAGCCTCAATAAAACGCATAGAATTAATGAATAATACCCCTCTATCAAACTCTAAAATAACAATAGCTTCTATAATGGAGAGGTATTTAGAACTACAAAAATTACATTTAAATAAACACTCATATCTAAATTGCAAGGGAGAATATACAATTCATATTTATCCATTCTTTGCAAATTATGCAGTAGAATCTATATGCACCTAGTCAAATTAACGACTTCATGCTTCATTTACAAGATAAAAGCCCTATTAATCAAATCATAGAAAGACTAAGTCATATTATAAATTGGAGTATCAAATAATATAATTTAGCAATATAAAATCCCACCAAAAGCATTAAGAAACTAAAAATCGACAATGCAAGAGAGAGATTCTTAAGTAAAGATGAGGTAGAAATATCGCTAAATATAGTAAAAACTCACCCCAAAAAAGAGATATACTATTTTTTCATTTTAGCTTTTTATGAATTTGAAGTTGGTACAGGATGTAAAACTTCTATTAAAGAATTAGCAAGAACTCTAAAAAGCTATATGAAAAACACAAAAACAAATTTAAATTTTGGAGCAATACCTTATAGGAAAAACAAAGTATTAACATATGATGTTAATATATCAAAATTATAAATATTAGGCTGGAAACCTAATTATGATATTTATAGTGGATTGAAAAAATTAGTAGAGGAAGGAGGCAAATAATGAGATATTTAATTACAGGCGGTTGCGGTTTTCTTGGATCTAATATTGCTTCACAAGTGTTGAAGCAAGGTGGTGATTTATTGATTTATGATAATTTATCTCGATTGGGTGGTGAAGATAACTTAAAATGGTTGAAAACACTTGGGAAATTTGAATTTATTCAAGATAATGTTAACAATTATAAAAAAATTTCTTCCGTTATAAAGCATAATAAACCAGATATTGTATACCATCTTGCAGGTCAAGTTGCAATGACGACATCATTATCAAATCCAAGATTAGATTTTGAAACAAATGTTTTAGGTAGCTTCAATATTTTGGAGTCTGTAAGATTATATTCAACTGACACAATCATTGTTTATTCTTCTACAAATAAAGTTTATGGGGACTTTGAATATTTAGATTATGAAGAAACACCCACAAGATATATTTGCAAACAATATCCAAACGGATTTGATGAAAATGTTAATTTGGATTTTCATTCGCCATATGGATGCTCAAAAGGAAGTGCCGATCAATATATGTTAGATTATGCAAGAATGTTTGGATTAAAGACAGTAGTGTTTAGACATTCTTCTATGTATGGAGCAAGACAATTTGGTACTTTTGATCAAGGATGGATAAGCTGGTTTGTTCAAAAAGCAATTGAAACAATAAAAGATAAAAATACTAATTTTACAATTTCAGGAAATGGAAAACAAGTTCGAGATGTTTTACATGCTGAAGATATGATTAATCTATATTTAAGTGTGTCTGCACATATAAAAAAAGCAAAGGGACAAGTTTTTAATATTGGAGGAGGAATGCAAAATAGTTTATCATTATTGGAATTGTTTGATTTTTTAAATAAAGAATTAGGCATTTCAATGAATTATACAAATTTACCGCCTCGTGAAAGCGATCAAAAGGTTTTTGTGGCTGATATTCAAAAAGCTTCAAAAATATTTGAGTGGACACCGAAAATATCAAAAGAAGAAGGTATAAGAAAAATGATAGAGTGGGTAAAAGCTTTGTAGAGCTTGGTCTTTCTTGGTTTTTGGATATTAAAGTTTTGTCATAAAAATATGCAGTTTGTATTGAATTTTAATTATTGGGATTTATTATTTTATAAATATATTCCATATGTGGTTTTATGGCGGATTCATCTATGTTTGTAAATATACTTAATGCAGGAATCGCCTGATATAAAAGCATTTTTGAGCCATCTATTGTATCCAGCCCTTTTGTTTTTGCGGATTCTAAAAATATACATTTTTTTCCATACATCAAATCAAATGCTATTTTTGAACGTTCAAATAAAGATTCTAAATCATCTTTTTGAAGTGGCAATGTATCGTTTATTGATGATGATGTAGCATTTATTATGATATCAAATTCTCTTTTTTTTATAGATTCTGGTATTTCGTCATTTATGCAAGTCTCAAAGCCCCTAGCGTCAAAAAAAGCAAGATTTTTTTTACTTCTATTTGATACCATTACGTTTATATTATTTTCTCTTAAAATCATTGTAATTGCTTTGCTACTGCCACCAGCTCCAATAACCAAAGCATTTTTTATATTTCTATCTTCTATATTTTTGTAGAATCCTATTGCATCTGTGTTATAACCAATGATTTTATTGTCTTTTTTTATTATTGTATTTACAGCACCTATTTTTTGTGCGATTCCACAAATTTCATCACAAATATTTGCTATATCTTCTTTATATGGAAGTGTGATATTTGCACCACTTAATCCAAGTGAAAAAAACAACTCTCTAAAATCTTTACTTGAATCCAATAAGTATCTTGTGTATCTTGCATCAATTTTTAGCCTATAAAGCACATAATTATGCAGTATCGGAGATTTGGAATGCACTATTGGATTTCCAAAAACAGCAAATAATTTCATAATTATTCTTTTCTAAGCAGCTCCATATATGCAAATCCACCACCAAATACTTTACCCCATTCCCCTTCGATATTTTCTATAAGTATTCTTTGATTGATAGACATTTTTCTTATGATTTTAGATTCTATATTTGGTTCTTCTCTAATATTTAAATTATTTACTTTTATTATGTATATTGCGATACCATCATCACTTGCAAGTTTTGCATCTTTATTATCGTTTTTTTCTAACAATCCCATATATGCAAATCCACCACTTTTTAGCTCGCCCCACTCATCATTTATATTGATGATTTCAATATTATCTCCATTTGTATATTTTTTTATGATTTTAGATTCTATATTTGGTTCTTCTCTAATATTTAATATTTTTGTAGCAACTTTATAAATATTTTTTGAGGGTTCTTCTTTTGTATCTAAAACTTCTATATCATCGATTATTTTTATAGGTTCTTCAAGTTCTTTATTTAATGGCGGAAGTGTTTGTATCTGTGTTGTAGTTGATATTTCTTTTATATCGTTTTTATCTCTTTTTTCGATAAAAAAAATAAACGTAATAAATAAAAATACCCCAGTAAGCATAACCATAGTGTATAAAATATAGATTCTATATTTATCTCGCATCCAAGCTTCCTAACTCAATTGCTGCCATTTCTAAATATTTATTTGGCATCACTCTTTTGCTAAATAATGTCGGCTCTGTATCATAATAATATTCACAAATATCAAATAATAAAAAGCACATTCTAGTAAGAAGCCTTAGATTCCCCTTAGTTTGTTTATGCATAAATTTATAGTGATTGTTTTTAAGCAAAAATAAACAGAATCTAGCCCAGCTTTTGATAGTTTTTGTGTTATAAAAAGTTGCAAGTTTTTTACATCCAATTGACTGATAATTACTTTATCCCAGATTCTGGATGTAAAATAACTTTCATTTAACACTTCTTTATTTTTAATGTATGAGTAACTAAGATAAATCTAAAAACCCTGCAATCAGATAGCATTCTAATTACTTCAAGCTCTCTATCTCCATATAACTGCACCTCATCAATTACTATTGTTGGTGCTAGTTCATTTTTTGGTAGGTTTGCAGAAAAACTTTTAAAAAACTCATCTCTTGTCATATTTTTGTTTATCTGTATATGTGGTAAAAACTTTAGATGAAGTTGTGCTAAGAAACCATTTAGAGATAAAAATGGAAATAATTGTATATGCAAAGATTCAGCGGATATGTTTTTTGCTAATTGTTGTATCAAATAGCTTTTGCCGACACCGGGCTGCCCTGTGAGTAAAACTATTTGAAATGGCACTTTTTGGATTAATTGCTCAAGCTTGTTTCTTGCTACAATGTTAATATCTAAATCGATATAGTCCATACTATCGACTTTTTCCAGAAATACATTCTTTGCATTGCTAAATGGATTCATATATATAACCTTGAATTTAATACTTATATAATTGTAATATTTGTAATAATACTATATTTTGCTATCTAAATATAGTTAATAAAAAACTTTGATACAATCAAAATGACTATAAAAATAAGTTTAATGTAAAAAAAGGTTTGAATATGATTGATTTAAATGATTTAAGTGTAGAAAATCTTGTGAGATTATATGATTTAGATTTGTTTGAGTTAGGAGATATGGCTCATAACATTAGGGAGAATCTCCACGATAACAAAGTTTATTTTAATGTAAATAGACATATCAATCCTAGCAATATTTGTGCAGATATTTGCAAGTTTTGTGCGTTTTCATCACATAGAAAAAATCCAAATCCATATGAAATGACAAAAGAAGAAATACTAAGCGATGTTAAAAGTGCATATAATCGCGGAGCTAGAGAGTTTCATATAGTAAGTGCACACAATCCAAATTATTCATATGAGTGGTATTTTGATATTTTTAAAACTCTAAGAGATAAATTTAGCGATATTCATATAAAGGCTATGACAGCTGCAGAAGTCGATTTTTTACATAGAAAATTCAATAAAAGCTATGAAAATATATTGCAAGATATGGAGGATTCCGGTGTAGATTCTATGCCTGGCGGTGGAGCTGAAATATTTGCTAGTGAAGTTAGAGAAAAAATATGCAAGGGTAAAGTTGATGCACAAAATTGGCTAAAAATACATTCAATCTGGCATAGTATGGGCAGAAAAAGCAATGCGACAATGCTTTTTGGACATATAGAATCCAAAAAACATAGAATCCATCATATACTAGAAATTAGAAAACTGCAAGATAAAAGTGATGGATTTAATGCTTTTATTCCGCTTCTTTATCAAAAACAAAACAACTTTTTAGATGTTAGAGATTTTCCAAGTGGTATCGAGATACTAAAAACTATCGCAATAAGTAGAATCTTACTTCCAAATGTGCCGAATATAAAAGCTTACTGGGCGACCTTAGGTCTTAATTTGGCTCTTGTGTCGCAAGAATTTGGTGCAAATGATATTGATGGCACGATAGAGAGGGAAAATATCCAAAGTGCAGGTGGTGCAAATAGCAAAAGAGGGCTTAGCAAAGATGAGTTGATTTCGCAGATAAAAGATGCTGGGTTCCGCCCTGTGCTAAGGGATAGTCTTTATAATGAAATAGAATCTTATTAGCTTTTTAACTCTTTTTTATGCCATTTTAGGTAGCTTTTGCTTGCTTTTGATTTTAGGATTAGAATCTGTGGAATCTCATATGGGTGCATATCCAAAATGATAGATTCTACTCTTTTTGCATTTTTCTTATTTGTTTTTATGCTTAATTGTATTTCATCTTCATTGCATATTTTGTCATTCCAAATATATGCACTTTTTATTTGACTTAATTGTACGCAAGAAACAAGACGCTTGTCCAATAAAATGCTTTGAAGTTTATTTGCATCTTTTATATTGTCAAAAGTTGTTTTAATGATATATATTTTCATTGCTCTTCATCTATTAGCACAAATGTCGTATTTTTATTTAACTTGGTATTTTTTCCTTGCATAATCATATCAATAGGCTTGTCTTCCTTCATATTATTATCAACGATGACAAAGTCAAATTTTTGATTTGCGATTATGATTAGATATTCTACTTTTTTGCTAGTTTTTGTAACGATAAAGTCTTTGTATTGTGTGAGTATTTCAAATTTTAATTTCATTTCAAATTCATTTCTATTTGATAGAATTAGTATCTTTTTTGTATTTCTTTCTCTATACTTATTGATATAGATATTTAGCAACCTATCATTATCGTTTAATTTTGAAGAGTCCAGCCTTTTTATATATTGTTGCATAAAAGCAAGTGTGCAGAATGCATAGCTGCTTTGGAGTTTTAAAAACTGATTTTTTACAGGTTCGCTCGCCATTCCCAGCTTCCATATTTTGTTGTCTAGTGATGTAATTGTGATATTTAGGGAGTTTTTAATATGTTCGAATATTTGTTCTTTAGTCTTATCAAATCTAGCAATAAAATCTTTCTCATGGTTTTCTTTAAATATTTCTATTAGTTTTGATACTCTATCTTTTATTTTTGTTAGCACTATTATTTTTTCTGTGCATTCTTTGTATAAATAATTTAGCTTTGATAGCCTTTCTTTTAATATTTGCACGTTTTTTATTCCAGCAGATGTTAGCTTTGTCTGTATAGAGTGAATCTCGCTTTTTGCATTTTTCTTTTTAGATTCTAGTTTTAAAATATCATCTTTTAGATTTATCAATTTTCTATTCGCAGCATTTAAGTAAAGCTGTTGTGGCAAAAAATGCTCTTCAAATACTTTTTTTGTATTTTGATTTGCTAAATAAAATGGTGTCATGAAATATTGCAATTTTCCTAGAATCTGTAAATACATAGAAAATGTATCTTTTGTAATCCTTCTATCAACACAAATTAGGGAATCTAAAGTTCGTTTGATAAATCTATTTACAATGCTATAATTTAATTTTTCATAACCATCAATTGGCAATTTGTAAGCTGAATTTATGATTTTTACTTCATTTTCAAAGTAGTATTGTATAAACTTATCTATGGAAATGCTTGTTGGAATGACTGACAATTTTGAATAATCTGTTTTTTTGTATGTTTCTGCAATCAATTTGTCAAATACATTAGATTCTAGTTTTTCCAGCTCTTCGTCTGTGTTTGTTTTCCAAAAATCTCTTTCTTTTACGATGCTATCACTACCAAATTCTTGATATTTTGAGCTTCTTATATCAATCACATTGCGATTTTCATCTTCTAATTTAAATTCTACTAATAGATTTATTTCTGGAATCTTTGTATTGTCGTGCCAGCTAGCAATTTTAAAATCAAAGAGTTTTTTTGAAGCATTTATAATCGTCCCTACACCAGTTGTGTGTGAATACTGCACTATTTTTCCGTGCATTTTTGCTCTTTTTGTGGTTTTTTAGGATTGATTAATTCTAATATTTCTTTCGAACTTCTAAGAAATATAAATAAATCTTCGTTATTTAGCGTTACCACTGTATTAGAATCTTTTGGTTTTTTAATAAAGTCTTCTAGTGTTATTTTTTGCATAATCTATCCACTAAGTTTAACTATTCTTTAGATTCTAGCATAAGTAAGGCTACTTAATAAAGCTATGTTATAATGATGTAAAAATTTCAAAGATTAAGGTGTTAAGATTTTATGAATAATGAAATCCGAATTATAAAAAGAGGGATAGAACAGTCAAAAGAAGTTAAACCTCAAAATATTAAACATAAGATAATAACGCAAGATAGTCCAATTATTAGACAATTAAGAGAGGCAGAAGAGAAATATAGAATTAGAAGAGAATTAGATGATGATGAGTTGATTGAGCTTGAATTTAAAGAAGAAGCAGACAAGATTCGTGCCGAAGCTAAAAAAACAGCACATATAGAGAATGTAGAATCTAGTGCAGAATCTAAAATATCTACAAATGGGCAAAAGGTGATGCCAGAAGAACTGCCAATTGATGATGAGAATCTAGCTTATATTAGAAATTTAGATGAGCCTGTATTGTATGATTTAAATAATGATAGCTTGCAAATTAGAGTAAAAACCAATCAAAACCCTACTCCTAAAAATAATGAAATTTTACATAGAGAACCACTAAAGAAAGAAGGATTAAATAGATTTGGCAATGATATTATATCTAGCGACAAAAAATACGAAGAGACAGATGTGCTTAAAAGCACCATTAGTTCTGATTTATTAAATAAGCAAACATCAAATCTAGCAGCAAATGATAATGATTCTATAAGTTTGATAGAACGTTTACAAATAGATAGAGAAAAGATAAATGAATCTAAAAATACCGTAATTAGAAAGGTAGAATTACATACAATGCCATCAACGCCACAAGACAACGCACATTTAGATATAAAAAGGCAAGATGGTATTATAGATTCTATAGATGACATTGATTGCAAGGAAGGTGATATTGATAAATCCAATGATACAACATATGTCGTCAATTCATACGCAAATAAAAGCGACTCTATTATAGATGCACCAAGCTTAGTAGAATCTAGCGTAGATACAAATCAAGATATGTATATATTGCCGCCGACTAGCCTTTTAAATGAGCCAAAGTATCAAAAAATTGATATTGATGGTAGCGAGATTGATATAAAAGCTCAGAATCTAATTAGCAAGCTTAGAGTTTTTCGCATAAATGGAGACATTACAGATATTTATAGCGGACCTGTTGTAACTACATTTGAATTTCGTCCAGCACCTGATGTGAAGGTTTCAAGAATTCAGAATCTTGAAAATGATTTATCGATGGCATTAAAGGCGAAAAGCATTAGGATTCAAGCACCAATTCCAGGAAAAGATGTAGTTGGAATAGAGATACCAAATAATACAATACAAACAATTTACATTAGAGAAATTTTTGAGAGTAAAGAATTTGTAGAATCCAACGCACAGCTTGCCATTGCTCTTGGTAAAGATATCATTGGTAGACCTATCGTGCATAATTTAGCACAATTACCACATTTACTTATTGCAGGGACTACAGGTAGCGGGAAAAGTGTAGGGCTAAATGGGATGATTTTATCTTTGCTTTATAAAAATACACCAGAGCAATTACGCTTTATTATGATTGACCCAAAGAGAGTTGAATTAAGCCTTTATAAAGATATTCCGCATTTATTGACTCCAATTATCGCAGACCCAAAAAAGGCAGTTATTGCCCTTAGTAAAGCTACGGATGAGATGAATAGAAGATATGAGCTTATGAATGAAGTCGGTGTGAAAAATATCATAGGATACAATGAAGTGGCAGAACAAAACGGATTTGATAAATTGCCTTATATTGTGATTATTATTGATGAATTTGCAGATTTGATGATTATGGGAGGTAAAGATTCTGAGCAATATTTAACCTCACTTGCTTCTAAAGCAAGAGCATCTGGAATCCATCTTATCATCGCTACACAGCGTCCAACCGTCAATGTTGTAACAGGACTGATAAAAAGCAATCTACCCTCAAGGGTAAGCTATCGCGTAGGAAGTCCTATGGATTCTAAAGTCGTGCTAGATAAGGTTGGTGCAGAAACATTGCTTGGAAATGGTGATATGCTATTTTCGGATAAAAATATGGTATCTAGGTATCACGCACCTTATAGTAGTGAAAAGGAAATAGAAAGAGTAGCAGATTTTATAAGGTCGCAGAGAAGTGTAGAATATGATGAGTTTTTCTCACTAGAGCCAAAAGATATTACTCAAGGCGTATCTACAAGCATTGTTCCTACAAACGAAGATGAATATATGCAAAAAGCAAAAGAGATAATACTCTCTAGTGGCAGGACTTCAGCAAGCTATCTGCAAAGGTCGCTTGGTGTTGGATTTAATCGTGCTTCAAATATCCTAGAATCTTTGGAGAAAGAAGGATTTTTATCCGCTCCAAATTCAAAGAATCTTAGGGAGATTATTGGTTAAAATAAAGTCATATGATACAATCACAAAATCTATTTTTGGAGAATTTTGAATGTTAGATGAAGCAAAATATATTTGGCAAGATGGAAAATTAGTGGATTGGAAAGACGCAAAAGTCCATGTTCTAACTCATAGTTTGCATTATGGCAATGCAGCATTTGAAGGTGTTAGAGCATATAAAACAAGAGATGGCTTGGCTATATTTAGGCTAGATGATCACACAAAAAGATTACTAAATTCAGCAAAGATTTTAAAGCTTAATTGTCCTTATAGCTTTGAGGAGATAAACAAGGCTCATATTGATTTGCTAAAAGCAAACAAAGATTGTTATAGCAGTAATGTTTATATTCGCCCTCTTATTTTTCTAGGCTATGGTGTGATGGGTATTTATCATATCAATTCGCCTGTGAATATGATGATTGCAGCGTGGAATTGGGGTGCATATCTGGGTGAAAATGGAATTGAAAATGGAATTAGAGTGAAAACGAGTTCTTTTGTGCGAAATTCTGTAAAGTCATTAATGGGAAAAGCAAAAGCTAGTGCAAATTATCTAAATTCACAAATGGCGAAATATGAAGCTTCGCAATGTGGCTTTGATGAGGCATTGTTATTAGATGATAATGGATTTGTGGCAGAAGGTAGTGGCGAGTGTGTGTTTATAATAAGAAATGGTGAGTTGATTACCCCGCCACACGATAATTCTTTGGAATCTATCACACAAGATACTGTGCTAAAAATCGCAAAAGATTTGGGCATAAATGTAATTGAACGAAAAATTACAAGAGATGAGATTTATATCGCAGATGAAGCATTTTTTACAGGGACAGCTGCCGAAATTACACCTATAAAAGAGCTGGATTTTAGAATCATTGGTGATGGAAAAAGAGGAGATATTACAAAGAGACTGCAAGATTCTTTTTTTGAAATCGTATCTGGTAATAACTCAAAGTATAAAGACTTTTTAACTTATATAGACTAAGGAGAATTGATGCCTATTGACTTGAATGAGCATTTAAAAAGAAAAAATGCAAATAAAGGTGATAATGATTCAAATAATGGTGGAGGTGGCAATAGAAAACAACCTAAAAATCCGCTAAATATAAATTTCAATCCAAATTTCAATAAACCTAGCAATAAAACAATTATTGGAATTATTTGTGCGGTTATTCTAGTATTTGTTTTTATTATTGCAAAGCCATTTGTTATTATTAACTCTGGTGAAGTTGGTATTAAGGTTACTGCTGGTGAATATGACAATACCCCATTACAACCGGGATTGCATTTCTTTGTGCCAGTTATTCAAAATGTAATTATCGTAGATACTAGAGTAAGGACGATAAATTTTTCAAGAACGGAAGATATGGGTGTTGTTGGAAAAAATCAAGGTATTTTTAGAAATGACGCCATTAGCGTGATGGATAGTAGAGGACTTACAGTATCAATCGAGCTAACGGTTCAATATCAGCTTAATTGGACGACAGCTCCACAAACAATTGCTAATTATGGATTATCCTGGGAGCAAAAAATTATAAATCCTGTTGTGCGTGATGTCGTGCGAGGTGTTGTTGGTAGGTATCCAGCAGAAGAATTGCCAATAAAAAGAAATGATATTGCAAATTTAATTAGTACAAATATAGAAACAGAAATAGGCAAGTTTGCAAATCAGCCCGTATCGCTTAGTTCAGTCCAGCTTAGAGAAATCGTATTGCCGCAAAATATTAGAGAGCAAATTGAAAAAGTTCAAGTAGCAAGACAAGAAGCAGAGCGAAAAAAATATGAGGTAGAGCAGGCAAAAATGGAAGCAGAAAAAGCAGTAACTCTAGCAAAGGGTGAAGCAGATGTAAATAGGACGAAAGCACAAGGTGCGGCAGATGCTATATCGATTGAAGCAAAAGCTCAAAGTCAAGCAAATAAGCTTATTGGCGATAGCTTGTCTTCAAGATTGCTTGATTTAAGACAGATTGAAACTCAAGCTAAATTTAATGATGCTCTAAGAGAAAATAGAGATGCTCAAATCTTCTTAACTCCTGGTGGTGCAGTGCCAAATATTTGGATAGATTCTAAGAATCCAAAGCAGACTTCCGCAGTAAGCAGTAGCAAGCAGTAATGAGTGGTAATCAATGGTAGATTCCATAAATTGGAGTAAAACACCTCTACTCCCAGTCATCACGCAAGATTCTACTAGCTTAAAAGTGCTAATGCTCGCTTATGTAAATAGTGAGGCATTGAATTTAAGCTTACAAAGTGGAGTGGTGCATTATTTCTCGCGTTCTAAAAATAGAATCTGGAAGAAAGGCGAAGAAAGTGGAAATATTCAGATTCTAAAAGAAGTCTATATTGATTGTGATAATGACGCAGTTTTATTTAAAGTCGAGCAAAATGGTGCGGCTTGCCATAGTGGAAATGTAAGCTGTTTTTATAAAAAAATAGATTTTGATGGCAATATCGATTTAAGCAAAGCAAAAAATACACCTTTGCCGTATAACACGATTGATAAGCTTTATCATATACTTCAAGATAGAAAAACAGAAAGCAAAGATACTTCATATACAGCTTCATTATATGCAAAAGGCGAAAATACCATTGGTAAAAAAATAGTAGAAGAAGCCAGTGAATTTGCATTTGCAATAAAAGACAACAAAGATGATCAAATCATCTACGAATGTGCGGACTTGATGTATCATACTTTGGTCGGGCTTAGCTACAAAGATATTTCGCCAGATAGAGTTATGCAGGAGTTAAATAAAAGATTTGCAAAAAGTGGTTTAGAGGAAAAAGCACAAAGAAAAGGTTAGAATCTTGGATTTTTCTTATATTTCTATACTTGATTTTCTTGTATTTGGAATCTTACTTATTATAAATATCGCTATTTTTTTACTTGGATTTATAGTTGGCAAGATAAAAATGATTTTACTTTTTTGTATAGCTTCTATTTTATTTTTAGCTTTACCATTTTTAAATGTTTTCATAGTGGATAATTATATAAACAAAGTTAGTTTGGAGCTTACAAGTGCAAAAAAGCTTGTGTATTCAGATTCTTTTTTTATCGCTGGAAAGATTACAAATCAAGGAAAACAAGATTTAAATAAATGCAACTTATATATTTATATAAGCAGTCTATATCCATTGCAAAAACCAGAATTTTTAATCAATTTGGAGAATCTAAATCTTACTCGCGGAAATAGCATAGATTTTAGTGAGATAATTGATAATTTTAAATTCGATGACAAATACAAAAAAATATCTATTCGATGCTTTAAATAGTCGCTAGTGATTTTGTATGTAAAATAAAACATCATCTATCACTTCATCTTTGTTTAATTCTGCAAATAGCTCGTGTCTAGCATTTGCGTATAATGTCAATTTTGTATTGATATAGCCTTGAGATATAATGTGTTTGTATGCTTTAAATACACCTTTGCCAAATTTACCACAAGCATCATCTTCACCACTTATAAATAATATTGGCATATTTGGATTCTGCACTTCTTTTTCATATTTGCTAAATACCTTTTTTACTCCACAAAGCAAATGTATAAAGCTATTTGTTGTAAAAGTAAAATTTTGTTTATCATCTTTTATATGCTTTATTACTTCATTGTTATCTCTATTTGTCCATAATCTGCCACTAGGCAAGCCATCATTTAGATTATCAATATGTTTATATTTTGCATTAAATGTTAGAAATGAGAATCTATGTCCTAAATATTTACCTATTTTATTAAATCCAAATGTTTTGCATATTTTTAGAAATAAGATTCCAAAACTTACACCAAAATACGGACTTGGGCTACCACATAAAACAAGCATATCAATTTCTTTTTCATATTCTTGTAAATATCTTCTTGATAAAAGAGAGCCCATACTATGTCCTATTAATATAAATTTCTCAGGCTTATATGTATTCTTTAGATGCAAAGTGAGGTTATGCATATCTTGCATTGCTAATTCAAATCCATTTTCACCCATTTCGCCTAAAAATATATCACCACCAATGCTATCTCCGTGTCCCCTATGGTCGTTTATAGCTACTATGTATCCAGCCTTTGATAATCTATTTGCAATATATGAATAGTTGCCTTTGTGCTCTACCATTCCATGTGCTATTTGTATCAATCCCTTGTAATGGTCGACTTTGTTATCTTTATAGATGTCAAAATGAATTAAAAGTCCATTGGAATCTATATTTAAAGTTTCTTTTATTATTTTCATTTTATGCCTTAATTAATATTACTAGGTTTGTTATAGCAAGGGTTGTATTATAGTTTATTAGTATCAAATTAAGACTGCAAAATATATTCAACTTGTAATTAGATTTAATAACTTTATATTTTTTAAGCTCACTTTTAATGGGGGGGGGTAGAATCCATTTTTTAAATTTTAAATTAAATGAGGTCGAATGAAAAGGATTTTATTTATTTTTATTTTACTTATGGGGATATCTCAAGCAAACGATAAAGATGGTATATCTTTAGGATTTGAGCTTGGATTAGGAGAGGCGAAAATTACAGAATCAGTTGATGGTTATACAAGTAATAATACAGTCAGTTTTCCTTTGTATGGTTTTAGATTAGGATATGTAAAATATTTTGGTAAGTTATTTGGTATTTATACATATGCTAATTTTAAGGATTTATTTCTATCAACCAAAGGTGATGGTTACAAGAAATCCGAGCATATTATGTCGTTTGCAGCAAATATAGACTTTTTGCTTGATTTTTATAATGATAAATCTCTTTCTATGGGTGGATTTGCAGGTATTGGAATAGGTGGTGCTAATATTAAAGCTAAATCAGATGGTGTTAGTCGTAGTATGTCTGGCCTATACACAGATTTAAAATTAGGATTAAAAACAAGCTATAAATATAACTCTATAAGTCTTATTGCTTCATTTCCTGTAATTCCAACAAAAGAAGGAGATTGGAAGTCAAGGACTAATTATACTATTTCATTGGCATATGATTATAAATTCTAAATTTGTTCTAGGAGTAACTCCTAGAATCTTCGTATATTTTAACCATCCCTTAAATTTTAAGCTTTCTTTAATGGGGGGGGGTAGAATCTGCTTCTTAGATTTCAATTCAAAAAAGGGGTTTATATGAAAAAGATTCTACTTTGTTTATGTTTATTATTTGGTTATAGTATGGCAAATGATAAAGATGGATTTTTCTTAGGGGCTGAGATTGGTATAAGTGAAGTTAGTATAGCAGCAAGTGCAAATGGAAATAGTGTCAAGGTAGAGCTATCTGCTCCAATGTATGGATTTAAGGCTGGATATAGATATTTTTTTAGTGATTTAATAGGGCTTCAAGGGTATATAAGCTTTAAAGATTCTTTTGTTGATGTGAATTCTTCTGGTTCTCTTGTGGAATTGCAAGGCAATGGTTCGTCACATTTTATGCCTATTATGGCAAATGCAGATATAATATTTGATTTTCATAAAACACAAAATTATTCATTTGATGCGATTGTAGGGGTTGGTCTTGGTTTTGCTATACTAAATGATAACTCGCTTATTGGTAATATAAATACAAGTCATTCAGCATTTTATAGTGACGCTAGAGTAGGTATAGGAACAAGTTATGATAATAGTAGATTAGGTTTGGTTGTCTCTTTTCCAATAACACAAGCGACAAAAAAGGTAGATGGTATCGAATATAAAATCAAACAAAACTACGCAGTAGCACTAACTTATGATTGTAAATTTTAAATATTTTTAGATTCTAGAATCTTAGAATCTAAAGATTCTAATAAAATAAAATTCTTATTTAAAGATTCTTAATAGAATCTTTAAAGCAATCTATTCTTTCTAATGTTTTGTAGGCTGTATATCCGCGTTTGTTACTTCACCGATATTTTCTAAAAATTCATTTATTTTGTATGCAGCCTGCATATATTCTTTTGCACCTATACTTGTTGGTTCAAAAAATACGATAGGCTTACCAGAATCTCCACCTTGTCTAATCTTGCCTTCAATTGGAATTTGAGCTAATACCTTAGTATCATATTCTTTTGCAAGATTTATTGCAGTATCTTTTCCAAATATATCGTGATTTTCATTGCAGCTAGGACATACAAAACCACTCATATTTTCTACAATTCCAGCTATTGGAATATTTAGCTTTTTAAACATATCTAGGCTTCTAGCACCATCATCTAGGGCTACAACTTGTGGTGTAGTTACGGAGATTCCAGCAGTAATTGGCACGCTTTGAGCTAGTGTTAGTTGTGCATCACCAGTTCCGGGCGGCATATCAATAACCAATATATCCAATTCACCCCAAAGCACGTCAGTAAGCATTTGTTCAATTGCTCGCATTATCATAGGACCACGCCAAATTAAACTTTGTCCCTCTTCATACATCATACCCATACTCATTACTTTGATACCATATGCTTTTAGTGGTATTAGTTTCATTACAGATTCATCTACCATTGGCTTTTGTGCATTTAGCCCTAACATTCGTGGTATATTTGGACCATAAATATCAGCATCAAGCAATCCTACACTTTTGCCATTTTGTGCTAATGCTATGGCAATATTTACGCTTGTCGTGGATTTTCCAACACCACCTTTCCCAGAGCTAATCATTACAAAATGTTTGATATTTGGTGCGATATTTTTAGTCTTTTTTTCCTCTTCTTTTATTTGCGGAGTTTTGATATGAACTTGTGTAGAATCTCCTAGTTTTGCCTTGATTCCACTCTTGATTTTTTCTGCTACATCGGTATTGTTTGATGGAATCTCAATAAAAACCTCAACATTATCATCTTGTATTTTTATATCTTTTACAAATCCAAAATCAACTATATCTCTTTTAAAGTTTGGATATAGAATCTCTCTTAATTTATCTAAAATATTTTCTTTATTCATTTATGCTCCTTTGTATTCCTTAAAAATATTTTGACTTATTTTATAGCTACAGAATTTAGGCCCACACATAGAGCAAAATTCTGCCTCTTTAAATACATCTTGTGGGAGTGTTTCATCATGATATTCTCTAGCTCTATCACTATCAAGTGCTAAAGAGAATTGTTCTTCCCATCTAAAAGCATATCTAGCATCACTCATTGCATCATCTCTTACTCTTGCATTTATCCTTCCTCTTGCTATATCTGCGGCATGTGCTGCGATTTTGTATGCTATAATCCCCTCTCTTACATCATTTGCATTAGGCAAACCTAAATGTTCTTTTGGCGTTACGTAACATAACATCGCTACACCTTTCCAAGCTGCTACACATGCACCAATAGCACTTGATATATGATCATATCCAGCACCAATATCTGTTACAAGTGGTCCTAATACATAAAAAGGAGCTTCATTGCATAATTCTTTTTGTATTTCAACATTTCTTTCAATTTGATTTAGTGGCACATGTCCAGGGCCTTCAATCATTACTTGAACATCTTTTTCATATGCTCTTTGTGCTAACTCGCCTAATACTTTTAGTTCGCTAAATTGAGCATCATCACTTGCATCAGCTAAGCAGCCAGGTCTAAGAGAATCTCCTAATGATAGACTAACATCATATTCTCTACAAATATCAAGTATTTCATCAAATGCACTATAAAATGGATTTTCCTTATGGTGATGCATCATCCAGCTTGCCATTATGCTTCCACCACGACTTACTATGCCCATTTTTCTTTTTGCAATAAGTGGCATATGAGATAATAAGAATCCACAATGTATAGTAAAGTAGCTTACGCCTTGTTTTGCTTGTTTTTCTAAAGTAGATAGCATTTTATCTACGGATAAATTTAAAATATCATCTTTCAAATCATAAAGTATTTGATACATCGGCACAGTACCTATTGGCACACAAGAATTTGCAATAACAGCTTTTCTTATTTCATCAAGATTCCCACCAGTGCTTAAATCCATAATGGTATCAGCACCATATTTGATAGAAGTTTGTGCTTTGATTACCTCATTTTCAATACAATTCTCAATACTAGAGCTACCTATATTTGCATTGATTTTTGTTTTTGTGGCTATTCCTATACCCATTGGTTTTAGATTCTTGTGATTAATGTTTGCAGGTATGATTAATCTGCCTTTTTTGATTTCATTTTTGATTAAATTAACATCTAATTCTTCGCTATTTGCGACAAATTTCATTTCTTCTGTGATTATATTTTTTTTTGCATAAAATAATTGTGTATTTGCATTACTCATTTTTACCTCATATTTTTTACGTATTAATAGCTTTTATAGATACTTTTATAAAGCTTAAAATTACCCTAAAAAATATAAAATATTCCTTTTTGAATGATAAAAAAGGTTAAATTGTGAGAAAAAATATCACTTTAATTATTATGAGTGCAGGGGAGAGTGTAAGATTTAGGGAAAATATATCTGTTAAAAAACAATGGATTAGAATAGATGATAAGCCGATGTGGCTTTATGTAGCGGATTTATTTCAAAAGAGATATAAATTTTCCAAAGTAATAATAACTGCCTCGCAGCGAGATGTTGCTTATATGAAAAGATTCTGTGATTATGAAATAGTGCAAGGTGGAAATAGCAGGCAAGAATCTCTGCAAAATGCACTAAATTATGTAGATAGTAAATTTGTCGCAGTTAGTGATGCTGCTAGATGCAATCTTGATTTTAAAGTGCTAGATGACCTTTTTGCTTATAATTTGGATTCTATTGATTGCCTAATCCCTACAATTGGTGTGAGCGATACGATATTTTTAGAATCTAATGGCAGTAAAAATTATTTAAGTAGAGACGATATTTACTTAGTCCAAACTCCACAAATTTCTAGGGTAGCAACTTTATTAGAGGCTGTGAAGCTTGGCGATTTTAGTGATGAAAGTAGTGCTATTAATAATTATGGTGGTAAGGTTGTAGCTATAAAAGGCTCTAAGATTCTAAATAAAGTTACTTTTTTGCAAGATTTAGAGAATCTAAATATTAGTAGTAATAATGATACTTTTGTTGGATATGGATTTGATGTCCATAGATTCTGTAAAGACAAGGATATGTATTTAGGTGGCGTGAAGATACCTTGTGATTTTGGATTAGAAGCTCATAGTGATGGAGATGTTGTTATTCACTCTCTTTGTGATGCACTTCTTGGGGCGATTGGAGCGGGTGATATTGGTGAGTGGTTTCCTCCAGATGACCAAAAATACGATAATATAGATTCTAAGATTCTATTAAAAGAAGTTGTTGATTTTATTAGTAGTGTAGGTTTTAGGATTGTCAATGTTGATATTATGATAATGGCACAAAAGCCAAAAATTCTTCCATACAAAGATAAAATGATAGAAATTTTTAGTAATATTTTAAATATACAAGGTCAATATATCAATATCAAGGCTACTACAATGGAAAAATTGGGTTTTGTAGGTAGAAGTGAGGGGATTTGTGCAAGCTCTAATGTATCTTTAAAGCTCTTTTTGTAACACTAAATTTTTGAGGTTGGTTATTGTATGAAAATACTTATTATAGAAAATGATACCTATCTGGCACAAAGTATTAGCAATAAGCTAGAAGATAGAGGCTATGAATGTGTTATTTCAAAAGATTTAAATCTTAAACTTGATAAAAATAATGCATTTGATATTGTTTTGATGTCTTATGATCTTTGTCAAGGTTCTTGCACTAATGCAATCAAACATTTTAAAGAAAGCATCATTATAGTAATGATTAAATATATAAATGATGATACTGTTACCAAAATGTTTAAGGCTGGAATGCACGATTATGTCATTAAGCCTATAATTGTAGATGAATTGATTAGAAAAATAGAGCATTATAGAGAGTTTGATAGACTTCAAAAAGAAGTTGTTTTTTATAAGAATTATTTTGAATTTGTTGAGGGAATACTAAATACTCCATTTCCATTCACTTATAACTTGCCATTTATCATAAGAAGTAGTTCTCAAAGAAGTGCGGATATATATGCTATGAGATATGCAAGACTAAAAAATATACATTTCAATTTTTTATCTCTAAAGGAAGTTGATTGGAAGAGTATTTTAAATATCAATAATAACGTTAATGAAATCGTGTATCTAACAGGGCTAGAGCAGATTAAAAAAAGTGAAAGAAATGAGCTTATAGACAAGCTCCATAAACAAAATGTATTGTTTTCATTTGTTTCTCAGGAAGAAATTACATTTAGCAATATCGTAGATATTTCTGTAGCTAAAAGTTGTATGGATATGGGTGGTGAAATAATGCCAATAAGAGATTATGAGAAGATGATGATTGCAAAATATGAAGGATTATATTCTGATATTGAGCTTGCAAAAGAGCTAGGAATTAGTCGCAAAAGTTTATGGGAGAAACGCAAAAGATATGGGATAGTTAAGCAAAGAAAAAGTGTAAAACAAAGTCGAGTATGATAGGATATTTTTTGAATAAAAGAGAATTGTTTTTAACACTTTTTAATATAGGGTATATCAAAAAAGCATCCGGCACTTGGGGTAGTTTGTTTGGGCTTATTGTTGGGATTCCGATATTATATTTTTCTCCCTCTACTTTATTTGCATTGGCAGCCCTATGCGGCATTATTGCAATCAAAGAAATTGATATTTATGAAAACAATATTGGAATCCACGATGCGAAATATATCGTAATTGATGAGCTAATTGGAATCTGGATTGCTATGAGTATTTCTGGATTTAGTATCGTTTCAATCATATTTTCATTTGTATTTTTTAGATTATATGATATATGGAAACCTTCTATTATAGGCAAGGTAGATAAACATACAAAAGGCGGATTGGGTGTTGTTGGTGATGATGTGTTGGCAGGATTCTTCGCTGGTATCACTACATTGGTATTTGTCGCACTTTTTGCACAAATCGGGATTAATATTTGATTACAATCCCTGCACCCTAAATTTTAATTCTATATTTGGCGTGATAATCGCACTATTTGAACCATTTGCAGAATGAAATACTATTGTTTTGTGTAATCTTGCATAGTACTTTACTAGCATCATTTGGATAACAGGCTCGCTGCTTGGCTTAAACCACATATTGTTGCTTATTAGCATCATATATTTTGGATTATCTTTATAAGCTTTTTTTGTCGTGGCTTCATAACAAATCGCATTTCTAAATATTAGATTCCCTACAGCGATATTTTTGGGTTCTTTGCTATTTGCATCAAAACTAGAATATTTAATATTAAATATTTTTGAAAAAAAATCCGCTATAAATCCCGGAATGGGCATATATTCTCCAAATGGAGCTAAAAATACCTTGTCTGCGAAATAATATGAGCCATCACTAAAAATATAAGTAGTGTTATATACGCCAAAATTATCATTCCTTTGTGCACCTGTAATAATCGTGATTTTAGTGCTTAATTCATTTAGTCTTGCCACAATACCTTCGTAAAAAGATAGATTTAAAATCATAGGAAAGGCAGTTTCTGGTAAGACAACGATGTCATATTCCTTATCTATTGCATTTTGTATGAGATTGAAATTGTATTGGATGATTTTATCTGCATTTTCACCAATCCATTTTTCGCCTTGTTGTGTATTTGTCTGTGTTAGTAGTATCTTTTCATTGGGAATCCTAGCTTTTTGGAGTTCAAAATCGATTGCAAAAAATAGCAACAATACAGCTAAAAATCGATACAATCTAAGCTTTTTGATACTCATTATTCCCAAGATTGCAACGATAATCACAAAAGATATTTTATCCACTTTGAAAACACTAAAAGACAACATCGCATCAGGCACAAACCAATCAAATCCAAATAATGTTGCATATCCGATCAAGCTTAGTGTGATTGCCCTAAAGATAATATTATTGAAAAATAATGCAAACCAGATCAAAATCGCATAGATGATTCCTACAATGACAGGAATGATATAGACCAAATATGTTGAGTTTGTGTATCTAAAACTAAGCCCAATCCAATAAAACCAGAAGATGCCGACAAAAAATCCAAATAAAAATGCAAATCTCTTATCAATATTGAGATACACAAAAAGTGAAATCAAAACAAGGATGGAATTGATATATGGAAAATATTCTCCATATAGATATGTATAAAAATTCGCATATATCGGTAAACTAAAGATAAAAGCAAGAACCAATGGCATAAATAGCCAATTTTTAATCACATATGTTATTTTATTTTCTGCATTAAAAATATTTATTTTTGGTTGATTATCTTTAGGAAAAAAAAATCTTATACTAAACATAATTTTTGTCGCATAATGAAATAAAAATGAAATAAATTTGTGCTAAAATTACCCAAATCTTTGCGTAATTATAACTTAATTTCAACAAATTCAAATATATTGATTATTTATGTGTTGAATCGACTGAAATTGATTATCAAGATTCACCAAATAGAAGGAATGCATTTTATATGGAGTTTGCAAACTATTTTGATATTATTATTGTAGCTATAGTTGTAATCCTTGCATTGAAGGGATTATTCACCGGTTTTATTCGAGAAGTATTTTCTATTATTGGCATTATAGGCGGTGTGATTATTGCATCAAGATTCAATGTTAGTTTTGGCGAATGGATAAATTCATTTTTAAAATTAGAAAGTCAGACGATTTTAAATCTCACTGGTTTTATGGTTATTTTAGGTGCTATTTGGATTCTATCACTTATTTTGGCTGAGGTGGTTGTTAGATTTGCTAAGTTTATAAAACTTGGAAAATTAGATAGAATCTTGGGTGTTATTGTAGCGGGGCTTAAGATTTTTTTAATCATTTCAATAATACTTTTTACATTTTCAAAAATAAATTTTTTATCAAACTCTACAAAAAAATTACAAGATTCTAGTTTTTGCTATCCAATAATGATAAAAGTTGGCAGTCTCATAGTTAAGACTAATTTTGTAAGTGAGGTAAGAGGTAAAGCGACAGATTTTGGTAATCAAGTGCTAGAAGAAGTCAAAAATATGCAATGATTTAAGGAGTGGTTTTGTTTTCAAATATATATATACAACAAAGAATCCAAAAAGCTGATATTATGCGAGATTCTGGCAAAAATCCTTATGCAAATGATGCAGTCAAAACCATTTCGAATATAGATTTTTTAGATAAGTATAGAGATGCTAAAGATTCTAATAGTGCAAGAGAAGATTCAAATAATATCAAGGAATTTATAAGTGGTAGAGTAAAATTAGTGCGTCTTATGGGCAAGGCTGCTTTTGTTGATATTGAAGATGAAAGTGGAATCTTGCAAGCTTATGTTTCTAAAAATGATTTAGGTTCTGATTTTGAAGAGTTCAAAAAACTTCTTGAAGTAGGGGATATAGTAAATATTGGTGGATACCCATTTAAAACAAAAACAAATCAAATCTCAATACACGCAACTTCATTTAAGATTTTGACAAAGTCTATCATTCCATTACCTGAAAAATTCCATGGACTTACCGATATTGAATTACGATATAGGCAAAGGTATCTTGATTTGATAATGAATGCTGATGTAAAAGAGACATTTAAGATTCGAAGCAAAATCATATCTTTGCTTAGAAAATTTTTTGAAGATAAAGGCTTTTTGGAAGTTGAAACTCCTATGTTACATCCAATACCTGGTGGAGCAAATGCAAAGCCATTTATCACACACCACAACGCACTCAATGTTGAGAGATATTTGCGGATTGCTCCGGAATTGTATCTAAAGAGGCTTATTGTAGGTGGTTTTGAGAGTGTATTTGAAATAAATAGAAGTTTTAGAAATGAAGGTATTGACCACTCTCATAATCCAGAATTTACAATGATTGAATTTTATTGGGCGTATAAAACTTATGATGATTTAATAAAGCTTACAATAGAGTTGTTCAAGTATTTATTAGATAAGTTAAATCTTCCAAGTGTTGTTGAATGGGGTGAATATAAAATCGATTTTAATAATTTTTCGCAAATTAGCTATAAAGATTCTCTAAGCAAGGTTGGCGGGATTCCAGACGATATAGTAGAAGATAAAGAAAGATTAGAAAAATATTTAAGAGATTCAGGTATTCATCTAGAATCTGGATTAAATTATGGGAAGCTTTTAGCAGAAGCATTTGATAATTTTGTGGAATCTAAATTGATACAGCCTACATTTATCACAGAATTTCCAATCGAAATAAGTCCATTAGCAAGAAAAAATGATAAAGATTCTACTATTGCAGATAGATTTGAATTATTTATTGGTGGAAAAGAAATGTCAAATGGATTTAGTGAGCTAAATGACCCATTAGATCAGTTAGAGAGATTTAGGGCTCAAGTTTTAGAAAAAGAAAAAGGGGACGAAGAAGCTCAATATATGGACGAAGATTATGTGTGGGCTTTAGGCTATGGAATGCCACCTGTTGCAGGGCAGGGAATAGGTATTGATAGGCTTGTAATGCTCTTGACAAATAATAAAATTATCAAAAATGTGATTTTATTTCCAGCAATGAAGCCTGTAAAAAGTGAATTTGATATCATTAAAAAGGATAGTGAATGAATTACTTAGAGAAGGAAGATAAAGTAATTTTTGATTTGATACAAAAAGAGTGGAACAGACAAAGTGATTGTTTAGAGATGATTGCTAGTGAAAATTTTACTTTTCCAAGTGTTATTGAAGCATTGGGTAGCGTTTTGACAAATAAATATGCAGAAGGTTATCCAAAGAAGCGATATTATGGTGGTTGTGAGTTTGTAGATGAGATTGAACAAATTGCAATCGATAGAGTAAAAAAGCTATTTGGCTGTGAATTCGCAAATGTTCAGCCGCATTCAGGCTCTCAAGCAAATAGTGCTGTATATAGTGCATTAATAAAACCTTATGACAAGATTCTAGGTATGCACCTAAATCACGGAGGGCATTTAACACATGGGGCAAAAGTCAGTATAACAGGAAAAATGTATCAAAGCTTTTTTTATGGTGTTGAACTTGATGGTAGAATAAATTACGATAAAGTGCAAGAGTATGCAGAATTAGTGAAGCCAGATATTATTGTTTGTGGGTTTTCGGCATATACAAGAGAGTTGGATTTTAAGAGATTTAGAGAAATTGCAGATAGTGTGGGAGCAATTTTGTTTGGAGATATAGCACATATTGCCGGGCTTGTAGCAGGACAGCAATATCCAAACCCATTTCCTTACTGCCATATTGTAAGCACTACTACACACAAGACACTTCGTGGTCCAAGGGGTGGTGTGATACTCAGCAATGATGAAGAAATGATAAACAAGATTAATAGAGCTGTATTTCCGGGGATGCAAGGTGGCCCTTTGATGAATGTTATTGCTGCTAAGGCTGTTGGTTTTGGGGAGAATCTAAAGCCAGAATGGAAAATATATGCAAAACAAGTCAAAGCAAATGCTAAGATTCTAGGTGAGGTATTTGTAAAAAGAGGTTATGATATAGTTAGTGGTGGAACAGACAATCATCTAGTTTTAATGAATCTTATAAATAAGCCATTTAGTGGAAAAGATGCAGACGCAGCACTTGAAAATGCAGGTATTACAGCAAATAAAAATATGGTCCCAGGTGACACTAGAAGCCCATTTGTTACGAGTGGTCTAAGGATCGGTTCACCAGCACTTACAAGTAGAGGTATGAAAGAAAAAGAATTTGAATATATAGCAAATAAAATTTGTGATATATTAGATAACATTAATAATGTTAATTTACAAGAGGAAACAAGGCAAGAAATCAAGGAATTTAGTCAAGCTTTTAGAATTTATCCTAAGGCTATCTTTTGATGACAGAAATTGAGTTAAAATTAATTAAAATGGATAAATCTCATTATTATCAAAAGATCAGCGATTCTAAAGTCCAAATTAACTATAATAGTAGAATCTTTTTTGATAAATTTAAAAGAGTTGATTCATTGCTTGGGCTAAATATTATTAATAAACATATAAAAAATGAAATCACGATAGCCCATAGCCTTATTAATTCGCGTAATAAGGTTGAAAACATTGTGATTGATTATAATGGCACAGATGATGAATCGTTTTATCATAAGGCACAATTATTGCTCAGAGATGAAGGATACCTTAATTTTACGGCATATCGGTCTAAGACTAAAGGTCATTTGCATATTTATATTCACAAAGGACATACGGATTTGAGCGAAGCTAAGTTGATAGCTAAGACATTGAATTTGAAGTTGGCAGCCCTTGCCCCTAAGCAGTGGAGGATTTTCCCTACAGATGAAGTTCCTCCTAGTTTTAATATTTTAGTTTTGCCGTATAGTGTTTATGCAAAAGAGCGTGGAACTAGTTGGCTTAAACATATGTAATAAAAATTAAAGAGAGGTAAAAACATGGATGATAAAAGAGAATTAAATGATATTTTAATAGGCGGGGAAGACGTGAAATCTAAGAATACAAAGAAACTTATTTTGTTAATTATTTCTATTGTTGTATTAATAATTGCTATTGCAGCGATTGCATTAAACCTATCATCAAGTAATACAGAAGAAGTTGTAGTTGATTTAAATAGCCCTGCTCCGGAAACAAGTATTCCATCTAACGACCAGTTTGATAATGTTCCAGTAAATGATGACAGTATTCAATTCGAACAAATTGTGAAAGAAATTAGGTCAAGGCAACAAAATGCACCGGAACAATCTGGGATGCCTATACCATCAGCACCTTCTTCATCTAATGGCAATGAGGAAAAAATGCAAATGCCAGCTAGAGTGCCACAAGCTACCACTCAAATTACATCGCAGCCAAGAGTGCAAGTATCTAGATCAACAGCTGGTTCTATGTCTAAAAGAAATAATGGCGATATAGCTGAAAATGGAATCTATCTTCAAGTTGGTGCATTTAGCAAGACACCAAACAAGCAATTTTTAGATAGTGTAAATAAATATAGTTATCGTGTTCAAGAAATAATGATAAATTCAAAAGTTATCACTAGATATTTAATTGGACCATATGCAAGTAGAAGTGCAGCACAAAGAGATATAGGTTCTGTATCAAGAGATATTACAACACCAGTTCTTTTGGAAATTAGGTAATTTTATTGCTCCCATATTTGAATAATTTTTTTTGGGGATAAATAGCCTATATTTAATGCTGATACTCTTTTTATGTGATTTATCTTTTTTATCATAGAATTTAGTTTATTGCTTGTAGCAATAAACGCCATTTACATCATATGTTGCATTGAATTTCAATATCTTTTTATGTTTTTAAGAATCTTTTATAAGTAGGCTTTCTAATATGTATTTAGAAAATATGTGTGATATAAATTTATATCACCGTTTAGATTCTGACTCTTTTGATATTATGTCAAGTTATAATATTTTTATATTTCAACATATATACGATGAATAATAAGCTTTTAGAAATAAATATAATTCAAAGAAGTTATCATCATTAGCCACAATACAGAATCTGCAAATCTAAGACTATTGTTAAAAAACTTTGCATCTATCAAGTTGCCGAACTTAAAGTTAAAGTATCTAGCCTTATTAATATGGCATCTTTGTTTTTTATCCATAGTCATATTGATAATTTTATTATATTCACCAAATATTTTAATGCTATTATGTTGGACTTTTTATTTTTGCCATATTTGTTAGAGTTGTTAGAGCATCTTTTGTTAGTAAGTCATTAGAATCTAAGAAAATATATAATTATTCTTTTACAAATTTTAGCTTGTTAAATATGCTTATGCCCTCTTTAATCCACAAAATAGGTGATACCTTGATTTTTTTGTCTTTGTTTTTTATAAAAATAAATCATAGAATCTTCATCTACAAATGATTTTGTAATATTAAAGTTAGAATCCTCACTTATATCATCAATTAGTATTGCTTTGGAATCTTTTGTAATTTTGTTTTTAGACTTAGCGATATTTTAATAGATATTTTAGCAATTATAAGTATGGTATGATAATGTATCCATTCACTTTTATAGTCCCATTTTACCTGGGTTTAATATATTGTTTGGGTCAAATGCCTTCTTTAGATTCCTAAAAAGTTCCATTTCAGCCTCACTAAATGCAAGTTTCATAAATTGTGCTTTTGAAAGCCCGATTCCATGTTCGCCACTTAGTGTTCCTTCCAGTTCAACTGCGATTTTAAAAATCTCTGTAATTGCTTCATATCCTTTTTCTATATCATTTAAATCTTCTACCATTACATTTGTATGCACATTTCCATCGCCTGTATGCCCAAAACACGGAATCTTAAATCCATATTTTTTACCAACCTTATCAATCCTAGACAATAACTCGGGGAGTTTTGCTCGTGGCACAGTTATATCTTCGTTTAATTTCTTTTTTCCATATACATTAATACTTTGGCTTACATTTCTTCTTGCAAACCAAAGATTTGCTGCTTCATCTTCATCTTGTGCAATTTTAAAATCACTGCAACCGTTGTCTTTAAATTTTTCTTCTATTTTTAAGAGTTGATATTCTATTTCTTCATTTAGATTCCCATCGACTTCAGTTATCAAAATTGCACCAGCATCAATGGGCAATCCTTTTTGAAATTTACCCTCAACTGCACGAATGCTTAGATTATCTAAAAATTCCATCGCAACAGGATTGATTCCGCAAGCCATAGTCTTATAAACCGCATTCATTGCATCTTCTATGTTTTTAAAGATTCCCATTGCAGATTTTTTTAATTTTGGCTTTGCTATAAGTTTTAGCGTTATTTCTGTGATTACTGCTAAAGTTCCCTCACTTGCAATCAAGATTCCGGCTATATTATATCCCGCGACATCTTTGATAGTTTTTTTGCCTGCGTTGATTATCTCGCCATTTGGCAATACAGCACGAAGTGCCATAACATAATCTTTTGTGATTCCATATTTTGCAGCTCTCATTCCACCTGCATTTTCACTTACATTTCCACCAATTGTGCTATATTCTTGACTTGCTGGGTCTGGAGGATAAAATAGCCCTTCTTTTTCTACGGCATCTTGAAGATGCTTATTTACAACTCCGGGTTGCACTCTAACTATCATATTTTTTTTGTCAATCTCTAAAATATTATTAAAATATCTCTCCATTGCCAGTATTACTCCACCATTGCAAGGCAATGCACCACCACTAAATCCACTTCCTGCACCACGAGGAATCGCAGGTATTAGGTTGTCATTACAATATTTTAATACTTTGCATACATCATCTTCATTTCTTGGAAATACAACGCAATCTGGTTTGAATCTATCCCTTGTTGCATCATAGCAATAAGCTTGCAAGTGGGCTTCATCATCATAATAATTTTCTTCACCAACAAAATCTCTCAATTTTTTGTAAGCCCTCATCATTTCTCCTTAGAAGTTAATTAGATTGCATATTTCCATAGTAATCAAAATATTCTTTGATTTTTTCTAAATCCAGCAATTTATTTAGACCTTCATCACTGATTCTTGTAAAAAATGGTTTTTGTGTGCTTTTATCTTTCAATACAATAGAATCTGCTCCAATCATTTTGAAACTTTGACAATCAAATACTTCTATATTGTTTTCTTTTGTAATAAAAACTAATCCTATATCAAATTTATTACAGAATCCAAGAAAATCATCTTTTTTTGGTTGATTTATATCATTGCTCGATAGGTATGATATAAAAATATCGGGATGTATAAAATCTATATTTTTATTATTATTCACGATTTCTTGATATGTTATTTGGTTTGGTGCAAGTAACAATGCTTTGTCATATAAAATTCTAAAAGTAATCTTATCACCTTCGCTAGGATTCCCAATTGGAGTTGGCATATATTTATCTTTTATATTTTTGAATTCTTTTATATCAATACTTGCTATTCCATCATTTATTTCATCTATAATTGCAACTCCTAAAATAAATGTATTTTTATTTACCTCTCTAGTAATAATTCCACTTTCTCCAACTTTTAAATCAAGTGCTGGAATCTTTATAATTGCAGAATCTTGTTTTGGTATTGAAATCACAACTTTATTATTTATATCAACGGCAAATAAAAATGTATTGATTATTAGTAAGATTGAAATTATCTTTTTCAAAAAAAATCCTAATATAATAAATTTAAAAAAGACTGCTATTATAACAAAACAAGAATTTTAAACCATAAAGAGCTTCTGCAAATGAATCCAATCCTAGAAAACAATAAAGAGAATCTAAAAAAAGAATTTAGAAAATTTGCAAAAAATGATTTATTTTCACTCTCAAAAAATAAGGAAATCTTTAATGATAAAAAAATAACAAAACAAATAGAAAAAATAATATTTCAAAAAAAAGTAAAAAATATACTTATTTATACTCCGATGGACAGCGAAGTAAATATCTTTCCTCTTATTAATACACTTCGCAAAGCTCGTGGTATTAGAATTTTTTCACCATTTATAATAGGAGAGAGTTTTAAAATTGTGCCTTTTAGGTTGCCATTAAGAAAAAATAAATACAATATATTTGAAACAAAAAATTCACGATTTTTAAACTTTAATAAAATAGATTTGGCAGTAGTGCCTATTTTAGGTGTTGATGTTGATTTTAAAAGAATTGGCTTTGGCAAGGGAATGTATGATAGATTCTACGATACACTCAAAAAAAAGCCATATAGTATTTTTGTTTGCAGAATCTTAAATCTTGCCACGCTAAAAATAGGCGATAGTTACGATATTGTCGGTGATACTATAATATCTGTTGGAATAAGAAAAGGTAACTATGACTTTTTGGGTAATAATTGGTTTTGTTGCAGGTGGAATTTTATCAGGCGTATTTGTATATCTGATAACAAGAAAAGTATTTATCTCAAAACAGCACATAGCTTTAAAACAAGCAAAAATCAAAGCAATTGCAATAGAAAAAGAAGCTGAAATAAAATTTCAAAATCAAAGAATTAAACTAAAAGAAGAAGAGATTGAATTAAGAAAAAAATATGAAAATGAGATATGCAAAGCAATAAAAGGATTTGAAGAAAAATCTTTAGAACTGGACAAAAAAGAATTCTCCTTGTCTCAAAAATCTAAAAGCTTAGATGAAGAAAGAAGAATATTTGAAATAGATAAAAATTCATTATTATTATCACAGCAAGCAATTGATGATTTAAAATTAAAATATCAAGAAAAACAAAATAAATTAATTGAGATTCTAAGCAATTATACCGCTTTATCCATTGATGAAGCAAAAAGTATGTTATTGGTGCATTTAGAAGATAATTTGAAAATAGAAAAAGCAAATCTTATTAGAAGATATGAACAAGAAACGAAGGAAGATGCAAGACGAAAGGCGAATTATATCATTGCTCTGGCTACCTCTAGGTATGCGGGTGAATATAGTGCGGAAAAATTAATCAATGTTGTCCATTTGCCAGATGATGATATGAAAGGTCGCATCATTGGAAAAGATGGTCGCAATATCAAATCTTTAGAAATGATAACAGGTGTTGATATACTAATAGATGATACACCAAATACGATAATCTTAAGTAGCTTTAATCTATATCGCCGTGCAATAGCACTAAATACCATTAATCTTTTAATAGAAGATGGCAGAATCCACCCTGCTAGAATAGAAGAAATATATAAAAAATGTGAAAATGAAATGGAGCAAACTATCTTAAATGATGGCGAGAATGTTATCCTTGATTTAGGGCTTGGATATATGCACACAGAGCTAAAGAAGATGATTGGAAAGATGAAATATCGTGCAAGTTTTGGACAAAATGCACTATCTCACTCTATCGAAGTTGCACATCTATCGGGGCTTATTGCAGGTGAATTGGATGGAGATGAATTATTAGCAAAAAGAGCAGGATTGCTTCATGATATAGGCAAAGCACTTACTCACGAATTAGGTGGCAATCACGTTAGCATCGGATATGATTTAGCAAAAAAGTATAAAGAACATCCGGTTGTTTTAAATGCAATACTTGCCCACCATGATAATGAAGATGCAAAGAGTATAGAAGCTGCCGCAGTTTGTGCCGCTGATGCTATATCTGGAGCAAGACCGGGAGCTAGAAAAGAAGTATTAGAAAATTTCTTAAAAAGAGTACAGAATCTAGAGAAAATTGCTCTAAGCAAACTTGGTGTAAAACAAGCTTATGCAATTAATGCAGGTAGAGAAATTAGGGTTATTGTAAAATCCGATCAAATAGATGATAAAGAAACTATCATAATGGCAAGAGATATTGCAAAAGAAATAGAGATGAATCTTGAATATCCAGGTGAAGTAAAAGTAAATGTCATACGTGAGACACGTGCAATAGAAATAGCAAGATAATAAAAATTAACCCAATATGTAAAATTTTGCTATTATACGTTTTCAAAAATTTATGGAGGTTATTGTGAAAAAAATATTATTTAGTATTTTTTTATTAGTAGGAGTTGTCTCTAGCTTATTTGGTGCAGATAGAATGTATGGCAAAGGACAAGGATTTATAGGTGCTGAAGCTGGTTTTGGTGGCATTGTTGATTTTAATGTTGGTATCGTTGGAGGTTATCAGTATTATTTCCAAGAAGATTGGCAATTTGCAGGATTCAGACATGGTATAAGAGGTGTTGGAAATATTAGCTTTGGAAAACATAAAGGTGGCTTTCGCAATACCAATTATAGTGTTATGGCAATTGGTGCTGGTGCGGACTGGACTATAGAATTTACTCCAAATAGCAGATATAATTGGGGTGCATTCGCTGGTCTTGGACTTGTTTATGCAAATGGTCTAAATAAAGATAGCTGGTATCCGCTCAACTCTATATATGTTGATGGACATATTGGCGGTTCTCTAAATATTGATAATACTCATAAATTAGAAGTTGGGCTTGGAAGTGGTCTGTCATTGATTTCTTTTAGATACACTTATATGTTCTAATTTGAGTTTAGTTATATATCTATGTATATCATTTACATAGATATATTTAAGATGATATAAAAATATTTTTCTTCAAAATTAAATCTACTTTTATTATTTCAATTATTATTTTTTTGTTAGAATCTACATTTTTACTGCAATTAAACTCAAAATTAGGAAAATGAGATGTTATTATTTACACCAGGGCCAACACCGACACCAGAAATTATTCGTCAAGCTATGGCTGTGCCTACATTGCATCATAGGACAAAAGAATTTGAGAGTTATTTTGAATTTTGTAGAATAAAGTTAATAGAATTGATAAATATGCAAGATGTATTGATGCTTGCTTCAAGTGGTAGTGGTGCTATGGAGGCAAGTGTTAGAACTTTTTGTAAAAAACCATTATGTATTAATAGTGGCAAGTTTGGTGAGCGGTTTGTAAAGATTGCTAAAGCCTATAATATGCCGTTTATAGAAATTCTAAATGACTGGGATACTGCCCCAAGTAGTGATGAAGTCGCTAAGATTCTAAACGAAGATAGAGAAATAGATTCTATTTGTATTCAAATGTGTGAGAGTGCTGGTGGTTTGCGTCATAATGTAGAAGATATAGCAAAAGTGGCAAAAGAGATTAATAAAAATATAGTTGTTATAGTTGATGCGATAACTGCCCTTGGTGTAGAAGAAATCGATACTGCAAATATAGATGTTTTGATAGGCGGCTCTCAAAAAGCTTTTATGCTTCCTCCGGGTATGGTTATGATAGGATTATCAAATTTAGCACTTGATTTGATTGATAAAAATGATATCGGATTCTACTTTAATCTAAAAACCGAGTTAAAAAATCAGAGAAAAAATACCACTGCTTGGACATCGCCTACAACAATTATAATAGGACTTGCAAAATATTTTGAGATAGCGAATATGAAGGATATTTACAAAGACACAAAGCAAAGAGCTATTGCAACACAAGAAGCCCTAAAGGCTCTCAATCTAAAAATCTATCCAAAAAATCCAGCTTTAGCTATGACTACGATTTATAGTGAAGATTCTCTAAAAATTAGAAAGATTCTAAAAGATAAATATGAAGTAAATATCGCAGGTGGTCAGGATAAACTAAAAGATAGTATTTTTAGAATAAACCATATGGGAATTATTCCGGTCAATGAAGCTGTATGGGTGGTAAATGCTATCGAGCTAACGCTAAATGAATTACATATGAGGGCATTTGATGGAACTGCAGGTAGAGTATTTTTAGAAAATTATTATAAGCAAGGTTAAAGTTTTATAAAACTATTGCTACAATTTCACAACAAATATTTGATTAAGAGAGCATTTGATTATGAGGTTAAAAGTATCACACATACGATATATCGCTGATAAAATTGCACGAGACTTGGTAAATGCTAATTATGTTGAGATTCTAACAAATGACAAAGATATTGTTAAAGTAGCAAGTAAATATTTGGAGGATAATATCAATAAAGAGTTGGCTATTGAAGAAAGAGCTAAGCATTTTGTTGATGAAAATATAGATATGATAGAGAGTAATGGTGTAGATGATAGAAGGTTTTTTTCTATGGTTAAGAAAAAATTTGCCGATGATGAATCTTTTATCTTGTCTTGGGATGATAGATATAGCAATTTATCACACAAGATAATGGACGAGCTTATTGATACAAGTATTATTAATTTTAGCGTATCTGAAATGATGATTAAAAATCTTATATTTAAATCAATAAATACCTATGCTAAATCATATAGAGATATAGAAGAAAATGTTATAGAAAGAATTAAAAATTATAAAAAGAAGCTTCTAGTTGGCACAGAAGAATATGATTTAGTGTTTGAGAAAATGTATGAAGAAGAGCTAAAAAAGCAAGGATTTTTATGATTTATAAAGTGCTTTTATAAGGATTGTGTGAATGAAAAAAGCAATTTTATATTTAGAAAATGGAATGACTTTTGAGGCACTTAGCTTTGGTGCAAGTGGAACTAAAGTTGGTGAAATGATATTTAACACTTCACTTACTGGTTATCAAGAAATTCTAACAGACCCAAGTTATGCAGGGCAATTTATAGTATTTTGTATGCCAGAAATTGGCATTGTTGGTGTAAATGATGATGACATAGAATCTTTATCAAATACACCTCATACAAGTGCGATAATTATAAGAAACTACAATGATTTTTACTCGAATTTTAGGGCAAAAGAATCTCTAGGACAATATCTTAAAAAACACAATGTCATCGGAATTTCAAACATTAATACAAGACTTTTGACAAAAACTTTGCGTGAATGCGGTGCATTGAATGCAGTCATTTCTGATGAAATTTTTGATATAGATAAGCTAAAAAGTATTTTAGAACAATCTCCAAAAATCAATGAAATTGACTATATTGCAAATATTAGTTCAAAAAAATCAAAAATCCACAATAAAAGCATATTTGAGTTTAGCAATTTTACTTATGGAGAGCCAAATTTTAAAAAGAAAATAATTGCAATAGATTTTGGTATAAAGCAAAATATTTTAAATGAGCTTAGTAGCGTAGGGCTAGAATGTGAAGTAATCGGGCATAATTTTGATGCAGATAATCTCATCAAGAGATTTAATAATAAGGAAATTGGTGGAGTATTTTTATCAAATGGCCCGGGTGACCCAAAAATACTAAAAAAAGAAATCAAAGAAATATCAAAGTTGATAAAAGCAAAGATTCCGATGCTAGGAATTTGCCTAGGTCATCAGCTTCTTGGACTTGCTTGTGGATATGAAACATACAAATTGCCATTTGGACATCACGGAGCAAATCATCCTGTAAAAAATATGCAAACAAAACAGATAGAAATAACATCACAAAATCACATTTACTCATTACCAGAATCTATAGAAGAAATAGCCACAATCACGCATAAAAATCTATTTGATGGCACGATAGAGGGATTGAAATATAAAGATTCTCCGATTATATCAATGCAACATCACCCGGAGGCAAGCCCAGGTCCAAGAGAAGCAAGCAAAGTATTTAAAGATTTCTTTGATATGGTTGCAAATACAAATTGATGGAGATTTATGAAACCTATTTTATTTAGTATCATATTTGCAGTATTTTTTTCTGCTTGCAGTAAAAATGCAAATGAAGGGTTTAATAAACCGGCATCATTTTGGTATGAAAGATTGATTGTTGCAGTAAGCGAAGGAAACTTAGAACAAGCCGATAGTTATTATAATTCATTATCAAGTGAGCATTCAGCTTCACCTTTGCTTGGTGAGGCATTGCTTATGCTCATAAAAGCTCATATTGACAATAAAGAACATCTACTTGCTGGCTTTTTTGTAAATGAATATAAGACTCGTTTTAGTAACGCAAATAATGTCGATTATATCTCATTGCTAGGGATAGAGACTAATTTTTATGCATTTAGCAATTATAGTAAAGACCAAGGTTTTATAGATGAGAATATTGGAGATATTAATCATTTTGTAATTCTTAATCAAAATAATAAATACATACCATATATAAGCCATATATTGACAAGCTTTAAACTCTCAAAACTAGAAATGAATAATGAAATAATTAGAATCTACAATATAAAAGACAAAGAAGAAGCAAAAGAAAAATATAAAGAATATAATAGTGAATTAGGCGTACAAGATATAGAATTTATTCCTTCTTATGTTCCTTGGTATGTCAAAATATTTAGCTGGTAATAAAAAAACAAAAGGATATTAACTTGAATAATATGAAATTTCCAACAAACTTGCCAATATTAATTGATGAAAATACGTTTATATATCCATCTACAATTACTCCAATATTTATAAATGATGAAGCGAGTATAAATGCTCTATCAAAAGCACAAGAAGAAAACAATATCATTTTTATCACGACTTCAAAAGACATTGATATTGAAAGCGATGAACAAAATGATTTTTATGATGTTGGCGTAGTGGGCAATATTATGAGAAAAGTATCTCTTCCAAATGGAAAGATAAAGTTTCTATTTCAAGGTGTCTCAAGAGCAAAAATACTTAGCATTGATAGTGAAAGTCCATTGACGGGGACTATTGACCTAATCATACCAGACCCATATGACCCAATAAAGCTAAATGCTACTTTGGCTTTATTAAATGAGCGAATCGATGTTATGTCAAAATTATTGCCATATTTTCCAAATGATTTATTAAAGACAATAGAATCTTATGAGCCAAATAGGATAGTAGATACGCTACTCTCCACACTTAGAATCTCAAAAAATAAGATTTATAATATCTATGCAAGCAGTAATATTATCGATAGATTGATTTTGCTTATAAGTTATATTGATGAAGAGATAGAAGCACTAAAACTTCAAAAAGAGATCAAAACAAAAGTCAATAACAAAGTTGAAAAAATCAATAGAGATTTTTATTTAAAAGAGCAGTTGAAGCAGATTCAAAAAGAGCTAGGGATCGATAACCAAAAAAATGAAGAAATAGAAGGCTATTACAAAAAGCTAGAATCCATCAAGCCGCATATTGATTTTGATGGATATAAAGAGATAAAAAAGCAAATCGATAGATTGTCTAGAATGCATCAGGATAGCTCAGAATCTAGTATGATACAAAATTATATTGAATGGATGTTAGAGATTCCATTTGGTAAGTTTTCTACCAAAAAAATGTCTATTAGTGCAGTTAGCAAGCAACTAGATTCTGACCATTATTCTTTGACTAAGCCAAAAGAGAGAATCTGTGAATATTTTGCAGTAAAAGAACTTCTCTCACTTAGAGGGAAAGAAAGCATCCAAAGCAGAGGAACTATTCTTTGTTTTTATGGACCACCCGGAGTTGGTAAGACTTCGCTTGCAAATTCTATAGCAAAGGCATTGAAACGTTCTCTTGTAAGAATTGCACTCGGTGGTTTAGAAGATGTAAATGAGCTTCGAGGACATAGAAGAACTTATTTAGGTGCTATGCCGGGACGAATCGTACAAGGATTGATTGATGCAAAAGAAATGAATCCAGTTGTCGTTTTAGATGAGATTGATAAGGTTGGAAAAAGCTATCGTGGCGATCCAACTTCTGTATTATTAGAAATATTAGATCCAGAGCAAAATGTGGCATTTAGAGATTATTATGCTAATTTTAATATTAATTTATCGCAGATTATTTTTATTGCTACAGCAAATGATATATCGCAGATTCCAGCTCCACTTAGAGATAGAATGGAGTTTATTGAGCTTTATAGTTATACACCACAAGAAAAACTAGAGATTGCAAAAAAATATCTCATTCCTCAAGAATTAAAAAAACACGGCATTGTAAATACAGAATTTAGTATCAATACAAATGCACTAAAAGAAATCATTGAAAAATATACCAGAGAAGCGGGTGTGCGAAAATTGAGGGAAAAAATAGCGCAAATTATGAGAAAAAGTGCAAAGCAGATTCTAGAAGATAATAATAAAAAAGTAAGCATTACAATGCATAATCTCAAAAACTACCTAGATAAAATCGTATTTGAGATTGAAAGCACAAAGGGTGTTGATAAAGTTGGTGTTGTAAATGGTTTGGCTTGGACTAGTGTAGGTGGGGATGTCTTAAAGATTGAGGCAATAAAGATTGTTGGCAAAGGCATTTTAGAGCTAACAGGGAATCTTGGTGATGTTATGAAAGAATCTGCAAAGATTGCTTTGTCTGTGAATAAATCATTGCTTGATAAAAAAAGCAAATCAAAGGAGCAAATCTATAATAAATACAATATCCATATCCACGTGCCGGAGGGTGCTACTCCAAAAGATGGACCTAGTGCAGGGATTGCTCTTGCTCTTGCTATCGCTTCTGTATTTTTGGATAAAAAGGTAAATTCAAAAATTGCAATGACTGGTGAACTTACTCTAACAGGCGATATTTTGCCTATTGGCGGACTAAAAGAGAAGCTTATTGCAGCTTACAAGGCTGGAATGCAAAGTGTGCTAATACCAGATAAGAATTATAAAAGAGATTTAGATGAGATTCCAGATGAGGTATTGGAGCAATTAAAGATTTTTCCAGTTAGCAGGATTGAGGAAGTATTAGATAAAGCATTGGTAAAGTAAGACCGATGAAAACGCTTTGTTTGATTTCGCTTGGGTGCAACAAGAATCTAGTCGATAGTGAAGTTATGCTAGGCAAACTTAGTGAATACAAGCTAGTAGATTCTCCAAGCAATGCAGGGGTGGTCATAATAAACACTTGTGGATTTATACAAAGCGCAAAACAAGAAAGCATAAGCAAGATTTTAGAAGTAGCAAAGCTAAAGTCAAAAGATAGCATTTTAGTGGTGAGTGGCTGTTTAAGTCAGAGATATGCAGATGAATTAAAAAATGAAATAAAAGAGATAGATATAATAACGGGTGTAGGGGATTATAATAAAATTGATGAGATGATTGATAATCTCTCTAAAAAAAATAAAATTATAAAAAGTCATTCCACTTTCTTGATAGATAATGAAGCTAGAGTGATAACAGGCTCTAATATTCAATGTTATATCAAACTTAGTGAGGGTTGCAATCAAAAATGCAGTTTTTGTGCTATCCCATTGTTTAAAGGCAAGCTTCACTCACGAAGCATAGAATCTTGTATAAGAGAAATAGAGAATCTAAGAAAAAAAGGTTATCAAGATTTTAGTTTTATCGCACAAGATTCTAGTTCTTATATGCGTGATTTTGGTAAAAAAGACGCCTTAATTGAGCTTATTAATGAGGTAGAAAAGATTGAGGGCGTTAGAAGTGCTAGAATCTTATATCTGTATCCATCTAGCATTTCATTTGAGTTGATAGACAAGATAGCAGAATCTAGAATCTTTCAAAATTATTTTGATATGCCACTTCAACATATCTCAGATTCTATGCTTAAGCTTATGAAGCGAGGAGTAAATAAAAAAGAACATATAAAATTACTAGAAAAAATGCGAAGTATAAAAGACAGCTTTATTCGCACGACTTTGCTTTTAGGGCATCCCGGTGAGAGCCAGAGGGATTTTGAAGAACTTTGTGAATTTGTTAGTGATTTTGTATTTGACAGGATTAATGTATTTGCATTTTCGAGTGAAGAAGGCACAAAAGCCTATAATATGGAAAATAAAGTCGATTCAAAAACTACAAATAAACGTATAAGTGCTATAAGTAAAATCATCAAAGCACAGCAAAAAAAGCAATTTGAAGGTTATGTTGGCAAGGAATTTTATGCAATCATAGATGGAATCTCAAAAGAAAGCGAGTTTTTATTTTCTGCTAGAGATATAAAATGGGATAGAGAAATTGATGGTGAGATATTGATAAATGAGAATCTTACAAATTCGCCACTTCAAGCAGGTTATTATGAAATAGAAGTTGATAGTCTCAAAGATGGATATTTATTTGGTAAAGCAATTAGAAAACTTTGATTTAGAAGGTATTTCCTGTTTAGAATCTGCTAAAAATCTACTTGGTTTTAGTGCCCAAGTAGATTCTACTTGTCTATTTTACGTTTTGTTAAGTATTGGAATTGACTTTGATATTGCAATTATAGATTATAAAATAAGAGAAGATTCTAAACTTGAAATGGCATATGCAAGAAGCCTAGCAAAAAAATATAATAAAAAGATTTTTGATATAGTATCTCCGAGGTTTGATAGTAATTTTGAAGCAAATGCTAGAACTTTTAGGATGGATTTCTTTAAGAATATCATAAAGTTGCATAATTATAAAAATCTAATACTGGCAAATCATCTAAACGATAGGCTAGAGTGGTTTTTGATGCAATTTACAAAAGGCTGTGCATTGAATTCTTTACTTGGTTTTGATGCGATTACAAAGCTAGATAATTTTAATATTATTCGCCCATTTTTTAATACTTCAAAAAAGCAGATTCTGGAGTTTTTGCATACAAATAATATCAAATATTTTATTGATGAAAGCAATAATAATGAAACATATTTGAGAAATTATTTTCGTAAAAATTTCTCAAATAAATTGATAGAAAAATATGAAAATGGCATAAAAAAATCACTAAATTTACTAAAAAATGAACATAGGATTCTATATGGGGATTGTGATATTTTGAATTTGAATGATAAAGTGTATTTTTTTGCAAAAAAGGACAATCATATAAATTTACACAATATTGATATTTGTGCAAAAAAGCTTGGCTATGTAATATCAAGCAAACAGCGAGATGAGATTTTAAAGAGTAATTATTCTTGCATTATTGCATCAAAAATTGTCATTGATGGCAATTCTTGTGATATTTATGTTGCAAAAAATGATATAAGATATAAACACTCAAAAAAGATTAGGGAATCTTTTAGGATAAAAAGGATTCCACCAAAGATTCGACCTTTGATAGAAAAGATTTTATGAGGGGATTTTGTGAAGTTAGCAGTTTTTGATTTTGATTCTACTTTGATGGACGGCGAGACGATAGATGAGCTTGCAAAAGCTTATGGCGTATTTAAAGAGGTGCAAGATATTACCAAAAATGCGATGGAAGGTAAAAAAGATTTCTATTTTAGTTTGAAAGAAAGAGTAAGACTATTAAATGGCATGAAAGAGAGTTTGGCAATTAAAGTTTGTGAGAACTTACCACTTGTAAATGGTGCAAAAGATATTATAAAAGAACTTAAAAATAGAGGATATAAAGTGGTGTGTTTTAGCGGTGGATTTAAACTTGCTACAGCTCATTTTAGGGAAATTTTGGAGCTTGATGCGGATTTTAGCAATACCCTTTGTGTAAATGATGGAATCTTAAGCGGTGAAGTTGGTGGAGAAATGATGTTTGGGGATTCTAAAGGTAAAATGCTTTTAACTTTACAGAGATTGCTTGGGATAAATATTGATGATACTATGGTAGTCGGCGATGGTGCAAATGATTTATCTATGTTTAGATACGCTAGTAAGAGAGTTGCGTTTTGTGCAAAAGAAGTACTAAAAAAAGAAGCAAACATCATCATAGATACTAAAGATTTAAGAGAGATTATAAAATTTATTTAAAAGGAAAAATATGAGTTTAAGAGCAAGTGGTTTTAGTTTGTGGTGCGATTTCGTAGAGCGAGATTTTTTAGATTCTACTTTTAGAGAACTTTTAGATAATAATATTATTTATGGAGCTACGAGTAATCCTAGTATATTTGCAAATGCGATTTTAAAAAGTGATGCATATAAAAAAGATAAAAATAAATTAAGAGATAAAAGTGCAAAAGAGATTTATGAGAATCTTGCATTTAATGATATTAAAAAAGCAGCGAAAATTATGCTTCCGCTTTGGGAAAAAGATGATAATGATGGCTTTATAAGTATTGAGATTGACCCTTTGTTGTGTGATGATGCAGGTAAAAGTATCGATGAAGGAAAGAGGATTTTCAAAGAAGTAAATATGCCAAATGTGATGATAAAAGTCCCTGCGACAGAATCTGGATTTGAAGTGATGAGTGAGCTTTATAAAAGTGGTATAAACATCAATGCAACATTGCTATTTTCAAAAACTCAAACCAAAAAAGCCTTGGATTCTATTGGCTATCATAGAGTGGATTCTAAAAAAGTTGTGCTTAGTATTTTTGTATCCAGATTTGATAGATTGCTAGAGAGTAAAAATAAAACAAAAGATTCAAATCCACTACTTGGAATCTATAATGCTACTAATTGCTATAATCTTATACAAAATTTTGATAATCCAAATATCCGTGCATTGTTTGCCTCTACAGGGGTAAAAGATGATTTTATTGCAAAAGATTATTATGTTTCTAATTTGCTATTTAAAAATAGTATAAATACCGCACCACTGGATACAATACGGGCTTTTATGCAAAGCTGTGCAAAAATGATAGCCCCAAATGATAATATAGATTCTTATTTATCTAAGTTTGACTTAGAATCTATGAGTGAAGAGCTATTAAACGACGGCTTGAATGCATTTAAAAATAGTTTTGAGGATATGTTAAAAAATATAAGTTAAATATTTAACCTTCGTAAAGAATGTATATTAAAAAAATATTATCTTAACAAATAGTTGATGATTTTCTTTTATACTTCTGGTGTCGAAAGACGAAGGTGAAGTGTTGCGATAAGACACTTCAAGTTATATAAATTTATACATAAGAAGCCAATTTAAGAGTAATGGTAGCACTTTGTGATGATATAGATTAAGTCTATATATAAACATTTTCGTAAGATTATATTAAATAACCCCTCCAAAATTAGAATTATAATCTTTTGTTTATGCAAATCATATAACTTTAAAAAGCCCTTTTTAGTAAATATTCAACTTTTAAGATAGTGATCAATCTGTCTTTTTGTTTTCCTACTCCATATACTAAATTGGCTTCTTCGTGTAGCGTCTCCGGTGTAGGGTCAATATCTGTTTCGTTGATTCTTGTAGCTTCTGTTAATTTATCAATTATAAATCCGGCAACTTCATTATTATATCTAATCACGATATATCTAGTATCTTTATTTGGCTTTAATGCAGGTAGTCCAAACTTCATCCTTAAATCTATGAGTGGAAAAACATTGCCTCGCAAATTAAATACTCCAAGTACATAATCAGGCGTCCCCGGAACTCTGGTGTATTCTATAGGTTTTACTATTTCTTGCACATTTAAAATGGGAACAGCAAATTCTTCATTGCCAATCAAAAATCCTACAACTTGTAATATATTTTCTGGTTTATTTTCTGCTTCTTTTTTAACTTGCTTTTGTAGTATTTCTTTTAATTTTTCACTCATCTTGCCGCCTCTTTGCTTATAAATTGAAGTTTATATTTCTTTTAACAACATTGACTAAATAATCCGCCGAATATGGTTTTGTGATATATTCAGTCATTCCAGATTCTACGCCACGCATTCTATCGGTTTTTGAGGTTCTGCTTGTAACTGCAATAAGTGGCAATTGTCTAAATTTATTATATTTTCTAATTTCTGTTGCGAGCGAATATCCATCCATTCTAGGCATTTCTATATCAATTAATACCGCATCAATATGTTTATCTCCATTTTTGATGATTTCTAAAGCATCGATACCGCTTGTAGCCTCTAACACTGTGATACCAAGAGGTTTTAGATATTGTTTTATGATGGCTCTATCGGTATGACTATCATCGACAGCTAATACTATATAATCGCTAGGTTGTGTTTTTTCTTTATTTACATCATCTTCCTGGAGACTACTTACAGAGCCTTTTATGTGCTTTGCCATCTGCATCATACTTGCAACATCAACAATTAATGTAATTTTTCCATCACCTCTAACCGTCGCACCAGCAATGCCTTCTGTTCCTTTTAAATAATAGCCTAGAGATTTGATGACAACTTCTTCTTGTCCAACCAAATAATCGACAATGACCCCGATTTTATTCGCAGCAAGTCCAATCACTACTACATATAATTCATCAGAATTTTTAAGAAGTGTATCAACATTGAATATATCAGACAATCTTACGAGCGTAAGTATTTCATCTCGTAGCCTTAAGACACTTTTCCCTTCAACCATATATACTTCATTTTGGCTAATTCTAACGGTTTCTAATACAGAACCAAGCGGGATTGCATAATATTCCTCCTGCACGCTTACTATAAGTGCTTGAATGATAGCTAATGTAAGCGGAATTCTAAGCTTTAGTATAGTTCCTTTATCAGCTTCAGATTCTACATCTATCATTCCATTTAATTTTTCTATATTTGTCTTAACTACATCCATTCCCACGCCACGACCACTAACATTTGTAACTGTTTTTGCAGTTGAGAATCCAGCTTTAAAAATCAAACTAAATGCGTCTTTATCTGTCATAGTATCGGCTTCACGCTTGCTTATGATACCCTTTTCTAAAGCTTTTTGTTTTAGAGAATCTGGATTCAATCCTTTTCCATCATCTGTTATCTCAACTACTATATGATTGCCTTCATTGTATGCTTTAAGCTCTATTTTTCCTACTTCACTCTTTCCTTTTTTTATTCTCTCTTCAATGCTTTCTATTCCGTGGTCGCACGAATTTCTAATGATATGAACTAATGGGTCGCCTATCTCTTCGACTATTGACTTATCTAACTCTGTTTCCTCACCACTTATAACAAGCTCGATATTTTTACCCATATCTCTAGCCAAATCACGCACCATTCTTGGAAATTTATTAAATACTTTGCTTACTGGCAGCATTCTTGTTTTCATTACTGCTAATTGGACATCAGTAGTAACAATGCTTATGCTAGATACAACTTGATTTAATTCTTCTAAGAACTGTTCTCCATCATATCTTTCTTCAACTTCATCATATATGCTTATTAATCTATTTTTTCCAAGCACAAGTTCGCCTATTAGATTCATTAAATGGTCTAATCTTTTTACATCAACCCTCACAGTTTGTTCTATGCTCGTGCTTACAGCATTATCCATTTTTTTTGTATTTTGATTTGTTTGTCTTGTATTAGATACTTGTTTTGGAGGCTGTGCAGGTTGGCTTATAGCTTTTTTTTCATCATTATTTTTTACTTTTGCAGCTCTTTTTGCTCTATCTTCTTCTTGCCTTTGTTTTAATAATCTATCTATTTCTTTATCTATTTCTTCGGAGCTTAAGGCAGAGTAGTCTAAACTATCCTCTTCTTTATTTTCTATTTTTTTATCTTCTACATCATTGCTGGTTTCTTTTTCATTTTTTTCTTCTATCGTGGTAGGCGTCTCTTTTTGCTTATCTTCGCTTTTTGATATATTTTGAAGCTGTTTGACAATAGAATCTATTTCAACTCCATTTTTATCACTTCCTGTATCACGAATCAATACCAATATATTTTTCATCAAATCTATAGATTCTAATACGACGTCCATAATATTTGGAGTGATTATCAATTCACCTCGCCTTGCTTTATTTAAAACATCTTCCATATTATGAGTTAGTGTTGTTAGAATATCAAAGTTTAGAAACGAACTAGAGCCTTTTATAGTGTGTGCTACTCTAAAGATTCTATTTAGTAAATCTAAATCTTTTGGGTTATTTTCAAGCTCAATTAAATCTTGGTCTAATTGCTCTATCATTTCAAACGCTTCTATAAGAAAATCTTCTAATATTTCTTGCATTTCGTCCATAAGCTTTACCTTGTGTGCGGGTGTTTAATTTCGTATTCTATCTTTTTTTTATTGAATCCTAGATATTTTTATTATGATAAGTTATATTGTTTCAAATTTTTTATTTTGTATATCAAATATTTTTGCATCGTGATAAAAAGATGGCATAGCTACATATATAAAGTCTTTATCATTGATGATTTTGCCTATATGAAAATGACCTTCTATGACCATATCTACCTTTATATCCAATGATTTGATGTAGTTTTTGTAAGCAGAGATTCTTTGATTGATTATAGAATCTGCATTGCGGGGATATTTTATCTCTTTTGCTTTTACCTTATTATTTATAATATTAAATATTTTACCTTTACTAACAAAATCTAAACAACCAAGAAATGAAATCATCTTTTTTGAAGTTATTGTATTTATATAAAATTCATATTTTTGATCTAGAAAAATATCTCCGTGTGCTAGCATGATTATTTTATTTTTATAATGTGCTATTACTGGTTGTATATCTCTAGGGATTATCATATTTGGAGAATCTAAGACACTTTTGATATTGAAATCATGGTTTCCTTCAAAATATATGATTTGTGATTTTAGATTTTTTATGCATTCTATTAATTTTTCATTTATTATTTCACTGCTTCTTATTTTACCGACTAATAAATTTGATATATCTCCAAGAAATACAATTTGACTTGGAATCTTTTGTCTTATGCTATCAAGATTATTCAATTTATATATCAAAGCATCTCTATTTTTTTGGATATGAGAATCTGCTATAAAAATAGCATCATCATTTATGTGTATATCAAGGGACATAAGCGACCTTTGGTAATGCTATATTTTCATCCAATCCAAGTGCAAGATTCGCACAAGCTAGAGCTTGCGAGCTTGCTCCTTTCAATAGATTGTCAATACTTGTGTTTATATACAAATCATTTCCATTTACTTTTACAAATATATCGCAAAAATGCGTTCCACAAACACTTTTCACATCAACAGGGGATTCTCTAATTCTTATAAATTTTTCATCTTTATATTTATCTTTTAGGACTTCTAGTGGATTTATTTCATATTTTAATTTTGCAAATATAGATACCAACATACCGCGCGTAAATGGACTTAAATGTGGTATAAAATTTATTTTTATATCTTTATTTGTAAAATCTTTACATTTTTGAGCAATTTCTATTTGATGCCTATGATTTAGCGGTTGATAACTAAACATATTATCATTTATATTTGGATAATGCGTATTATCACTATGTTTTTTTCCAGCTCCACTCACGCCGCTTTTTGCGTCAATAAACACACTTCCATCTATAAATTCTACAAATGGCAAGATTCCAAGTAGGCTGGCTGTAGGATAGCAGCCCGGATTTGCTATTAGACTTGCATTTTTGATATTTTTTCTATTCCATTCAATTAGCCCATATTGTGCTATTTTTAGGTTTTTTACATCTTGATGTTTTGTATATGTTGTATTGAAATTTTCTTCATTTAGTCTGTAATCTGCTGATAAATCAACAACTATCACTCCAGAATCCAGAATCTTTGGGGTGATTTTCATTGATTCTTCGTGTGGAAGTGCAAGAAAAACTAATTTGCATTGTTTGATAGAATCTAGATTAATATTTTCTACTTTGATATCTTCTATTACCGAAACAAGGCTTTTGTGTATTTTGTGTAGGGTTGTATCGCCAGTTGTGTTTGCCAAATACTTAATTTCAAATGATTGATGATTAGCTATAAGCTTGATTAGTTCTAACCCTGTGTATCCGCTTACGCCAATAATCCCAATGGGTATCATTTCATCCCCTTATTTTTATTTTTTAGATTCTATCCAAAATTTATAAGGGGATTTGAATTTAATTTTTTAGAACTTTACAGCACCAGTTGTAGCAAGTGGGATAACTCTATTGCTTCCACTTGGATAAGAAGCTTTTAGAGAGTTGCACAATGTTGATGAATGTGAAGCAGCATTTGCCATAGCATTACCTATAGTCTCTGGATTAAAATTTAGATTGCCTTTGTCGTCTATATATATTATGCCCGGTGAATTGGATGATACACACCAAGTGTTATTATGCGCATCAAATGGCCCTACACCACTTCTACCTCCAATTGTTGATGAATGCCATCTACCTCTATCTAATCCACCTGTATCTATCATCCACTCACCCCAAGAGCTGTATCCAGTAGGTGCACTTGCTGTAGGGTCGATATTTTCTGCAAATACTCTTGCAGGGATTGCCTTTAGCGTAGAGGCAATGTCACTTCTTAACATCGCAACTTGTGCATCTGTCCTTGTTGTTACAAATCTAGGCACAGCCACTGCTGCCAAAACTCCTAGTATAACGATAACGAAAACCAACTCAATCATTGAGAAACCACTTCTTTTCATTTTATCTCCTAACATTTTTTGCTCTTTTAAACCTTTTAAGTAAAAGTAAATGAAATATTAATATATTTTTTTGAAATTATCCTTAAAATCTAAAAAAATAAATGAATTATTAATCACAGATTATTTATATTTTTCTATAATAAAATATAGAGATAGAAATAAATACAATAAGAGGGATAATTACTCCAATTTCAGGTATCAAAAATCCACTAATTGATAGTTTTGTAAGCATAAAAAATACTCCCCAAACAATCAAACAAAACAAAACAAATAAAAATCCAAGTTTTGCAAGATTGATATATCTAAGCAAATCAGGTGTATAAAATGAAATAATGACTATCAAAAATGGTATTGCAAGTGGTATAGTTATAAATGAATATAAAATTGACCTTATTTTTTGTGTATTTGAATCTTGTTCCAACAATAAAAATAATGTATTAAATGCATCAATGATAGATACGGTGGGCTTATTTTGATAGATAGTATCCAGAATCTTTGGCTTGAAATTTTTTAATATTTGATAATTTTCTACATTTGTATTGATTAGATTGCTTCTATTAAATTCTAGATTCTCTGGGATTGTAGTAATTTGAGCAGTAGGAAGATTCCACCAAGTGCCATCAAATTGTGCTTTATTTGCTTGTATAAATTGTCTTAAAATTAATCCATCTATTTCAAACACTTTTATGTTTTCTGCGGTTTGTAGAATTGGGTAAATTTTGCCAATATATACATAATTATTATTATACTTTACCAATATATCATTCTTTGCATCATTTATCCCACCTCTTTGTATGATATTATCAATCTTTTCTTGTGCATAAACAAAAGGTGTCGCATTTAGTCCTATGTAACATAAATTTAAAAAGCTTGCAATAAACAAAATAGGAAATAAAATTTGTTTTTTTGAATATCCGATGGATAATATTGCTGTTAGTTGGTTTGATTTTATTAGTGTGATAAATGTTACAATAGAAGCAAGTATTGTAGATATAGGAAATGTATAATTTAGTGCATACAAAAAATCATAAGCTAAAAATAATACGAATAGATTCGCAGAATCTGGTAAATCATCGGAATATTTTAATATATCAATACCCATAAAAAACATAGAAAGAGCAATAAAGATTATAAGTATAAATTTAAGATAAATAAGACCTACAAATCTAATAAGCATTTTATACTCTTTTATTATATTTATTTTGCAAATCTAGCATACTTTCATCATCTATAAAAGATTGGATTGCACTATTACTTATATCAAATACTTTTTTTAGAATCTCTAATTCCTCATAATTAAATTTTTGTAAAACATAATCTATTACATTTATGGAGCTATTTATATCACGAGGGTGATTTATGCCGATTCTAATTCTTGTATATTTATTTGTGATGTGATTATCGATTGATTTTAGTCCGTTATGTCCGCCATTACTACCACCAAATTTTACTTTTATCACTCCAAGATTCAAATCCAAATCATCGTGTATAATTAATATATCTTTTATTTTGTAGTAATTTATCATTTTTTCTATTGCTTCACCAGATAGATTCATATATGTTTGCGGTTTTGCAAAGATGATATTATCAATCTTTAAAAAATGAGATTGAAATTTTATTTGATTTGTAAGCTTTGTGTTGTTTAATCGGTAGGCATTTTGTAGGTAGCAATCAATTGCCATAAAACCCACATTATGCCTCGTATTTTCATATTTATTACCCGGATTGCCCAATCCTGCTATGAGTTTCAAAATTTATTTTGCCTTTATAACTCCAATAATAGCTACATCCGGCTTTTCTATGATTTTAATATTTGGTAATTCATCTAAGTCTCTGACCAAAATAGTATCGCCAACATCAAGCTTTGTTATATCTAGCTTGATACTATTTACCAAATCTTCAGGCTTGCATTTTACAGAAATTCTCTTTTTTGAGAATAATAAAACACCTTTATTTTTTATACCGATGGCATCTCCTTCTGTCACAACAGGTATTTTAAAGTTTGTTAGTACGCCTTTTTGCACTAGCAATAAATCTACGTGTAAGATTTCTGAAGTTACAGGGTCTTTTTGATATTCTTGCACGACCACATCCAGCACTTTTCCACTAACATTTACTTGAAAAACGATACCACTTTTTGCTTTTAATGTTCTAATAAAATCATTTTTCTTAAATGCACAATGAATATTTTGCACACCTTTTCCATAAATGTTTGCAATTAGATAGCCATCGTTCCTTAAAGCCTTGTTTAGAGACTTCGAAATACTCTCTCTAATAATTCCTTCTAACATATTTTTTCCTTTTTCATCAAATAAGAATCCGAATTATATACGAGTTTATCAAAAATAAAGTTTAAGCTACATCCATTGTAATAGTTTTGTTACATCAGGAGCTTCAAAAATTTTTAGTCCATAGGTGTTTTTTGGCTTTTTAGGCAATATGATATTGCTAAATCCATAAGATTTTAATTCTTTTAATCTCATATCAATATTTCCAACATCTCTTATATCGCCTACAAGGCTCACTTCTCCAATAAATGCACTATCTTTACTTAGTGGTCTGTTCTTGTATGATGAAATGATTGCAGATATAAGTGCCAAATCTGTGGCAGTTTCGCTTACTTTGAGTCCTCCTACAACATTTACAAAAACATCATATCGCCCAAATGGAAAATCTAGTTTTCTCTCTAGCAAGGCTAAAAGCATATTTAATCTATTTAGCTCAAATCCAGTAGCCGAGCGTCTAGGAAAAGTGCTTTCACTCACTAGGGCTTGGATTTCTAATACTATTGGTCTGCTTCCCTCTAAAATCACACTGATTGCACTTCCTGGCATTAAAGATTGTTTGCTGAAAAATATTTTTGATGTATTTTTGGCACTAACTAATCCATTTTCACCCATTTCAAAAATACCTATTTCGTTTGTAGCACCAAAACGATTTTTAAAACTCCTTAAGATTCTCATTTCTTTACTCGGGTCGCCTTCAAAATAAAGTACACAATCAACCATATGTTCTAAGATTCTAGGACCTGCAATGGAACCCTCTTTTGTTATATGCCCTATGATAAAAATACTAATTTGTAATTCTTTTGCAAGCCTAAGAAGGGCAAATGTGCATTCTCTTACCTGTGATACGCTTCCTGGAGCAGAACTGATATTTTCACTAAAAATAGTTTGAATGCTATCAATAATGCAAATATCAAAATTATTTTTCCTTAGATTCTCTTCAATACTCTCTAAATTAATTGAATTCAATAAATATAAATTGTCTGTTATAGAGCCCAATCTTTGTGCTCTAAGTCGAATCTGTGAGGCACTTTCTTCACCACTTACATATAAGATTTTTTGTTTTTTTGACAGATTCATAGACATTTTTAGAAGTAGTGTAGATTTGCCTACACCCGGACTTCCACCTATTAAATATAGCCCACCTTTTACTATTCCACCGCCTAAAACTATATCTAACTCCCTCTCCATAGAGCTAAATTTAGCAACGATATCAATTTCCACATCTTTTATGGGGATTGCTTTTGTCAAATTTGTAGAATCTAAATTCTTTAATGCCTCCAAGTCTTTTTGTTTGATTTCTACCAAGCTATCCCAAGCTCCACAATTTACGCATTTACCAGACCATTTTGGGCTTTGTGCCCCACAATGCTGACATTCAAATATGATATATTTTTTTGCCATTAGTTTTTAGAGAATATATAATCAAGTAGATTTTTTAGATACCAATCTATATCAAATTTTATAAAATCATCTTTACCCTCACCAATACCGACATAAAGTATCGGCAATCTAAGCTCTGATATGATACTAATTAGGCTGCCACCTTTGCTCGTACCATCCATCTTTGTGATAACTATCCCATCGATATTTAATGCTTCATTAAAGATTCTAGCTTGATTGATTGCTTGTGTGCCTTGTGTGCCATCTATGACTAGAATCTTATAAAAATCATTATTATTCAATGCTTTTTTACAGGTGTTTGATATTTTTATTAGCTCATTTTTTAGGTTGATTTTATTATCCAATCTACCAGCAGTATCAACTATTGCAACATCTATATTTCTTGCCTTTGCTGCATTTATCGTGTCAAATGCCACAGCTGATGGGTCTGCACCAAATTTTGAGCTAATGCAAGGAATATCCAATCTCTCCCCCCAAGCACAAAGTTGTGATGATGCAGCAGCTCTAAAAGTATCTCCAGCTCCAAATATGACTTTTTTATTTTCATTTTTTTTGATATTTCCTAGTTTTGCTATCGTAGTTGTTTTCCCAGCACCATTAACACCAATTATCAAATACACTAATGGTCTAGAATCTATTTCTCTTATGCTTAGATTGTCATAAAAGCTTTCTTTTTTTAATAGGCTAATTAAAATCACTTCTAGCTCATTTCTTGTTGTTTTATTGCCAATAGAATCTAATATTTTTTCCACAATCTCGTATTCTATATCACTTTCAATTAGTCGCTCTTCAAGTAAATCTTTTGTGATTGTCTCACTTTGTCGTCCAATATTTTTAAAAAAAGAAAACACTAAAAAATCCTTTTACAATAATTTTTTTATATTAAATGTTATCATTTCCTCTGGTGTTATGCCGTTATAACTCATCACTAGATTGCCATTTTTATCAAATAGTAAAATAAATGGAAGAGTTTTTATCTGGTATGTATCTATTAACATTGCTATATCGCCTTTGTAAAACCATTTAAATTTTGTATTTGATTGTCTTACAAATTTTTTTAGCTCATCTTCTTTTTCATCTCTATCTAAAAAAACTCCATAGATATTTATTTTATCCCCAAATTCTTCGTGCATATTTGCTATGTGTTGAGCTTGTCCTAGACAATAATCACACCAAGTGCTTAAAAATACCAGTAAATAAGGTTTATTGTGATTTTGTGATAGTAGATTTGTTGTTTTATCAAATAGTATCTTATCAGAATCTAAGCTAATTAGCGAATATTTTTCTTTCTGGATTGTGATTTCTTTTTGACTATTTCTATCGCAACCGGCGATAAATAACGATATAAAGATTAATACTATAATTTGTTTAGTCATCTAATTTGCCTTTTTGTTTGACAAAAACCACATAAATGAGAATCCAAGCGATGGGGTTATATTGTTTAGTTTTAAGAAGTCTTGCATTTCATTTACTTTGATTTCCACAACTTCTATGCATTCATCATCAATACCACCGCCATTTGCTATTTTTTGATTGTTATTTACTTCTGCATAAAATACGCTTTGTTTGCTACCACTTGTGCCAACAGATGAATAAAATTCGGCTATTTTTGTAACAGATTCTACTTGATAGCCACACTCTTCTAATGCTTCTTCTTTTATGATTTCATCAATTGTTTTATTTTCTTTGTCTATTAGCCCTGCACATAATTCATACATATAGCCATTATTATTTCTTAGAAATACTGCGGGGCGGAATTGTTTTACGATTATTACAGAATCATTGTCTATATTGTGAATGAGTATCGATGCACTATCATAAGAATTTACTACATCCCAAGTTTTTCTAATGCCATCTTCAATATATGACATTTGCTTTATTTGAATGTATTTTGAATCTTTGCAATCATATAATTTGATACTTGATTTATCTATTGCCATATTAATGTGATACAAAATAGCTAGGGGATTGACTACTTAGATTGCCAATAATGGCTATTTTTAGTTGTTCTTCATATTGCTTTGCCAATTTTACAAACTCTTTTTTTTGTTCTTTTGCCAATACACTTCTTTGAGAATTTATGTTTGATAATGGATTAATTGGTTTATTGTTCCTATATAAACCAAAATGCAAATGCGGCCCAGTGCTAAGACCGCTACTTCCAACCTTTCCAATCACTTGCCCAGTTTTTACTTTTTGCCCGGTTTTTACATTGATTTTACTTAAATGTGCGTATAGTGTTTTTAATCCATTTTCATGCGAAATCTCGATAACTTTTCCATATCCGCTCTTTGCACCAGTAAATAGCACTTTTCCATTAGCTGCCGCTTTTACATTTGTGCCGTATGGGGCTGCATAATCAACACCATAATGAGGTCTTTTGACTTTTAATATAGGGTGCATTCTATTTAATGAGAATCTTGATGATATTCTGGCATTTGATACGGGCGTTTGAAGTAGTGATCTGCTTATTCCATTTCCATTCTGATCGTAATATTTTCCATCGCTATATGCAAATAAAAAATTTGGCATCCCGTTTGTTTCAACTAATGAAGCTTTAATATCTGGAGTTCCAAAGATTCTACCAAGTCTATATTTACAATGATAAATTAAAGCCAATTTATCATTTTTTATGACATTTCTATTGAAGTTTATAGTGTTTTTGTAAGTATTTACAAATTCATTTGCAAGATTTACATCACCTGTTAATTCAACTATATCTTGATATGGTGATTTTTGTATAGATATTGCTATAGAGTTAGTAGATGAAAAGTATTTGACAGGTATGAAATCAACTTTGTAGGTCTCATTGTCTCTTACTATGTGGATTTGTGTTTCATCATTTATAGGAATCAGAGCTTGAAGCAGTACATTGTTTTTATCTATTAGTGTATAGTATCTAACCCCTGCATAAATCTCTGCTGTTAATTCTTTGTCTTCTTGATATAAATCCCAATACACACTTGCTGGAATATTATGTGTTTCTAAAAATTTTAAAAATGTATATCCTTTTCCCCAGATTCGATTTGAACTTGTCGCTCCAAAAGATATTGTAACAAGCAATACTAATAAGAAAATTATTTTGTTTATATTTATCAAATACTACCTCTGTTGCATCAATGAATATTTTAGCTTAATTAATAATTCGTAAAATTTTGAATTATACAATTAAAATTTTTTTTTAACAAATATCTAAAATTCGTATTTATAATAAACCGAGTATGATTATAGTTTGTTTAGTTTTTTAAGTTTTTAGATTATATAATGTATGCAGAATCTAAAATTGTAGGATTATTGTAGATATGAAAGATTGGGCGTTTCCTTCACTAGCATTTTTGGTATTTATGTATGGAACTTTTTTTGTGATTTTGTATATATATGATTATAAAAATTCAAGTGTTTCGGTGTTTTCCGATGTAAATACATCCCAACCAAATGAACGTGATATTGATAATTTTTTGAGGGAAATATCAAACTCTCTTAAATAAATCATAGTATATGACGATTTTGCTTGGATATGAAGTTGAGCAATTTAGTCTTTGATATGGAATCTATAGATTGGAGAATCTGAATAAATGATAATTAGACCAAGTGGTTTGCCAGATAATATTGCAACTAATAAAGATAATAATATAACAAACAAGAATGATAAAAATATAAAAGAGCAGAATCCGCAGGTAGATTCTACTCAAAATATTCAAAGTGCAGCAAATACAGTTAGTGATGAGGTTGGCAGTCCAAATAAAGTTGATGCGATCAAACAACAAATTGATAATGGCGAATATAAAATCAATATTGAAGACACTGCTGACAAAATGGCACAGAAATTGCTTGTTGGAATCTTGATATTTTAAATTCTGATTTTAGGGCAGATTCTATGCTGATTAAATTTTTGGGTGATGCGATTTCTAATCTCGAAGAGTTAATTAGAATTAGCAATCTTGATATGCAGGATATAAAAGAAGCAAATCACGATGCCATATTTCAACGACTGGAATCTAAAAATAATGCAATATATATGTTTGATTACAATAAAAATTTGGTGCGAGATGCGATGTTTAAACTCTCTAAAGAAAATCCAAATAAAAGCATAGAAGAGATTTTAGATTCTGAAACTCTAGTGCTTATCGATAAAATGAGAGAAGGTCTAAAAACACTTAGAGAAATCAATAAGAATTATGCCAAGAGTGTCGTGGCTGTCTATGAATTTTACAACTCTTTATTAGAAAATATTATCCCAAGTCAAAGAGATGGATATTCAAACAAATCACATTCTAAAGTTGATTTATTGCATATAGAGGCGTAATATGGGCGGGATATTATCATCATTAAATACTTCTCAAACAGGCCTAAATGCACATCAGCTAATGGTTGATGTTACGGGCAATAATATAGCAAATGCTAGTGATGAATTTTACTCAAGACAAAGGGTGATTGTAGCTCCAGAAAAGCCTCTTTATTTCCAAAAGTATAACCTTGGTCGTGGTGTAGATATAGAGACAATTCAAAGAATCCACGATGAATTTACATTCTCAAGATATAGAAAAGCAGCTAGTGATGCGGAATTTTATGATACAGAGTTTAATACACTTAGAGAAGCATCCGCTTTTTTTCCTGAAGTTGATGGAGTAGGTATTTATAATGATATTGAAAATTATTTTAATGCTTGGAAAGATGTAGAGAAAAATCCTTCTGACCCTTCGCAAAAACAAGTCTTAGCACAAAATATCCAAACCTTAATAACAAATATAAAAGACACAAGACGAAGGCTTTTTGATTTGCAAATAAAGCAAAGTGAAGAGTTGAGAGTTACCATAGAAGAGATTAATTCCATCGCTAAACAGATTGCAGAAATCAATAGAAAACTAGCAGAAATGGAAGATTCTAGGGAGTTAAAACAGGCAAATGAGCTTAGAGATAGAAGAGATGAGCTTGAATTCAGTCTATCAAAACTAATTGGCAGCAATGTCTTTAAAGATAAATTAAAAAGTCAATCAAAATTAAATAGCGATAGTGCAGATTTTGATTATGGCTATACCCTAAATATAGCAGGTGGTTTTAATATAGTTGATGGTTCTATGCATCATCCATTAGTTATTGATAATGAAGATAATCAAGATGGGTTATATAGTGTATATTTTCAAGGGTATGACTTTAAGAAAGTAGATATTACCGATAAGATTAGAGGCGGTAAAAGTGGAGCTTTGCTTGATTTGGTCTCATATGGTAAAAATGGTGGAAAAATAGGAAAACTTCAAGAATATATAAATGATTTAGATACTTTTGCACTAGGTTTTATAGAGGCTACAAACGGCGTCTATGCACAAAGTGCGACCACGGAGTTAAAAAGTCAAGTTTTAACCATAAGTAGCCAAGATGTATTGTCAGATTCTGCTTACAATATAAAAAATGGCTCATTTGATGTTATCATCTATGATGCTAAAGGCAATGAAATGTTGAGAAAATCTGTAAATATTGATGGCATCACGACTATGGAAGATGTTATAAACTATCTAAACAAAAACACAGATGACAATAATGATAATAATCCGCTAAATGATTTTGATGATTATTTTAGAGCTTATTATGATGATGATGCTAAGCAATTTGCAATTTTACCAAAAGATAGTTCAATGGGGCTAAATGTAAGCATAGAGGATAAAGGTAGCAATTTTGTCGGCGCAATTGGAGTAAATAGACTTCTTGATGGAAATAATGCACAAAATATAGAATTAAATATTATGTATGCAAAAGACCCTACACTAATTCGTCAGCATAAAGCTCCAGTTAGTGGAAATTTTGATATTGCTACTATGATGTTAGAGCTTCAATACAAAGATAGCGAATTTTTCCCTACTCGTAGTAAAAAGCAAGAAATGACAATACCTAAATATTTCCAGTTTGTTACAGGCAAGGTGGCAAATGATACAAATGATGTAAAAATCTTGGGCGACACAAAGCAATCAGTCCTAGCTGCCGTAAAAAAAGAATATTTGGGCATTAGTCAAGTAAGCATTGATGAGGAGATGGTGAATCTTATCAAATTTCAAAGTGGTTATGCAGCGAATGCAAAGGTGATTACCACGATTGATAGAATGATTGATACGCTGCTAACAATCAAGCAATAATTTTTAAGAAGTATTAAAGTGTGTTTAAAAATGCTTCTAATGCGTCTAATTCTTCCGTGGTAAGATTTAGTTTGTGGAGCAGTGGCGAAGTCTTTGGAAACAATATATCATTTTTTTGATTGTCATTTGGTTTTGGGTGAAACATTCCTGCATTGTAGGCGTTTAAAACACCTTTTAAGCTTGGAAACAATCCATTATGCATATATGGCTTTGTTTGTGATATGAGTCGGAGGCTTGGCGTTTTAAATGCACCGACATCATCGATATTTTTTGTTACTAAATACCTGCCCAAATCCTCGAATTTTCTGCCATAGTATGTCAATCCTAGATTGTGATATTTTTGGTCGCTAAAGGCAACACCATGATGACAATTCATACATCTAGCTTTGGTTCGAAATATATGCAGTCCCCAGATTTCTTTGTCATTCATGGCCTTGCTATTACCTCTCATAAATCTATCAAACTTCGTGTTTTTTGGCATTAAGCTTCTTTCGTATGTTGCTATTGCTTGACCGATAAGCTCCTTTGTTATATTTTCTGTACCAAATGCCTTTTTAAATAGGATTTTGTATTCTAAAATACCATTTAACTTTTTTGCCGCAGAATCTGCATCAAAAGCCATTTCTTTCTTGTCCTCTATGGGCATTAGGGCTTGCTCCTCTAAATTTTTTGCTCTACCATCCCAAAATTTTTCAACCCCAAATGCACTCATTGCCACACTTTGTGCATTTCGTCTGCCTATGGCTCTATCGTGTCCGTAGCTTAGCTTTCTCCCATCACCAAATCCAAATTCTCTATCATGACAAGTTGCACAAGCAATTTGATTGGATGATGATAATTTTGGTTCATTAAATAGCTTTTTTCCAAGTTCCACTTTGGATTGTGAATACGGATTATATGCTGGATATGGGGGTGTTGAAGGAAGTGCATTGATTTCTTCGTATTCCACTCTTTCATCAATCAATGGTTTCTCCCAATATATTGAATCTTTTAGATACATTTCTCTCAATGCATCAAAATCAATGGCAAATAAGAAATGTGTAGATATTAGCATGAGAATCTTTTTCATAAAATAACCTTTAATTAAAATTTATATCCAAATTCCAAATAAATTTGTCTTCCTATTTCATACACAGGTGTGGCAGTGGCACCAGCTGTTGGTGTGTAATTACTAAGATTCATTATCGCAATGTTTTTAGCGTTCAAAACATTAGTAATATCGAGGTGTATAAACATCTTATTACCACTATATATATCAAGTTCTATTCCAAATCGAATATCCCAAGTAAAAGCAGCTTTTACTTTATATGGTTTAAAGGTGTCTATTTTTGTTAATGTGCCATCAATCATAACGCTATCTTTGTAATTATCTTTTACGCTAATCATAGCATTGTATCCACTTCTATAACGAAATAAATTATTCAAGAAAAAAGTCGTTTTCCATACACTTAAACTATGTGTAGTGTTTAATTTTAATGTATATGGACGCGTAAAATTATCTGTTGGTTTTTCTGCATATGGAATAATCTTTCCATTGTAGCTTATCAATTGATTTGAAAGCTCATTAAGTGCTATGTTGTCGTTATAATCCTCATAGTTTCTTTTGGTATTCGTGTAATCAAAAGCAATCAAAAAGAGATTCTGCAAACCAAAAAAATCCAATGATTTTTGATTTTGCAATATCAAGCTTATGATAGAGGATTCACTTACGCCCTTATTGGTATATATATATCGAGTGTCTTTTGTTAAAGTCGAATTTGAAGTACAGCTTAAGCTACTAAAACTTCCATCTGCTTTTTGACACATTCTTCTAATTTCGTCTCTTCCAAATCGATGTATGTATTTCATAGTAATATTAAATAAATCTAAATTTTGTGAGATTCCACCTGTTAGTTCATCAGAATATGGAATCTTTAGTTTATTAAAATTAGTATCATTTTTATTTTGTGTTTTTGTCGCATTTTCCCATTTTGTAGTTTCATCGCTTCTATTTAGTGTCCATTGCAATGAACTTCTAGCATCCATCAGCCTATATGCAAATATATTTCGCCCATAATACCTATTTGCTCCAAAGATAAATAAAGTATCAAAATTATTTTTCATCCAAGGTGCATTGTAATTGAAGCTAAATCTCGGTGCTAATGCGACTTTGTGCATATATGTATCAAAATCAAATCTAAGTCCGATTCTAGTTTGTATCTCCCCAAAATTATCCAAATTTATATTAATATCATCTTCTACAAATGAACCAATTTCTAGGCTATTTAGCTCTATTTTACCTGCTTGATAGAGAGTAGCTCGTGAAATATATTGGTGTTTGCCGTTATTGCCTGATGTAATTGTCCCAGGGTCACACCATTGTGTATCTGTGCAATTAGTGGCAGACTTCGTAGCTTTAAAGCCAACTATAGTATCTTCTAGTCGCTCATAGTATGCATTTGTAAATCCAAGCTCTAATCCAATATTAAAAAAATTTTCTATATTTTTAAATGAGATGTTGTCGAACTCTTGCGTTATTTTTATATTAGACGTGATTTGCTTGCTATTTACATTTCCATATCCACCTTCACTATTATTACCATTTGGATTCCAGTTTTTTGTAGTACTATAACTCCATATATACATATTATTTTTTGAATTTGTTCTGGAATTTTCTAAAATATTAAGATTGCTTTGCATTTTTAAAACACCGATATTATTATCAAATGAGGCTTTGATACCAGCTTGATGACCGCCACTTAGCATATCAAAACCAGAATCTTTTGTATTTACAATGAAATATTGATTGTATTGTGGCATATACGCATAACTTGCTTCTAAACTTATGTTGTCGTTTATATCGTAATTACCTTTTATGTATAAGTTGTAACTTTGTCTTTTTTGTGTTTTTGTCGCACTATCTAGGGTTGTTGTGATATAAGATTGTGCATATGCATTAAGCGGGATAAAACTTTGTGTTGTAGTAAAACTGGCTACAATACCTGCATTTTGGCTAAATTTTGATTCCAAACTTGCTCTAAAAAAATGCTTGATAAATTTCGGTTGGTTTGAGGCACTTGTAGAATTTAGAAAACTATCTTTATTATCATTATTGATATGATAACTTGTCAGACTAAATTTATCTTCCTTAGCATCCCCTTGCGTGATTTGGTAGCTTATTTGTGCACCAAATAGTTTTGTTGCTTTTTTTGTAGTTGCCTCTATAACTCCACCACTAAAATGCCCGTATGCAGCTGATATATTAGAATCTTGCACATTAATAGATTCTATCAACGATAAATCGATATTCAATCCTTGACTCTGTCCCGGAAGTGCAGTAATGGCTGCTGGATTGTAATTGCCTCCGCTGATACTTGGGTCTAGGTCATTATTCATATTAAAGCCGTCGATTAAAAAATTATTTTGATAATACAATCCCCCACTAATGCTTATATTTGCAGGATCAATTTCACCGGGATTCTGCGAACTTAGCTCGTTATTACTATATTGCACATTTGGTAGCATTTTTAATGCACTTGTTAAATCGCCATTATTGCTAGAAATATTGCCCAATATCTTAGAAGATATACTATTTCCTTCTTTATATGTAAATTTTGATTTTGTTGTTGTGAGATTCCCCAAATCTACATCTTGCACTTCATTGCCACTATTGATATTTTCTCCAAGTAGAAGCGATGGTATTAGTAGTGGAAATATTATGATAACTATTCTTTTCATTAAAGCCCTTCTTAAAAAAAATAATAATTATTATCAAAATATTATTATAATAATATAAAATTTATATTACGTGGATATTTTTTTAAGTATTAAGTTGGATGTTTGCAGAAGGTGTTTTGAAGCAGTTTATTAGTGATAGCTTTCAAGAATCTATCACTAGGATTTTTATTTTGATAAAAGATTTTTAGTGCTATTTATTAATTCATCATTTTCTAAAGCTTCTTTTTTGCTTTCTATTTTTTTCTTACTATTACTTATCGTTTCATTCACTTTATCTTTTTTATTACTTATGGATGTTTTCGTGTTATCAATAGACTTATCCACCTTATCTTTTTTATTACTTATTGTTTTCTTTATACCATCAATAGATTTATTCATCTTATCTTTTTTGTTGCTTATTGTTTTCTTTGTTTTATCAATAGATTTGTCAATCTTAGTTTCGCCTTTGTTGATATTCTTATCAATTCTATCAAAAACATCTTCACTGGCAAATACACTTATCCCAAGCATTGCAATGATACATATTATTTTTTTCATCATATACCTCCAAATAATAAAATTTACTTAAACTTTTTGGCTTGCTATTCTATCAAAAATGTATGCATTATGTAATTTATCATTTAAAGCTATTTATGAGATTCCCTACCAATAGGTTAAATCCATCAACAAGGATAAATATTAGAATCTTAAATGGCAAAGATATCATAATAGGCGGCAACATCATCATTCCAAGTGCCATAAGTAGTGAGCTTACAACCATATCAATAACCAAAAATGGCAAGTACAATAAAAATGCTATTTGAAATGCTGTTTTTAGCTCGCTTATCATAAATGCAGGCATAAGAATCGTAAGTGGCACATCGTCTATTGTTTGTGGATTTTCTAAATTTCTTATTCTAAAAAATAGCGCCAAATCCTTTTCTCTTGTATTTTTCATCATAAATTCTTTAAATGGCTTTATCGTTTGCACGAAAGCTTCATCATATGGAATTTCTTTGTTTATATATGGTTTTATCCCTGCCTCATAGCCATCTCTACCAACTGGCTCCATGATAAAAAATGTAAGAATCAATGCAAGTGATACTAGAATCTGCGTTGGTGGGGATTGTTGTGTTCCCATAGCAACTCTTAAAAAGCCAAGCACTATTATAATTCTTACAAAACTAGTCATCACGAGTATCAAAGATGGAGCTAAAACAAGTAATGTAATGATTATTACAATATTTAGTGTCGTTACCAAATCACCGGGCTCACTTGGTGCAGTAAGTGATAAATCTATTGTTGGTATCGTTGGTGAATTTAGTGCAGGATTTGTTATTTGTGAGCCTTGTGTAGGCTGTGGGACTTCTTGCATTATTAGATTCCCATTTTCATCAGTTGCACCAAATGAAATACTAAAAATACACATTAAAACAAATATGATTCTAATCATTATTTATCTAGCAATCCTTTTGTTTTATCTATTTGTATTTCTTTTGTATAGAATCTAATATTTAATAAATCTTCATCTTTTGACAGACTTTTATCTTCTACACCTATGATATTTATCTTATTGCCATTTATGTTTAGATTATGAAGTTCTCTGCCGACACTAAGTGCTATTTTTGAGGCTCTCTCTAAATTGATTAATGTTGTTGATATGTTTGATTTTCCTAATACTTCAATTTGTGTATTTTGTGGCAGTTTTTCTATTATTTGCGATACTCTTTTTAGAAATAATTTTGTATCTTCATTGATTTTAAAATTTTCATCAAATACTATATTTGCTGGAAGTGTGATAATAAACCCATTAAGTCCATCGCCTACCATATCTGCTTGTCCCCTCGATATATTTGGCATATCATTAAAATCGATAATTGTTTGTTGTAGCAACCTTACTTCTTCGGCATATTCTGGAGGCACCACTATATCAGCTGGAAGTGTGATTCTATTTTTGCTTGGTTCAATTTTGATGCCACCTTCCAATATGCTTAATGCACCCTTTATACTGGCTTCTGCTTCTATTAATTTTTTTGCATCAAATGTAGCCATAGATAAAAGTAATATAAAAAAAGTCAAAAGCAAACTCATCAAATCCCCAAATGTTCCAAGCCATAATGGTAAGCCGCCTCTGTTTTTATTTTTGGTATTGATTTTTTTCACCATAATCAATCAAATTGACTCAATCTTTGATTTGGAGGCAAAAATGACAATAGCTTTGTCTCTAGCACTCTTGGATTATCACCTGCTTGAATGGATATGATGCCTTCAATTACTAATAATTTCATAAGTGCTTCATCTTGTGCTCGTATTTTCAATATATTTGCAATAGGTGACCCGATAACATTTCCTATCAACGAGCCATAAAATGTAGTAATCAAAGCAATAGCCATAGCAGGTCCAATAGAGCTAGGATCGCTCATATTCATAAGCATTGCAACAAGACCAATTAGCGTCCCAAGCATACCATAAGCACCAGCAAATGCAGCCCAAGTATCAAATATTTCTGCATTACTGTTATGTCTATTTAGTGATTGTTCCATATCTATTTCTAATAACTCTCTTATGGAATCTGGCTCCGACCCATCAACAGCCATACTCAGCCCTTTTCTAAGAAAATCATTTTCTTCTTGATTTACATTTTGTTCAAGTGAGAGTATCCCATCTCTTCTTGCTTTGATTGCATATTCAACAATTGTTTTGATTAATGCAGGAATGTTGTATTGATGTGGTTTAAATGCAATGCCCAAATATTTGAATATATTTCTCATATTTTCTAGTTTGAAAGCTATAAATAATGCACATATAGAACCTCCAACGGTAATGAGTAGCGATGGGAAGTCAATATATGCTTGAACCCCAACACCCATCATCATCGCTCCAAATAAGAGGATGGTAACTAGGAATAGCCCTATAATAGTCCCTAAATCCATAAATACAAACTCCTAAAGATTGTGAATTTTTAGAAAAATATTAAAGATATATTCTATACAAAATCAAACCAAAAATCATTATATCTTTTATTGTGTTAAAATTGTATAAACAATCTATTATGGAGAAACAAACTTGAATCCGGTATCAATCATTATTTTGAGTGCAGGTTTTGGCACTAGAATGAAATCTAAGATTCCAAAAGTTCTACACAAAATTTGTGGCAAAGAAATGCTTTTTTGCATCATTGATGAAGTATGCAAATTGAGTGATGATTTGCACATAGTCTTGTATAATGAAGCTAATTTGATAAAAGAAAAAATAGATTCTATATATCAAAATGTAAATATCCATATTCAAAATTATGATGAATTTCCCGGAACTGCTGGGGCTTTGATGAAAGGTTTCGGAGAAAATAAAAAATCTTTGATAGATACAAAGTATGATAAAGTATTGGTCTTAAGCGGTGATATGCCACTTATTCAAGCTAGCACACTCCAATGTTTCATTAGAAGTGATTGTGATATTACTATGGGAATATTAGAGTTAGAAGATGCAAGTGGGTATGGTCGCGTGATTATGAAAGAAAATAAAGTGTTGGGCATTGTTGAAGAAAAAGATGCAGATGAGAAGATAAGAAAAACAAATCTTGCAAATGCTGGAATCTATTGTTTTAAAAAAGAAATATTGGAGCAATACCTGCCAACTCTAGAATCAAATAATAATCAAAATGAATATTATTTGACAGATATTATTGGTCTTGCAAATAAAAATAATTGCATGATTCTAGGTGTGAGTGCAAAAGAAAGTGAATTTATTGGCGTAAATTCTAAGCTAGATTTAGCAAAAGCAGAATCTTTTATACTCAAATCACTAAGAGAAAAGGCCATGAGAGATGGTGTTATTTTTAGGATTCCAGAAAGCATTTATATTGAATTTGGTGTGGAATTTATTGGAGAATGTGAGATTGAGAGTAATTGTGTGCTTAAAAAAGGCACTAAAATAATAGAATCTAAAATATTGTCAAATAGTGTGATAGAAGATAGCTTGATAGAAAATAGCACGATAGGACCATTTGCTAGAATTCGCCCAAAATCTCATATAAAAGATTCTCATATTGGTAATTTTGTGGAGGTAAAAGCTTCGATTTTAAATGATGTAAAAGCGGGGCATTTAAGCTATCTTGGTGATAGCAATATTGATAGTGGGACAAATATTGGTGCAGGTGTGATTACTTGTAATTATGATGGGATTAGAAAACATAAAACTGTTATTGGTAAAAATGTCTTTGTAGGAAGTGATACGCAGTTAATCGCCCCATTGGAGATAGAATCTAATGTCTTGATTGCGGCAGGTAGCTCTGTAACAAAAAGTGCAAAAGATGGTGATTTGGTGATTTCTCGCTCAAAGCAAGTGAATAAGAAAGGATTTTATTATAAATTTTTCAAGGATAAAAAATGACTTTAATAATAAATGGGCAAGCAATGGATTTTGATGATAATAAAAGCATTCAAGAGATTTTAGATATTTTGAATATAGAATCTAAAGTTGTAGCAATAGCACTAAATAGCAATCTTGTTCAAAAAGAAAGATATGATGATACTTTTCCAAATGATAGCGATAGAATAGAGCTTTTACAATTTGTGGGTGGTGGGTGATTAATCATAATTTGTGATATTTTTGTACTACTTCTAGCATATCTAGCAATCTATTTGCGTATCCGCTTTCATTATCAAACCAGATTCCAATTCTAGCGGTGTTGGCATTGATATTTACCAAATCACTTGCGATAATAGCACTTCTTGTATCACCTATAAAATCACTCGATACCAGCATATTAGAATCTATGCCTATTATTTTGCTATCAAAATTTAGATTTAATATTTCATCTTTTGAGATTTCTTTATCAAATACCAAATCAATATTGCTAAATGCGACTATTGAAGTTGGCACTCTAATAGAATCTCCATAAAAATTAATACCAAATACTTTTTTTAGTACATTTCCTATGCTACTTGTTGTAGGTATGATATTTATTGTGGCATTTCTACTAAGTCTAATATCATCTTTGTGTGCTGAATCTAGCAATGATTGGTCGTTATTAAATGGGTGGATTATAGATATGTTTCCATTTAGTATTTTGTATTTTTTATTTATTGTGTTTATTATCGGAGCAATTGCATTTGAAGTGCAAGAAGCATTTGATATGATTTTTTCTCCACTGTATTTAGATTCATTGACACCATATATATAGATATTTATATCATCTTTTGGTGCAGCTCCAAGAATGACAAGATTTGCACCATTATCTATATATGATTGCAGGCTTTTTGTATCGTTAAATTTACCACTACATTCAAGCACTACATCTGCATTTGTAATAAATTCTCTCGGATTTTCATAAGAGCTGAGTTTGATTATTTTACCATCAATAATTAGTTCATCGTTTTGATATTTGAAATCACACTTAAACCTTCCATATACAGAATCTTCTTTTAACAAATACATCAATTTATCAAAATCACAAATATCATTTATTTGAATTATCTCTAAATTTTTTTGATGTTTTTTATAAAAATTTCTAAAAAAAGCCCGCCCGATTCTGCCAAATCCATTGATAGCTATTTTCACCATATTTCCTATTTGTTTGTATATGATGATTGTAAGGTTATTGTTTTTTCGTGTATTATAGAATCTTCTTCGTTTTTATTATATATGCTAATGATTGCTTTTTTATCCTTTTTTGCTTGTTTTACTATTTGTTCGCTATCACTTTTCAATACTGCTATTTCTATTTTTTTTATTTTTTCAATCACTTCTTTTTCTTGTTTTCTTGTAACAAGATTTGTGCTATTTGAATTGAAATCTGCAAGCATAGGTTTGCGTTCTTTTAGTTTGAAGTCTTTTAGATGTTTTGGTATGTATTTTTCTAGAATCTCTTTTTTTTGTTTTATGTTGTTGTAATAATTTTCAGCAATTTCATTATATTTATTGCTTTTCTCCCAAAGATAGCCCTTGTTGTAGGATTTTATTATATCTTTCCAATTGCCATTTCGCACTTTATCCCAAAATAATAATTCATCTATTGCTACTTTTGATGCAAATTCATCATCTCTAATGAGCAATTCGCCTATTACGTTTCTATTAAAACCGGTATCTTTTAGCATTTGGTATCGTTTTATTACTATAGGTATTAGTGCGTGGTATATTCCAGCACTTGGATCTGCAAAATTCATTCTATATTCGCCAGCACAAGATTCGTGCCAAGCAATAGCTGCAAGTGTGAAGCCAAGGTCGTATTTTTCTCCATAATTATAAGCATAAGCAATGATTTCTTTTTGGTCGTCGCTAAATTTGTCTATATTTACGCATTTATTTACAGGTGTTGCATAAAGATGATAACTGATTAATAATAGCAATGCAAAAAAACGCATTCAAACCCTTTGAGCTATTTTTTGGTAAGATTCTACTTCATTTTATATAAATATGTGTTAAATTTATACTAAGGATGATTTACATTGAATGCTTCATCATTGCTAATAGAAATATTTTTAGAAGAATTGCCCTTTAGTGCCATAAAAAAAGAGATTAAAAATATCAAGTCAAAGTTTGAAAAATTGTTAAATGAAAACAGCATTAAAGCTGATATGGAGTTTTTTTGGACACCAAGGAGATTGATACTTTTATCTAAAAATTTTCCTCATACGCAAGAAAGCAAAGTGTTAGAGTATTTTGGTCCGCCATTGAATATCGCTTATGATAAAGACAATAATCCAAGTGGGGCGACAACTAGCTTTCTTAAAAAATTAAATATTGATATAAATGATTTGCAAACTAGCACTAAAAATGGCAAAGAATGTTTGTATTATAAAACTATAGTAGATGGCAAAAAAAGTGTCGATTTGCTAGAAAAAATTATCATAGATTTTTTAGAAAATTTAAGTTTTGGTAAAAGTATGCAATGGGGCAGTGTAGAATCTAGTTTTATTCGTCCAATTAGAAATATTTTTGTATTGTTTGATGATGAATTTATAGAGTTAAAAAATATAGAAAAAAAATATAAATTCTCTCAAACAACATTTATCCACCCACATAGAAGCAAAAATTCAAAAGAAATAAATAGTATCGATAGATATTTTAAATTTTTAGAATCTAATGGTGTGATTTATAGTCAAGAGAGACGAAAAGAGCGTATTTTAGAGCAAATAAAAGATATAGAAAATGAAAAAAATATCAAAGTAGAAATAGATTCTACTTTACTTGATGAAGTGGTGGCAATTACTGAATATCCAAATGCTTTATATGGTAGCTTTGATGAGAAATTTTTGGAATTACCAAATGAGGTAATCATCACTTCAATGAAAATTAATCAGAAATATTTTGCGATATATAAAAGTGATAAATTAAACAATGGTTTTATTGTAGTATGCAATAGTTATGACAAAGATGCATTTGATGAGATAACCAAAGGTAATGAGCGAGTTTTAAAAGCAAGACTTGAAGATGCGTTGTTTTTCTATAAGAATGATAAGAAATCATTTATCAAGGATGAAATCGATGAGAGATTAAAAAACATAGAATTTATCCAAAATTCTATGTTTGATAAGGTGGAGAGGGAGATTAAGATTGCTTCAATACTTTGTGAGATTTTAAATCAAGATTCTAGCAATATTACGAAGGCAATTAGTATTAGTAAAAATGATTTACTTAGTGAAATGGTGGGTGAATTTGGTGAATTGCAAGGGATTATGGGTTCATACTATACAACAGATGAAACTTTAAAACTAATGATAAAAGAGCAGTATTTGCCACTTCAAGAGGATTCTTTGCTACCTTCTAGTTTGGAGAGTGCTATTGTTGCTATATCAAATAAATTAGATTCTATTTTGAGTCTCTTTGAAATAGACAAGATTCCAAGTGGATCAAAAGACCCATTTGCACTTCGTAGGGCTGCTAGCGGTATCATAAAAATTGTAATGAGATTCGAAATTTCACTTAATTTATTTGATATTCTCCCACGACTAAAGCTGTATTATAAAAAAATTGATGAAAATAGAATCTTTGAATTTTTCTGTGAGAGATTAGAAAGTACGCTTAATGTAAATCAATCAATAATAAATGCAGCAATAAAATCAAATCAAAAAGATTTCGCTGAACTAATCAAGCAAATTTATGCATTAAAATCTATACCAAATGACTTCAAGATTCTATTTAAAAGAATTGCAAATATACTAAAAAATGTAGAAATAAAAGCAGATTCTATCAAACAAGATTTATTTGAATATGATGAAGAGAGGGCATTATTTGAGGCATTAGAAAAATTTAAATTATTTGATATAAAAGCACCAAAAGAGCGTATAGAAAAGCTACTTTCCTTCAAAGAAGTATTGCAGGAGTTCTTTGATAATGTGATGATAAATGTCGATGATGAAAAAATAAGAGAAAATAGAATTCTCCTCATAAATACTATATATGAGGAGTTTTTTAAAGTGGGAGATATAAAAGAAATTTCATTTTAAACAAAACAAAGGATTTTGTTAATTGAAACTCAAAATAAACATTGCTTAATCTATATTTTAAGTTTGATGGTGGCTCGAGGCAGAATCGAACTGCCG
>JAFVZI010000001.1 GCA_017508245.1 Helicobacteraceae bacterium | reverse complement strand
ATTTGAAAATCCAGCAGGTGCACTTGCTGTAGGGTCAATATTTTCTGCAAATACTCTTGCAGGGATCGCCTTTAGCGTGCTTGCAATATCACTTCTTGCCATTGCAACTTGTGCATCTGTCCTTGTTGTTACAAATCTAGGTACAGCAACTGCTGCCAAAACTCCCAGTATAACGATAACAAATACTAGTTCAATCATTGAGAAACCACTTCTTTTCATAATCCACTCCTTGTGAAATAAGCTTTCTTTTAACTCTAGTAGAGTAAAAGTAAATAGAATTTAAACATTTTTTTTTTGAATCTATTCTTAAAAGCTAAAATTATTTGATTAAATAGTAATGATAAAATTTGTATAGATTCTAATTTTATTTTGATTCTATTGTTATTCTATTTTTATATAATACAGCCTAAATTGTAGTAAAAAGGTATAATAGAGTGGAGATTATTTCGTATATTAGCGAAGGTGGCGTAGCTAATTTTTTGCTTCTAATACTTAGATTTAGCGGCATTATAGCCTTTTTTCCATTTTTTGATTCTAGGCTTATTCCTGTTTCAATAAAAGGTGCTATGATATTTTTTTTAGCATTGTTATTTTTCCCTTTACTTCCTCCATTTGATACAAATATCAGTATTTTAGAGTTTATTTTGGCAGGATTAAGCGAGATTTTGCTTGGTTTTATGAGTGCATTTTTTTTGCAAGTTGTATTTAATGCTATTGCATACGCAGGTGAGATTCTAGGATTTAGTATCGGTATGAGTGTATCAAGCACATATGATCCAGTAAGTGGCACACAGAATCTCATCATCGCACAGATTCTTAGTTTAGTTGCTTTGCTTGTATTTTTGGCTCTTGACTATCATCACCTTGTATTTATGCTCATTGCAAAAAGCTTGTATTCTACGCCACTTGGTAGTTTTGGATTAGATTCAAATATGCTAATTTATTTTATAAAAGCGATGTCAAATCTATTTATTATAGGATTTACTATTGCTTTTCCTATAGTTGGTGTGATATTGTTATCTGAAATTATATTTGGTATGATAACTAGAACTCACCCGCAATTTAATCTACTTGTAATTGGACTTCCTTTAAAGATCATTATTGCTTTAATTGTGCTTATATTGGCATTGCCTGCAATGATATGGCATTTTAAAGATGAGATTTTGGAAGCTTTTAAAATCGCAGGAAAAATATTTGGTGGATAATAGAACAGCCTTCTAAGTGTTAGATTTGTTTAGGTTATTATGGATTTTTAACCAAATTAAATAATATTTATGACGATAAATTTTAGTAGCAAAAATAGTATGGTTTTTGATAGCTTATTGCTTAAATAATAGCGAGAAAAAAGAGTGAGCATTTTTATGCAATAAGTTGGTTTTATTAAATTAGCTTTTTTATTCTCATAGAACTTAGAAAATGCATCAATGAATGCGATATTGATAATGTAGAATCTTGTATAAAGATTGTAGTTTGCTATTTAAGATTTATGAAAATACAAAAGCATTAGAGTGCTACAAAAGGCTGTGATTTTAAAGATATTAAAATTGCACTGTTTATTGAGGCAATATAGATAAAGTAAAGTAATATTTTACAAAAGATTGTGATTAAATGGATATATTTGCGGTCGCCTGCCACTATATCGCAAAGAAAAAATAGAATAGAAAAATATAAGGATTGCATAAAAAGGCTTTCAGTATATCAGCCCATTTTCTCACAGATAAAACAATTAAATAGAATCTTAAAGTTTAAGATTCTATTTAAATAGTGGCGAATTACATCATTCCGCCCATTCCACCCATTCCGCCCATATCAGGCATTGCTGGAGCTGGCTTGTCTTCTTTTACTTCATTTATTGTAGCTTCAGTTGTAAGCAATAAGCTTGAAACCGATACAGCATTTTGAAGCGCAATTCTTTCTACTTTTAGTGGGTCTATGATACCTTTATCAAACATATCTACATACTCACCACAGCTAGCATCAAATCCATAGCTATCTTTTTTAGATTTTTCTATTTCATTTACAACTACGCCTTTGTCATATCCAGCATTTTTTGCTATTTGTTTTAATGGTGCTTTGATCGCCCTTTTGATGATGTCATAGCCTATTGCTTCATCGCCACTTAAATTTAGCTTTACATTTAATCCCGCTCTAATTAAAGCAACTCCACCACCAACAACGATTCCTTCTTCAACTGCAGCTTTTGTAGCAGATAATGCATCATCAACACTATCTTTTTTCTCTTTCATTTCTACTTCGCTTGCTGCACCTACTTTTATAACTGCAACACCGCCGCTTAGTTTCGCAAGTCTTTCTTGTAATTTTTCTTTGTCATAATCACTTGTTGTAGTTTCAATTTGGGCTTTGATTTGATTTATTCTTGATTTAACTTCATCTTTTTTACCTTTACCATCAACAATTGTTGTATTGTCTTTGTCAATAGAAATTCTTGCACATTGACCAAGTTCTGCTATTGTAGCACTTTCTAGCGTGTTTCCTAGTTCTTCGCTTATTACTTGACCACCTGTTAAAATCGCTATATCTTTTAGCATTTCTTTTCTTCTATCACCAAATCCCGGAGCTTTTACTGCAGCTACATTTAAAACACCTCTTAATTTATTTACAACAAGAGTAGTTAGTGCTTCTCCTTCTATATCTTCAGCTATGATCAATAGTGGTTTACCACTTTTCATTGTAGCTTCCAATAATGGAAGGATATCCTTCATTGATGTGATTTTCTTATCAGTTAAAAGCACATATGGATTGTCTAGTTCAATTGTCATTTTATCACTATTTGTAACAAAATATGGGCTTAGGTAACCTCTATCAAATTGCATACCTTCAACAACATTTAATTCATCATTGATACCTTTTGCTTCTTCAACGGTGATGACGCCATCTTTACCGACTTTTTCCATAGCTTCAGCGATAAGATTCCCGATATTTTCATCAGAGTTCGCAGAAATTGTCGCAACTTGTGCTATCTCTTTTTTTCCTTTTATTGTTTTGCTCATTTTTTTGAGTTCATCAATAATTGCATTTGTAGCTTTGTCCATACCTCTTTTTACTTCGATAGGATTAGCTCCAGCCGTAATATTTCTCAAACCCTCTTTAAATATGCTATACGCTAAAACAGTTGCAGTTGTAGTACCATCTCCTGCTGCATCAGCAGTTTTGCTTGCTACTTCTTTCACAAGTTGGGCACCCATATTTGCTATCGGGTCTTTTAACTCAACTTCTTTAGCAACACTAACACCATCTTTTGTGATACTTGGTGCTCCATAGCTTTTTTGTATCAATACATTCCTTCCCTTCGGACCCATAGTAACTTTTACTGCATCATTTAGTTGTTTAATGCCATCAAATAATTTATTTCTTGCATTATCAGAAAATGTGATTTCTTTACTTGCCATAATTTTCTCCTTTTTTTAAATTAACCTAAGATTCCTAGTAGGTCTTCTTCATCAATCACTACATATAATTTATTATCGATTTTTATTTCAGAACCCTTGTATTTGTCAAAAACTACGCTATCGCCGACTTTTATTTCGCTTTCTTTCTCTAGCTTTTTGCTAATCGCACGAACAACTCCTACAAGTGGCTTTTCTTTTGCATTATCTGGTATGATGATTCCAGAGCTGGTTTTTGTTTCTTCTTCGACTCTTTCTAACAATACGCGTTTATCTAGTGGTCTAAACTTCATATCTATATACTCCTTATTTTTTTGGATACTTATTTTAAGATAATTGATTAAGATATTGTTTTTCAATATAAAAATCTTAAAACTTAAATTTTAGCACTCTTAAAATTTAAGTGCTAGAATTATAAAGTTTTTATTTTTATAAGTCAATAATATATATAAAGATATTAATAATATTGATATAAATAGACTAAAGTTTATTTATAGTGTAATGGTTAAGTAAATGTTAATGCAATTGATATAAAGTAGAAGCTTTATATATCAATATCTTTAAGGATCTACACTGCTTAGTATATTTGAATTTTGTGTTTTATTAAATGCATCTGACAAAACTAGTATTTTTGCACTATTTTCTATCATAGATATTGTTTTTGCAAGCTGTGAGAGTTCCCTTTCATATATGTAAAGTCCATATCCTCTTACTATTACAAAATTTACTTTATTTTGTCGCAAGAAATTACATATCTCTACATCTGCTCTCTCATACCAACTATCATAATCACCGAGATTATATATTTTTGCTTCTTTAAACTTTTTGTATCCAAAATAATCTTTTGGAATAAATTTATTATTATTTAGTGAATAAGCCATTGTAAAATTTGGAAATGTATATGCGATACATTTTGCTTCACTAATTTCTTTGTAAATAAAAGAATGAATGAAAGCATCATCACTTGCTTCCTGCCAACTATAATTTCTCTTGTGAGTTAATACCATATAATTTTTTAAAGCTGGAGAGTTTAGCACCGCATCTTTTGTATTTATTACAAATTTACTATCATCAATTTTCATAGAAATTGCACCATGAAAAATGTCAAAGAAGTTTTTCCTAAACATTGTCAGCGATATATCTATCAGTTCTTGCAAAAGGTTGTTATTTACATTCTTGTGTATCATAAGTGTATTATAGCACATCAAAAATCGATATAGTATTAATATGTAATTGATATTATATTTAATATAATCAATAATATTTAATAAATTTATTTAATATAATTGATAGCATATAGCTAATATTTCTAATTTTTTTTAGAAAAAATAGCAATATTTTTATTTGAGTGCTAAATTATTAAAAATTTATGATATAATCCATTTTGATTTATTAAAGAATAATAAGGATTGAGATTTTGATAATATAAAGGTTTGTATTTGAAAGATAAAAAAGAAAAATTACTAAATGAAATGATTGCCATTTATATCAGAGACGGTGTGCCTATTGGTTCAGAATCATTGAAGCTTAGTATTGATATGAAAATTTCATCTGCAACTATAAGAAATTATTTTAAGGTTTTAGTCAATGAAGGAGTGTTGGCACAACCGCATATAAGCAGTGGCAAGATTCCAACAAACTCTACTTTAAAATCATATTGGAAAAAAAATATAGATATTTATGATTGTTTAAATATTAATAGTATAGATAAAATTGATAAAGCAAGTATCGAACATAAAATATTTTGCAACATAAAAATCCACAAGCAAGAGAGATTACAAAAAATCATAAATTATAATGATAAATATAGTATTTTAGTTTTTGATAATGTAGAGGCAATTTTGCCTTATACTAGACATCTGCATGACTTTTTGAATGAACTTTTATATCAAGATATAGAAGAAATTAGAAGTATTGCAAAAAGTGTATGTGCAAATGAGCTTTATAATCGTCTTGATAGTATTGCAAGTGCAAAGATTTATAATTTTGGTTTTGAGGAATTATTCTTTATCAAAGATTTGGATTTAATATTAAAAATCACAAATGGAGATATTTTTTATACTCTAAGGAATGGTTTTTATTTTGATTTGTTTCCAGATGGATATATGGGTATTTTGCAAGATATTATGATTGATAATAATTGCGGGAAGATGTTTGTTGTTGGTGGGTTGAAGAAAGACTATACATCTTTTTATCAACAAATAGCATCTTAAATTAATAAAGGAGGTTGATTTGCAAGACGAAAAAAATATAGAAAATAACGATGAAACAAATGAATTAGATAAGGATTTTGATGCAGAATCTTCCGATACAGATTCTGTCAATTTAGAAGAATTATTAAAACAAAAAGATTTACAAATCAAGGAGTTAGAAGAAAAATACATAAGAACTCACGCAGATTTTGAAAATACAAAAAAGAGGCTTGAGAGGGATAAAAATCAATATTTAGAATATGCAAATGAAAATATATTAAAAGATTTTTTACCAATCTTAGATACTTTAGAATCTGCACTAAATGGAATCTCAAGTACTAGTGTTTCAGAAGAAAGCATAAAAAATATAGAAGCTGGAATAAGATTGATAATAGATAATTTTATGAAGGCTTTAAATAAAAATAATGTTGAAGTTATTGATACAAATAGTAGCTTTGACCCAAATTTGCATAATGCAATTATGCAAGTAAAAGACGAAAGCAAAGAAGATGGAGAAATAGCCCAAGTGATACAAAAAGGCTATAAATATAAAGAGAGAATAATTCGACCTTCTATGGTTTCAATAACAAAAAATGGTTAATTTAACAAAGGAGAAAAAATGAGTAAAGTTTTAGGAATTGATTTAGGAACAACAAATTCAGCAATGAGTATTTTTGAAGGAAATGAAGCAAAGATTATTGCAAATAAAGAAGGTAAAAATACAACACCTTCAATCGTTGCTTTTACTGACAAAGGCGAGATTCTAGTCGGTGAAAGTGCAAAAAGACAAGCTATTACAAACCCAGAGAAAACCATATATTCAATAAAAAGAATTATGGGCTTGATGTTTAATGAAGATAAGGCAAAAGAAGCACAAAAAAGACTTCCATACAAGATTGTAGATAGAAATGGTGCTTGTGCAATTGAGATTGCTGGCAAAGTTTATACTCCACAAGAGATTTCTGCAAAAATATTAATGAAACTAAAAGAAGATGCTGAAAGCTATCTAGGAGAATCTATCACAGAGGCTGTTATCACTGTGCCTGCGTATTTTAATGATAGTCAAAGAAAGGCTACAAAAGAGGCAGGAACAATCGCAGGGCTAAATGTGCTTAGAATTATAAATGAGCCAACTTCAGCCGCTCTTGCTTATGGACTTGATAAAAAAGAATCTGAGAAGATTGTAGTTTATGATTTAGGTGGTGGAACATTTGATGTAACTGTACTTGAAACAGGCGATAATGTAGTAGAAGTTTTGGCGACAGGTGGCGATGCATTTCTTGGTGGTGATGACTTCGATAATAGAATTATTGACTGGGCAGCAGGTGAATTTAAAGATGAAAGTGGCATAGATATTAAAAATGATGTAATGGCATTACAAAGACTAAAAGATGCCGCAGAAGTTGCCAAAAAAGAACTTTCTAGTGCAAGTGAGACCGAAATCAATCTACCATTTATTACAGCCGATGCCACAGGTCCAAAGCACTTAGTAAAAAAAATTACTCGTGCAAAATTTGAAAGTTTGATTGATGATTTGATAGAGCAAACAATTAAAAAGATTGATGAAGTAATCAAAGATTCTAAATTAAGCAAGAGTGATATTAGCGAAGTCGTTATGGTTGGTGGTTCAACTCGTATTCCAAAAGTACAAGAGAGAGTAAAAGAATTCACAAATAAAGAGTTAAACAAATCTGTAAATCCAGATGAAGTTGTAGCAATTGGTGCGGCAATTCAAGGTGGTGTGCTAAAAGGTGATGTAAAAGATGTATTGCTTCTTGATGTTACACCGCTTAGTCTTGGTATTGAAACTCTAGGTGGCGTTATGACAAAAGTAATTGAAAGAGGCATAACAATCCCTGCAAAAAAAGCTCAAGTATTTTCTACTGCAGAGGATAATCAACCAGCCGTTTCAATCCACGTATTACAAGGTGAAAGAGAGCTTGCAAAAGACAATAAATCTTTAGGTAAATTTGATTTGACTGGAATCCCATCGGCTCCACGAGGTGTGCCTCAAATCGAAGTTACATTTGATATTGATGCAAATGGAATCTTAACCGTATCGGCAAAAGATAAAGCAACAGGTAAATCACAAGAAATAAGAATTACAGGTTCAAGCGGATTGAGTGATAGTGAGATTGATAAAATGGTAAAAGATGCAGAAATGCATAAAGAAGAGGATTTAAAACGAAAAGAGATAATCGAGACAAAAAATACAGCAGATGCATTAGTTCATCAAACAGAAAAGAGTCTAAATGAACTAAAAGAATCTCTAAGTGATGATGATAAGACAAATATCACTAATGCACTAGAAGATTTAAGAGCAACATTAAAAAATGATAATGCATCAAAAGAAGAAATTGAAAGCAAGATAAAATCTCTAAATGATGTAAGCCATAAACTTGCAGAAGCTATGTATGCAAAAAATAATAAAGATACAGAATCTTCACAAAATAACAAAAAAGACGATGATGTAATTGATGCTGAAGTCGAATAATACTGCTAGATCTAGTCTTTAAGGCTAGAATCTACACTAAAGTCAATATCCACTATAATAACATTACAAAACCACTCACAGGGTAAAGTTTTGAAGTTGCAAAGTTTTTTGGATTCAAAGATATCGCTATTTTTATTTATTTTAATTTTTTTGTATTTATTTGCATTAAATATTTTTTTGCCGCCACAAGCTGATGATATTCACGCAAGTATAAAGGCAAAAGATGGATTTCAAGCAGCTATTGATTCATATATGTCTTGGAATGCAAGAATTGGTGAATTAGTATTTGTAAGTTTTATAGGTGGGTGGAGTGATATTACTTTTGATTTTGTCAATGCACTGCTTGGAAGCATATTTATATGGGTATTTTTTTATTTTATCTTTGTTAGATTCCCGAATAATAAAGATACAGTTTGCATTCTTTTGATATGTTTTTTACTGCTTTATTTTGCTCCATTTGGAGCTGATTTTTTATGGGGTGCCGGAAGTCTAAACTATATGTGGGGGATATTGCTTATGATGATAGCTTTGCTTCCATATAGAATCTTTTGGAATGATGTATTTACCGACAAAAACCAACAAAGATGGATGATGGCAAATCCTCTTTTTATGTTTATTAGTTTTTTATCCGGTATGGCAAGCGAACAGCTGGGAATTATTGTTATTTTATGTCATATTTATTTTATGATTTATGCAAGATATAGGCATATCAAGCTTGGCGTATGGTATTTTATTGGTGCAATGTCTTTTATATTGGGATATTTGTTTTTATATTTTTCACCAGGACACGCAGTGAGGGCATCAATATCTATTTTAGATGGGCAGTTTTTACGAATAAGTGAGCTTTTAGCATTATCATTTGGGCAAAAAATCGATAGATTATTATTGCTTTTTGATTATTCAATGACAAATATATTTAAGTTTTTTGTTTTGCTTTTGTTTATTTTATGTGCAAAAGAAAATATGCCAAGTAAATTTAGAATCTTATACCTTGCATTTGTATTATTAATCACTTCTTTGATATTTTTAAATGATAATAGTTTAGTCTATCATATAGTGTCAATTATACTTTTGGTATCAATATTTAAAAAACATAGAATCTATAAGATAATCTTTGCACTATACATCATATATTTACTCTTATGTTTGTCCGAAATTCAGATTCTAATACTTCCACCACGGGCTAGACTTGGGGAGATTCTAGTGCTTATTTCTGTATTTTGCATTTTGTATCAATCTATAAAAGATTCAAAGCTTGTAAATATTGCTATTTGCGTGTTTTGTATAGCTTATAGTATTTTTGTTGCAAGTGAATATTATAAATTTTACAATAGGTGGAATGATATGCTTGCATATGTGGATAAAGAGAAGCAAAAGGGAAATTATAATGTAATAGTTGAGAATATTTTTATATCAAAATATCCAAATTTTATAGATTCTCCACTTCCAACTGATGTTATAAATGAAAGTCCAAATCCACTTTATGCTTATAAATTCGGATTAGAGAGTTTTAGAGTAGATGATGTTTATAAAGATATAAAATAAAATTATAAATCTCTTTTGATATAATTTTTTTATTTAAAAATTTTAAGCAAATATTTTAAGGGAGAGTTTATGAAAATTGTTGTCATTCAGGGACCAAATTTAAATATGCTTGGACATAGAGACCCTAGAATCTATGGACATATGAAATTAGAGCAAATTCACCAAAATATAGAATCTGTTGCAAAGCAAAATAATTTTGAAATCGAATTTTTTCAAAGTAATTTTGAGGGTGAAATCGTAGATAAGATTCAAGAATGCATAGGGGTTGTAGATGGAATCTTAATCAATCCTGCGGCATATTCTCATACCTCAATAGCAATTGCAGATGCGATAGCATTGGCTGGTATGCCTGTTGTTGAAGTACATCTAAGCAATATTTTTGCTAGAGAAGATTTTAGAAAGCAATCATACACAGGTGCTGCAAGTGCTGGTGTTATAACAGGATTTGGACCATTTGGGTATCATTTAGGATTATTGTCATTAATGCAAATTATCACGGAATTAAAAGCACAACAAAAACAAGAGAAGTAAATGCCATTTATAACAAATAACCAAAATGCTATGTTTTATGAGTGTGGATTCTCGTGTGATAATGGAATCTTTTTTAAGAATGATAAACAATCGTTTTTAATCACCGATAGCAGATACACATTGGAAGCAAAAGAAAATATAAAAGACAAAAATATAGAAGTTATCACTAGCAGTGATTTGATAATAGATTTGATTAAGGTGGCAAAAGGTGTCAAGAAAATCATATTTGACCCATCGCAAATAAGCCTAGAATTTTATAATAAAATATCAGATACATTAGATTTGATTGCAAAATCTAATTTTCATCAAAAACTAAGAGCAATCAAAAATGACAATGAAATAGATTTGATAAAAAAATCACAGGAGATGAACAAAAAGGCTTTTAAAAAGTTTGCAAATTTTTTAAGCAAAAATGATATTGAAGGCAAAAGTGAGTTGTTTTTGAATTTTAAAGTAAAAGAATTTTTAAGCAAATGTGGCAAATATGAGCTTAGTTTTGAGCCTATAACAGCACTCAATAAAAATATAGCCAAGCCCCACGCACTTCCAAGTAAAGATAGATTACATAAGGGTGATATTTTGTTGCTTGATGCAGGAATAAAATATAAAAGATATTGCTCTGATATGACTAGAAGTGCTTTATATGATGGCGAAATCAGATTTTCCAAAATACAAAAAATGCCAAAAAAAATACAAAAGATTTATGACATCGTCCTAAAAGCACAGGAATTAACCATAAAAAAAGCAAGAAGTGGAATGAGTGCAAAAGATATTGATTTTATTGCTAGAGATTATATATCAAAAGCTGGTTATGGCAAGTATTTTACACACTCTACAGGTCACGGCATAGGACTTGATATTCACGAGTTGCCGATTATTTCCCATAGAAGTGAGATGATTATAGAAGATGGGATGATTTTTTCAATAGAGCCAGGAATCTATTTGGATAATGAGATTGGTATAAGGATTGAAGATTTGGTATTGATGAAAAATGGCAAGGCAGAAATACTCTAAGATTCGTGTAAGGAAGTGGCTTTGAGAGAGATTGTTACAAATTCATTTTTTCCATTTGCAAACAAAAGCAAAAATGTATATTTGCAAAATATAAGCATATTATCAATTGGTGGGAATTTGAAGAATCCAATTAAAACTTTTTTGCACCTCATTAGAAAGCTAAGGTTAAATCGTAATATAACTTTGATTTCTACGTCACCAATATATAAAAATCCTCCATTTGGCTATACAAAACAGAGAGATTTTTATAATAGTACTATTATTTTATCCACAAATATGTGTTTGATAGAGTTTTATAGATTTGTATTTTATACAGAGCGAATCTTTGGGAGAGGGAGAAAGCGAGAGTTTAAAAATGCACCTCGCATATTGGATATTGATATTTTATTTTTTAATGATATATTTATACGAAGTGAGAAGCTAAATATTCCACATTTGCACTGGAACAAACGAGATAGCGTTCTTATTCCACTTTTGTATCAAGTTAATTACAAGGGATTTTAAATGCAAGATTTGCAAATGTATACTTACACAGCCCCAAGCTATAAAGAGACTATTGAAATTGCCAAAAATAAACACGGAGAAGATGCGTTAATTGTTTCATCAAAAGAAATTAGGAAGAAATCACTCTTAGAGAGTGGTTTATGGGAAATAGTCGTGGTTGCTCCAAAACAAGATTCTAGAAATTCTAAAGATAAAGATGATGATAAAGTTGATGAATTGCCAAATAACAGTATAGAAAAGCGACTTCAAGATATTGCTCAAAAGGCGATTGAAAAAAAGAGAGAAGCAAAAGAAAGACAAAATAATGATATTGGAATTCAAATATCTAATGCTGTAAAAGAAATAGCAAAACTTACGCCAAATACATCGAAAAGAGGAGTTGCTCCAAGGGAAAATATCACTGAAGATTCCAAAAAAAGTGTTAAATACAATATTGATAAGACAAGAGAAGAGATAGCAAAACGAAATCAAGATGAAGCAAAAGATTTAAAAAACATAAAACAAGAGCTAGACAAGATAAATGATAAGATGAAACTTATCCAAAGTATGTTTTGGAATGATATCAACCAAAGAACTCAAAATACAAATAATACTCCATATGAATTTGCAGAGATATATAGAATCTGCAAAAATAGTGGAATGAAAAATGAACATCTGGATGAGATAATGCAACTCTCGCAGAATCTTATGCCTGTAAATATGCGAGAAAATAGTGTAACAATAAAGCGATATTTTAGAGAAGTGTTGCGAAAAATGATAGCTTGTCGTCCAGAAAATATTGATATGAAGCGAAAAAGAATCGTTATGCTTGTTGGACCTACAGGTGTAGGAAAAACTACTACGCTTGCAAAACTTGCCACTCATTATTCTATAAAATATAGATATAAAGTTGGCTTGATTACTCTTGATAGTTATAGAATCGGTGCATATGACCAGCTTGCCTTTTATGCAAAAAAATTAAAATTGTCTATAAATGCAGTAAATGATACAGCCGAATTTACAAAATCACTTGATGAGCTTAAATATTGTGATTATATACTTATTGACACCATAGGAAGCTCACAGCACGATAAACAAAAGCTAGATATTTTGAAAAAATATGCAAATTCAGACTACAACATAGATGTAAATTTAGTCTTATGTGCTACTACAAAATACGAAGATTTGATGGATATTTATAATGCATTTGGTGTATTAAATATTGATACACTTATATTTTCAAAACTCGATGAAAGCAAAGGATTTGGGAATCTTTTCTCACTAGTTTATGACACTAAAAAGCCAGTTAGCTATTTTACAATAGGGCAAGAAGTGCCAGAAGATATTTTGGTCGCAAGAAACGATTATTTAGCAGATTGCATTATAAATGGATTCTCAAAGCCATCAAGAGATGAGATACTTAGATGAAAAATCAGGCTGCCGGTCTAGATGAATTGTTAAAAACAATTCAAAATCCAAAAAAAAATACTACATTTATTGCAATTACAAGTGGTAAGGGTGGCGTAGGAAAATCTACAATTAGTGCCAATATGGCTTATATTCTTTGGAGTATAGGATATAAAGTCGGTATATTTGATGCAGATATTGGGCTTGCTAATTTGGATTTAATATTTGGAGTAAAGGCAAAATATAATCTCTTAGATGTATTAAAAAGTGATATATCATTTGAAGATGTTGTGATAAATATAGAAAGTGGTTTATGCTTGATACCCGGATATACAGGTGATGAAATATTTAAATACGATACTAATATTTTAGAGAAATTATCAAATCAAAGTGTAATTTTAGATTCTCTTGATTATTTGATAATAGATACAGGTGCAGGGATTGGTGATAATGTGCAAACTTTTTTAAATGCAAGCGATTATTTGGTCGTTGTTACTATGCCAGACCCATCAGCATTAACTGATGCTTATGCGTCAATAAAAGTATCATCAAGACATAAAAATAAAATATATGTAATAGTAAATCAAGTAAATAATACAAGGGAAGCAAATAAGGTATTTGATAGATTAAAAAGTGTTGCAAGTAGCAACATTCCAAATTTAGAATTAGAATTGCTTGGAAAAATATCTAGCAGTGATAGCATAGTGCAATCCAATAGACAAAGAAAATTATTTACAAAAGTTTTTCCTCAATCATTTGCTACGGCAAATCTACAAACAATAACTAGGAATCTCCTTAAAAATATGGAACAAAATGTGCTTTTGGATAACGAAAGCGGGTTTAGTAGATTCCTTAGGAATGTATTAAGTCGATTTTAATTCATTGTAGAGATTGTGTTTGAAACAAGATAATTATATGAGTTTTAGTGTTGTTGTTGGATTTTTTTTAGGTCTTATTATTTCTATTGTGAAGTTTGATGTACCAGAGCTAATTATGCTAGGAACTATTATTTGCACGGTTATTTTGTATTTGATTGTTACTTGTTGTGCTTCATTTTATATGATGTTTCTTGATTATAGTCAAACAAGACTAAACAAAGATAAAATAGATTCTACTCTTAATGATTATTGCAATGAATTTGATAAAAAAGAAAAGGAAGTTTTTGGTATTAGGCAATATCTAAAGCACAGCATTGATACACTCAATGAAAATAATGAGAATTAGCAATGAAACAACAAAGTGATTATGACAAAGAGTTGAAACACTCACAAGATGCCTTAGTGTTACAATATATGCCGGCACTGCGTGCAATGGCTTTTAGATTAAAAGAGAGACTCCCCAGCTCGATTGATATTAATGATTTAATATCAATTGGAACAGAAGAGATGGTAAAACTAGCAAGAAGATATGATGATACTATCAATGATTCATTTTGGGGTTATGCAAAGACAAGAGTTTATGGTTCTATGCTTGATTATTTGAGAAATTTAGATATTGTATCCAGATCAAATAGAAAACTAATCAAGTTGATTGATAAAGAAATTTCAAAATACCTTAATGAGCACGAAGAAGAGCCAAGTGATGAATATTTAGCACAGATTTTAAATGAAGATATTAAAAAAATAAAAGAAGCCAAAATTGCATCAGATATTTATACTCTTGTTCCGCTTGGTGAACAGTGCAATGCAATACAAGGCAATAATCCTATAGATAAAATAGAGAAAGAAGAATTGGTTAAACTAATACAAGATATTCTTTCTAGTTTATCAAAGAGAGAACAAATGATTGTGCAATTATATTATTTTGAGGAGTTATCACTAGGGGAGATTAGCTCGATTTTAGGTATAACAAGCTCTAGAATCTCACAAATTCATAAAGAAGTAATAAAGAAAATACGACTTCGCATAGGAGATATAAATGGCTGATATTTTAAGCCAAGAAGAGATTGATGCTTTACTTGAAGTCGTTGATGATGAAAGTGAAGATAATGTAAATTTAGAAAATAGTGAGATTTTTAATCGCAAGCAAGTTACCTTATATGATTTTAAAAGACCAAATAGAGTAAGCAAAGAGCAATTGAGGGCATTTCGTGGAATCCACGATAAAATGGCTAGGAATCTAAGCAGCCAAATATCTGCTATTATGCGAAGCATTGTGGAGATTCAGCTTCATAGTGTCGATCAAATGACTTATGGTGAATTTTTGATGAGCCTTCCTAGCCCAACTAGTTTTAATGTATTTTCAATGAGACCACTTGATGGAAGCGGAGTTTTAGAGATAAATCCAAGCATAGCATTTCCTATGATAGATAGGTTGCTTGGTGGTAATGGCGAGCCATACGAAAATACAAGAGATTTTAGCGATATTGAATTAAGTCTACTTGATACGATTTTAAGATATATTATGCAGAATCTAAAAGAAGCGTGGTCGCCTATAACAGAAATATTTCCTAGCATTGATGCAAAAGAATCTTCACCAAGTGTAATACAAATAGTCGCACAAAATGAAATTGTGATTATGGTTGTTATGGAGATTATCATCGGTCATAGCAATGGAATGATGAATATTTGTTATCCTGTCATTTCACTAGAATCTATACTCTCTAGACTTGCAAGTAGAGATTTTATGCTAAGTGAAATAAGCTCTAAAAAAAGTAGAAATAAAGAATTGCAAGCCTTGATCGGTGGTGCTGTTGTAAATGTATCGGCGATTCTTGGTGGAGCAAGATTGAGCATGAAAGAAATACTTGATTTAAAAGCTGGTGATATAATAAGATTAGATAGAGTTGCTGATGATATGGTGGTAGTCAATATTGATGATAAGGATAAATATATAGGTGAAATTGGATTGCAAAGGTATAGAAAAATTATAAAGATAAAAGATGTAATCACAACTGAAAAGGATAAAGTAAGAGAAGTGCTAGAAATGTTAGAAAATAATAGGAAATATAGAGCAGAAAATATCAAAGAAGAGGAAGATATAAAATGACTAATTTTATAAATCTCATTCAAAATGAAAGTATTTCAACAATAGAAGGGCTTACCGGTCAAAAACCAAATATAAAATATAGCAATATAATGCAGGCAAGCCATCTTAATATAGATGGTCCATTTGCCTTTGTAGAACTTAAAAATAATAATAATGCAAGGATAGCTTTTGTAGCACCTAGTATCCTTGCTACTGCATTGCCTGATTTGATGCTTGGTGGTGAAGGTGTAAGCAATGATAACATAACTAGCGATGATTTAGACGCAATAAAAGAAGTTTCATCTAACATTTTTGGAGCATTATCTACTACTCTAAAAGGTCAAAAAGAATTATCAAAAATGGATTTTAAAGCCATAGATTCTAAGATTCTTGATACCCTAGATGTTAGCAATTATAAAGATGGAGTATTATTTGAATTTGATTTAAATAATATTCATTCAAATTTTATTATTTTGCTTAGTTATGATATTATAAATGAACTAAATGGCAACCAAAATACTAAGCCAAATACACCACCACAAGCAGAATCCAAAGATGATTTAGTGAATCTAAATTCATCTGAGATTAGAAACATTGGTATGCTTCTTGATGTAAAAATGCAAATCAAGGTGCGAATAGGACAAAAAAAGATGCTTTTAAAAGATGTCATTGCAATGGATATAGGTAGCGTTATTGAGCTAAATCAGCTTGCAAATGACCCGCTAGAGATTCTAGTTGGTGATAAGGTTATAGCAAAAGGTGAAGTTGTAATCATTGATGGAAACTTTGGAGTGCAGATAACCGAAATAGGCACAAAAAAAGAAAGACTAGAGCAGCTAAAATTTTAAAAATGCACAATGATTATTTGTCATTCTCACAGCAATGGGAAGGTATTTAGATTAAATTAAATTTTTGGAGAATCGAAAATGGTTAATTTTATTATTGCAATACTGATTATAGTTGCAATCATCGTATTTGCAACCCTCACTTATAACAAGCTTGTGACTTTCTTCAATCGCACACAAAACGCATTTTCTCAAATCGATGTGCAGCTTAAAAGGCGATATGATTTGATACCAAATCTAGTAGAAGTTGCAAAGAAATATATGCAGCATGAAGAAGACGCATTAAGAAAAGTAATAGAAGCTAGAAATGAAGCAAAAAGCATATTAGATTCTATTGCAAAAGATTCTAGTAATATGAATATAAATAGATTAAGTGAGGCGGAAAATACATTAGAATCTGCCTTAGGCAAACTAAATATTACGCTTGAGGCTTACCCAGAATTAAAAGCAAATGAAAATATGAAACAACTAAGCGAAGAATTGGCTTCAACTGAAAATAAAATAGCTTTTGCAAGACAAGCATACAATGACAGCGTAATGAATTATAATACTTATAAACAAAGCTTTCCTACCAATATAATTGCTGCATATTTTAAGAGATTTCAAAGAGATTTGCCTTTGCTCACATTTGAAGAAGGCAGAGAAAAGTTAAATGAAACGCTAAAGATTAAGTTTTAATGTGGGTGATTGATAACTATACTTCATATTTTTCTTATATTGGACTTTTTTCTTTTGTATTATTTTTAGTTACCAAAATCATACTAGGAAAAAGCGTAGAGACAAAGGGTGATTTTTTTGAACATCAAATATTGGCAAAAAAGAAAGTTAAATGGTTGTATTTTGTCTTTGTAGCTGCGATGGCATTAATTTTTGTAACTTCATATGGAATCTTGCTTTTTATGTTAGAGTTAATAAATATTCAAGATAGGCAAGGCAATATAGAGTTTGCTAAAATAGGTGGGATATTCTTAATTTTTATCATAATCATTGGGTATTTTATAAATACTTCAAAAATATCAAGAAACAGCATAAACAATATCGCAAAGGAATTAAACGCAGAAGAATTATCAAAAAAGACTTTGGTATCAAATGAAAAGATTTTATTAAATGTGGTAGAGGAGATGGCTATTGCATCGCAAATGCCAATACCTCGAGTCTTTGTGCTGAGAAATGAATATTGCATAAATGCTATGTGTAGTGGTGAATATCTAGGCACATATAAAGAGAGATTTGCTATTTTTGTAACACAAGGTGCATTAGATACTTTTGATAGAGATGAATTACAAGGTGTAATCGGACACGAATTTTCACATATTTTTCATAATGATGTAGAGCTAAATATGAAGCTTATTTCAATCATATTTGCGATGAGCTATGTCAGCACGATTGGTAATGTAATGTTAAGGAGTATGAGTAAAAGTAGAAGTAGAGATAAAAATAAAGCAACTATACTTATAGTATCGATAGTTTTTATTATAGTTGGCTTTATAGGAAATATATTTTCGCGAATGATTCAAAGTGCGATTTCAAGACAAAAAGAATTTTTAGCCGATGCCTCAAGTGTGCAATATACAAGAAATCCGGATGGCATAAAAGAAGCGTTGCATAAGATAGAGCAAAACACAGCAAAGAAAGCCTATATTAGCAATGAAAATGCCATTACTTATGCACATATGTTTTTCTTGCCCGGTTTTGCTACTTTATTTGCTACGCACCCAAGTATAAAAGAGCGACTTAAACAGCTAAAAAATATACGATTTTAGAGACTATCTTATCTTCATTCTCCTAGATTATTCGTACCAGATTCTACAAATAATTATAATTTGGTTTAAGAATTGGTGAGCTTTGTGGCTGCAAATGTGTGATATTTCGCTAACAGAAAAAACAATCACTGTTAGTAAAACTATCCAGCGAATCTATGATAAAAAAAGGCGGTGCAGTTATATTCACGTAGGACCACCAAAAACAACAAGTTTGGCAAGAATGATACCGATTCCATCATTACTAGTAAATATTATAAAAAAATTTTATAGCGACAATCCAAATCAATACTTTTTAACGGGTAAAACAAAGCCAACAGAACCAAGGACATATCGGCAGTTTTTTTGCCCGTTTTTTAAAAAAACATAATTTGCAATCAGTAAAATTTCATGAAGTAAGACATACATTTGCGGTAAGAGCTATTGAAATACCTGAGTTTGATGTAAAATCACTTTCAGAAATCCTTGGACACAAAAACGTTTCATTTACATTGAATGTCTATGGAAGTGCGAATATGCAACAAAAGGTTAAATGTATGAATTTGCTAAATGATTTGCTATAAATTTTAATAGGCTTTTATATTAAAGCCCATTTTACTTGTTTTATAATCGAATGAATTTAGAATCAATATTTTCTTTATTATTAGATTTAAATTGATTTATCTTTCTTTTCCTTTTTTTCGTTATTCCTAAAATCAATCGCACCACTATTTTGCGGTAACTCGGCTGATATTCAAATGTATCGGGAGTTTTGGCGAGTTTTTGTTAAATCGATGGACTTTTTGTTTGTCTTGTAACTTTATAATAATATTTTAATAATGTTAGAATATAAACTTTTTATATCAATATAAAGGATTTATTTGAAAAAAGTTGCATTGCTTATGAGTGGTGGTATAGATAGTTCATACAGTGCGTATTTATTAAAAAAAGAATATGAGGTGAGAGGATTCTACCTGAAGCTTCACAATAAAGAAGAAAAACACAATTTTTATATAGAAAAATGTCGGCAAGTAGCAAAAAAGTTGGATATTGAATTTAGCGTTATTGATTTGCAAGAAGAATTTGAAAAAATAGTTTATAGATATTTTTTAGAATCTTATCAAAATGCACGCACACCAAATCCTTGTGCTATGTGCAATCCATATATAAAATTTGGTTTGGGATTAAAAATGGCATTAGATTCTGCTTGCGATTTTATCGCAAGCGGACATTATGCAAGGATAAAAAAAGTAGATGGCACAAACTATATACAAGAGGCACTTGATAAGAGCAAAGACCAGAGCTATTTTTTATTTGGAATAAGCAAAGAGGCAAAAGATAGGCTCATTTTTCCACTTGGCGATAAGCTAAAAAGCAATATTAAAAAAGAGGCTTTTAGTGCTATGACTTGGTTTGGTGAATTAGATGAGTATAAAGATTCTCAAGAAATCTGTTTTGTTGAAAAAGACTATATAAGCACAATAAGTAAAGATATAGAAGTAAATAAAACTGGATTTATCAAAGATAAAAATGGCAACATAATCGGTGAACATAAGGGCTATATGCACTATACCATAGGAAAGCGAAAAGGACTGAATATAAAAGGCTCTCACAGCCCAAGCTACGTGCTAGATATTAATCCAAGTGATAATGTTGTTATTGTAGGAGAAAAACAAGATTTAAAAAAAAGTAAAATTATTGCAAAAATAGAATCTCTTGATAATGTAAAAAATGGAATCTATGATATAAAAATACGGTATCGCTCAAAGGCTATAAAATCGCAAATTGAAATTAGTGATGATAGAATTATTGCTACTCCGCTTGAAAATGTCTATGGTGTAGCAAATGGACAAGCTTTAGTAATATACAAAGATGATATAGTGCTTGGTGGTGGATTTATAGAATCTTCGGATTAGATAAATCTCGCCAAAATTGGCGACCCCAATGTGGTGAATTTGTAGAATCTTCGATGTGCTAGATTTGTAGAATCTTTAGATTAGATAAATCTCCAGATAAACCAAGCAAATAAACTTATAAGGACAATAGAGAGAATATTTAAAAATATTCCAACTTTAATCATTTCTATTTGTCTAATACGCCCTGTACCAAAAATAATTGCATTTGGTGGTGTAGCAACAGGTAGCATAAAAGCACAACTTGCACCAAAACCTATGATCAATACCAAAAGTGCAGGTGGCATACCAACAGCATCTCCGACACTTCCAAATATAGGCACTAAAAGTGCAGCACTTGCTGTATTACTAGTAAATTCTGTTAGAAAAATGATAAATGTCGCGACTGCAATAATGATGACAATCCACGAGTTTTCACCAAACAATGCCACCATTCCATTTGCCATGACTTCGCTTGCTCCAGAATCTTTTAGTATCGCACTAAGTGCCAATCCGCCTCCAAATAGCATCAAAACTCCCCATTCTGTATTTTTTTGGATTTGTTCCCAAGACGCTGTTTTTGTGAATCCAATAGCAATGACTGCAGCAATCGCAATAATAGAATCTATGTCTTTTATGCCTCCAAAATACGCACTTATTTTTGTGCTAAAAATCCACGCAATAGCAGTGATAACAAATATGATAATTGCAGAAATTGAGTGAAAACCCCAAACAATATTTTCTTTTTTGATGTCAAATGTTGCGTTTAATTTAGGTTTTAATACCAGATACATCAAAAATATGCAAGAAGGAAGCATAACAATCATAAATGGCACACCAAGTTTGATCCAAGAAAAGAAATCAAGGTCTAATTCTGCTGCGGCTATTGCATTTGGTGGAGAGCCGACTATAGTCCCAAATCCACCGATACTAGCACTATAAGCAATACCCAACAATACAAAAACAAAAGTGTTTCTATCACTTTTGGTATCTAGGTTTGATAATATTCCAAGTCCAAGTGGTAGCATGATAGCTGCAGTTGCAGTATTGCTAATCCACATAGATAAAAGTGCCGTAGCAACGAATAGCATTATTACAGCAAGCCATAGTTTTCCGTTTGCAAACCCTATCATTCTATTTGCAATAAATCTATCAATTCCTTGGATATGTAAGGCTGTTGCCAGTGCAAATCCACCAAAAAATAGAAATATTATAGGATTTGCAAATGATTTTAGTGCATTTGCAGTATCTAATAATCCTAATACAACTGCGAGTAGAGGGATTAATAACGCAGTAATTGTTACATGTATAGCTTCTGTAAGCCACAAGATTCCAATAAATACTAATAGACAGATTCCGGCATTTGCATTAGAATCAAATGGTAAAAATTTATATAAAATAAAAAATAAAATAATATTTGCGATAATTATACCAAGAGACCATTTTGAAGGGTGGGCACTAATAGCAGGCCTAAGAGGAGTTATATCCATAATGACACCTTTATTGAAATATTTTTTAAGCTTAACTCAATTCTAACAAAAAAATGAAAATTAGAAAAATCACTTAAATGATATTGCTGAATTTTTATTGTGTATTTATTCCTTATCTGCTCAAATATTGAATCTTATTGAAAAGTAAGTAATAAATAAAATTTATAAAATGATAAATTTTATTTTTAAGGGCTTTAGCAGCTCTCCTAGCATAATTAAGCTGTATGTGTATTTTAAAATCAAAAATATTTTATTATGTTTTTAAGAATCTTATTATTACAATATGTGTCGATTTTGATTGTTTTATAGTTTAAATTCCATTTTATTTAAAAAATTCAAGGAAAATTTATGGATTATAAAAAATATAAAAGAGGTTATTTTATGCCTCCTGTGGAATCTTTAGAGTGGTGCAAGAAGGAATATATAGAATCTGCACCTATTTGGTGTAGTGTTGATTTACGCGATGGAAATCAAGCATTAATTACTCCTATGAATTTAGAAGAAAAGATTGAATTTTTTAAACTCTTAGTAAAAATTGGATTTAAAGAAATAGAAGTAGGATTTCCTGCAGCAAGCAATACAGAATATAACTTTTTAAGAGCATTGATTGAAAATGATTTAGTACCAGATGACGTTTGCTTACAGGTGCTTACACAGGCAAGAGAACACATCATAAAAAAGACTTTTGCAAGCCTAGAGGGTTGTAAAAATGCAATAGTTCATTTTTATAATTCTACTTCTTATGTGCAAAGAGAGCAGGTTTTTAGAAAATCAAAAGATGAAATAAAACAGATTGCAATCAATGGTGCAAAAATAGTAAAAGATTGTGCTAGAAATACAAAAGGAAATTTTAGATTCGAATATTCTCCAGAAAGTTTTAGTGGCACAGAGATTGATTATGCTCTTGAAGTTTGTAATAGTGTTGTAGATATTTTTGAGCCTACAAAAGATAATAAGCTTATTATCAATCTTCCTGTAACCGTTGAGATGAGTTTGCCACATATTTATGCAAGTCAAGTTGAGTATATGTCAAATAATTTGCACAATAGGGATAATATAATAATTTCTCTCCACCCACACAATGATAGAGGTTGTGCCGTAGCTGATGCGGAACTAGGGATTCTTGCTGGAGGCGATAGGATTGAGGGCACACTTTTTGGCAATGGAGAGAGAACAGGAAATGTAGATATTGTCACTCTTGCTATGAATCTCTATTCACACGGAGTAAATCCAAATCTCGATTTTAGTGATATTCCATCAATTTGTGCTTTATATGAGAAAGTAACAAAAATGCAAGTATATGAAAGACAGCCATATTCTGGAAAGCTTGTATTTGCAGCATTTTCCGGTTCTCATCAAGATGCTATTTCTAAGGGGATGGCATATCACAAAGAAAACAATCTTAAAACTTGGAGTGTGCCATATCTGCCGATTGATCCAAAAGATGTCGGTAGAGAATATGAAAGCGATGTAATAAGGATAAATTCTCAAAGTGGCAAAGGTGGCATCGCCTATGTGCTTTATAATCATTATGGTATTGATTTACCTTCGCATTTTAGGGAAGCATTTTCATATTATGTCAAAAATATAAGTGATAATTTGAATAAAGAATTGAGTCCAAAAGAGATTTGTGATATTTTTCAAAATGATTTTGTAAATCTTTCATCTTATTTAAAAGTGCTTGATTTTGCTTTTAGAGATTCTGATGAGAGTATCAATGTTACGCTAAATGTAGAATACAAAAATCAATCTCTAAAAATCTCAAGTAGTGGAAATGGACGGCTAGATTCTGTTGCAAATGCGTTGCGTGAGATTTTGGGCTTTAAGTTTGATATTGTGGATTATAGTGAGCATTCATTAAGCAGCGGATCGAGTTCTAAGGCTATTTCTTATGTTGATATAGTAAGCGATGGAAAAAAATATTTTGGCGTGGGAATTGATACAGATATCATAAAAGCATCGGTTTATGGTCTTATAAGTGCTATCAATCATATATTAAAAAGTTTAAAAGGGGTATAATATGGGAATGACGATGAGTCAAAAGATATTAGCAGATAGGGCAGGGTTAGATTCTATAAAAGTAGGAGATTTAATCATTGCAAAGCTTGATATGGTTTTGGGAAATGATATTACTACACCTGTGGCAATAAATGCTTTTAAAAGTGCAAATTTTGATAAAGTATTTGATAAAGAAAAAATCTCACTTGTTATGGATCATTTCGCACCAAATAAAGATATAAAGGCTGCTACACAGAGTGCGCAATGTCGTTGCTTTGCAAATGATTTTGATATAAAACATTATTATGATGTGGGAAATATGGGTGTAGAACACGCACTTTTGCCAGAGCAGGGCATTGTAACTATCGGTGATTTAATCATAGGTGCAGATTCTCACACTTGTACTTATGGAGCACTTGGTGCATTTTCTACAGGAGTTGGTTCAACAGATATGGCTATTGGTATGGCAAAAGGTGAAGCTTGGTTTAAAGTGCCATCTGCAATAAGATTCAATATCAGAGGAAAACTTCGCCCATATGTAAGTGGCAAAGATGTAATTTTGCATATTATTGGGAAAATTGGTGTTGATGGTGCATTGTATAAGAGTATGGAGTTTGGAGGTGAAGGACTTAAGAATCTCACTATGGATGATAGGCTTTGTATTGCAAATATGGCGATTGAAGCGGGGGCCAAAAATGGAATCTTTGAAGTTGATGATATTACAATTGCCTATGCAAAAGGACGTACAAATAAAGAATTTAGAATCTATCAACCTGATGATGATGCAGAATATGAACAAATTTTTGATATTGATTTAGATTCGATAGATCATACTGTTGCATTTCCGCACCTACCAGAAAACACAAAAGAAAGCAATAATTGGGGTGAAATCAAAATAGATCAAGTTGTTATTGGTTCATGCACAAATGGCAGACTTAGCGATATGGAGGTAGCAGCTAAGATTCTAAAAGATAGAAAAATCGCTAAAAATACGCGTTGTATCATTATTCCAGCTACTCAAAATATATATTTAGAATGCATTAATCGTGGCTATTTAGAAACTTTTATAAAAGCTGGTGCTGTTGTATCTACTCCTACGTGCGGACCTTGTCTTGGTGGGCATATGGGGATTCTAGCGGCAAATGAACGATGTGTAGCAACGACAAATAGAAATTTTGTCGGACGTATGGGGCATACAACAAGCGAAGTATATCTTGCTTCGCCTGAAGTAGCAGCTGCCAGTGCTGTAAGCGGTAGATTAAGCACGCCAAAAGATATTTTGTAGAATCTAAGATTAAAAAAAGGGTATGAAAATGAAGGTAAAAGGTTTTGTTCATAAATATAATGATAATGTAGATACAGATGTAATCATTCCTGCAAGATATCTAAATACAACTGATCATAAAGAGCTTGCAGGGCATTGTATGGAGGATATTGATGAGGGATTTGTAAGAAGAGTAAAAGATGGTGATATTATGGTAGGTGGGTGGAATTTTGGTTGTGGCTCAAGTAGGGAACACGCACCTATTGCAATAAAGGCGAGTGGGATAAATTGTATTATTGCAAAGAGTTTTGCAAGAATCTTTTATCGCAATGCTATAAATATAGGACTTGCAATCATAGAATCTAAAGAGGCAGCAGAGGCAATAGAGCAGGGCGATGAAGTAGAGATTAATCTTGATAGTGGAGTTATTACAAATTTAAGAACAAATGAGAAGTTTAATACTCCACCTTTTCCATCATTTATACAAGAAATTATCAATTCAAATGGTTATTTAAATTGGATTGCAAAAAGATAAAGTAAGGATAATATATGCAAAAGAATATAGCTGTAATACAAGGAGATGGCATAGGCAAAGAGATTGTAGAGCAAGCTTGTAAGATTTTGGAAAAAATAGCACAAATCTATAATCATAAATTTATTTTTAATGAATTACTTGCCGGCGGTTGTGCTATCGATAAATATGGAGAGTGCTTGCCTGCTGCCACTTTAGAATCTTGCAAAAGAAGTGATAGTGTTTTACTTGGTGCAGTAGGTGGTCCAAAATGGGACAATGAGCCAAGCCATAATCGTCCAGAAACTGCACTTTTACAATTAAGAAAGGAATTGGGATTATTTGCAAATATTCGTCCAGCTACACTTTTGCAAGAATTAAGAAGTGCTAGTCCGCTAAAAGATTCTATACTTGATAAAGGGATCGATTTTATTATCGTACGTGAGCTTATAGGCGGTGTTTATTTTGGTGAGCATAAACTTGAGATTATAAATGGAGAGAAAGTAGCCACCGATGGTATGACTTATAGTGCTTCACAAATAGAATCTATTGCAAGAGTGGCATTTAATATCGCACGAAATCGCAAGAAAAAGATTGTCTCTGTTGATAAAGCAAATGTGCTAAGCAGCTCTAGGCTTTGGCGTGAAATAGTAGAATCTATTTCAAAAGAATATAGCGATGTAGAGCTTTCTTTTATGTATGTAGATAATGCGGCAATGCAGATTTGTCGTGAGCCAAGTCAATTTGATGTGATTTTAACAGAAAATATGTTTGGTGATATATTGAGCGATGAAGCAAGTGTGATTACAGGCACAATAGGCGTAATACCATCTGCTTCTTTATCAGATTCTAAGGAATTGTCGAGCAATTTTGGTATGTATGAGCCAATTCACGGTAGTGCACCAGATATCGCCGGAGAAAACAAAGCAAATCCAATAGGTGCAATCCTTAGTGCTGCGATGATGTTAGATATTTCTTTTAACCTTAAAGCCGAAAGTGAGGCTATAATAAGAGCTGTGCAAAAAACACTTCAAGATGGCTATCGCACAGGTGATATGATGAGTCCTAATATGAAACTTACACTTTGTAGCGAGATGGGAGAGAAAATATATAACAATTTACAATAATGAATTTTATTTTAAAATGACGGAATCTATACTACTTTTTGCTATATTTTTAGTTTTAGCATAAGATTGTGATTATTTTAATTTGTTTATTTTTATAGTTATGTTATATTTCTATTTACTTTTTATCTTATATTTTTAAAGGGGTTGGCTGATGAGGCGATCGGCATTCACTTTTATAGAGCTTGTGTTTTCTATAGTTGTGGTGGGTTTGGTAATACTTAGCATACCACTTATTGTGCGACAAAGCAATGCTAACACAATAGAATCTCAAAATGTAATAGGCTATTATAATGCATTGACTTTAATGAACACTATTAGAAATAAGCCGTGGGATCTAGGCAATATTCAAGGACCACTAGATAATTTTACTGCTTCTGGTGGTTATTATATATTAAATACAGGAAATACAGGTCTTGATTGTAGAGTTTTGGATCCAAGTAAACCAAATATCATTTCCAAGCCTGGTCTTGGTATATCGGATAGACGAAGAATGTGCGATCCAAGTGCCAAGCAAGCACAGAGTATCGCACAATCTGGCAATCTTGATAATATAGGTGCATTTAATGGTTACTCACAAACTATAACATCAGGTGGCAATAATTTTTTTATTCTTGATGTGATTGTGAAATATGTGGATGTCGATTTTGGCAACGATACGACTGCTGGAACTATTGTGAATGCGAATGGTATAACAGATATAAAAGAAATAGAAGTGAAATTATCTAGACACCTTAATGGCACTAAAGAGCATGTATCTACTTATAAATACTATGCGACAAATATAGGGACAGATGTCCCTTTTGCGAAGGATAATTAATGAGAAAAGCATTTACTATGTTAGAGATGGTTTTTGTTATAGTTATCACTGGTTTAGTAGCTATTGCCGGCTCTATGGCTATAGTGCAAATTATGCAAAACTATGCAATACAAAAAGAATACGCAAAAATGGAGTTAGATGGGACATCTGCTATATTGCAAATTTCAAAATATTTACAGGATTCTGTATGGGATTCTATTGCTATTAGAAATGGCAACGCCTATACGGATATATCAAGTATAAATAAGCGCGATATGGGGCAGCTTAAAGATAACAAAGAATTAGTATTTATCTCAAAGAATATGGATGCTTTAAATGGCTATTTTGGTACATATCAAGGTAGTGGTTCAAATTTACCATTTTTCAGTGGATTTATTGATTTATCGAATTCAAATGGCACTACTCTAACTACTGCATTCTCGCAAGATAAATTATTATCGTTAAAGAATCTTGTAGGAAAGATTGGCGTGTATTTTCCTTTTGTAAATAAAGATGGTACAGTTGTCGATAAATACTATTCCAATACTAGTAATAGTGGAGCATTGTTTCGTATAAATAATATTAATTCAGATACGACAATGACTCTTGGCAGCTCCCCATCAAAAATAGGAGATATAGCAATTATTGTAAATACAACTCCAGTTAGTTTGGAAAAAAATAATAATGGAGATTTAATATTAGATGATGGCACCGATCAAACACTGGCTCAAGGTGTATCAAATTTCTATATCTGGTCAGAAGCTCAATCAGGTTTGCTTCGTGTGAGACTTTGTTTTACTAATAAGACTATGGATTTTATGCCAGAATTTTGTAAGGAAGGGGTGATAATGCAATGAAAAGACAAGCATTTGGTATGATATTTGCCATTATCATAATGGTTGTGGTCGCCACTCTTGGAATCTTAGGGGTAAAGCTTAGTTCAAGCACATTAAATACTACTACAAATCAGCATATTGCAATTCAGCTTGATTTGTATATGGAATCTACTATTGAGCTTGCTATTTTATATATTCAAAGAAATGGTTTCAAATATGCGGAGGGTAAATATAACATGCAAGTGCGACCAAATACTATGGCGCCGATTATTCGCAGTATCAATTATGGTGCAAACAATGAATATAAATTTACATATAAAATGACACCATTAGTGAATGTAGATGATCCATCGTCAAACGATATCGATGCAGTAAAACAAACAAAAGTAAATACGATGGTTCTCGATGTTTCTGGTTATGTTGTCAATCCTATCACAAATCAAACTTTTAGAGTTACTAAACGACAGGTTGTAAAACCTTAAATTATTTTTTGGAGTAAAATATGGAACAATCACCAACCTATGATATAAGCACTTTGTTAAAAGCTACATTGAAGCACGATGCTTCTGACTTGCACTTAGTTGCTAGAAGTGAACCGCAGATAAGAATTGACGGTATTCTTGTTAAGCTTAATTTGCCAGTTTTGGAAAAAAGAGAAATTGATAGATTATGCTATACATTATTGACAGATAAGCAAAAAAAGACTTTAGAAGAAGAAAGAGAGCTTGATTTTTCTATCGATTTAGAAGATATTGGGAGATTTAGGGTTAATTATTATTATACTATGGGAAGTGTAGCTGCTGCATTTAGGGTCATTACTACAAAAATTCCTACACTAGAAGGTATAAATGCCCCAAATATATTGAAGAATCTTGTTACAAGAAGAAAGGGATTGATACTGGTTACCGGACCAACTGGTAGTGGTAAAACCACGACAGTTGCCGCTATGATTAACGAAATAAATCATACGCAAAAAAAGCATATACTTTGTATCGAAGACCCAGTAGAATATGTTCATAAAGGTATTAATTCATTGTTTTCATATAGAAATGTTGGTGAAGATACAAAGACATTTAATAGGGCTTTGAAATCAGCTCTTAGAGAGGATCCAGATATTATATTTATAGGCGAGATGAGAAATACAGAAACAATGGAAATCGCACTTGAAGCAGCAGAAACGGGACACTTAGTCATTGGAACGTTGCATACAAACTCTGCGGCACAAACGATAAATAGGATTGTTAGTTCATTTGAAGGTGCAAAACAAGACCAAGTAAGAAGCCAAGTTGCAATTACGATTGAAGGTATCATCTCCCAAATATTATTGCCTAGAGTTGAAGGTGGAAGGGTCGCTGCAACAGAGATATTGATAGGCACACCTGCGATTAGAAACTTAATTAGAGAAAATAAAATCCATCAAATCAATTCACAAATGACAATAGGTCAAACTCTAACTGAAATGAAGACAATGGCACAAAGTCTGGATTCATTGTATCAAGATAGAATAATAGCAAAAGAAGAATACGACATAGCTATTGCAACGCTATAATCAATAAAGCTAAAGGCTTTGTTGATTAAGGCAGTATTCTTATATTTTCATCGATTATTTTTTGATTTAAGATTCTATAATTTTTACAAGCTTTTTCAACTCCTTTATCGCAAGCTACCCCATATAATTCCATCGCTTTTCTTAAGTTTTGACGAACTCCCTTGCCATTTTCATAAAATGTAGCAAGATTGTTGCAACTACTCAAGACCCCACCCTCACAAGCTATATTTAGGTATTTTATAGCATTAAACGGATTTTTAGGGGCATCGTGGATTCCTGTTGCATACATATAACCTAGATTTGCACAGCCTATTAAATCGCCTTGATTGCAAGCTATGTAGTTTAAATCCAACAATCCTAGTTTATCTTTATTTAGTCCAAATACATTATATGTATTACTAAGTAGTCCAAGATTATAACAGCCAAGAGAGCTTCCTGCATCACAAGCAAATTTATAATATTGCAAACTCTTAAAATAATCTTTTTCTACTCCAAGTCCATTTGCATACATATATCCTAGATTATTACAGGCAAATACATCTCCACCATTGCATCCGACCATATACAACTCACTTGCCATAAATCTATCTTGTGGAATATTTTCTGCTCCATTATCATATATTGAAGCTAGATTTGAACACGCAAGTGCATTGCCACCACTGCAAGCTTTTTTATAGTAGTCCATCGCTTTTTTATGGTCTCCGTTTGTGCCTACTGCATACATATACATAAGCCCTACACCAAGACAGCCATCAGCATCACCTTCTTGATTGCAAGCTTTATTAAATAATGAGAATGCCTCTACATAATTACCTTTTTGTGCAAGTGCTATAGCCGCATTTGTCGCTGAAGTGCTACCAAAAGAAAAGCTAATTAAAAATATCATGTAGATAATGTATTTCATAAATATAAACTCCATATTAAGTTTGAAATAGCTCAAGCAAAAAGAGTGCCAAATATCTTATTTTACTTTACTGCTCTTTATAAACTTTATTAAGTCATGCACACTTTTTATATCGTATGGTAGGTTTAAAAGCCCTTCTTCAAACACTCTAAGGGCTATATAGCAATCAGCATAAGCTCTATGCCTAATGGGATAGTTTATGTCTAGAAATCCATTTAAAAATTCAAGACCATATTTCTGTGCTTTTATTGTTTTTCTTGCTAGTGCAAGCGTACAGATTACTTGATTTTTCATTATCGGAATCTTTGTTTGGGCTAATTGTGCGTTAATGAAATTGAAATCAAATATTGCATTATGTGCTAAAAAGATAGAATCTTCTAAAAATATTTTAAATTCTCTTAAAACTTTATCTATCATCGGCGCATTCGCTACCATAGATGAGTCAATGCCTGTTATTTCGGTGATTTTTTCTGGTATTTCTTTTGCAAAAACATAGCTTTCAAATTTATCTAGAATCTTTCCATTTCGATACTTTATCGCACCAATTTCAATGATATTATTTGTTTGCGGAGAGAATCCTGTTGTCTCAATATCAACAATACAAAAAGTATTGTTAAATATGCTATCACTAGTCTTTATAGATATATTATTATCTTCAATCTTTAGTGGTATTCCAAGTGATTTTGCAATCTCTAGGTTGATTTCATAATCATCACCTAGAATCTCCTTAAGTTCATCAAAATTTATAGAATCTTTATTTTGTAGTATATCTACTAGGTTGTCATATATTTCTAGCGAATCTTGCATTATCTAAGCAAATTTATAGCTTCTTGATAGTTTTGTGATTTGAAAATATAATTTCCGGCAATAGCTATATCAACACCAGCTTCTTTTAGCATATTGATATTTTGATTATTTATTCCGCCATCCATTGATATTTTACAAGCAAAATTACCATCTTTTATCATTTCTTTTAATCGTATAGCTTTTTCTAATGTACTTGATATAAAGTTTTGCCCACCAAAGCCCGGATTAACAGACATAAGTAAAACAAAATCAATATATCTTAATATGTATTCTAGGGAATCTTGCGAAGTATGAGGATTTAGAGCAATGCCTGTTTTTATATCATTATCCTTTATAAGATGTAAGATTCTATTTATATGTTTTTCTTCTTCTATATGAAAGCTTAAGCTAAAAGGTTTTAATTCTATCATCATTTTTACAAAAAAGTCTATATTTTGCACCATTAAATGTATGTCTAGCGGTTTTTTTGACCTTTTGGCGACAGCTTCAATCACGCATTTTCCAAAAGTGAGATTTGGCACAAAGTGTCCATCCATTACATCAATATGAATATAATCACAATCTGTTTTATTTAATTCATCGATTTCTTCATTTAGCCTTCCAAAATCTGCGGATAATATACTTGGTGCAATCAACATCGCTTCACTCCATTATTTAGCTTAAAAATTAAAGGACCATTATATTATAAATATGAAAATATATAATATAATTTTGTTTATGAACTATAAGACTTGGAGTTTTGATGGAATATGTTTGGAAGTGAAGAATCTTAGTAAGAATTTTGGCAATATTAATGCACTTAATAATGTATCTTTTAACATTAATAGTGGCGAAATTGTCGGACTTCTTGGTCCAAATGGTTCTGGAAAAACAACGTTGATAAAAATTATCACAGGATTGATTAATAATTATGAAGGCAATGTTCTTGTGTATGGTAGCAAGGTTGGTACAACTACAAAAAAATGCACAGCATATCTTCCAGATGGAAATTTTATCCCACCATCGTGGAGTGTTTTTCGTTGTATTTCTTACTTTGCAGATTTTTTTGATGATTTTGACAAAACAAAGTCTATATCTTTATTAAAAGATTGCGACATATCACTAAATTCACAATTCAAAACTTTGTCAAAGGGGACAAAAGAAAAACTTCAATTGATACTTACTCTAAGCAGGAAAGCAGGATTATATATATTTGATGAGCCAATTGCAGGTGTTGATCCAGTTGCTAGAGATTTGATTTTTAAGCTTATTTTGGAAAATTACAATAAAGATGCTTCTGTGCTAATTTCTACGCATTTAATATCTAGTGTGGAATCTATTTTATCATCCGCTGTTTTTATAAAATATGGTGAAATTATCGAGTTTGATAGTATTACAAATTTAAAAGATAGATTTGATGGCAAAGATTTAGAAAGCATTTTTAAGGAGTTATTTTGAAATTTTTTAAATTATTAAAATATGAATTTTTAGAAAATATCACTTCTGTTGCTTTGATAAATGTCGCATTATTAGCATTGCTTTATATTATGAGAATGTGTCTAAATGGCAATCTTAATAATTCACATTGGATAGTTGGTGTAGTTATCGCCTTAGCTCCGGTTGCCATACTTGCCTCATCTGTATTTTTGCTTAATATCATCATTAAAACATTGTATGCAAGATTATTCAGCCAAGAAGGCTATTTAACTTTAAGTTTGCCTGTCAGCATCGATGCGATACTAATATCCAAGATTCTAACAAGTATGCTTTGGGTGTTGATTAGTGTTTTTGTTGTTTGGCTATGGTTTGTAAGTGTGATTGATGATAGATACCATATTATGTATAAATTTTTTAGAATCATTGTAGAAAACTATACTTTCTTAGATATTCTAAGATTCATTGTATTCGCATTAGTTTTCACGCTAAAACCTATAGTTTTGGTGCTTTTTATATTATCAATTTTACATATTGGAAAGATTACTAAATTTAGACAAATTATAGGGATTATATTGTTTGTAGTCATATTGCTTATTGAAAATATTTTTACAGGCTATTTATTTATATTTGTAGATGATATTTTTGATTTTTCGTTTAATCCTATTTATCCGCTGAATCAAATGCAGGTTGATAATGTTTTTCTTTTGATAAGCTTATATTTTATAATTAGCATATTGCCTATATTTATATATTATTGTTGTAGTAGATATTTAATTAAAAATAAACTTGAGATTTGATTAGGAGGTTCTATGCTTTATTCCATAATAGATGCTTTGCAAAAAAGTGCAATTCACATAGATAGTCTATTAAAAAAATGCAAATTTGAGTATTTAGATAGCATAAACATTACAGGAGATAATCAGCTTGGTGTAGATGTTGAAGCAAATAATATTTTTAAAGAAGCATTATTAGAGCTAGATGCTATCAAAGGGATTTGTAGCGAAGAAGAGAATGAAGCGATTTATAAAAAAGATTCAAATGGTGTGTATTTAGTCGCATTTGACCCACTTGATGGTTCTTCGATAGTATCATCAAATTTGAGCGTTGGTAGTATTTTTGGAATCTACAATGAAGAATTTTGTGCCAAAAACTTGATAGCAAGCGGATATATTATATATGGTCCAAGGCTAGAAATGGTAGTAGCTCAAGATAGTGTAAATCACTATGTATATAGTGATGGAGGATGGAGAAATATAGGCAGTTTGACATTAAATGATAAAGGAAAGATAAATTCCCCGGGTGGAACACAAAAAAACTGGAGTACAAAGCATAAAATCTTGATAGAATCTTTGTTTTTGGAAGGGTATCGTCTCAGGTATTCGGGTGGAATGGTGCCAGATTTGCATAATCTATTATGCAAAGGCGGTGGTTTGTTTAGCTATCCTTCAACAAGCGATGCACCAAATGGCAAACTTAGAGCTTTATTTGAAATATTTCCATTTGCATTTATTTTTGAAAAAGCAGGCGGTGAGGCTATCGGTGGCATAAGTGATGGCTCGGGTTTAAGTAGAATCTTGGATTTAAAAATAGATTCCATTCATCAAAGTTTGCCTTGTTTTTTTGGTAGTAAATATGAAATAGAAAGAGTAAAACTGGCATATAAATAGAAAGGGATAACTTGAGTGATAATTTTGAAGAAAAATTAGATGAAAATATAGCAAAAATAAAAGAATGCCAAAAGGAGCATAGTATTGATACGTGCTTTAAATGTGAGCTTGTTGTTGATTGTAAGACTAGAAGAGAATATGTAGATTCTGTTTATTCTAGTATGAATAAAGGAAGTGGCGGATTTTTTAATTTTGAAACTGAATGATGAGAGGCTAGAATGATAAAGTATGTTACAACCCCGATTTATTATGTAAATGATGTCCCTCATATAGGACACGCTTATACGACCATATTGTGTGATATGTTTAAACGTTATCAGGTATTGAAAGGAAAAGAGTGTTTATTGCTAACAGGAACTGATGAACATGGACAAAAGATTGAAAGTTCTGCAAAATCAAAAAATAAAACACCCCAAGAATATGCTGATGAGGTTAGCTTTAAATTTCGCAATTTATGGAATAAGTTTGATATAGCATATGATTATTTTGTACGCACTACAGATGAAGTGCATGATATGGGTGTAAAAAGAGCATTTGAAGAAATGTATAAAAATGGTGATATTTATAAAGGGCATTATGAAGGCAATTATTGCGTTAGTTGTGAGACATTTTTTACTAAACGACAATTAGTTGATGGTATTTTTTGTCCTGATTGCGGCAAAGAAACGAGTCCACTTAAAGAAGAAAGCTATTTTTTTAGATTGAGTAAATATGAAAAAAAGTTGCTTGATTGGTATAAAAAAAATCCAGATGTAATTATGCCACTTCATAAAAAAAATGAAGTTATCAAATTTATAGAAGGCGGACTTAGCGATTTGTCCATTACTAGAAGTGGTTTTAAGTGGGGTATTGGCCTCCCATCTTTCATAGACGATAGCAGGTACATTCTGTATGTATGGTTGGATGCATTGCTTAGCTATATTACTCCACTTGGTTATGGAAACAATGTGCCAAATAAGATGTATTTGTTTAATAATGCCACTCATTTTGTAGGGAAAGATATATTAAGATTCCACGCTGTTTATTGGCCTGCTTTTTTGATGAGCTTAAATCTACCATTACCAAAGCAGATATATACGCACGGTTGGTGGACTATAGATGGTGTAAAAATGAGTAAAAGCATAGGAAACGTAATAAATCCGGATGATATTGCAAGTGCCTATGGATTAGAAGTAATGAGATATTTTTTAATTCGTGAGGTTCCATTTGGTCAAGATGGCGATTTTAGCCATAAAGCTTTAGTTGATCGTGCTAATTCTGATTTAAGCGATAAATTGGGAAATCTTGTGAATCGTCTTCTTGGTATGTGTGAAAAATATTTTGATTTGAATATAGAATCTGACAATTTTGATTATTTAAAATCTGAGATTGATGAGGTATCCAAGATTATTAAATCATTAGAATCTTATATGACAAATATGGCACCTCATAAATATTTAGAAGAATTATGGAAAATTTTTGATATAGCAAATGCAAGTATCACAAAATATGAGCCTTGGGAGATGATGAAATCAGGAAAAGAGAGTGAAGTCCAAAGTCTTCTTGTGTTTATTTCAAATATTTTATCAAAAGGAGCATTGCTCTTTTATCCTATTTTGCCACATACAGCACGAGAAATGATGAAATGCTTAAAAGTTGATTTTTCTTATTATAAGAAATTGATAGAGGATGATGGCTTGCTAAATAAATTTAGCCTAACAAAAATTCCTCCATTATTTCCAAAGCTAGAAGTAAAAACATCAAGTGTGATAGAGAAAAAGAGTGATATAAAAGAAGAGATAGATATTTCACAATTTAATAAGATTGATATTAGAGTAGGAAGAGTTATTGAAGCTGATAATGTAAAAGATTCTAGTAAGCTTTTGGTATTAAGAATTGATTTTGGTGCAAATATAGGTATAAGGCAAATAGTATCTGGCATAGCAAAATATTATTCGCCAGATGAGTTAAAAGATATGCTTGTGTGTGCTATCATCAATCTAAAACCTGTAAAATTTGTAGGAATCTTAAGTGAAGGTATGATTCTAAGCTCGGAAGATTCTAATGGTGTTTTGCGTCTAATTAGTGTTGATGATATTGAAGTTGGCAGCGTGATTGGGTAAGCTTTGCACCTTGATAATTTTGTAAATATAATTTCAGGAAAAATACTAAATTCACCCTGTATTTCATCAATAAATAAATTGACTTCAAAACTTGAGCGTGTGCAAATAGGTGATGCTTTTATCGCTAAAAATAAAGATGATGCAAAAGAAGCTCTAAATCGCGGTGCATATGCTATCATAACCGATACTTATATGGATATGATAGATGATGAGGTTGCGTGGATTTTGACAAGTGATATTGAAATATCAATATTAAAATTCATAAAATATATAAAATTGATCAATTCTATAGAGATTGTTTTTTTTGATGAAATATCTTTTTTGCTTGCCAAAAATATTATAAGAGATAGAAAAGTAAGCATCGTATCAAATGTAGAAGAATTGCTAGAATCTTTGGATAAAAAATATATTATTATCAATTTTGATATTTTGTTATTCGAGATTTCTTATTTGCAAGATTATGATAATTATTTATTTTCTATCACTAAGCAGACATTATTTGAGACAAAACTAGAATTTGACAATGAGTATTATAGTCTAACTCTACCAAAGATTTTTATAAAAGATTTAAACAATGTGATTGCATTTTGCAAACAAAAATTTATAGATGTTATTTTACATATCAATAGTGGTGCCTTTCTGCCAATATTTATTAATTCAAATGCGACAATATCGAGTTATGGTCGTAGTATGAGGTTTGTGTATAGCTCGCTAGATTCTAGTTTGATAAAACGATATATACAGTTTGTCTCCGATGCAACTTGGGGAAAATCATTGTGTATTACGAATAACTATTATGACAATATCAAATGTATTAATTTTTCATCTTTAGAATCCATAAAATTTTTTTTTAGAGATTCTAGGTATCATTTTTTTATTGTTGATGGCATAAAACAAGATGAAATAATAAATATTCTCAAATATAATATAGATTCTTCCAATCTTTTTGATTAATAAAGACATTTTACTGTTGATAATATGGCTTTGATTAAGTGTAACGTAAGCTTATATTGTCTAAGCTGTAAAATATTGCTTTAGAGGAGAAGATTGGTTTATGAATAAGATTTTTAGCTATGTGTTATGGGCTATAGTGGCATTTGTTGGAGCAGCTTGCTTTGCAGTGTTGGCAACGCATACTGGTGAAAGTATCAATGCTTTATGGTTTGTTGTGGCTGCTGTATGTATTTATGCAATCGCATATAGATTTTATAGCAAGTATATCGCATTCAAGGTTTTGGAATTGGACGATAATAGGGCAACGCCTGCGGTTGTGAAAAATGATGGTAGAGATTTTGTTCCTACAAATAAGGTAGTGTTATTTGGACATCATTTTGCAGCTATTGCCGGAGCCGGTCCGCTTGTAGGTCCGATTTTGGCTGCACAAATGGGATATTTACCTGGCATGATTTGGCTTGTCGTTGGTGTTGTGCTAGCTGGTGCTGTGCATGATTTTGTAGTGTTATTTTTATCAACAAGGAGAGATGGAAAGTCTCTTGGTGAGATGATAAAAATGGAGCTTGGAAATGGCGTAGGAACAATCGCGATGATTGGTATTTTAGGTATTATGATGCTAATTATCGCAATACTTGCTCTTGTCGTTGTTAATGCACTAGCAGAGTCACCTTGGGGCTTATTTACAATTGCGATGACCATTCCTATAGCGATATATATGGGAATTCACATGAGGTTTTTAAGACCGGGTAAAATTGGTGAAGCAAGTATTATAGGTTTTGTATTATTAATTCTTGCTCTTTATTTTGGTAATTATATTGGACATGATCCATATTGGGGTGAAGTATTTAAAGTTAGCCCTGTAAATCTAGCATATATTATGATAGCTTATGGTTTTGTTGCTGCGATACTTCCTGTATGGTTTTTACTTGCACCAAGGGATTATTTAAGCACATTTTTAAAAATCGGTGTTATTGTTATTATGGCTCTTGCGATTTTAATAGTCCAACCAGCTGTTACGATGCCAGCTTTGACTCCATTTATTGATGGAACTGGTCCTGTTTTTGCTGGAAAACTTTTTCCATTTTTATTTATTACCATTGCTTGTGGTGCTATTAGTGGATTTCACGCCCTTATTTCTAGTGGAACAACACCGAAAATGTTAGAGAAAGAAACTCACGCCAGAATGGTTGGATATGGTTCTATGCTTATGGAATCTGCAGTTGGTGTTATGGCTCTTATTGCTGCGATTATTCTCACTCCGGGTTTGTATTTTGCTATAAATATAGCACCTGCTGGGCTAGGGACTGCTGGTATGCAAGGAATCGATGTAATAAGCAATCCAGAATCTTATCGTGCTGCAGTTGAGGTGGCTGTTGCTAAAATTAACTCTTTTGCTAACGGAATCTTCTTAATCACACCAGAAGCAATTATTGAATTTACTAAAAATGTTGGTGAACCAAGTATTTTAAGCCGAACAGGTGGTGCGCCAACATTTGCTTTAGGTTTTGCAAGCATCATTGCTGAGATGCCATTATTCAATGCCGGCAGTATGGCGTTTTGGTACCACTTTGCTATCCTTTTTGAAGCATTGTTCATTTTGACTGCTGTTGATGCTGGAACTCGTGCAGGTAGATTTATGGTGCAAGATGTGTTAGGTAATGTTTATAAACCTATGAAAGATATTAGCTCATATCCTATGGGAATTATTGCGACTCTTATTTGTGTTGCTGCTTGGGGATACATATTGCATCAAGGCATTACTGACCCACAAGGTGGAATAAAATCTTTATGGACGTTATTTGGTGTTTCAAATCAACTTTTAGCAGGAATCGCACTCTTGCTTGCTGTTAGTGTGCTATTTAAAATGGGCAAAGGAAAACTTGCTTGGGTTGTTATTTTGCCTGTGGCATTTGTGCTTATCTCGACAATGACGGCTGGTGTTCAAAAGTTACTTCCTGCAAATGGAGAAAGATTGCATGATAGTGTAAGCCATGTTGCAGCGTATCAAACACATAGTGCAAAAGCTCAAGAACTGTTAGCACAAGGTAATGAAGCAGCTGCTGCAAATGCACAGCTAATAGCAAATAATAACCTTGTAAATGCAATACTTTGTGCGATATTTATGTTTATTACTTTGATTGTTCTTTTTGCAACGATTAAAGTATGCATAGTATCGATAAAAGGAGGAAAACATAATCCACCACTAGCAGAATCTCCATATTTAGATGCTAAGGATTATGATGGCAAAGTTGGTGTGCATGGGTGATATTTTAAAATCACTAATGCGCATATATAAAAAATCTGATAGATTTTTCCACCTTTTGGTGGGAATGCCGAGCTATGATAAATATTTGGAGCATATGAGAATCAATCATCCAGATAAGATTCCAAAAACACAAAAGGAGTTTTTCAAGGAAGCGATGGATAATAAATATGGTCCAGGCAGCTCAAAATGTTGATAATATAATAAGGGTATAGTTTTACCACTACATAGTTTTATCACTACTTAAAATCTGCTTGGTATTTTTATCCTAGCTAATCTAACACATCGATAGAATCTATTTAAGCCAATTTTCGGTTTATTTGATACTTTGTAATGAATGTGTTTTAAATATTCTTTTATATCACCTTTTTTGATTTTTGTTAGATTCTCGTATTCTTTCAGTAGATATTGTGGAATCTTCATATTTTGATTATTAAACGACTCTGAGAGTTTATTGTAAAACTTTTCAAATTTATTGCAACATAACAATCCAAATACAAATGGAAGTCGGTATTTTTTATACCATTCTAATCCCAAATCTATGTAATCTTTATCTAGTTTGTGTCCTAGTTTGTATTCAAGAGCTCTATTTCCTATTAGAATCTCGCCATCAATTTTTAAAACAATAGACAAAGCATTTGAACTTGCCGATTGATAGTCAAATTTATTATCACTTTTGATTGCAACAACACTCCATACTTCACCGTATGATATTATTGCACTCTTAGTTTTTTTTGATTTCATCCCTGCTATTGATGATATAAATCCTGCATCAATTCTTTTAAATAAAAATTCCTTATTTAATTTTGCAGGATAATTTTTGTGATGATTTATAAAGAGCTTAAATGAGCTTTGAGTTGGATATTTTTTTATAAAAATATCAAATGGTGCTAAGTTTAAATAATCTATTTTTCCAAAACGCATTTATTCTCTTATGTATTCTATTTTCGTACTTACTTTTATTTTATCGAAATATTCATTAAGCAATTCATTTTCTTTTGCTTCTGCATATTTTTGCATTACATTTGGTTTAATATCTTCAAATGGTATCAATTCTTTATTTGTCTTTTCTTTTATAAAAAATACAATCAAAGTGCTTCCAGAGTTTAAAACAGGCGTAAATTTTTTGTTTGGTGTATTTTAAAATATATTTACAATTTGCGGAGGCAGGTTTCTAATGTCTATTTCTTCCTCTTTTGCTTGCACTTCTGGGTTTGTAATGAGAGGATTTGATAGAAATTTTTGCAATGCTACATCATTTATAGACGTATAGCTTGTAACTTTTATAAGTGTTGGGAAAGTAAATAATTCTTGATTAGAATTATAATACTTCTTTAAAGCTTCATCATTTGCCAAATTGATATTTGTTTGCAATATCTTTTGCATCAATCCTCTATTTAATAAATGCTCTTTTAATTCATCCTTGTACTTATCAAAATCAATTCCTTGTGATTTTAGTGTATTCTTTAATTCATCCCTTGTGATATTATTTGCAGAGGCGATATTGTTTATCTCTTCATCCAATTTTGCATCATCGATATTTATACCAAGTCTTTTTATTTCATTTTCTCTTAATTTATCTTTTATTATTTGTTCTATGGCTTCTTTTTTGCTGATTTTTGTTTTTTCTTGCAAAGCCTGTATTTCGTGCATCGTAATTATATTGCCATTTACTTTGATTGCTATACCATCTATTGTATTTGCTGTTGTCATCTCTAAAGCAAGCGATTGATGTCTAATCTGCTTTGCTCGCCTAACGTCTATTGTATTTGCTATTATCATCTCTAAAGCAAGCGATATAAATATTATAAATAATCTCATTATCCAGCCTTTTATTTAATAAATTCATCATTAAAGAAAGCAATAATAGAATCTCTCATTTCTTTAGATTCTGTCATAGAATTGACTTTTATTCTAAATTCGTGTGCATTTTGATGATTTTTTGCATAGATGTGTAAGTTTTTTCTAAACATTATACATCCACGTTCTCCATATTGATCAATCATATTATCAAAATGTTCTAGCACTATATCTTGTTTTAATAACTTTGGAAGCTCTTTTGTATCGTGCTTTAACTGATAAAATATCCAAGGCTCTTTTAATGCGAATCTGCCAATCATAATTCCATTTGCATTTGTAATCCTTAATACCTCTTTTGCTTTATCATAGGAATCTATCTCGCCATTTGCAATAAGTGGAATCTTTATCTTTTCTTTGATAAGAGCGATTGCATTATAGTCAATCTTTTCTTTCTTATACGCATCAATTTTCGTTCGCCCATGCACTACAACAAAATCTACCCCACAATCATTAATCATACTTGCAAGTTCAAGTGGAATCTTTTTGTCAAAACCAAGGCGAACTTTTATACTTATATATTTTTTGTTTGAGTTGAGTTTTATTGTATTGATTAGCTCTGCAAGTAGATTCAAATCTTTTAATAATCCGCTACCATTTCCGTGAGAGCTTACTTTTGGTGCAGGGCAACCACAATTTAAATCAATAATATCAATACCATCTTGTTTGTTTAAAATATCGATGCTTTTTTTTATGATTTCTTTATTGTTACCTGCAATCTGCACTGAAAATGGAGATTCAAGCGGGCTTTTTTGAATCATTTTTAGAGTTTTTTTTGGATTAAAGCTAAGTGCGTATGCACTTATCATTTCACTTACACTTATATCTACACCAAATTTCTTTACCATACTTCTAAAAGGCAAATCTGTATATCCAGCAAGTGGAGCTAACATCAATAGATTGTTAAAATTAATCACTTGCTTTCCTTTAAATTTTATTTAAAAAATAAATCTGTTGGATAAGATTTTCCTGCTATTTTTAAATCAAGATATGCACGTACATTTAAAAATTCATATGCGGGTTGTGTCCTCAGTCTTTCTTTTGCCCTATCTAGCATTTCTAATTCTAACAGGACATAAAAATACGCATTTTCTGCATTTTCATCATTATCAGCTAGATACTCAGATATTTTAATCCACGCATTTGGGTCGAGTTTGCCTTTTGCAGATTTTACAAGATTTAGATAATCATCTTTTGTAAATTTTGCATTTTTGCACATATCGCTTATTTCTTGATTGCTTAAAGAGATTCTGCCTTCTACAAATACATTTAACATCTCAAGTGCTATTTCTCTATCATAGCTTATTTGGTCTTTATATTTTTCAATCTCTTTGTTATCAGCATTTTTTATGAGTGCAATAAAAGCAAATTTTTTTAGCTCATATATGTAATTTTTATTTTTTATTATAGGCAGCCCATTTTTATAGTTTTTTGAGATACTATTTTTTACATTTAGTGTAAATAGTGAGCTTGTCTTAGGAATATTAAATTTGTGAATATCTATTTCCTCACCATTTTTTAGATTTGAATACATTGCCAGTATTTTTTTTATTTCTGCATTTTGGCATTCTGTAGAATCTACCTTTGGTGATATATCAAACTGATCTATTATGTTTCCTATTTCTTTAAATAGGCTTGTTTTTAGGATTAGATTCTCATCTTTTCTTTCTATGATTTTATTTTTAATTTTTTGTATAAAAATTTTTTTATCACTTTTGATTGCATTATTGCTTAGAAATTTTCCCATTCTATCCGAGAAAATAAATACGATAGTGATAAAGAAAAATGCATATACTATTATTACAACCCAAAGTGCAACAGGCATATCATATGTCAAATCACTAAAAGGTAGTGTATATTCAAATGTTGTGCTATCAAGATTGTATATATAAAGACCAAGCAAGGCACCAAGTATTAGTATTGTTAATGGATAGTATTTATAAAACATTTATTATCCTTTTATTTTTTGCTATTTTGTTTTTCATATAATTCTCTGCAAGCTATGCAGAATCTTGCATAAGGTTTTGCCCTTAAACGCCTTATATCAATATTTTTATTACACATTTCACATTTTCCATATTGATTATTTTCTATCTTTTTGATAGCTTTATTTATATCTTTTAAATACATATTATGATTTCTTAATATATTTTCATCAATATATGCCATTGACTTAAAACTGCCTATATCAGCTTCTTCACTTGTGCTTAAACTATTTAGAGTGCTAATAGTATCATTAGAATCTTGTATAGAGCTTATGATATGATTTTTTAATAAATCAAGTTTAGTTTTCAGTTCCTCAATCTCTCTCTTCCGCATATTGCTCCTTCATTCTTTGTGATATGGGTGATTGTTTATAATACATAAAGCTCTAAATATTTGTTCAAATACAACAATTTTTGCGATTTTATGGCTAAAAGTAAGCTTACTTAGTGATATATTTGTAGTTTTTGATAAAAATACATCATCAAAACCAAATGCACCGCCAATAAAAAAAGTTATTTCATTTTTATCTCTTAAGAGATTGCTAAATTCAAATGTGCTTACTTCTTTGCCATTTGGGTGAAGTGCTATATTTAGCACATTATTTTTAAGATATTTGCTAAATTCTGCCCTATAAGATTCTTTTGCACTAATAGCAGAATCTTTTTGTGCTTTTTGTATATTAGCATTAAATATGCATATGTCTTCCACTATTACCCCAAATTGTTTAATTTGTTTGATAAATTCATCACAGTTATTTTGTTTTTTTGCTATTGAATAAATTCTTATTTTCATTTGTTAGCATTTCTAATAAATCACTTAAAGTCTTTTTTAATTCTTTTCTATGGACTACCATATCAATCAGCCCATGTTCTAAGAGAAATTCTGCTGTTTGGAATCCTGCTGGCAAATCCTCACCTATTGTTTGTTTTATCACTCTAGCTCCCGCAAATCCTATTGTGGCTCCCGGTTCTGCTATGATAATATCACCTAAAAATGCAAATGATGCACTAACACCACCTAGCGTAGGGTCTGTTAAAATAGAGATATAGGGAAGATTAGCCTTGGCTAGTTTATCTATGGCAGCACTTGTTTTTGCCATTTGCATTAAAGAAAATGTGCTTTCTTGCATTCTTGCTCCACCACTTGATGAGCAAATGATTAATCCTTGTTGTTTTTCAATCGCTCTATTTATAGCTCTTACAATTTTTTCACCCTCAACCGATGCAAGACTTCCTGCCATAAATTCAAAATCAAACATTACACATTGCACTTTTATTCCGTTGATTTCTCCCTCTATGCTTATTGCAGAGCTTTCTCTGCCATCTGTTTTTTTGGAGTATTCTTCGATTCGCTGTTTGTAGCTTTTTTTATCTACAAAATTTAGCGGGTCAGTTGGTAACAGATTCCTATCGTGTTCTATTATGTTGTCTTCATCAAAGATTAATCTTATTCTATCAAGGACATTTATCCTAAAGTGATAATTACATTTTGGACATACAGAGTTTCGACTTAGCACTTCTTTATAATACATCAATGCATTGCACGATTTGCATTTTATCCATTGTGCCTGTGTTTCTTTTGGTGCGGTTTCTGCTGGTATTTGTTTATTTTTTTTATTAAAAATTCCTAGAGCCACTACCTGCCTCCCCTTTTAAAAAGTTTTGAAATATTACAAAAAAACTCCTTATCTTTACTAAAATAATTCATTAGCAAAACTTGCGATACATATTTAGTATCATTATAATAATTTGTTAGTAGAGATTTATGGAGGATTTTTGCAGGGGTTTATAAGCGGCATTACAAAACTAAAAAATGAAGATATTATAGTCCAAATCATAACACAAAATAAATTTTTAAGTCTGTATCGATTTTATGGGCTTAGACATAGCATCATTAGCGTTGGTAGAAAAATTGATTTTGATATAGAATATAATGGGCAGTTTATTCCAAAATTGCGTAATATTATGCAACTAGGATTTGCTTGGGAGAGTAATTTTACTAGGCTTTATTATTGGCAACAATTTTTAAAGCTATTAAATAATCACTTGCGTGATACAGAGGAGATTCCTAGTTTTTATTTTGAAATGTTAAGCAATGGTGCCATTATCTTAGATAAGCAGAATCCTGCAAGGGTATTGATAGAAATGTATGTAAAATTATTACAGTTTGAAGGTAGATTGAGCCTAGATGCTAATTGTTTTATTTGTAATGAAAAATTATCTAGTAAGATAGCAGTAACTAGAGGGTTTTTGTGTGCTCATCATAATTGCATACCAAATAATATCGAAGTGATTGATAAAGATTTATTTTTTGATTTTATCAATCTTGGCAAAAGCACATTTCTAAACGATGATGAAGTCGAATACTTGCTAAAAATGCTATTACTTGGAATCTAAAAAGAAATAATAAATGACAAGAAAAGTTAAAATTGAAAAATAAGCATTAAGGAAATAATGCTATTTGAAGTAAGCTTTTTATTGCTAGACCTTGTTATTACTAGACTTGGTAGAATTGTATTATTTGGATTTAGCAAAAATAAGTAGAGATTTTATTTGATTTTAAATTGCTTCAAATGGTAATAGGTAAAGCTGATTTTAAGAGAAATGACAAACTAAGACTTATTAAGGCCTTACATTTTTTGTGGAATCAAAATAAATATTGCTTTGGCGTAGTAATTTATTTGGTATTTATTTATCTATTTTAGGTTTGTTTATTTGAGAAGTGATGCGTAATTATTATGAATAAATACGCTTTATATGGACTTTGTGCTGCATTATCACTATAAAATAAATCATAGTTATGATAAATGCAAGAGCCAATAAAAGAATATAGTGTTATTTAGGCAACACAAAAGATAGGTTTAAATTTAAATAATTCGACATTATCATAAAGTCTTAGAATCTTAAGAATCTATGAGGACTTTTAGATTCTATTTATTATTTCTTGATTCTTGCAATCTTTCTTTGTTTTGCTGCTTCATAACGTCTTTTATCTTCTTCTGTTGTTGGCACTAGCTGGTCGATTTCTAGCGGCATTCCATCTGGGTCAAGCGCTACCATCGTAAAATAGCAGCTATTTGTATGTGTTGCAGTTCTATTTTTTATATCTTCACTCACTACTTTTATGCCCACTTCCATCGAGCTTTTTCCTGTGTAATTTACTCTAGCTAGAAACGTTACCAGATTGCCAATTGGCACTGGTTGTTTAAAACTCACACTATCTACATACACTGTTACCACATCAACACCACAATACCTAGTTGCACACGCATAAGCCACCTGATCTAGCATTCTCATCATGTGTCCACCATGAACTACTCCACTGAAATTAGCCAAATCTGGCGACATCAAAATAGTCATAGATAGAGACCGTCTATCAAAAATATCTTCCATAATTTCACCCTTAAAATAAAATTATTTTATTATTAGAATCTAGAGATTAACAAACTATTAAATATTGGATATTGATGATATTTAATAATAAAAAAGTAACATTCTAATATTGTATAATTTTGCAGAATCTAGAAAAGTTATCAAGGAGTGATATTGAAAAATATACTTTTTACTGGTGCAGCTGGATATATCGGCTCTTGTAGTGCTTATACTTTTTTAAAAAATACTTCTTGTAATGTTTATGTAATCGATAATTTAAGCAGTGGATTTATAGAAAATATTAGATTTTTAGAATCTAAATTTAGCGATAGAATCCATTTTATAAATCTTGATTTAGATGATACTTGTGCGTTAGAATCTTTGTTAAAAGCAAATAAATTTGATTGTGTAGTGCATTTTGCAGCTTCTTTAATCGTCCCAGAATCTGTCATAAATCCGCTTTTATATTATTCAAACAATACCAAAAATACACTAAATTTGATTTCACTGTGTATAGAATCTAATATAAATAAATTTATCTTTAGCTCCACTGCCGCAGTTTATGGTGAGCCAAAAATATTGCCTGTAAAAGAAGATTCTGCACTAAGTCCTATCAATCCTTATGGCGCTTCCAAGATGATGAGTGAGATGATTTTAAGAGATGCTTCCATTGCATACAAGGATTTTAATTTTGTTGCACTTAGGTATTTTAATGTCGCAGGTGCGTTAAGTGATAGTGATTTTGAAAAAAAATCCGGACTTGGACAAAGAAATAAAAATGCTACACATCTAATAAAAGTGGCTTGTGAATGTGCAGTAGGAAAAAGAGAGAGCATAAGCATTTTTGGCGATGATTATGATACAAAAGATGGTAGTTGCATTAGAGATTATATTCATATCGATGATTTGGCATCAGCACATTTAAGTGCATATGAATTTTTGGATACACATAAAAAAAGTGACGTTTTTAATGTCGGCTATGGTAATGGATATAGCGTAAAAGAAGTGATTGAGATTGTAAAAGAAGTTAGCGGAGTTGATTTTAAAGTAGTGCAAAGTGTGAGACGAGAAGGCGACCCAGCAAAACTAATATCTGATAATACAAAAATCTTAAAAGAGACTTCTTGGAAGCCAAAATATAATGATTTAAAACTTATTGCAAAAAGTGCATATTTATGGGAGTGTGCTCTAAAGGATGAAAATGCCTAAATATGAGATTGTATATTTTTGCGAGGTATTTTTTCTATCACTTATTATTGCATTTGTAGTTGATAGTTTTATCATACGATATGCACAAAAAAGCGGTTTATTGCTCGACAAAGATTCTACTATAAAGCCCCAAAAAATGCATTGTGGCGATATTCCTAGAGCTGGTGGAATAGGCATATTCTTAGCTCTTTGTTTTGTCATATTTTTTAGATTAGAATATTTCAATCTTTTTTTGCTCATTCCTGTATTTTTGGTATTTTTAAGTGGAATCTTGGAAGATTTTAAAGGTTCTCTAAGTCCAAGGCAGAGACTTTTATTGCAAGTTTTAGCCTCGCTTAGTGCCATTTATTTTTTCAATTGTGTGATTGTTGATATTGGATTTTCTTTGCCTTATTATCTTGGTGTAGTTTTTAGTGTATTTTGTATTGTTGGGATTATAAATGCTATAAATATCATCGATGGTTTTAATGGGTTGGCTGGAGGATTTAGCATTCTTGTTCTTCTTAGTATCACATTTGTTTCATATATCGTTGGTGATATAAAGATATTTTATATTTGTATCGGACTTATTGGTGCAATATTTGGTTTTTTACTTTTAAATTTTCCAAAAGGTAGAATCTTTTTAGGTGATGGTGGAGCATACTTGGTTGGCTTCATCTTGGCGTTTTTGCTTATTTTGCTTACTCAAAATAAAGATAATGGAGTTAGTCCGTGGTATGGAATCTGCATTATGATTTATCCTATTTTTTAAGTATTATTTTCTATGTATAGAAAAAAAATAATTCGCTCTATGTCTGCTATGGAGCCAGATTCTATCCATTTTCATATGTTGATTTATAGGCGAATAACTCGCTCAAATTACAAAACGTCAATATTGGTATGGATTTTAAATATTCCATTTGTTTTTTTGCCGATTTTGTTTTTTGATAATACACTTGCACTTATCATCATTTCTACAATTTTTATTGTCATTTATTTATTTATTTATTTTAGAATTATTAAGTTTTCAGGGATAAAATTACTCAAATATTAGAAGTTAAACAAAAAATTCACAATTTTGTTTTACAATTTTTCTGTGTCACTTTATTTTATTAGATTTTTTAGAAGAGAATTTTTATGAGAATAGTCCTTATTTTGTTTATATCTTTTTTAATGTTAAAGGCGGATTTTTTGGGTAATTTTTATATGGAGCTAAAAGAGTTTAAGCTATCAAGAGAACAGCAAATCAAGTTAAATAATGTTATGAAACAGCATCACGAATTTTTGCGTCAATGGTATGCTGATTTTAAAAAAATCAATAATGAGATTGTAGATAGCTTCGCAAATTCATCATTAAGTGCAGATTCTATTATAATCAGCAATAGTGTGGATTTGGCGAGTCGGAAAATTTCGGCTGAGCGAAACTTTTTGCTTAGAGTGTATGAGGTATTAAGCAAAGAGCAAAGAGCAGCTTTTGGTGCAAAGATTAGAGAAAGGGAAAATTATAGTAGAATCTTACAAAACAGGTTTGAAGATTCACAAAGACTTCGTCAAGATGAAATTGATGGTAATCCATTTTTAAAGATAATAAAATAAAAATTTATTTTTTGGAGAATTTATGGCACATAAAATATTATTGATTGAAGATGATTTGGAGATGCAAGGGCTTATAGTAGCGTATTTGACTCAATCAAAGTATGAAGTGATAGCAACACATTTACCAAGCAAGGCATTAGAAATATTAGAAGGCAAAAATAATATAGATTTGATCATATTGGATTTGACACTTCCTGAAATGGATGGATTTAAGCTATGTAAAAAGATTAGGTCAATCACACAAGCACCAATCATCATATCAAGTGCCAGGAGCGATATTTTCAATAAAGTGGAGGGATTTGAAAGAGGTGCAGATGACTATCTGGCAAAGCCATATGAACCTATTGAGTTATTGGCTCGTATAAATGCGATGCTAAGACGATTGAAGCTAAAAAATTTTGAATTTGAAAATATGGTTGTAAATGTAGAACAAAGAAGTGTTTGTGTTGATGGGCAAAATGTAGATTTGACGCCAACCGAATTTGATATATTGCTTTTTTTGATAGAAAATAGGCAAAAACCTATGAGTAGAGAGCAAATTGCAAATAGCATTTCTGCTATGAATGAAGATTCTACACTAAGAAGTATTGATACGCACATAAGAAATATTAGATCTAAGATTAATGATAATGCAAAAGAGCCGAGATTTATACAATCAGTTTGGGGGATAGGGTATAAATTTTGCAACTAAAACACGAATTTATAATTATAATATTTGTATTATTTTTTATCACCATAGCCTTCTTTATCCAAACAGATAAGATTCTGCAAGAAAGTCAAAATGATAGATTGAAGAGTGAAATGATTGTTTTCGTGCAAACTTTGATGCCTTATTATTTAAGTGGGAATCTTGATGCTGTTTATAGAATAGGAAATAGTTTTGGATATACTAGAGTTACAGATGTTCCTAAAAATGCGACTACATTATATGAAGATTTTAGCAATATCTTATATTTTAGAATCTTCTCTTATGATTCTTTTATGGGCTTTAGTGTATTTTTTTTAGATGATGAGATAAGTTTTGTTCGACTTGTAAATAAAAATGCGTGGGATGATTATAAAATTATAATATTATTATTTCATCTAATCATCATTGCCTTGCTTGCATTTTTCTTATTTCATAAAGTGCTTCGTCCGCTAAACAAGCTAAAAAATGCAATCGATGAGCTGAAAGGTGGAATCTATGCGAAAATGATAACTATAAATCAAAAAGATGAAATAGGACAATTAATGCTTGCTTTTAATGAAATGAATAAAAAAATATCCCATCTTCTTAAAGCAAGAGAGTTAATCACCAGAAATATTGCTCACGAACTAAAAACACCACTTGCAAAAATAAAATTATCACTTAGTCTAAAAGATGGAGATGAGCTAAAAAAAGATTTAAATCGATATATAGATTCTCTTAATAGGATTAGTCAAAATATGCTTGAATATGAGAGAATCCAAGAGGGTAATTTTAGCTTAAATTTTAGTGAATTTATGAGCGAGAGTGTGCTATTTGAGGCATTGCGTGATTTTGAAAATGAAAAGATAGTTGTAAATATTATTAAAAGTGTTAAGATAAAAGGCGATTTAAGATTGCTTAGTATTGCTGTCAAAAACTTGATAGAAAATGCAATCAAATATAGCGATGATGGTGTTGCCAATATAGAATTGAGTGAAAAGGGCATTATGTTTTGCAATAAAGGCAAAAAATTGCAAAATGATATATTGTATTATTTTGAACCATTTTATCGTGGCGAGATTACAAAAAGTGGATATGGGCTTGGATTGTCAATCGTAAATGAGATTATTAAACTACATAAAATGAGTATAGAATATAGCTATAGTGGTGATATGCATATATTTTATATAAGATTCTAAAGTATGGAGACAAAGTTTGAAAAGTATAAATTTTGCATATGAGAGTAAAGAGCAATTAAAAAATAAACTTGGTAGTTTGAGTGATGAAAGAAATATTTTAATACAAATTTTTGATGGTAAATTTGATGTTGCCTTTACAAACGATGTCATTAAGAACCTAATTGAAATATTGCCTCATAGTGAGATTATGTTAAGTAGTAGTATCGCTGGAATTGCAGATTCTAGTGCATATGAAGGTGAGATTACTATATGTGTATCGATTTTTAAAAAAACAACAATAAAAGTCCTTAGTTTTTGTGGCAACGATGAAAATGGAATTGCAAAACAAATTGTAAGTAAAATAAGTAAAGATACAAAATTATTAATTTTATTTGGTGATAAGAATAAAGCTGATTGCAAAGTAGTGCTAGATAATATAGCCTTGCAATCTCCAGAGACTATTGTTTCAGGTGGTGTCGCAGGTGATGATTTAAGCAATAGTCATATATATCTTGGTGATAAAAGTGGAGTTGGAGAGTTTTCGTTTGTATGTGCGATGCTTGATTCACCTGATTTAAAAGTATATACGGATTATATATTTGAATTTATAAATATTGGCACTGCTATGACGATAACAAGCATTGGCGATGGCGGTATAGTAAAGACCATAAATAATATTCCTGTAAGAGAAATATATAGAAAATATCTCGGTGATTTGGTGGCTGATAACTTGCCTATGAGTAGTTTTGAATTTCCTCTTACATTATTCGAAAATGGAATGCTTGTCGGCAAGGCAGTAACAGAAATATTTGATGATGGTTCTGCTAGATATTCAAGCGACATTAAGCTTGGGTCAAAAGTCGGCTTTGGTGTCAGGTCTATCATTGATACAACAAACAAAGTAGTTAGCCAAATAAATAATTTAAAAGAATTGAATATAGAGGGAATTTACTTATATTTATGCATTACCAGATATATTTATTTTAAAACTACCGGATTGCAATCACATCAAGTAGAAAAATTTGACAGTATCGCACCATCTGGTGGCTTCTTTGCTTATGGTGAGTTTTTCCATAGTAAAAACAAAAATCATATATTTAATGTTTCTAGCTCACTTGTTGCTTTAAGTGAAGGTTGTGAAGATTCTAATAATGCTAAATCTTTAGAATACAATGTTCCAATGTTTAACAATGCCGATATGGCTATACATGCCATAAGTTATCTAGCTAAAGTTGCAAATGATGATTATAGAGCTATGGTTAAGATATTTGGACAATATAAAGAGCTTTTGGAAGAAAGTTCTATGATATTGTATATAAACAAAAAAGGTATCATAGTAAGCGTCAATGAAGTATTTTTAACAACTTCTAAATATCAAAAAAGTGATGTTATTGGGGAGAGAGTAATAAGCTTTATCTCCAATGATAGTAGGAATGTTACTAAATCGATTTGGGATTGTATCAAAGATAATAAAACTTGGCGTGGTAATGTAAAAAATATTGCAAAAGGTGGAGGTTTCTTTTATACAAAGACTATTATAAAACCAATAATTGATGCTGATAACAATGTATTGATGTATATTTGTAGCATGGATGATGTAACAGAATATGAACTAAAAAATCAGTATTTTGAGCATAGCATTCATTCGGTTACAGAAATGTCAGTTGAGAAAGAAAAGATAATAGAAGAGTATCAAGACTTGCTAGATAAAAGCACAGCAATGATTAGAATAAAAAATGGCCACTTTGTGGAAGTAAATCAATCTTTTGAGCAACTTTTTGGCTATACAAGCAGAGAGCTTGTAAATAAACATTTCTCGATTGTTTTGGATGCTTCACAAAATTCTGTAGAAGAACTCATTGAGAAGAATAAAAATATTCTTGTTACAACAGGATTTCTTAGTCACAATCTAATTTGTCTTGATAAAAATAGAAATAAATTACATATACAAGCTTATATAATGCGTGTAAATACTCCAAGTGCAGATGCGACAGATATAGAATTTATTGGAATCTTGCACAATGTTACAGAAATATTTGAAATGCAAGAAGAATTAATAAATGTGCAAAAAGAAGTCATTTATGCTATGGGTTCAATTAGTGAAGGGCGAAGTAGGGAAACAGGAAATCACGTAAAAAGAGTCGCTGAATATTCATATCTCTTGGCTAAATTATATGGATTGGATGAAGAACAAGCAAAATTACTCAAGATTGCTTCTCCAATGCACGATATAGGAAAATTAGCAATCCCAGATGCAATTTTAAATAAGCCGGGCAAGCTTACAGATGAAGAATTTAATATTATGAAAACACACGCACAACAAGGTTGTGATATGCTTCGTTTCTCCGATAGAGATATATTAAAAGCAAGTGCAGAGATAGCTCTAACTCATCACGAATGGTGGAATGGATGTGGATACCCAAATAAACTTAGTGGAGAAGATATACCATTGTTTGGTAGGATTACTGCAGTAGCAGATGTATTTGATGCACTAAGCCATGATAGATGTTATAAAAAAGCATGGCCTATAGAAGATGTGGTAGAACATATGCTTAAGCTAAGAGATGTGCAATTTCAAGGCAAATTAGTTGATTTACTAGTTGAAAATTTAGATAAGTTTATAAAAATAAAAGATGAATTTGTAGATAAATTTTAATCACTCTTTGTGTTAGAATCCGTTTAAAAATATTATTTTGGAGTTTTTAATGCTTCGTTTTGCACCAAGTCCAACAGGTGATTTACATATAGGCAATCTTCGTGCTGCGATACTAAACTATATCATTGCAAAGCAAACAAATGATAGATTTTTAATCCGTATTGAAGATACTGATAATGCAAGAAATATTGATGGAAAAGATAAAGAGATTCTAGGAATCCTGAATCTTTTTGGCTTATTTTGGGATAGGCTTGTATATCAAAGTGAAAATTTTAAGCAGCACAATATCATTGCAAATGAATTGATAAAAAAAGGAAAGGCTTTTTATTGTTATTGCACAAAAGAATTTCTAGCCCTCAAAAAAGAAGAAGCAATAAAAGAGGGCAGGGCGTTTAGATATGATGATTCGTGGGCATTGCAGTGCAGAGACATCAATCCAAATCCTGTTATTAGACTAAAGGGTGCAGATTCTACTACTATTTTTTTTGATGAGATAAAGGGTGAATGCAAATTTTCTAAAAATGAAATTGATAGTTTTGTTATCATTAGAGAAGATGGAATCCCAACGTATAATTTTGCTTGCAGTATTGATGATATGATTTATGATATAAGCTATATTATAAGAGGTGAAGACCACACTTCAAATACTCCAAAGCAGATTCTAGTCCGCCAATCACTGGGATATTTAAAAGAGATAAAATACGCACACTTACCAATCATACTAAATCAATATGGCAAAAAAATGAGTAAAAGAGATAATGAATCAAGCGTTAGTTGGCTTTTATCGCAAGGATTCTTGCCGCAAGCAATCATTAATTATCTTTTATCTATGGGAAACAAACCAAAAAAAGAGATATTTAATCTAAAAGAAGCACTCGAGTGGTTTGATATAAAAACACTATCAAAATCGCCTGTCAAATTTGACATAGACCAGCTAAGATATATAAATAGAGAGCATTTAAAAGCACTAAATCTAAAAGATATGGCAAATTTATTAGAATCTAGTGATTTATCTATTGGAGCATTGGCTAAAGTTTATTTAGAAGAGGCAAGCACTCTAAATGAGCTAAGAGATAAAATCGCTTTAATATTCTCTAAAAAAGAAATAACAAGCGACAATATGAGGCTTATTCGTGATAATATCATGAAGCTCGTAGATAAAGATTCTAAAAGTTTGGAAGATTTTAACTCTCTTAAAGCAAAGCTAATTGGGCTAACAAACCTAAATGGCAAGGATTTGTTTCAGCCGCTTAGATACTTGCTTACTGGTGCAAATAAAGGACCATTGCTAAATGATATTTATATTTACTTGAGATTCTATTTAAAAGAAATTTTAAGGAGCTAAGGATGGTGCTTGCTACATTTTTAAATGCAATTACTGAAATATTGCATATTCTTATTAATACATATATGTGGATTGTGATCATTTCGGCACTTATTACTTTTGTGCGTCCAGACCCATATAATCAGATTGTTCAAATTTTGTATAGACTTACAGAACCTGTATTTATGCAAGTGCGAAGAGCTTTGCCTACTATCTTTAATGGCATAGATTTTGCACCTTTGATTGTTATTATATTTTTGAAATTTATCGATTTATTTTTGATTGGAATACTTAGGAATTATGTTGTTGGTTTTTAATTTTTTGTTGTTATTTAGTGGAATCCTATATGGCAATGATCTTGAATTTATAGAATCTAAACCGCGAGGCATTGCTAGAGATTTTTATATATATGAATATTTACAAGGTGATGTATCGCAAGATGAAGCAATAAAGCTGTATTCACTCATAGAAAACAAAAGTCCAAAAATTGTCAATGCAGTATTAAAGAGGATTCCACGAGAAAAATTACAAAAAGATTTATATTGCAAAAGTTTGTCATATAAAGAATTATTAGATAGCGATGATGAATGCTTTAATATTGGATTTAAGCTAGTATATGCGATTGATAAAAAAATAGATAAAAAAATATTTGCCAGAATAAAGAGTGAGAAAATATTGCGTCAAGTTCAGATTCTAGAATCTAAAAATACACTAGATTCTATAATGAATGCCAGTGGAGCGGATTTTAGTGATATTTATTTCGCACTAGGTAGTAGTAGATTAAATATTTTTAATAATACTCCAAAAAAGCCACAATCTTTATCAAATAAAAATTACAACAAGGCTTTGTATCATTTAGTCATCTCTAAGCAATATCCAAAATTTACAAAGGCATTATTGAAAGTAACGATAAAAGATGTAAATGATTTGAGCTTTTTTGCACTCGGACTAAATGAGCTAAATGCAGGAAATGCTAAAAAAGCTGCAGATTATTTTCTAAAAGCTTCTAATTCTAAGAATCTATTTTTACGTGATAAATCGCTATTTTGGGTCTATAAACTAACCAACAATAAAGATATATTAAATCAATTAGCAAGTAGCCATAATTTTAATCTTTATTCTTTATATGCAAGTAGATTACTAAAAAAAACACCAAATTTAGAAATAATTACCATTAATGACCCTATCTTTAGAGGGCTTATAAAAGATGCAAGTCCGTTTGATATATCAAATCCATTTGAATGGCAAATCATTAGCCAAAATATAGCATCAATCAAAGATAAAGAAGATTTGCTTTATATTGCAAAATTATTTTATTATGAAAATACATTGCCTCATTTGATTTTTATTTTGAATAGATATTTTAATTATTCAAAGAAATTTTTTGTTATGCCATATGGCAATGAAATCGATGTAGGTATGGATACAAAATCCTTGCTTTATGCTGTAGCAAAACAAGAAAGCCAATTTTTGCCATCTGTTGTATCTAAATCTTATGCACTTGGTATGATGCAAATTATGCCTTTTAATGTTTCATATTTTGCTAAAAGTATAGGCGTAGATGCTACAAAAGAAGATATGTTTAATCCAAAGATGGCACTAAAATTTGGAGCTTATTATTTAGAGCATTTAAATAAAGAATTTAAACACCCACTATTTGTATCATACGCATATAATGGCGGTCCAACATTTATAAGAAATCATTTAAAAAACACAAAAGCATTTAGCAAATCTAATAAATATGACCCGTGGCTTAGTATGGAATTTATTCCTTATGAAGAGAGTAGAATCTATGGCATAAAAGTTATAGCAAATTATATTATATACAATGAAATTGCCGGAAATTACATAGATATAGATGAATTTTTAGATTCTACGCTTAGGTAGCTATTTGCCAAGACAAAATTCACTAAACATAGAATCTAGCATTTCATCATTACAAAATGGTTTTGTAAGCAAATCTAGCGAGTGTAAAGCTTCATTGATATGAAAGCTAAATATCTCAAAATCAATCATATTATTTTTTGCATTTCTCAATTCAAAAATGCATGATTTTATGCACTCAATTTGCCTATTTGATGAGAGTATAATATCTTGATTGTTTATTGAATCTTTATTTATTTTTTCTCCTATCATATCTTTTAGTTTAAGCACACTAGAATCTAGCATTGATATTTTTATAATCTCAAAATCACTTAGTTTGCTTTCATTAAATAATTGTGCTTTATCACTTTTATTTATGACAGCAATAATGATTTTGTCTTTGTTTTGATTTAGAATCTCAAGTATGCTTTCATCATCAAACTCCCTACTTCCATCAAAAACTGCGATGATAATGGTGGCTTCCTTTGCATATTGAAGTGCTTTATTTACACCAATTTGTTCTATTTTATCACTTGCTTGTCTTATTCCTGCTGTATCTATTATCTTTATTATTTGATTATTTATTGTGATAGATTCTTCTAGTGCATCTCTTGTTGTGCCTGCAATCTCTGAAATAATCGCTCTATCTTTTAATAATAATTTATTCAAAAGTGAGCTTTTACCAACATTTGGACGCCCGATGATAACAAGTCTATGTCCATCTATAATATGCTGCACGCTAAGTGAGTGGCTATATATTTCATCTAGTTTGTTTATAGAAGATTCTAGTTTTTTTTTGATGGAGGATTCTAAATCTTTTGGTAAATCCTCTTGTGCATAATCAATCAAAACTTCAATATGAGCTAAAATCTCAATTAAATCTTTTCTAAAAGATTCTATAAAATTGCCCAAATCACCCTTTAATAATCTTCCCAAGATCTCACTTGCTTGTTTGCTTTGAGATAAAATCAGCTTTGATATACTTTCTGCCGTGCTTAAATCTAGCTTATTATTTAATATTGCTCTTTTGCTAAATTCACCTGGTTTTGCGATTCTTGCACCAAGAGAAATACATTCATCTACTATGTTTTTAGGCACAGCAATACCGCCGTGACTTTGAAATTCAATAATATCCTCGCCACTAAAACTATATGGCGCTTTAAAATATATCACTATACATCTATCAATAATATTTCCATATGAATTATAGATATATTTTAAATGTGCATATCGTGGTGTAAAATCACTTGATTTTGTGAGTTTTTTTGCGATATTTAGAGCATTATTGCCACTTAATCTAGTGATACTTAAGGCACTAATTCCAATTGGAGTTGAGATAGCAACAATCGTATCATTTATCATCTGTATTATTATTTGTAACCACTATGTAGGTTTCGTTATGTTCGTTTGTTTTTATCATAATAAATCTATTTGGCAGATTCTCTCTTAATATTTTTAATGCGATATATACAAGCACCCCATCAAATGGTTTTGTACTAAAAGTCCCATTGGTTTTTTTAATATCTTTTATAATTGGCTCTAAATATGTTTCAATCATCTCTTCTTGGTTTGCTAAAAATCGTTCAATCTCAAGGCGAATATTAAATCCATATTTTGGATTAATCCAATTGAATAATAAATATGATATGGCTTTGTATCTATATCCTTTTTCACCGATAAGCAACGCAGAATCTTCACCTTTGAAATGTATAGAAATCGTATTTGAATCATATTTTTCTACATTTATTTCACTAAGCTTAAATGGCAAATGCGAGAATAATTCATTGATTTCTTCTCTTATTTCTATGATTGCATCTTCTATTTTGTATTTTTTATTTTCACTGGGTTGCAGAATCTTCTTTTGCTTTTCTTTTATAGATGCAACAATAATTGCATCTTTTTTACCGATACAGCCAAATAGTCCATTGCTTGGTTCTTGCACGACTTCATATTCCAAATCTACACACGAACAATTTAACTCTTTTGAAGCTTTTAATAAAGCTTCTTCTATATCGCTGGCACTAATTTTTATCACTTGTATGCCTTTATGTTCTTTTATTTCTCTAGCTTTTTGTTTTGCATCACTTTATTTATAATCACTTGTTGAATGATTGAAAATATATTATTGACTGTCCAATATAGTATCAATCCTGCTGGAAATGTGATTAGAAATATTGTAAAGAATACGGGTAAAAGCTTGAATATTTTTTCTTGTGTTGGGTCATTGAAAGTCGCTGGGCTTAAGTGCTGTTGCAAATACATAGTTGCACCCATAAGTATCGGCAATATAAAATATGGGTCCATTGCCGATAAGTCCTGTATCCAAAATAACCACGCAGAATCTTTTAGCTCAACCGCATTGTACAATACGCGATAAATTGCAAAAAATACAGGTATTTGTAGTAGTAGCGGCAAACACCCACCCATAGGATTTACATTGTGCTTTTTATATAACTCCATCATATGAAGTTGTAGCTTTTGTGAATCGCCTTTGTATTTTGTTTGGATTTCTTTTAATTTTGGACTTAAATCTTTTAATTTTTGCATCGATACCATACCTTTATAAGTTAAAGGATATAGCAAGATTCTAACAATTAGTGTCAATGCGATGATTGCCCAACCCCAATTGCTAAAAATATCAAAAAGCCACTCTAGCAATAAAAATAATGGCTTTGCAAAAAATGTAATAACTCCATATTCCACCACATCGCCAAGGTCGCTTGAGATATTGCTAAGGTCTTGATAGTTTTTTGGTCCAATATATCCGCTAAAACTTGCATTATCTCTTAATATCACATAAGGCAGGGCGTTTTCATTATTATCAGAATCTGTGATGATGTCAAATCCATCTTGATTGAAAAATAAAGTTGTATAGTATCTATCGACACTTGCTACAAATTTCGCTTTATTGAATGTGAGTGTTTCGCTACTATCACCATCTTCTATTTTTTCTAGTTTGTCATCATTTTTTTTGATTATTACACCTTTGAAAACATAAGGCGAGCTATCAGCAATCGGACGTGCTCCATTTGAGATAAAATATTCTACTTGTCTGCTAAGCTCGATTTTTACATCATAACTTAGATTGCTGTGAAATGTAAGAATCTTTTTTATCACAAGATCACCTAAATCTTGGCTTAATGTGATACTTTGGGATGTAGAATCTAGATTTAGATTGCTGGTGCTAGCGACATATGGGGTGTCAAAAGCTTTTTTGTTGATTTCACTATCACTAAATCGCATTTCAAGTGGTTTGATAGAATCTTTGCTAAGTAACTCAAGCGATTTGCCATCTTGGGTGAGAAACTTTTTGTCTTTTAAAAAAACATTTGAGATTCTACCAAGCTCATCAATTTCAATATCCACTTTTTGAGATTGTATTTTTGCAATGATTTTTGAGCTGTTTATTGGTGCTTTTGTTTCATCTTTTATGGTTGTGGTTGTGTTTATCACCGGGGCGTTGTTTTGCTGTATCGTTTTGTTTGTAGAATTTATTGCTTCTTTTGTTTTTGTATCTGGGGAAAAAAAATACATATAAGGTATCAAAAATAGTAGTGATAACACCGCTGCAATTATAAATCTCTTATTTGAATTATTGTCATTCATCAATTTTTCCTTAAGCTTTTAATAACATAGAAATTATTTTTATCTTTTGGTATTAGCCAAAAAGCTATATTTTTTTGTTTTTTATTTGTGTTTAATATTTTTGTATTTTGTATT
>JAFVZI010000014.1 GCA_017508245.1 Helicobacteraceae bacterium | reverse complement strand
TTTGTAACAATATACAACAAAATCGATGATGATAAAAAGGATTTTGGTGTTGATACCGGTGCCGGTAAAAATACAAGAAGTGGAAGCAGAACTGGAGGCTTCTAAATAAATTTTTAAGGAATAAAAATCTATTCCTTAAAAGAATCTTCATTCTACAATAAATAAATGATTGAACAAAATTCTATAGAACAATTAAAACAAATTATAGATATCGTTGATGTTATATCTAATTATGTTGAGCTCCGCCGTGCAGGTGCGAATTATGTGGCAAATTGTCCATTTCATAATGAAAAAACTCCAAGCTTTGTTGTAAGTCCTGCAAAAGGATATTTTAAATGCTATGGTTGTGGTGTCGGTGGAGATAGTATCAATTTTTTAATGCAAAAAGAAAATATTGAATTTTATGAGGCAGTCGAAAAACTGGCTTCTATGTATAACTTCACATTGTCATATACAAATACTAAGCATAATAAAGATTCTAGTATTGAGAATCTTTTAGAGCAAATATGCAAATATTATCAAAAGCAATTAAATTTAAATCAAAGTATCTTAAAATATCTTGATGATAGAGGAATATCAAGTCAATCAATAGAAAAATTTTCTCTTGGATATAGTGGTGAGAGCAATGATTTTATAAACTTTTTGAATCAAAACAAAATACCATTTGATAAATTGCTAGAGATTGGAATGATTGGTAAGGGAAACTATGGATATTTTGCAAAATTTAATTCTAGGATAATGTTTCCTATATTTTCTGCAAGTAATAAAATAATAGGCTTTGGCGGTAGAGTGCTAAGTGGGAATATAGCAAAATATATCAATTCTTCTCAAAGCAAAATCTTTAACAAATCCAGAATCTTATATGGATATAATCTAGCAAAAGAAAGCATTTTTAGGGATAAAAAGGTAATTATAACAGAAGGTTATATAGATGTTATTATGTTGTCTCAAGCTGGTTTTGGCAATAGTGTGGCTACACTTGGGACGGCTTTGAGAAAAGAGCATATACCATTATTATCAAAAAGTGATGCCGATATTTTGCTTTGTTATGATGGAGATAGTGCAGGCGTAAATGCCGCCTTTAAAGCAGCATTGTTATTATCACATAAAAGTGGTGGGGTAGTTTTATTTAAAGACAATAAAGACCCTGCTGATATGGTGCTAGAAAATAAAAAAGAAGAATTATTAAATCTGTTTAATAATCCAATACCTTTTATAGAATTTGTCATCAATCACATAGCAGATAAATTTGATTTAAATATCCCACTTCAAAAAGAAAAAGCACTAAATGAGATTCTGGATTTTTATAAAACTTTAACCCCAATTCTTCAAGATGAATATAGATTGTTTATCGCAAATACATTAAAAATCGCACCATATCTATTAAAAATAAAAAATAAAAAATCTCCAATTTCACAAAATCCAAGCACACATATTGTAGAAGAAATCATCATAAAATCAATTTTAGAGAATCCAAATTTACTTGATTTTAGCCTTGAGTATATAGATTCTAGTGTATTTGAGTTTAAGGTAAATGAATTTGAATGTTTGATAAAAGGCGATATGGACAATCAAATATTAATTGGAATCTTGCTTGATGAATCAATCATCGCTTTAGATGGTGATAATTTTTATCATCAATTACGTTTATTTATAATCAGTAAATACATAAAAAAAATGCGAATGATTAAATTAGATAAAAAAATTTTATATGATGAAAAAACAAAGATAGTGCGAGAGATTCAAGATAAATTGGTATTGTTAAAACAAGGTAATTTAGTGAGGTTTGATTGATAATGGAATATAATTTGCTTTGATATTTCAAAATTTAAAATACGAGGTTAAGGATATGTCAAAGATTACAATAGGGATAGCAACAGGTTTTTTAGTAGTTTTATCGGGTTGTGCTACATTTAGTGAAGATTCTGATGCTTCGATGATACCACCATCTGCAAATTATTCTCCAATCCAAGCACCAGTGTATCCGCCACTTAAAGACCCATACACTCCAAATATGATAACACAAGATGATAGTAGAGTGATGAATATAGATAGATTAAATGTCGGAGAGGCTAATATTCCAAATATACCACAAATGCAAAATAATTTGCCACAAAGTGAGATAGCCTCAAGCAATCCAAGTGTTGATGTTTATATTAGAGATCAAAGAAATGATTATATACCAAATTATGTTGCACCAAATGAAGTAGTGCCATATACTCAATCTTTCCCACAAGATTCTGCACCACAAGCTCCGCATCCAAAATCAAAGATTGGTAATGATTCAAACATGATTCAAAATTCACCTATTTTAACGCCAGATAATACAATAGAACTAAGTGCTGTTGGAATGGGTGTTGCACCAGAATCTACAATCTCACCGTCTCAAGCATTGGCCCTTGCAAAGAGAGCAGCAATCATTGATGCTTATAGGCAGATTGGTGAAAAGATGTATGGGATTCGCCTAAATGCACAAGATACCGTTAGAGATATGGTATTGATCAATTCTGTTGTAAAAACAAAGGTTGAAGCACTTATAAAAAATGCAGAGATTATTGAGACTGTTTATAAAGATGGATTGTGCCAGATTACTATGGAATTAAAATTAGATGGCAAAATATGGCATAAAATATTGAGTGATGCCTAAAATATAAACTATGAAAAATCTTGTATTTATCATTCTGTTTGGTATTTTACTTAGCTCCTGTGGAACTCCTCCTTTGATAGAGGAGCAAACCAAAATAGATGAAAAATATTTAAAATTAGTTTTGATAAAAAGTAAAAATATTAGTTTTTATGATTTTGGACTTTTAAACCTCACTCCAGAAATCACTCTTGAATTATTCAAGCTTGGTAAATCAATAGGTAAATTCACCATAAAAGAGAGAGAGGTTTGCTTCATTGATGATTGTGCTCCAAAGTGGGTCGCTAGTAAGGCTTTTTTTGGCGATGTTGGTTATGATACTTTGTTTGAAGAAATATTGAGTAAAAAAGATATTTTTGATGGCATTGGAAAAAGCTTGGGTGCAAATGGCGTGGTAACACAGAAATTTAGCTTTGGTGGAAATGATTTTATATATGAGCATTCACCCGATATAATATATTTTAAGAATCTTACAAGCGGTGTTACCGTCATCATTGATAAGTTTCAAGAATGATTTTTTTTAATAATCTTTAAATATAGATTCTAGACTTTCAAAATATTTTTTATTATCAGATGATTATTATTTATTAAACTAAACTTTTATAAGATTCCAAATCTAAGTTTGATAAGGAGCTTTATATGAATAAAACAGCAGATAGAATAAATGCAATAAAAGAGTTTTTTAAATTTTGTAGTGATAATGAAGTCGAATTTGTAGATTTTAGATTTACCGATATCAAAGGGACTTGGCATCATATCAGTTTTTATATGAGTGCTATTGATGAAGAAAGTTTTAATGGATTGCCAGTCGATGCTTCATCGATTCCAGCGTGGCAGCCGATAGATAAATCCGATATGTTGCTTATTCCAGATCCAGTTAGATATTTTTTAGACCCCTTTAGTGCAGATACTACTGTCATAGTTTTTTGTGATATTTGGGATATTTACAAGAACCAACCATATGAAAAATGTCCTAGAAGTATTGCAAAAAAAGCAGTCCAATATCTAAAAGAGCAAGGTTTTGGTGATGTTGCTTATTTTGGTGCAGAAAATGAATTTTTTGTATTTGATAGTATAAAAATGAAGGATGCAATAAATTGTCAATATTATGAGATTGATACAGAAGAGGGCGAATGGAATAGAGATAGAGAATTTGAAGGTGGCACGAATATTGGGCATAGAAGCGGGACAAAAGGTGGATATTTTCCAACTCCGCCAATTGACACTATGGTAGATATTAGAGCAGAAATGGTAAAAGTGCTCAATCAAGTAGGATTAGAAACATTTGTTGTTCATCATGAAGTAGGTCAAGCTCAAGGTGAAATAGGCGTAAAATTTGGCGATTTATTAGAAGCAGCAGATAATGTGCAAAAATTAAAATATGTAGTAAAAATGGTAGCACATCTAAATGGCAAGACTGCAACTTTTATGCCAAAACCATTATATGGCGATAATGGAAGCGGTATGCATGTCCATATCAGTATTTGGAAAAATGGTAAGAATCTTTTTGCAGGCAAAAAATATCAAGGCTTAAGCGATATTGCATTATTTTATTTAGGTGGAGTTTTAAAGCACGCAAGAAGTATCGCTGCATTCACAAATGCTTCTACAAATTCATATAAAAGGCTAATTCCTGGATTTGAAGCACCAAGCATTCTCTCATATTCCGCACAAAATAGAAGTGCAAGTGTTAGAATCCCATATAATAGTGGTGAAAAAGCAAAGAGAATGGAGTTTAGATTCCCAGATAGTTCAAGCAATCCTTATTTAGCGTTTGCATCATTACTTATGGCAGGCTTAGATGGTATAACAAATAAGACTCATCCGGGCGAGCCTATGGATATAAATTTATTTGAATTAACTCTTGATGAGATTAGAGAGAGAAATATTAAGCAACTTCCTCATACACTAAGAAGTGCCATAGAAGAAATGCTTTTAGATAGGGAATTTTTAAAATATGGAAATGTATTTAGTGAAGAGTTTTTGCAAACATATAAAGCTTATAAATTTGAAACAGAGATTTGGCCTTGGGAAGCTAGACCTCACCCATTTGAGTTTGTAAGCACATATTCTTGTTAGGATTTTTGATTTGTATGATTGAGAAATCTTGTGTAGTTTTGTGTGGCGGTAAAAGCAGTAGGATGGAATCCAATAAGACCATTTTACCTTTTGGTGCTTATAGGCTCATAACTTATCAAATCATAAAACTATCACAAATATTCTCAAGTGTAGCAATCTCGCTAAAAGAAAATAAAAAGGATGAAATACTTAGAATCTTAGATGATGATATATCAAAAACTAAAATAAATATAGAATCTATTCAAATTATCACAGAAGATTTAGAGTATTTTAGTCCATTATTTGGCATTTTGAATTGTTTTGATACCCTAAATGCTAATGAAATATTTTTTATTCCAGTAGATTATCCTTTTATAAAATCTCATACAATTGGCATATTGATAAATAATAGTAATGATTGCGATGTAGTTTATGCAAAAGATTCTAATAAAATGCATCCCTTGATTGGAATCTGGAAGAGAAATATAAAAGATAAGATTGCCAAAGCCCTAAAAAATAATGAATTTAAGATTCTTGATTTTTTATCATCGTGCAATGCAAAGTCAATATATTTTGATACTCTTGAATTTGTAAATCTCAATACTAAACAAGATTATGAAAATGCCCTAAAGATTCTAAGGGAAGAATATGGCACAAAATGAAGAAAAGACAGAACTTCCTAGTGATTATAAAAAACAAAAAGCTAGAGAAGAGGGAAATGTAAGCAAAAGCCAAGAAGTAACAGGATTTTTGGCATTATTATTTGGACTTGGTGTTATATTTTTTTTATTACCATTTTTAGGCAAGAGAATAGAGAATCTATTTGTTTATGTTATAAATTTTAGTCTAGATAATTTTAATGATTCAGGAATGTTAAATCTAGCGATTTTTATTATCAAAGAAAGTGTTATTATTGTTGCTCCGATATTTTTGGTTTTAATGATTGCTGCTATTGCTGGTAATGTCGCACAATTTGGATTTTTAATCACTATTAAAACTATTATTCCAAAATTCTCAAAAATAAATATGATTACGGGTTTTAAAAATTTGCTTTCAATAAAAAAAATATTAGATGGATTTCTTATTACACTGAAGGTTTCCATCGCTTTAAGTCTTGGTTGTTTTGTATTTCTAGGATTCTTGCAAGAATTGCCAAATATTGCATTTTTAAATATTTTTTCCCAATTAATATGGCTAAAAGATAAGGCATTGATACTTGGCTTGATATTGCTTATATTATTTTTTTTTATGGCAGCCATTGATTTTTATGTTCGCAGAAGGCAATATATCCAAAGCTTGAAAATGACAAAGCAAGAAGTAAAAGATGAATACAAACAATTACAAGGAAACCCGCAGATTCGAGCCAGAATTCGTCAAACAATGAGAAAAATGTCTTCGAGAAAAATACTTGCAAATGTATCAAAGGCGACCATTGTTATCACAAATCCTACACATTATGCAGTCGCATTGAAATTTGTATTGCACGAGGATGTTGCACCAGTGGTGATGGCAAAAGGCACAGACTTATTGGCGATTAGAATAAAAGAGATAGCAAGGGAACATAATATTCCAATTAGAGAACAGCCAAAATTGGCAAGAGATTTGTATAGATTGTGTGAAATTGATGATTATATTCCACAAGAATTATTTAGGGCAGTTGCAGAAATCTTGCAAACTACAGAACAAATAGCATCACAGATGAAATAATGAATCTATTCATATCAAGTATTTTTAATAAAATCAAGATTAAAATATCTTCTCTTTTTATTTTCCCATAATTTTTAAAGGCTTGTTATATGTTTAAAAAAAATAGCAATATTCCATTTTATATTATTTCAGGTTTGATTGCTTGTTTGTGTATCTTTATATACACTTCTCCAAAATTTGAACGGATTCCTCCAAATATTGAGATTCCGGATATAACTTATTGGAACTTGAAATGGAATGTGCCGATTAGATTATTGGATTCTAGTGGTATTAAATCTTATAAAGTTAGTTTCATTAAAAATGATGATATCGTGATTCTTGTTGATAAGAAAGTTGAAGATACTAAAACAGATATTGAATTTAATTTGCCAATCCCGAAGATAAATATTGTAGATGGAGATGTCTTAAAATATAAAATTGAAGTTACTGATAATAGCAAGTATAAGTTTTTTCTTGGCAATACAACGCAAAAAGAATTTGAGATTATTGTAGATAGGATACCGCCAGAAGCAGGGATTATCGCTATGAGTAATAAGATTACTTATGGCGGAAGTGCGGTAGTTGTATTTTTTGCAAAAGACGATAATCTGGCAAATATATCCATTAGCAATGGGCATCAAAGCTTTGTAGCTTTTCCATTTATAAAAGATGGTTATTATGTGAGTATTGTTCCTTGGTCGATACATAATCCGACTTTTAAAGGCAGGATTATTGTCGAAGATAAAGCTGGAAATATAAAACGTTCAAATATCGGTTTTGCTAGATATTCCAGAAATTACCGCACATCTAATTTGACTCTAAAAGATAGTTTTATTGATAATAAAATAGCTTCTGTTATTGAGAGTGTAAGCACAATATCGCTTGATTCATTTTCATCAAGACTGGAGATGTTTAAATACGCAAATGAAGTAATTAGAAACAATGATGAAAATATGGTTTATTCTAAGATTCTTAATTTGGACTTAAAAGATTTACATCAAATTAATGTCTTTAAGCCTCTTAAAGATGCTGTTATTGTAGGAATGTTTGGTGACCATAGAAAATATACATTGAACAAAGAGCCAGCTGGAGAATCCTATCACTTGGGGATAGATTTGGCAAATGTCAAAAATGCACAAGTTTTTGCGTCAAATGATGGAGTTGTTGTGTTAAAAGAGGGTCTTGGAATCTATGGTAATACAATTGTTATAGATCATGGGCTTGGGGTTTCTACTTTGTATTCTCATTTAAGTGAATTTTATGTCAAAGAAGGCGATGTAGTAAAAAAAGGTGATGTGATAGCAAGGACAGGGGCTACTGGTCTTGCATTTGGCGACCATTTGCATTTTGGAGTATTGATTCAGGGTGTTTTTGCACTTAGTACCGAATTTATGGATAGTAGATGGCTTAAAACTAATATAAATGATGTTTTGAGTGAAGCAATTAATATCATAGAAAATAGATAATGCAAAAAATAAATCAGCAAAATATTAGAATCTTTCATATATTAGGCGAAAATAGCGATGATGAATTGCTAGGATTCTTGAAAAAAAGTTTGCCACTTTTTAAGGGATATTTGCTTGTATTTGATAATCTAAGTGCGGCGGTAAAAGACTTTTTGGATTCCAGTGATGTTGATTATATCAAAAATAAACATTTAAGCTTTATAGACAATAAGGAAGAAATCGCAAATATTTTAAAGCAAATAAATAAAGAAAGTAAAATAATTAATCCACAAGAAAGCATTAAACAAGATTCTGCTTTATCAAATGAGAATCTTTCATCTACAAAATCAAAGTTTATTACTAGATTGGTTAGAAGCGGAGAGAGTATTGTAAATAGTGGCGATATTTTGGTTTTTAATCGTGTAAATAGTGGAGCGATGCTGACAAGTCAAAGCAATATTTGTATTTTTGGTGAATGCAATGGTGATGTGCAATGTGATGGTGAATTTTTGATATTATCCAAAATTACAAAAGGAAAAGTAACCTTTCAAGGTGATATAATCACTGCCAATATGTTAAAATACAAGTTAAATCTAATATATAAAGATAATGATGAATTAAACATTAAAGATATTTTGTCACTTTAGATTCTATAAATTCATCATTTTTGGGGTAATTACAAATGAATCAAAGAACTATAAAAAATAGCGTTGAATTGGTCGGTATTGGACTTCATAAAGGTGTATCTGTAAAAATGATATTAGAGCCTTTAGGCGAGGATAGCGGTATAGTGTTTTTTAGAAGTGATTTGGGGCAAAGTATCAAGCTATCTGCAGATAATATTATAGACACCACTTTGGCAACCGTACTTGGAAATGGTGATGCAAAAATCTCTACCATTGAACATCTCTTATCTGCTATACATGCATATGGCATAGATAATCTTAGAATTATACTAGATAATGAAGAAGTTCCTATAATGGATGGCAGCTCTATTGGATATTGTATGTTGTTAGATGAAGCAGGTATAGTAGAGCAGAGTGCAAAAAAACGAGCTATTGTCATTAAAAAGCCCATTGAAATTAATGATGGGGACAAATTTGTAAAAGTTGAGCCAAGCAATAAAACTATTTTTGATTTCACTATAAATTTTCCTCATCAATCAATAAAAGAGCAGCACTATAGATTCACATATTCGATTCAAGCGTATAAAGATGAGATTGCAAGAGCTAGGACATTTGGATTTTTGCAAGAAGTGAATTATTTACGCTCAATTGGGCTTGCAAAAGGCGGGAATCTTTCTAATTGTATAGTTCTTGATGAGAGTGGAATCCTAAATAAAGAAGGTCTTAGATATAAAGAAGAGTTTGTTCGTCATAAGATTCTAGATGCAATCGGTGATATGAGTATTCTTGGTATGCCATTAATTGGGACTTATATATCGTTTGCAGGTAGCCATAAACTAAATCATTTTTTGACAAAAAAAATACTATCACAAAGTGATACATTTGAAATTGTAACATTAGAAAATGAGGCACAAGAAGAAAATCTTGAATATGCAACAACAAAAGTGTGATATTTGCCTAATTAGCATTTCATCGCCAATTTTACTTGGAATCTATATTGATAATAAACTTATCAAAAAGCTTGAATCTAATGGTAAGACAAGTGATATTTTGCCACAATTATTTAGTGAAGTGATGGCTGTATATGCTATAAATAGGATATTTTATGCAAATGGACCGGGTAATTTTAGCTCATTGAAACTAACGCATATATTTTTACAAACACTGAGCATAATAAATAATATAGAGCTTTTTTGTGTGGATTCTTTCTATTTTACCAAAGATGATTTTATAGAGGCTTATGGTAAAATCCACTTTTTAAAAGAAAATAATGATATTAAAACAATCAAGTTAGAATCCAAGCACAATGCGGTATTTAAATTGCCTTTTGTGCTAGATTCTACTAGATTTAGTAATTCTTGTTTTCCACTTTATATTTTGCCTGCCACAATAGGAGTTTGATTGATAGTAAAAGTTCCCGCTACAAGTGCAAATCTAGGTCCGGGATTTGATACTCTTGGATTGTCCCTTAGCTTATATAATAGATTTGAAGTTTCACCATCGATAGTGCAAAGCATCAGGATTGATGGGGAGGGCAGTGATATTCCAAAGCTTTTAAAAGATAATAATTTTATAAAAATTTTTAAGGATGTTTATCGTGAATTAGGTGGAGAGACAAGAGATTTTACTTTTTATTTGAAAAATGAGATTCCAGTTTCTCGTGGTCTTGGTAGTAGTTCTGCTGTCGTAATTGGTGCAATAATATCTGCTTATGAGATGTTGAAAGTGCCATATACAAGAGATTTGATACTATCTAAAGCAATAAAATATGAAAAGCATCCAGATAATATTACACCAGCGGTAAATGGCGGTTTTAACATTGCTATGATAAAAAACTCAAAAGTATTTTATATAAGGCATAAGATTCCAAATGACATAAAAGCTGTTGTCGTTATTCCAAACAAGGCAATATCTACTCGTTATTCAAGAAAAACACTGCCAAAGCAATATAGCTTGCACGATGCAGTGTTTAATATATCTAGGTCATCAATGCTTACTGGTGTATTTTTATCAAAAAGATGGAATCTTTTAAAAATTGCAGCAGAAGACAGAATCCATCAAGATAAGCGAATGGCATTATTTCCAGCATTATTTGCAGTTCGCAAAGAAGCACTAAAAAGAGGTGCATTGATGAGTGTGTTATCAGGCAGTGGTTCGACATTTTTAAATATTTGTTATCGTGATGATTCTTCTAAACTTGCCAGTAGTTTGAGTAAGAAATTTGGAGAATTTAGAGTATTGGAACTAGAATTTGACAATACCGGATTTAATATAGAATAGGCTTTTTTGATATAATGATAAAAATTAGAATGTGTGTTTGTTGCAGAAAGCGATTGCATCAAGATTCTCTTTTACGATTACAAATTAAAGATGGTGTATTATCCTTATACACTATGAGTGGTCGAAGTTTTTATATATGTGATACTTGTATAGTGCAGATAAAAATGACTAATAAAATCTGTAAGATTTTAAAAATTGATAATGATGAGAAAGTTGTGAATTTTTTTAAGGAGATGGCTCATAAATGGCAAAAGAACAATTACCAAAAGTAAAGGTTGGAGAGATCGCAAGAGAATTAGGCATTAAGGCAAAAGATGTCTTGCTTAAAGCAAATGAGATTGGTATCGAGATAAAAAGCGTCAATAGTAGTGTCGAACAAGAAAAAGCAGAAGTAATTTATACATATATAACACAAGGTATAGTGCCTATGGTGCCTACTTTGGATTCCAAAAAGCAAACAAAGATAGAAACTACAACTAAGAATACAACCACAAAAAAGACTACGTCCAGGATTCAAAAAGGAGAGACAAAAGAGTCTTCACAAGAAATAAATAAAAAAACAGAATCTAAAAAACATATCAAAAAAGAAGACACGCCCAAAGTAGAATCTTCTACAAAGAGTCCAGAAGTTAGAAAAATAATAATCGTGTCTAAAAATGACACTAAAGATTCTACTCCACAAAAAAAGCTGTTAGAAAACATAGAAAAGGCAAAAGAAGCCAAAGATAATATACTACATCCAATAGACATACCAAAATCGGATACAAAACCAAAGAAGAAATTAAAAGAGCATAAAAAGATTCAAAGCCATAAAGGAAATGAGCAAAAAATTGATATTAATAGAAATCTAGGTGATACTAAGATTGATGATGACGATGAAGAAGTAATGATGTTTGACATCAATCAAATAGACAATAAAAATGATGAAGAAAAAGAAGAAAGGATTACAGATAGAGTTAGAATACAACGTACGAATCCTTGGTTTTTGGATAATATAGGCAGAGGAAGACAAAAAAGCAAAAATAGAAATCATAGAAAAGATAATTCAAACAACAATAATGTGTCATCTATGAGTGCTGCAAGGGGAGTCATAAGCATTCCTGATGAAATTAGAATCTATGAATTTGCAGATAAAGTGAATCTAAGAGTTACAGATATTATCTCAAAGCTATTTAAAATGGGTGAAATGGCGACTAAAAATGATTTCTTAGATGCCACTACGATAGAGCTTCTGGCACACGAATTTAATTTGAATATAGAATTATCCAAAGCTACACAAGAATTGGAATATCTTAGTGATGATACGAATGATATAGAATTGATTGATAGATCGCCTGTAGTTACTATTATGGGGCATGTTGATCACGGTAAGACATCATTGCTTGATTATATTAGAAATTCAAGAGTTACAAAAACAGAAGATGGCGGAATTACACAGCATATTGGTGCTTATATGGTAAATAAAAATAAAAAAAATATTACTTTTATTGACACTCCGGGACACGAAGCATTTGTTAGTATGCGTTCTCGTGGAGCACAAGTAACAGATATAGCAATTATTGTAATTGCCGCAGATGATGGCGTAAAACAACAAACCAAAGAAGCTTTGGCTCACGCAAAGGATTCTAATGTGCAAATTATTATTGCTGTGAATAAGATGGATAAAGAAGATGCAAATGCAGATAAGTTAAAAGCCGAAATGGCAGAACTAGGATATAATCCATCTGATTGGGGTGGAGAGTATGATTTTATTCCAGTTAGTGCAAAGACAGGCGAAGGAGTGGATAATCTATTAGATACGATTTTGCTTCAAGCAGAAATTATGGAGCTAAAAGCAAATATTGCTTCAAAACCAAAAGCAGTAGTTTTGGAAGGAAGTCTTGATAAGGGTAAAGGTCCGGTAGTTACAGTCATTGTCCAAGAAGGAAAGTTGTGTGTTGGTGATAGCGTTGTTGCCGATACTGCGTATGGAAAAGTTAGGGCTTTGATAAAAGATAATGGTCAAAATACAAATGAATTAAATCCATCGGAAATCGCACTTTTGGTTGGTCTAAATGAAGTTCCTAGTGCAGGCTCAATTTTGGTTGGAGTTGAGAATGATTCTATTGCTAAAGAATACGCAAACAAGAGGAAATCATATTTAAGAACAAAAGAATTATCAAAAAGCACAAAAGTGTCATTTGATGAATTAAGCAGTGTCGTTGCAGAGGGTAGATTAAAGCCTCTTAGAATCATACTAAAAGCCGATACACAAGGCTCACTAGAAGCTATAAAAGTCTCATTAGAAGCATTAAATAATGATGAGGTAAAAATAAACATCATTGGCTCTTCGGTTGGAAATATCACAGAGAGTGATATAGATATTGCCGCAAGCTCTAGTGATTGCTATATTCTAGGATTTAATGTAAAACCGCTGTCAATCTTAAAATCAAAGGCAAAGGAGCAGCAAGTAAGCATAAATAGCTATTCAGTTATTTATGATTTAATAGATGATGTTAAGCTTATTATCTCAAAAATGATGTCTCCAATCATAGAAGAAGAAATCATAGGTAGCCTTGAAGTGCGTGATATTTTTAGCATAGGGAAAGGAAATGTGATTGCTGGGTGTTTTGTCCTTGATGGTATCATTACTAGAAATTCAAAAATAAATTTATTTAGGAAAGATAAGCTAGTTCATACAGGCAATATTTCATCACTAAAGCGATTTAAAGATGATGTAAAAGAAGTAACAAAGGGCTATGAATGCGGCATTATGATAGATTCTTTTAATGATATTAAAGTTGGTGATAGTTTGCAAGTGATAAAAGAAATTGCAAAACAAAAACAAATATGAATAATATAAAATTATTAAAAACACAATCATTACTGAAAGAAATCTTACAAGAATCTTTATCTAGCCTAAATGACACTAGGCTAAATAGCCTAAGTATCACTAGGGTAGAATGCAAGGGTGGCAAGGAGTATGCAAAAGTTTTTTTTGATACGACTGGTATTGATAAATGCGAGCAAAAAGAGATTCTAAAGCTTCTAAAAAAAGCAAATAGTTTTATTAGAGGGCAGTTGCAAAGCTCGCTTGATTGGTATAAGACACCAAATCTTAGTTATGAATTTGATGAAGAAATGCAAACCCTAAATAGATTGGATTCTATATTTAAGCAAATTCAAAAAAAGGATAGTGATGATAGATGGTGAATTAGAATCTCAAATTACAAAGATTGTAGAAAAAAATGGTTATTTTTTATATGATGTTGAAGTATTAAGAGAAAATGATGCACACATTCTTCGTATCTCCATCACTTCTAAAAATGGCATAAATCATAGCGATTGTCAAAAGATAAATGATTTAATCTCTCCACTTGTTGATGTTTATAATCCAATTGAGAGTGCATATTTTTTAGAAATCAGTTCACCGGGAATTGAGAGAATTTTAAAAAACCCAAATCATTTTAAATTATCAATGGGAGATAAAATTGAAATAAAACTTCTTGATAAAACAAAAATTACTGGAATCTTAGGCAAGAGCGATGATGAAGGATTTTATCTGGATTCTGCTTATTATAAATATAGTGATATAAAAAAAGCTAAGAGTGTTTTTCTTTGGTAGATTATGATTTTTATATGGATATTGCCATATCAAAGGCTTGGGAACCTCAAGCACTGGCTTTACCAAATCCAGCTGTTGGAGCTTTGATTTTAGATTCTAATAATGCAATCATTGCTCTAGAAAATCATAAAGTCTTTGGTGGTGCTCACGCCGAGCTTGCCGCACTAAAAGCTGCATTTATGAGATTAAGTGATGATAAAAAAATAAGTGATATTACAAATCCATTTGAAATTTGTGATTATCTAATGAAAAATCATAATGGATTTTTTCATAATACAAAGATATTTGTTACACTTGAGCCTTGTGCTCATAGCGGTAAAACGCCGTCTTGTGCTAGATTGCTAAGTGTTTTAAAGCCCAGCGAGGTCATAATATCTCACAAAGATATAAATAAATCTGCAAGTGGTGGAATAGAGATTCTAAAATCAAGCGGTATAAAAGTTCAATATGGAATCTTAGAAAACAAAGGGAGAGATTTGTTGTTTCCATTTTTGTGTATTTGTGAGAAATCATCATTTATACTTTATAAAATCGCACAAAGATTAAATGGTAGCTTTGAAAATGGAGTAATATCAAGCAAGGATTCTATGATTTATTCACACAAAATGCGTTCAATCGCAAATAATATAATCATATCACAAAAAACAATCCTTGATGATAACCCACTGCTAGATTCTAGACTTGTTGGCGGAAAATCTCCTAATGTGATTGTCATTGGTAAGGAAAATAAGTTGGATGAAAATCTAAATATCTTTAAAGCAAATAGGGAAGTTGTATTTACAGACAATATGGATAAAATTACGCTAAGTGGGTTTAATATCATAGAAGGTGGGGCGAATTTTTTTGATTTTATGAAAGATAAGATGGATTGCTTGCTTGTATTTTTAGCTCCAAATATGCAAAAGGGTAGGAATTTTTTTAGCACTTTTGATGGCAGGATTCTGCATTCACAGCGTATTGGTAGGGATATTGCATTATGGATTCAAAAAGATTAGATTTATACCAGTTAGAAAATGGATACTGCTACAATAGTGATAGTTTATTTTTGTATTCTTTTATAAAAAGATTTTTGAAAAACAACGTAAAATTACTTGACATCGGCACAGGTTGTGGAATCTTGGGGCTTTTGTGTGCTAGAGATTTTAAAATCAAGCTTAGTTTAAATGAGATAGACGACACGATGGCAAAAATCGCATTAATCAATGCAAAAAATAATGGTATTGCTTGTGATATGATTTTTGGCAATATTTTAGAATCTAGCTTAGAAACTAGCGGAGAAAAATTTGATTTTATCATCTCAAACCCGCCATTTTATAGAAAAGATATTATAGATTCTAAAAATAAATTTCTTTTTTTAGCAAGGCAGAGTAAAAATCTTCCGCTTTATTTATTGCTAAAGTTTGTGAAATCTATCTTAAAGCCAAATGGGACTTTTATATTTTGTTATGATGCAAAAGAAATAAAAAATGTTTTTAGTGCGATTAGTGATACTAATTTTAATGTAGATGAGATGGCTTTTGTGTATCCTAAAATATCCAAAAATGCAAATTTAGTTATGATAAAATGTAAGGTTTCAAATAGTCAAACAAAGATTCTTGCTCCATTGTATAATTTTATAGACAAAGAACATTCAAATGAAGCAAAAGAAATTTTTAGACTTTGTAATACTTTTAGCACTAAAATATCAAATCTGGAGCAAATACTATGATGCAAAAAGATGGTTTTGATTTTGTATTTGATGAGAGTAAATGCAAAGAATGCGGTGGAAAGTGCTGCATTGGTGATGGATATGTGTTTTTAGAAATTTATGAAGCACAAAAAATAGCACAATATCTAAATATGAGCCTTGAAGATTTTGGTATGCAGTATTTGCGTAAGGTTGGCACTAGATACGCATTAAAAGAAAATGGAGATAATCCAGATTGTATTTTTTTGGATTCTAATAGGCAATGTAGTATTTATGAATGTAGACCAAAGAATTGTGCTAGTTTTCCATTTTGGGATATTTTTAAGAAAAATCCACAAGGAGCTTTTAGAGAATGCATAGGTGTTTTGAAAAAATAATATCATTATTGTTTTGTTGTTTTGTATTTGTTTATGGGCAGAATCTCGAAGATGATAAGATTATTGAAGCTTTATCTCTCATTGATGTAGGTGATTATAAAAGTGCAATAGAAATCTATAATGAGCTTTATAGTTCTACAAATAAACTTGAATATTTAGAAGAAGTAATAAGATTATCTATGATGATTGGTGATACGAAAAATGCACTCCAATACAGCAGAGAATATCAAAATATTGATAATAAAAACCTAAAAATAAAATATATTCTTGCTAACATATATATGATGCAACGAAATACTAATGAAGCAATTTTGGCTTATGAAGATATTATAAAACTAGAAGATAGAGATTCTATAAATAAAATCAACTTTAAGGCTTTGGGTGGATTGTATGCACTAAAGAGAGAATATAAGAGCGCACAAAAATATCTAATGCAATCATATGAGATAGAAAAAGATTCTCATACACTTTTATTTATCACTTCTGTTGATATATCTTTGAACGATTTTGCCCATAGCGTGCCTCTTATAAAAGACTACTTCAAAGAAACAATAGACAATGATTTTGCTCAAGTTATAACACAGCTATCTTTTAATAATCAAAGTTTAGGAGATATAGAATCTTTATTTACCACCTACTATGAAAAATATCCAAATAAAACTAATGCCAATAATTTATTTAGAATCTATATAATTGATGGCAATTTAGATTCTGCATTATCTTTAGCAAATGAATATGAGCTTGATTTAGAGCCTCTCGTTGATAGATATTTACTTATGAAAGATTATAAAAATGCTAGAGCTATATTGAAGCAACTAATGGACAAAAAAGATGATAGTTATTATTATGGTGTGATGGCTATTATTGATTTTGAAGAAGCACAAGATAAAGAATCTGTGTTAGATAACGTGATTGAAAATTTTAAAATTGCCATAAAAGATAACGATAGCTCTACATTTGCTAACTATCTCGGATATTTATTGATTGATTATGATATAGATATAAACGAAGGTATAAAATATGTGGAAAATGCCCTAAAACAAGAGCCAGACAATCCTGCATATTTGGATTCTCTTGCGTGGGGTTATTATAAATTGGGTAAATGCAATAAAGCTTTGGAAATAATGAATAAAATAAAACAAGAAACTCTTGAGAATGAAAAAGAAATAAATGAGCATTTGGAGCATATAAGAAAGTGTTTGGAATAGTATCTGGTATTTTTTCTAAAAAAAGTAAATATGAGGGCTTGATAGAAAAAACAAAAATCAATGTAGAAAAAAGAAATGAGGAGTTTCCTTTTGATTTGCTTGGTAGGAGCTTATCGCTAAATCCCTATCTACCACGTGCATTTGACTTTGATTTTTCACCATTTATTCAAGGTAATACCATAAAGTTAAAATGCATTAAAGATGAATCTGGTATTTCTCATTTACATGATAATCTAGGTTTAATCATCGCAGATACGACATTATTCAAAGACATTTCTTTGATTGCCACACTCAGGCGATATAGTCCATTTTTAATCATCCACAAAGATATTATCATCTCAAAATATCAAATCTTAGAATCTGCCATTTATGGTGCCGATATGATTGTCTTAGATTGTGCAATATTGGATTCTAAATCACTTGAAATATTATGTAGTTTTGCTACTCATTTGGGGCTTAGAGTGATTTTAGATTCTAGCATTGATGTGTCTGGTGATATTTTGTCAAGCATTGATTTTATTATGATTGATAGCTTGAAAACAAATATTGCTGCTAATAAAATTGCTATGTATTTAGAGGACTAGCCTATAAAATTAATATTATTTTTAGTAATTTTTTAATTTTTATGCTAAAAATCCAACTTATAAACTTTAAAAGGAGATGACCATTTATGTCTTTAATGATAAATGATGAATGTATAGCTTGTGATGCGTGTAGAGAAGAATGTCCTAATGAAGCTATTGATGAAAATGATCCAATATACTTAATTGACCCAGATAGATGCACCGAATGTGTTGGATATTATGATGAGCCTGCTTGTATTAGTGTGTGTCCTGTAGATGCAATAGTTTCAGACCCTGATAATGCTGAGAGTATCGATGAGCTAAAATGTAAGTTTCAAAAATTATCCCAAGGTGATTAGTCTAAGAAATACATATCTTTATTTTTAATATCTTTATTGTTTGTGGGTTGTACTCAAGGTGTAATTTCACTTAATCCAGAAGCAAGATTAATAAAAGTTGTTACAAATGAGCCAAGTAATTGCAAATATCTAGGCGAAGTATATGGCTATCAATCTAGCTTTTCGTTAGAATCTGAAGTTGCACAAAGTGCGATTAATAGTGCTAAAAATGAAGCTTATAAACTAGGTGGCGATATAATCCATTTCTTATCAAATCACAGCAAAATGCGTCATATATTTCTAGTGATGGTGGGGTTATGATACTAGATTTTATCTACTACATCGATAAATAAATCTAGCATAATAGGGTTAGTTTATAAATGTAACTAAACTATTCGTGCCTTAGAGCATCTATTGGATTTAATTTAGATGCTCTTCTTGCAGGCAAGTATCCAAATAAGATTCCAATAAAAGCGGAAAATAAAAGTGCGATGACTGCAACAGGGATGCTATATACAAATGGCAATTCAAAAGCATTTGCAAGTGCAAATGAAATAACAAAAGATAGTATTATACCAATCAATCCACCGCATGAGCTAATTACAATGGCCTCTATTAAGAATTGTAGTAATACTTCACTCTCTAATGCACCTATTGCAAGTCTAGTGCCTATCTCTTTCGTCCTCTCTGTTACAGATACAAGCATAATATTCATAATGCCAATTCCGCCAACTATTAGGCTTACTCCGGCAATCGCTCCAAGAAATAGCGTCAGCATTCTTGTTGTGTCTGCTAGAGTTTCTTCGATTTGTTTCGTATCTCTTATTTCAAAATTACTACTCTTTGAATCATTTATATTTCTTATTTCATTTAGCACTTGTCGTATTTCTTGTGTTTTTTGCTTAGAATCTATGCCATCTTCAAGAGATATGGTGATTCTATTGATATTATTGATAGAGGTTTTTGCTCGCCCTAGTGTTCTAAGATATGATTTTAGTGGAAAAACAATCACATCATCTTGGTCATTGCCCATAGCACCCTGTCCTTTTGCAGCCAGCACCCCAACGCATTCACAAATAATACTTCCTTCTTTATTTCCCACTTTAATTTTTGCTCCAAGTGGTTCATCGTTTTTAAATAAGGCATTTTTTACACTATCTCCGATGATGCATACATTTGCACCACTTTTATATTCATCATCTCTAAATTCTCTACCTTCTGCCATATCCCAATTTCCAGCGATAAAATAATCACCTATAACACCATATGTTTCTGTTTCTTTAGAATTTTGTTTGTATTGTATCAAAGCACTTCCTTCGCCCATAGGCGATAATGCTCTTATACCATATACCCTATCTCTTATTAAATCTACTTCTTGTTGATTAAAATATCTTCTTAGACTTTGTCCAGATGTATCAAGTCCTCTTGAGGGTATAATCATTAATATATTGCTTCCAAGACTCGATATATTATCTTTTATTTGTTGTGTTGTGCCATTTCCTAGGCTAATCATTACAATAACACTTCCTGTCCCGATAATAATCCCTAGCATTGTCAAAAATGCTCTAAGTAGATTCCTTCTAATTTGCCTAAAAGCCAGTAAAAAAGCATTAAAGACCATTAATGTCTTCCTTTTGTATAATCAATATTGCCATCTAAAAAATGTATTTCTCTATTTGCAAAACTAGCCATTTCGCTTTCGTGTGTTACCATCAATATGGTGATTTTTAAATCCGTATTCAGCCACTTTAAAATATTCATAATCTCTATACTTCGTTTTGTATCAAGATTCCCCGTTGGTTCATCTGCAAGTAAAAATAAAGGTTTGCTAGCAATCGCTCTTGCAATGGCAACTCTTTGTTGTTGTCCTCCACTTAGCTTATTTGGTGTGTTATTTTCAAAGCCATTTAGTCCAACCATTTCTAATGCCTCTAATGCAGCTTTTTTTCTTTTTGCTTTTTGTATGCCACGATATAATAGTGGTAATTCTACATTTTCTAATGCAGTAGTTCTTGGAAGTAGATTAAAACCTTGAAATATAAAACCAATGTAGAATCTTCTAAGCATCGCTCTTTCATTTATATTTAAGCTAAATACATCAACATCACTAAATATATATTTTCCACTTGTTGCTACATCAAGACAGCCAAGTATATTTGACATAGTGCTTTTTCCAGAGCCACTGGGACCCATAAGTGCTATAAAATCACCTTGATTTATGCTTAGATTCACGCCCTTTAGTGCTTGAAAAGTGCTACTTCCTTCACCATAGTATTTTGTAATATTTGATAATTCAATAAACATCTTATCTTTACTTTGTTTGAACTTGCAATATAACTTGTGTATTTGTATCTATATTGTTTGATATTATCTGGACATTTTTACCATTTGAGATTCCAATCTCTACTTCAATTTCTTTTGGGATTCCATTTTCTAAAATCCAAATCTTTTCAATTGAGCCAAGTTGTGAATATGATTTTCTTTCCTTCTTTGGAGGTCCGCCCATTATAAAACCACCACTATTTTTTTTCACAGAATTATTGTTTGGTTGAAATAATAATGCTTGATACGGCACTACTAAAGCATTTTTTTGAACTTCTGTTTTTATTGTCGCAGTAGCACTCATTCCGGGACGAAGTAATAATTTATCATTTTTAATATATGTTGTTACTTCGTAGCTTACTATATTTGTAGAGCTAGATGAAGTTCCACTAGAGCTAGATGACGAACTACTTGATGTAGAAGATGAATCCGCATAATTTACTTTTGCTATTTTTGCATTAAACTCTTCATTTGGATACGAATCCACGCTAAAGATTACATCTTGTCCCACTTTTACCTTTCCAATATCAGCTTCTAGCACATTTGAAATTAGCTTCATTTCTTTTAAATCTTTTGCAATAACAAAAAGCGTAGGTGCAGAAAAGCTGGCTGCCACGGTTTGTCCGGGATCAATACTTCTCGATAAAACAATGCCATTTGTAGGGCTTGTAATAATTGAGTTTTTTACGTCAATTCTCGCGGATTTTAGCGATGTTTCAATTTGTGCTATTGCCGCTTTCCTAATCTCGATATCTGCTTTTGCATTTTTATATTCCAATTCCGAAGTTTTTAATTGCATTTGAGATGGCGATTTTCCATTTGTTTTTTCATAAAGATTCAAGTAGTTTTCATAATTCCATTGTTTGTTTTCTAATTGCACTTCCGCACTATATAATTCCGCTTTAGCAGATTGTAGTTGTGCTACAAAATTATCTACTGATTGATTTAATTTTTCTGGGTCTATTATGGCTATTGTCTGCCCTTTTTTTACTTCATCATTTACATCTACTAATACTTCTAATAATATCCCAGAGATTTGGCTACCCACTTCGACTGTGTCTGTTGGTGATAATGTCCCTGTTGCACTCACATCTTGTGAAATGTCTTGCAAAACCGGGGTTTGTGTTATATAAACCTCCTCTTTTTTATTTAACCTAAGCCAAACAAATATAAAAATCACAATTATCGCAATCACTGCAATAGCAATAAATATCAATTTTGATTTATTTGTTTTTTGTCTTTTTATATTACTATAAACATCATTCATTGCTTTTCCTTTATGATAGTATCATTTTTGTTTCCACCAATAGAGCGATATAGATAGATTGTCGCACTAATCGTATTAAAATATGATGCATTGTTATTTTTTATCATCAATAAGTGGCTATTTATTGCTTGTATGTATTCGCTAAAATCTATCAATCCAAGCTCATAACTTTGCTGTAGCGTGCCTAGAATCTTTTCATTGTCTTCTAGCATTTGTAAGCTCGTATTTAGTGTTTTTTTATTTGAATTTAACGCATATATAGCATTTTCTATTTCATTTAGTGCTGTATATATTGATTTTTCCAAAGTATAATAAGCTTCAAGTCTCATATAATCGCTAATTTTTATATTTTCATATATTTCTATTCGTGAAAATAATGGCAAAGTAAGCGAGCCTAATATTTGATATGCCAAATCTGTTATTCCACTAGGTGATAATAATGCTTTGCTAAGCGAGCCACTTATTTGTATGCTAGGATATGCACTTGCTTTAGCGGAGTTTAGATTGTATATTGCTGCATTTAGGTTTGAGATTTGTGATTTTATATCTGGGCGATTTAATATGATGCTAGCACTATCATCTAAATTTACATAAAATCGTGGAATACTAAATTCATAATTAGAATCTCTAAATTCATAATCTTTGTTGTTTATTAGAATCCTTATTTCGTTTTTCTTGCTCTCATAGTTATTTAGAAGATTGTTTAGATTCTGCTCCTCGCTTTGTAATAGTGCTTTGTTTTCCATAAAATCACTAAAATTTATAAATCCGCTTTCATACATAATATTCATCACACTGACTAATTCTTTGTAGTTTGCAATTCTTTCTCGTGTAAGCAAAATATCATTTTGCAAGTATTTGAGATTGAAATATGCGAGTGCTATATCGCTGACTAAAGAGATTTTAAAGAAGTAAAAATTCTCACTTGCTATATTTAGTTGTTCCTCATAAGCATTTTTTGCATTTGTGTATTTACCAAATAAATCTAGCTCCCAAGAAGCCATCAAACTTGTATCAATATTTGAATTTCCATCAAATCTATATCCAATATTGCCATTTACATTTGGTATTAGATTTGAGGTCGCAATTTTTGCTTGAGATTCTGCGATTTTAAGCCTGCTATCGTATATGAAAATATCACTATTTTTTGATAATGCCATATTGATTAATTCTCTTAATTCATCATCATCAAAAACATCAAATATAGAATCTGTTTTTTTATTCACTAAATCATAGCTATTTTTGAAATTATCAATTTTAAATTCACTATTTAGCTGTTCTTGCGTGTATGGAGATGCACAAGATGCAAAAAATAATGTCAATAAAATAATGTAAAAAAGCCTCATCTGCATCTTATCCTCTAAAACTAATTGATTGTTGTAGTAAATATTTTATGCCTGTGATTTTAATATAAATGATGTGAAATTTTTGTGAATTTTTTTGTTAAAATTTTTATGAAGTTTGCTTATTTAAGGTTGCTTAAAATGAAAGATACACAAGAATCTAAACCTATCATTTATCTAATTGTGCCTTGTTATAATGAGGAAGAAATCATCAATTTAAGTGCAGAATCTCTGGATTCTAAACTGCAAAATCTAATAAACAATAAAAGTATAAACAAACAAAGCAAAATAATTTTTGTAAATGATGGCTCAAAGGACAATACTTTGGAGCTTTTAAAAGAGCTGAAAAATCAAAATATCATAATCATAAATCTAAGTCGCAATTATGGACATCAAAATGCCCTTTTAGCTGGGCTAGAATACGCAATCGATAAATGCGATTGTGCTATTAGCCTTGATTGTGATTTGCAAGATGATATAAATGCAATAGATTCTATGATTGAGCGATTCAACAATGGCTATGAAGTGGTCTATGGCGTGCGAGATGATAGAAGCAGTGATAGCTTTTTTAAGCGATTTAGTGCGGAGAGATTCTATGATTTGATGAATTTTTTGGGTGTAAAAATTGTGAAAAATCACGCCGATTATCGTGCTTTATCTAATCGTGCGATAAAATCCCTCTTGTCTTTTAAAGAGGTGAATTTATTTATTCGTGGAATCATTCCTCTCCTTGGGTATAAATCTTGTGCTATATTTTATAAAAGAAATGCTAGAGTAGCAGGAAAAAGTAAGTATCCATTTTTTAAAATGCTTAGTTTTGCTTTTGATGGAATAACAAGCTTTAGTGTGCAACCTCTTAGAATCTTAAGTATCCTTGGTGCTATAATATCTATTACATCTTTATTTTTTGGAATCTGGGCTTTGGTAGTTTATTTTATGGGTGGAACAATTAGCGGTTGGACTTCTATGGTCGTGCCTATGTATTTTTTAGGTGGTGTCCAAATCTTTGGACTTGGAATCTTAGGTGAATATATAGGTAAGATTTATAAAGAAAGCAAAGCCCGTCCTAGATATTTTGTGGATTCTATCATTGATTAATCTTTTATAGATTTTATGAAATTATCATAGAGTTTATCTAAATCTTTTAATTCTTTTTCACAATCTTTGCAATCAATCCTAGATTCTAGGATTTGAATCCTGCGAAGCATATAATTAAATAATTGCCTATCAATGTCTGGAATTTTATCCATCGCATTAGAATCTTTTATCCTGCCTTTTTGTATTATTCTTGCTGGAATCCCAACTGCAGTTGAATTTGGTGGCACATCACGAATCACAACAGAGTTTGCTCCTATTTTTACATTTTCCCCAATAGTAATATTGCCTAGTATTTTTGCACCTGCTCCTATGGTAACACCACTTTCAATTGTCGGGTGACGCTTGGTTTTTTCTAGTGTAACACCACCTAGTGTAACACCTTGATAAATCGTGATGTTATCTTTTAAAACAGCAGTCTCACCAATAACTACACCAATTCCGTGGTCAATAAATATTCCTTTTCCAATAATACAAGCTGGGTGAATATCAATATGCGTGATAAATTGAGTAAATCCCATAACAATTCGTGCTAATAATCTAAACTTTCTTTTGTATAATCTATGTGCTATTCTATAATGAATTATCGCAATAAGCCCCGGATAGTTGAAAAATAGTTCTATATTTGATTTTATTGCTGGGTCGTTTTTCTTGATACTTGAAAAATCTTCTTTTATATCACTAAGGATTCCCATATTTTGCCCTTTAAATTTTTAAGGATTATTTCGTATTGTCCTTAGATATCCATTTTCACTAAGCATTATATAAAGTTGCCCCAATACCTCTTTTTTGCTTTCACTATCTAAATCAGTAGCTTCATCTATCCTTTGTTTTAATCGTCTCTCAATATCTTTTGTGTCATAATCTAAGTCATCTAGCACATCCAATATATTTTGTGCCTCAAGTAAATTTTCAATTTTATATCCGCAATTTTCATCTTCATCAAAAACTATGCTAAATTCTGTCGGGTGAGTAAATAGATTATGTTTCATTCCAAGTACTTCTTGATATGCACCAACAAGAAAGAATCCCAAAAAATAATCCTCTTGTTTTACATCTACATCGTGCAAAAATAATGGCATATTTTTATTAAAGCTAATCTCTCCATCACTATCGCACGTAATATCCCAAAGGCTGGCACTTCTTGTAGGACGAATATTTAGTTTATCTAATGGCATCACTGGGAATCTTTGTGATAATCCCCAATAATCTGGCATGCTTTGAAAAAAGCTACAATTTAGTAAATATCGCTCTTGAATCTGCTCTTGGATACGTAGAATCTCATTGTGGTTTTTATGTTTTAGTGTATCAATAACTTTTTTTATTATCAAATGCACCAATACTTCAGAATTACTTCTATCTTGTAAATCTATATATCCAAGTTCAAATAAAGTCAATAAAGATTCCATATGGTCTAGGCTATCGTGGAGATATTCTATAGCATATCTTTCATTTATATTTTTATATAAATCTAGTAATTCTTCTATCAATAAAGGATTTTTTTCTTTTAGGCGCAAAGATTCTTCATCATACTCTTGCGAGAATAGCTCTAGCACCGGAGTGACTAATACTGCGTGTGATGCAGCGATAAATCTACCGCTTTCTATAACAATATCTGGCTCTTTTTCCTCTTTGTTTTTTGCAATTTCCTTTAGACTAAAGACAACATCAGCACTAAATTCTGCTAAGGTATAGTTTTTGTTGTTAAATCCGGCGTGCTGCGTGTATTCTACCGCAAGACCACCACCAATATTTACTATACTAAGATTCTCACAGCCCATTTTTCTAAGCTCGGCATAAATATTTCCTGCTTCTCTAAGAGCTTTTTTTAATGGCGATATATCACTTATTTGGCTACCTATATGAAAGTGAATCATTGTAAATTGTGATATTAGATTTGAATTTTTAAGAAGATTTATAGCTTCAAGCAATTCATTTGAAGTAAGTCCAAATTTTGAATTAATCCCACCACTTTTTGCCCAGATACCACTACCCATAGAATGCAATCTTATCCTAAGTCCTATTTTTGGATATGGTGGTTCCATATCTTTTGCTACTTCTATTATCGTTTCTAATTCATTTAAGCCTTCTATCGTAAGTGTAATATTATGTCCCATATTTGAGGCGATAAATCCTAAATGAATCATCTCTTTATCTTTGAAGCCATTTACTGTGATTGGAGATTGTAGGTTTGTATAAGCCATAGCAATAATAAGTTCTGCTTTGCTTCCAGCTTCTAGCCCATAATCTTTATTTTTTGAAGCCTCCATAAGCGGTAATATAAAATTTGGAAATTGATTGACTTTTAGCGGAAATACAGCTCTAAATTTGCCTTTGTATTTGTATTGTTTGATTGATGAATGAAATGAATCAAACAATTTATCAAGCTGTTTTTGTATAAGATGCGGGAATCTCATAATAAGAGGACCTTTATAGCCATTTTCCCTTGCTTTATTCACAATATCAATGATTGCAATTTTTGGATTTGCTCCTAATTTTACCTTGCCATCTTCTATGATAAAATCATCTCTAGCCCAAAAATCAATACCATAATCAAACACTCTCTATCCTTGTTAGTAAAATGCGTTTATTATACACTATTATGCATATTTGATAGGCAGTAGATTCTAAATTAAGTCCTACTATTTATCTAAATCTTAAAATATAAAGCTAGAATCTAATCTATCTTTAATACTGCAAGAAATGTATCTTGTGGAAGTTCTACTTTTCCTATAGATTTTAGACGTTTTTTGCCTTCTTTTTGTTTTTCTAATAGTTTTCGTTTTCTTGTTATATCGCCACCATAGCATTTAGCAGTAACATTTTTCCCCATTGATTTTATCGTTTCTCTTGCTATGACTTTATTGCCGATACTTGCTTGAATTGCTACTTCAAAAAGCTGTCTAGGTATGATTTCTTTCATCACATTTACTAGATTCTTGCCCTTTTCATAAGCTTTTTGGCGGCTTACAATGATACTTAATGCATCGACTACATCTCCTGCAACCTTTATATCAAGCTTGATTAAATCACCTTCTTTGTATCCTATTGGTTCATAATCAAAGCTTGCGTATCCTTTTGTGGATGATTTTAGCTTATCATAGAAATCCATAATAATCTCATTTGTAGGGACTAAATATGAAAGCAATACTCTATCTTCTGTGATATATTCCATTTTATCTTGGATTCCACGTCTATTTTGGACTAGTTTTATTACATTTCCCAAAAAATTTGTCGGTGTTATAATGGTGGCTTTTACATATGGCTCTTCTATGCGGGATATTTTTTGTTCTGGCGGTAGTTCTGAAGGATTTTGCACTTGTATCATAGTGCCGTCCGTGAGATAAACATTGTAAAGCACGGTTGGTGCAGTAGCAATCAAATCTAGGTCAAATTCTCGCTCTAATCTTTCTTTTATTACCTCCATATGCAAAAGCCCTAAAAACCCAACTCTAAAGCCAAATCCAAGTGCTATTGATGTTTCTGGCTCAAAAATTAGCGATGAATCATTTAATTGCAATTTATTTAATGCATCGCGTAAGTCTTCGAATTTATCTGTTTGAATAGGATAGATTCCAGCAAATACAAATGGCTTTGCTTCTTTAAACCCACTTATTGGTTTATCTGCTTTGTTGTTCTTGTGTGTCATTGTATCGCCAACAGCAATATCATTTACTTGTTTTAATCCAAGACATACGATTCCTATTTCGCCACATTTAATCATATCTGTTTTTTTAGGATAGAGTGGGTGAGGATACATGAGGTTAAGCACCTTATGGCTTTTATTTGTACTCATTATCAGAATCTCTTCATCAATATTTATATTTCCATCGATCACTCTAACTAATGCCAAAGCACCTAAATAATTATCAAACCAAGAATCATAGATTAATGCTTTTAGTTTGCTATTTGGATTCCCATTTGGCGGTGGTATTGTATAAATTATTGTCTCTAGCAATTCTTTTATACCAATTCCGCTTTTTGCAGATACTTCTAAAGCGTGCGTACAATCAAGTCCTATGGTATTTTCTATTTCTTCTTTTACTTTTTGTGGATTTGCAGCTTTTAAATCAATCTTGTTTATCACAGGAATGATTTCAAGATTATTCTCTAAGGCTATATACACATTTGCTATAGTTTGAGCTTCTACGCCTTGACTTGCATCAACAATAAGCAGAGCACCTTCACAAGAGTTAAGCGACCTAGACACTTCATAGCTAAAATCAACGTGTCCCGGTGTATCTATGAGATTTAAGATATATTCTTTTCCATCAAGTGTATAATTTAATCTCACACTTTGAGCTTTTATTGTTATTCCTCGCTCTTTTTCTATATCCATAGTATCCATAACTTGAGAACTCATTTCTCTACTTTCTATTGCTCCACATTCTTGTATCAATCTATCTGCAAGCGTGCTTTTCCCGTGGTCTATATGGGCGATGATTGAAAAATTTCTAATATTTTCCATAATTTTTCTTAGTGCAAAAAGTGTCTTTTACCACTAAAATATAGTGCGATATTATGATTGTTTGCAGCTACTATAACCTCATCATCTCTTATGCTTCCACCGGGTTCTATGATAGCCTTTACTCCAAATTCATTTGCTAAATCAATGCTATCTCTAAAAGGAAAAAAAGCTTCACTAGCTAAGCTTGAGCCAGCCAAACTAAGCCCCATTTCTTTTGCTTTTAAAAAAGCAATCTTACTTGCATCAACTCTGCTTGTAAGCCCCATCCCAATGCCAACAAGAGCACAATCTTTTACATAAGTAACACAATTTGATTTTGTAAGAGCGGCTAATTTATATGCAATAAGCAAATCTTGCATTTCTTTTGGACTTGCTTTGATATTTCCCATTTGCTTAGAATCTATCACTTCGCTATCAAATACCTCATCTTGTTCTTGGAGTAAAAATCCACCATTAATATGTCTAAAATCAAATTTATCAAGCTTCATATTGTTTAGTTCAAATAATCTCACTCGCTTTTTATTGCTAAATATTTCTAGTGCATCTTTTGTAATGGTATTTGCAATGATTGCTTCAAAAAAAGTCTCATTTATAATTTTTGCTAGATCTATATCAAGATTCCCATTTATAGCAATCACTCCACCATAAGCCGACAAGCTATCGCATTTTAATGCAGCCTTGTAAGATTCTAGCAAGTTTTCTTTTATTGCAAATCCACAAGGATTCCCGTGCTTTATGATACATATTGCATTTTTATCAAAGCTGCTCACTATTTTTGTAGCGGCATTAATATCTAAGAAATTATTAAAACTACTCTCGCCCTTTAAGATATTAAAATTTTTGCTCCACGCATTGTCAAACTCATATAAAGCACCATTTTGATGTGGATTCTCGCCATATTTTGTATCTATGTATTTTTTACCAACGATAAACTTACTCTTACCAAATCCACTATGAAATCGTTCATTCATATAGTTTGCAATAAAGCAATCATATTCTGCCGTATGAGAAAATGCCTTTATCATCAGCTCTTTTCTAAAATCAATAGAATCTGCATTGTCTTTGATATGTGATATAACGTCATTATAATCATTACAATCTACCACAACAATGACACTTTTATAATTTTTTGCAGCAGCACGAATAAGACTTGGTCCGCCAATATCAATATTTTCTATAATCTCATCAAAATCATCACTCCTTTGCGTAGTTTCTTTGAATGGATAGAGATTTACACACACCAAATCAATAGGCAAGATTTCATTTTCACTTGCACTTTTTATATCATCATCATCATCACGTCTAAATAGAATCCCGCCGTGAATCTTTGGATGTAATGTCTTTACCCTTCCGGAGAATAATTCTTTGGAATCTGTATATTTGCTTATATCAATTGCATTGATATTATGTTTTTGCAAATATGCCAAAGTCCCACCTGTGCTTAATATGTCATATCCAAGAGAAATTAACTCTTTTGCAAAAAAAACTATATTTGTTTTATCGCTAACACTTAAAATTGCCCTCAACTTTCAACCCTTTAAATAATGATAAATTTTATCTACTATATTTTCTTTATAATCTAAGGTATCAATGCTAAAATGTGCCATATCTTTGTATATTTGTAGCCTATTGTTATATAGTTTTAGCATAGAATCTATATCTTTTATCATTGGTCTATTTTCCACTCCATCATTTAAGATTCTCTTTTTTATCTCATTAAAAGGCGTATCCAAAAATATAACTTTTCCCATATTTCTCATATTATAGATTGTTGGCATTCCTCCACCTGTAGAAATTATGGCATTGCCTAAATTTTTTTCACACCAAATACAGAGATTTTTTTCTATCTCTCTAAATTTTGCCTCATCAAATCTTTTAAAAAAATCGCTAATCTTCATTCCATAGTTGATTTCAATAAGGCTATCTGTATCTATTAGAATCTGACCTAGTTTTTGTGCCAATCCCCTTCCTATGGTAGTTTTACCAGAGCCCATAAAACCTATGAGAATGATGTTATTGCACATCTATTGTGATTCCATTTTGTATTTGCTTGATATTATAGATATAGCTTCCATCAAGTTCAATTACAATTCTTAAAAAATCATCGTGTAAGCCATACTTTATTGCTTTGAAATACGGCTTGTTTAAAATGACTTTATTTACTTTGTAGTATTTTAGATTCTTGCTAAAGTCAAGCACGATTCTATCCGGCTCTTTCATTATAAAATCTCTAAGTAACTCTCCTTCATATTTTAGGGATAGTTTGTTGTTTTCTATTGCTATATCTTGTGTTTTTGTGATTTTATTTGCATTTTCTTTTTTTAATACTTGTGATATTGCAAGTGGCATTCTCCAATCGATTCTACCGCTTACATCAATGCCTTGTTTTTCGATTGAACCATCAATATTTTGATAAGTAACTTCTACTCTTTTTATTAGTCTTGCACTGCTAGGTAAAATGATTTCAGCTTTGTCAAATACGCTTGTCTCCCCATAGTATGGACGCACAGAATCTTTTGGCACCACAATGGGGTCAAATGGATTGTCCCTGCTATATAAAATACCTATAATCAATCCAAAAAATAAAATACTTTTTCTCAAAGCTTATTCTCCAGCAATCTCAAAAATCTCTTTTTGTAAATAAGCATTTTGTTTTTGATAGAATTTCACACTTTCTTGTAATTCTTTTTGCTCTTCTTTTAGTTCCAATAAAACAAATAAAGATTTATTTCCAAAAAGCAGAATAAATATATAAATAAAAATTCCTACTATGACCATAGCAGCGATGACATATGGCTTATATAATCTTATCTTATCAATTATGCTTATTTTTTCATCAATTATCTTTGGCATTATTTTTTAAACAATCTCCAACCTAAATATTCACTATAATCAAGTTCGTTTTCTATTTCTAACAATCTATTATATTTTGCAATTCTCTCACTTCTCGCTGTGCTACCAGTCTTTATCTCACCTGTATTTAGCCCCACTGCAAAATCAGCTATAAAAGTATCTTCACTCTCACCGCTTCTATGACTCATAATACATTTATATTTGTTTCTTTGAGCAAGTCGCACGGTTTGCATTGTTTGTGTTACTGAACCAATTTGATTTGGTTTTATTAGCACTGCATTTGCGATATTTTTCTCTATCCCTTCACCTAGAATCTTCTCATTTGTAACAAATAAGTCATCACCAACGAGCTGAATCTTATTTCCCAATTTATCTGTTAGATACTTCCAGCCTTCCCAGTCATCTTCACTTAGTCCATCTTCAATTGATACGATAGGATATTTTGAGCATAAGCTTTCATAATATCCAACCAATTCCTTAGAATCTAGTGTTCTATTTTCAGCACTTAAAAAATATTCTTTTTTATCATTTACAAATTCACTACTTGCTACATCAAGGGCTATTGCAATTTGCTCACCATCTTTGTATCCAGCTTTTTTTATAGCTTTTAAGATTATTTCAATCGGCTCTTCATTGTTTTTTAGGTTCGGAGCAAACCCACCTTCATCTCCTATGCTTGTTATATGTCCGCTTTCTTTTAATATATTTTTTAAGCAACCATACACTTCGCTACTTGCCCTTAGTGCATCTCTAAAGCTATTAAATCCAAGTGGCATAATCATATATTCTTGAAAATCGACTGTGTTATCTGCGTGGCTTCCACCATTGATGATGTTTAACATAGGCACAGGAAGTATATTTGCATTTACTCCACCAATATATCTATATAGTGGAATCTCTAACGCATATGCTGCTGCTTTTGTAACCGCCATAGATATGCCAAGCACTGCATTTGCACCAAGTTTTGAATAATTATCACTACCATCTAGGTTTTTCATAATATTATCAATTTCACTTTGATTAAATGGAGAAGTGCCAATTAGCTTTTCTGCAATTGTTGTATTTACATTTTTGCAGGCATTTAGCACACCCTTACCTAAAAATCTAGCTTTATCCCCATCTCTTAATTCTAAAGCTTCTCTTTTCCCAGTAGATGCACCACTTGGCACGATTGCATTGCAAGTTATGCCATTATTTAATGCTATTGTAGTTCTAATTGTTGGATTTCCTCTACTGTCCAATACTTCATCAGCAAAAACATCATCAATATAAATCATTAGTTATCCTTTTCATCTTCTATATTATCATCTATAAATTCTATAATCTCATCATTTGCACCGATTTGCTCTTTTATCTTGTTTTCGATTTCTTTTGCAATATCTATATTTTCACTTAAGAATATTTTAGAGTTTTCTTTTCCTTGTCCCATTTTCTTATCTTTGTAGCTAAACCAAGCACCGCTCTTATCAATAATATCTAGCTTTACACCATAATCTATCAATTCCCCTAACTTTGAGATTCCTTCACCAAACATAATGTCAAATTCAGCTTCTCTAAATGGAGGGGCAACTTTATTTTTAACAACCTTTGCTCTCACGGTATTTCCTATGGCTTGTTCATTTACTTTTAGTGTTTTTACGCGACGAACATCGATTCTTACACTTGAATAAAATTTTAGAGCATTTCCACCTGTCGTTGTTTCTGGATTTCCATAGCCGATATTGCCTATTTTCATCCTTATTTGGTTGATAAAAATTACTGTTGTATTCATTCTATGAATCACACTTGTAATTTTCCTCAATGCCTGACTCATAAGTCTTGCTTGAAGTCCTACGTGAGCATCGCCCATATCGCCGTCAATTTCTGCTTTTGGGGTAAGTGCCGCAACAGAATCTACTACAATTAAATCTATTCCACCACTTCTAGTTAGTGTCTCTAGTATTTCTAGTGCTTGTTCTCCATAATCTGGCTGTGATACATAGAGATTTTCAACATCTACGCCTAGCTTTTTTGCATAATACACATCTAGTGCGTGTTCCGCATCGATGAATGCACAGATTCCACCTTGTTTTTGGCATTCTGCTGCAATCTGCAAACTAAGTGTTGTTTTGCCACTAGATTCTGGTCCATAAATTTCTATGATTCTACCTTTTGGAATCCCACCAATTCCAAGTGCTAAATCAAGCCCAAGAGAACCTGTCGATATACATTCGATTTTTTCTTTTTGTTTATCACCAAGCCGTATCAAAGCACCTTTACCAAAAGCCTTATCAACTTGTTTTAAAGCCAATTCAACGGCTTTTAGTTTTTCATTGTCAGCCATATATTTTTTGCTCCTAAAATTAAAATGGTTGTAGATTCTATCTATTTTTTGGTTAAAATTAATTTGAATTTCAAGCAAAGAGGGTTTGACTTATGAGTAAGATTATTGTTGCACATTCTCCGGATGCAGATGATATTTTTATGTATTATGCAATTTATTTTGGCTGGGTTGGGTCAAAAAGAAATAGATTTGAGAATCTTGCCCTTGATATAGAAAGCTTGAATGAAGGCGTGATAGATTCTAAATATTTGATTTCTGCTATATCATTTGGTTTGTATCCATTTATTCGCAATAATTATGCTCTGCTAAATACGGCTATGTCCTTTGGTAATGGCTATGGACCAAAGTTGATAAAAAAGAAAGGTAAGATTCTAAAAAACAATTTTAAAGTTGCATTAAGTGGCAAATGGACTACAAATGCAATGATTTTTAAGATGAAATATAAAGATGCAAGAATCGTATATAAAAATTTTTTAGAAATAGAGCAGAGTGTTTTAAGTGGCGAAGTTGATGCAGGTGTATTGATACACGAATCAATACTAAATTTTGATAGTTCACTTGAAGTTGAAGCACATTTATGGGATATTTGGATAGATTTTATAAAAGATGCTTTACCACTTCCACTTGGTGGTATGGCTATATCTCGTTCAATCCCACTTCTCCGTGCAATTGAGATTCAAGAGATTTTGAGTGATGCTGTAAAAATCGCTGTAAATAATAAAAAAATACTATCAATGATGCTTGAAAATAGAGTAAGGGTGAATAAAGATGAACTTGATATATATTTAGATATGTATGCAAATAAAGATTCTATTGGCTTAAGTCAAGTTCAATTAAAAGCACTAAACACATTGTTTAAGATAGGTTATGATAGTGGAATCTACAAAGATTTAATCAATGTAGAAGATTATCTACTGCCTACTAACTATAAAAATCATAGGTTCTCTTAAATATTTTGATAGTAAGTATTAAAATATTGTTTTACTATTTGTTACTAGGTCTATTGTTCGGCTTGAGCCACTATTATAACTCTCTGCAAGCAATCTGCAAAATGTAATCTTTTTGTCAATCATATCTGGATCAAAATGCAATTTTCCAGTCGCTAAATCTAAATGAATATAATTACCAGAACAAGCAATAACTCTATTATTTTGCCTATTTGACTCAATAAGGGAAATAGCAATCAATCCATTTTGGGTAGGTTGCCACTTGCTTTTGTCAAGCGATGGTGTATCCATCAGCCATTCACCCCAAGTAGTATAACCATTTGGTGGTGTATTAGAAATATTAACATTTTCAGCAACAACCCTCGCTGGCACCTGCTTTAAAATTGTAGCAATATCACTTCTAGTCATTGCCACTTGAGAATCCATCCTTGTTTGAAGAAGCCAAGTTGTAGCAGTTCCGGCTAAGCAACCAAGTATTATTATTACAAACACCAATTCAATCATCGAAAACCCTTGCCTATTTATCATTCTGCCACCTAATTTGTTACTTGTAAAAATAAATAATTTTTGTTATTGTAGCTTAATATATTTACTTTTTATTTAAAACATTAAATTTTTATTAAATTTCTATATCTAAAATATTATCACCATATAAATCAAATAATATTTCTATATCTTCATCATATAGTATATGTATTTCATCAAAGTTTTCATATCCTTCTAGTTTTTTTATATTAGATTCTAGGATTTTTTTGATATGGTTAAATTGTGTTTTTATTACAAGTGTTTGATTTCCATATATGCTTCCATTGATGATTCCTAGATTGTTAAATATGGCACTAAATTCTACCTTGTCTTTTATCCCCTTTTTTATTTGTAGCACTGCTTCTTTATTTCTATCTTTTATTATCAAGTTTATTATTTTTTTATTTAGTGCAATTAGTGAGTGTGTGAGAAATAAAAAATCATCTTTAGAGTTCGCGATGCTTATTTTTTGCTCTAAATTTTGTTCTAGATTCTGCATAAATTTTGAATCTTTAAATATTTCTTTTAGTTCATTTATCTCAAATTTGAGAGTAGAATCTTTTATTACTTCAAGAATCCTTGGCCTATTTACTAGATTTGATATGATTATCTCACCATTTTTATTTTCCTTTATGGTTGCTAAGTAATTTTTGCCAATTTGTAATTCTTTTGTGCTTCTTGCCTCGATGATATTGTTTCCCAGTTTAAGTTTGTATCCATTTTTTGTTTTATCCAAAATCTGCAACAATAAAGGCAAAGTGTTGTTGTAGTGCGTTTGTTGATCAATTTTTTTTGCAATTTGTGTGATATTTAGAATCTTATTTATCATCTTTTTGTAATTTTTCTTTGATAGATTTAGCGATTTCAAAGCTTAGAGTGAGCTTATCTTGTCTATCCAATTTTTCTTTAGAATCTTTACTCAAAATTGTGATTTCATTGCAAACATCGCCTATTTTATTATCATCATCAATGATGTTTAAAATCACCATATCACAACTTTTTCCACCATTTTCAATACAATCTAGCATCTTTTTGGCATTTATTTCCCCACTAGATTTATCACTTTCGGCTTTGAAACCGACTTTGAATCTGCATTCTATTTGACTTAATAAATCTTGATTTTGCACTAATTGTAGATTCCAAATTTTGCCTATATCGCTTTTTTTGATTTTCTCATTTCTTGGCTCTTTTGCTTTATAATCACTAATTGCCGCTGCCATAATGACAATAGAATCTTTTGTATCTTGCAAGGCATTTTTATAATCATTGCTAGAAATAACTTTTATCTTTTCTATATTAAGTGGTAAAATATGTGGAAATTTTGAAGATATAAGCTTGACTTTTGCCCCAAGATAATAAAACGCAAGAGCAAGTGCAGATGCTTGAATTCCACTTGAATTGTTTGAGATATGCCTTATTGTATCGATTTGTTCTATACTTCCTCCACCGGTGATAATTATCTTTTTATTTTCCCAAAACCCATCACTTCTAAATTCTCTTTTTATATTAAATATTATTTCATCAATATCAGCCATAGCACCTTTTGCTACTACATTGCAAGCTAGCAAAGTTTCTCTTGGTGGAATTATTGTATATCCCATATTTGCCAAAGATTCTAAGTTTTGCTTGTTTTGTTTGGATTCCATCATATTTATATTTGCACTTGGAGCTATCAAAACCTTACATTTGCAAGCAAGTAGAGTTGCAATCACGATGCTATCACTTATCGCATAATTTAATTTTGCGATACTATTTATGCTAGCAGGAGCAAGTATCGCTATATCAGCCCATAATGCATAGCTTATGTGATTTGGCGAATCTTGTGTATCGTATTTTTGTGATTTTTTATGCAAGACTTCATTATTGCTAAGAGATTCAAAAGTAAGTGGTGTGATAAAACTAAGTGCATCATCGCTCATCACAACAGCGATTTTTGCATCTTGTTTTTTTAATTTGCTTATCAAATCAAGAGTTTTGTATATCGCAATCGAGCCAGTTACTAGAATCAAGATTTTTTTATTTTTTAAGATATCATCAAACATTTCACACCATTTTTAACTTGATATCAGAATCTTACCTTAAAAATAATCTATGATTTTTTAAAGTATGATAAATCTAATATTTGATAAATTTACAAAATTTTTTAAAAAGGATATCACTTTGGAATTTTTTAGCATAAATAGGGGGGGGGCAGCAGCAACATAAGAAATTATTAGTATTTTTATATCTACTAATTTTATTTTATCTTGTAAATATTGCGATTTATCCAAATTTTGGTGTGATTGATGACCATACTTTACTATCTACTCTTTTTATTGGAAAGCAAATACCATTTTTCATTTTGCCAGAAATCGGGAGATTTTACCCACTTGATGCACAAGAGTTAAATATCATTTCTAGTATTTTTGGAATCTCTGCAGATATTTTTTATATTTTCTCTGGCATTTTTGCATTTATTTTGATTTGTTGTGTCTTTTTTGCGTTAAATCGTTTTTTACGAAATAAAATTCATAGCTTATTTTGGATTCTTATTATCCTTTTTTCTCCTGCGTTTGTTACATCATTTCTGAGGCTTTTTGTTCCTGAGAAACTAGAGAGCGTCTTTTTTGCAATTTTTATTTTTTCATTTATTAGATTCTGTGATACAAATAGATTCATATTTTTCGTATCGGCACTAATTTCTGCAAATTTCGCACTATATTATAAAGAAGTGGCATTTATAATGTTAGGTGGATTCTGCTTTTTTTATGTATTGTTTTCATACAAACAAAAAAATAAAAATCCAAAAATTTTGAGTTTATTGCTTTTATTTTCTTGCGTTGTATGGGTTATTGCGTATTATGTTTTTGTGCTTTCTATCAAAACTACAAGTGGAAATTATGGTGATACTCCGTATAATGCAATAATAGTATTTTTCAAAAATATCATCAATTACACACTTAGTGAGCCATTTCTATTTATTGGAATCTTTGCTTTGCTTGTTTTTAGATTCTATTTAGTTTCTTTTAAGCATTTTAAAATCAATCCTATTTTGGATTCTGCATTGATTGCAAGTGCTTTGCATTCTCTGGCATATTTCGCACTAAATATTTATAGCTTCCATTATCCGCTTCCGGCATATATTTTTGGGATTATCCCACTTGCATTTTATTTGCGAGAATATTTTAAATATCTGTTTGTAAAATTTCTCATCGCTATTTGTGCCTTTGTTTGGCTTTTTAATGCCTTTCCCGCATTTATATATCAGTTTAATCATTACAAGGCTGTACCGAATAATTTTGCAAATACAATTGATTTTATCACCTCTTATATTCATAAGAATCCACACACTAGCATTTACCTAGATGGCGTAAATCGTGCAAGCAGTGGTGAGGTATATCATAGTTTTATTAAAAATTTGGAATTTAGGAGTATAGATGATTTTGATATGAAATCTGACCTGCCAATCGATAATATTTTGCTTGGAGTAGAGGATCCCATTTCAAAATATAGTGTATTTAAAAGTAATGATGTTATTTCTAAAAAAAGTGGTGATTTAGTCGTATGGACGCCTTATTCTACTAAATCTTTAGATTCTAGTAATTATGAATTATTATTTTATAGTGATTATGGCTTTAATATACCATTTTTAGGAATAAAATCGATTTTAAAATCCATCATCATCGCTTCAAAAAAAGATTTGGTACTAAGCGATAATATATCAATGTTACCAATCCACTTCAGTGTATATAAGGTAAAATAATGAAATTTGCGACTACCCCCCCCCTAGAATCTGTGCGGATTTTGCCAAAACTAGCACTCATCATTCCGCTTTATAATGAAGAAGAGATTTTGGCAAAAAGCATCAATCTTTTTTGCACAAAACTAGATAGACTAAAACAAAAAAATATCATAAGTTTAGATAGCTTCATCGTTTTCATTGATGATGGGAGCTTGGATTCTAGTTTTGATATTTTGCAAAATCATATAAATTCAAATAATATCGTTGCATTGGCTTTGAGTAAAAATGTAGGTCATCAAAATGCCTTGTTAGCAGGATTGCAATATGTAATAGATAAATGTGATTGTGCCATTTCTATTGATTGTGATTTGCAACAAGATATTGATAAAATTGATGAATTTTTAGTGTATTTCAAAAATGGTTGCGATATTGTATTTGGCGTGAGAAAAGATAGATTTAGCGATGGTTTATTTAAGAAATGGAGTAGCAATTTATTTTATAAAATGATGGAAATTTTAGGTGTAAAAATCATCAAAAATCATGCCGATTATAGATTGCTTAGCAACAAGGCTTTGGGATTTTTAGGTGAATTTAAAGAGGTGAATCTATTCTTGCGAGGCATTGTTTTAGAAATAGGATTAAAGAGTGCTATCGTGTATTTTGATGTAAAAAAGCGTGAGCTTGGGAGAAGTAAATATAGCCTCGCTAAGATGATGAGTTTGGCAACAAATGGTATTACAAGCTTTAGCATTGCACCACTGCGAATTATTTTTGTCCTTGGATTTTTAATTGCACTTGCAAGTGGTATTTTTGGGATTTATGGCATTTGTATTGCGATTTTTAGCGATTCTGCAGTGCCGGGTTGGGCATCTGTAGTCGTGCCTGTATATTTTTTAGGTGGGATTGAAATGCTTAGTTTAGGGATAATCGGGGAATATCTAGGCAAAGTTTACAAAGAAAGCAAAGCTCGTCCTAGATATTTGATAGATAAGATTCTCATCTCAAATAAGATATATTTTCAAAAAAATGGAGCAAAACTAAAAAGCAAGAATCTAAAATAACTTACTACCAAAATTGCAATTTACAAACTTGCAATACTCTAAAATCTTCTTTTGTGCTAGCTCCTTTATATCTATCTCAAATAAAATATGATTTATTTATGATTGCGATATCCACCCTCTTTTTTACGTGTTTATCTTTAATAAAATAGAATTATAAGCTTGATTTATATTACTAGGCTACTACTTGTCTTTTGTAATTTTCTACTTCTTTTTTGCCTTCAGCCACATTTTTTTGATAAAAGATTCTCTCAAACTAGTGGCCACCTTGATTCTTCATTTATTGCTTTTTAGAGTTAAAATTATAAAATATATAAAGTTTTTTAACATAGATTAAAAATTATAACCAATTAACGCCATTATTTTTGTGTAGTTTGTCTTATATTTTTTATCTATTGCTGCACTTGTTGGCTCATTTATGATTTCGTTTTGCATTGAACCTTTTATATATCTTAATCCAAGTGTGAAATTTGAATTAAATACATATCCAAGTCCGCCACCATAGATAAAACCTTGAGATATTGTTTTTGTTTTTGCTGTTTTTAATGCACCTATTTGTGCACCAGATGGAACATTCTTTAGACTATCATTCAACCAGCCTATATTGTATCCACCCATTGCTTGAATGTAGAATCCGCCAATATCAAGTCCAAAAATAAGTGGCACTTGCAAAGCTACACCATATCCAGAGCCTTTATTTTCTGCATCTTGCAAATTGCTACCTTTTGAATCAAAAAATATCGGCACACTGATTTCTACACCTGTATATGGTCGCACCATGCCTTTTTTTGTGATTACTATCACTGATGTGCCAATTTCTACTGCTTGATAAGAAGCTTTGTTTAGCTCGACATAAGTATAACCTACTGTAGTTTGTTTTACGGTGGCAGCAAATGCATTAGATATTACGAATACAGCAACTAGAAGTAAAATCCTTTTCATTCTCACTATTCCTCAATTAAAAATTATTTTATAATCGTCAAAAAATATTATTGATTTAGAAAAATTATGCTTTTGATATAATTGTGAGTAATTTTTTAATAAGGATTCTAAAATGGGACGTGCCTTTGAATATAGAAGAGCAAGTAAAGAAAAAAGATGGGATAAGATGTCAAAGCTTTTTCCAAAACTAGCAAAAGCCATCACTCTAGCAGCAAAAGAAGGAGGAGGAGACCCAGAAAGTAATGCAAAACTTCGTGCTGCGATACTAAATGCAAAGGCACAGAATCTTCCAAAAGATAATATTGAAGCTGCGATAAAAAGGGCAAGTGGCAAGGATACGGAGCTTAGTGAAATCATATATGAAGCAAAAGCACAATTTGGGGTCATGATGATAATAGAGTGTGCTAGTGATAACGCGACAAGAACTATCGCAAATATTAAAAGCTATTGCAATAAACACAATGCACAGGTGATACCAAATGGCTCACTAGATTTTATGTTTGATAGAAAAGCAGTATTTCAAATCAATGCAAATGGCTTAAACCTCGATGATGTAGAATTAGAGCTTATTGATTATGGGCTAGAATCTTTGCAAAAAAGCGATGAGGGCGTATTTTTGTATGCAAATTATAAAGATTTTGGTGAATTAGGAAATGCCTTAAAAAATCTAAATATCGAAGTTTTACAATCTAGTTTGCAGTATATCCCTACGAGTCCTATTGATTTAGATGAATGTCAAATGGTAGAGCTAGAAAAATTACTTGATAAAATTGAAGATGATGATGATGTGCAAAATATCTATACAAATATAAACTAGGCTAGATTCCAGTCTATCTCTTTGATTCCATTTTGTCTTAGTATTTCGTTGCATTTGCTAAAATGAGAGCAGCCTACAAATCCTCTTGCAAGTGGTGAGGGATGTGGAGCTTCTAGTATGTGATGCTTTGAAGCATCAATCAATATTTTTTTGCTTCTAGCGTAATTCCCCCACAGCATGAAGATTAGATTCTCTCTTTTTTGTGAGAGAATTTCAATTATTTTATCGCTAAATTTTTCCCAGCCAAAATGAGAGTGTGAGAGCGGTTTTTTATACTCAACGCTAAGAATTGAATTTAGCAATAATACACCCTCTTTGCTCCAGCTGCTTAGATTCCCGTGATTTGGTATTTTTAATCCTAAATCTCTATTTAATTCTTTAAAAATATTTTTTAGCGATGGTGGTGGATTTACCCCCATAGGCACACTAAAAGATAACCCATGTGCTTGAGGAATATTATTTTCTATATTGTGATAAGGGTCTTGCCCTAAAATCACCACTTTTACATCATCAAATTTCACTAATGAAAATGCGTGAAAAAGGAATTTTGGAGGTGGTAATACGGTAACATTTTTGATTGCTTGATGATATTTTTCTCTAATTTTTAAAAAATATTCTTTTTCAAATTCATCTTTTAGTTTTTCTTTCCAAGAATCTTCTATTTTTACATCTATTTGTTGCATTTATTCTACTATTTTTGGCACAATGAAAAATCGCTCATCTGCTTTTGGTGCATTTTCAATCACCAAATCTGATACACTAGATAAAATCACTTCATCTTCTCTAAGTGGAGTATCAAATTTTTGTATATTTGAATTGCAAAAAACATTTGAAGCATCTTCTTTGATTGGAGCATCATATTCTTTTATATTTAGTTTCTCTTGCATATCCATCTTGTTTAGATTCTCAACAAAATTCAAAATATCGTTTAATTCGCTTTTTATACTCTCTTTTTTGTCATCATCTATTTTTATCGCACTTAGATTTTCTAGCTTTTCTAGTAATTTATCATCAATTGTCATTTTACACCTCTAAAGCGTGATTGTATTTTCTGCATTTAACAATGCTTCTAGCGTATCTTTTGTATTTCCTACATTTCCTACTTTGACACTTTCTAAGAATCCAAAAAAATCTAAGCAAGTTTGACAAGAAAATATCTCTACAGATTTGGATTCTAGTGTTTTTAGTGCCAAGATACCAGCTTCATTTTGTGTAGCAAGTAATACGCCACGATTCAATAAAAATATTTTACTTGGTGTGGGTTTAGTTTGACTTAAAGCTTTTAAAAAATTTATGATTAGTTTGCTTCCTAATTCACCACTCTCACCTATATAATCATTTTTTATAAGTATTACTTTTGACATTTATCAATCCTTGTATTTATCTAAAAAATCTTTGATATTTTTTTCTACGCCATCGATTAGTCTTTTTCTACTTTCTTTATACGCCCAAGCAATGTGTGGTGTGATCAGTAATCTGTGCTGGATACTTCTATCTAAAAATGGGTGATTTTTAGTCATAGGTTCAACTTCAAGCACATCACAACCATAATAAAAAATTCCACCTTTTAATGCACTAGCCAAATCATTTTCATTTACGATTCCACCTCTACCTGCATTTATCAAAATAGAATCTTTTTTTAGCAAATCTAATTCTTTTTTTGTGATTAGATTCTTTGTTGTTTCATTTAGTGGTGCGTGTATGGTGATAATATCGCTATTTTTTAATAAATCTTGTAGATGCTCAATTCTCACAAAATTTGCGTTAGTGTTTTTGCCACTTGTAGAATAATATTTTACATTCGCACCAAATGCATTTGCTAGTTTTGCTACTCTTTGTCCGATATTGCCAAATCCTATAATGCCCCAATTTTTATTTTCCAAATCATAAAGTTCGAAGTTGTTATTTATATGCGTAAAAATATCAGATTCTGCCCATTTGCCACTTTTTACAAAATCATCATAGTAATCTTGTTTTCCAATTAGATTTAAGACCATCATAAGTGTATGCTGTGCTACGGATTGTGTGCTATAATTTGCTACATTTTTTACTTCTATGTTTAGTTTTTTTGCATATTCTAAATCAATATTATTCATTCCTGTGGCAGTTACGCAAATAAGTTTTAATTTTGGTAATTTCTCCAATATGTCTTTATTCAATATGACTTTATTTGTAAGCACTATATCTGCGTCTTTTAATCTCTCTAAAACTTCATTGGGTCTTGTTATCTGATATGATTTGAAGTTACCTAATTTTGATATAGAATCTAAGCTGTCATTTCCTAGAGTCTGTGCATCAAGCAATACTATATTCATAATAATCCCCTTTCGTTTATAATCTTTGAGATATAATAACAAAAAAGCGACTAAAATACTTTAAAATTATAGGAATATTGCAAGTGTTAAGCAAGATAAAGATAGCGGATATATTAGTAGATTCTATCCCGTTTATACGGGAATTTCGAGATAGTGTGATAATTATCAAATATGGTGGTGCAGCACAGCAGAATCTTGAATTAAAAGAAAAATTTGCACTTGATATTATACTTTTATATATGCTTGGAATTAAGCCGGTCATCGTGCATGGTGGAGGTCCAAAAATTACTCAAATATTAGAGATTCTAAATATTGATAATAAATTTATAGATGGCATAAGAGTAACATCAAAAGAGGCAATGAAAGTTGTTGAGATGGTTTTAAGTGGTGATATAAACAAGGAATTGACATTTTTTTTCAATCACCATGGAGTAAAAGCAGTAGGAATTAGTGGCAAAGATTCTATGCTTTTAAAGGCCAAGCCAAAAGATTTTAAAGTTTTTGGATATACAGGCGAGATAGAAAAAGTGAATATAAACATTTTACAAAAGTTATTAGATGATGGTTTTGTGCCAATTGTTGCACCAATTGCTTCTGGTGATGACATAAAACACCCTGGGTTTAATATCAATGCAGATAGTGTTGCTTGTGAAATAGCAAAAGCAATAAAGGCAAATAAAGTGATATTTTTGACGGATACAAAAGGAGTGTTGGATTGTAATGGTGAATTAATATCTACAATCGTGCCAAATGATGCTGAAAAATATAAAAATGATGGCGTGATTACAGGTGGTATGATACCAAAGATAGATGCTTGTGTATCTTGTGTAAAAAATGGCGTAAAAAAAGTTCATATCATAGATGGTAGAATCCCTCATTCTATACTATTGGAGCTATTTACTACAAATGGCATTGGAACGCAAATAATTCTGGAGTAGATATGTTTAATAGTGCAACTTCAGCTTTCTTTGATTTTTATAAATATAGTTTTATAGATAGAATCTTAATTAGGATTCAGACACGTGCACTCGGAGTAAAATTTGAGCGGTTATTTATCATCATTCCAGTATTGATATATATGAATGATACAGATAGACAAAAATTGATATCTAATGCAAAAGAGTATTTATTTGGCACGATAAAACCAAAGCATCTTGCAACTTTAGTATATGATAGGATTATTTTGCAGCTACTTGCATATGAAGATGATGAAGATTTGTATGACCAAGATAAAAAGAAAGCATTTGATATTTTAAGGCAAAATATCCAGCTTTATTTAGTCATAGATGCGATATTAGATGATGATTTTATAGAGCAAAAAGAAGAAATCAAAAATATCATAAAAGAAGAATATGACAAGGCGTATTCAATGAGCAATCATTCTTCAAATTTGCTTAGATTCCAAGAACAGCATTTTATAGATTAATATAAACTTAAATTAAGATAATCTTAAGTTTTATCTTCTATAATACCACCTTTAAATCAATATAAAGGCATTATTATGAATCTAACTTCTGCAATGAAAAAAAATGAAATACAGAGGGATTGGATTGTGCTAGATGCAAAAGATGAGATTTTTGGTAGATTGATAGCAAAGGCGGCCACTTATCTAAGAGGAAAACATAAGCCAAGCTACACTCCAAATGTCGATTGTGGAGATTTTGTAGTAATTATCAATGCTAAAGACGTAAAATTTAGCGGTTTAAAATTAAACAATAAAGAATATTTCACACATTCAGGTTATTTTGGTAGCACAAAATCAAAAACACTCACAGAAATGCTAGAAAAGCATCCAGAAAAATTATTTAGATTAGCTGTTAGAGGTATGCTTCCAAAAACAAAATTAGGCAGAGAAATGATTGGCAAGCTAAAGGTTTATAGTGGAAGCGAACATCCACACACTGCACAAACAAGCAAACAAAGTAAAAAGGACTAATAAAATATGACAAAAGTTTATGCAACTGGTAAAAGAAAAAGTGCAATAGCAAAGGTATGGATTAAGGCTGGTAAAGGAACTTTAAGTATCAATGGTAAAAGCTTAGATGAATGGCTTGGCGGACACGAAGCAATTAAGATGAAAGTTATCCAACCGCTAGTATTAACTTCACAAGAAAAAGCACTGGATATTGTGGCTATTACTTTTGGTGGTGGTTATAGTGCTCAAGCAGAAGCTCTAAGACACGGAATCTCAAAAGCCCTTAATTTGTATGACACTTCTTTCAGAGCTATTTTAAAACCTAAAGGTCTTTTAACTAGAGATTCTAGAGTTGTTGAACGTAAAAAATACGGAAAAAGAAAAGCAAGAAGAAGTCCTCAATTCTCTAAGAGATAATCTTTATCCTCTTTTTAGAGGCTTTAAAAGTATAAAAGATAAGATAATGTTAGCAAAGTCGCATATGGCTCTTGGTTTGCTTGGTGGATTTGGTGTTGCAAGTCTAACTTCCAATCAAGCAAATGCTATTGTTTTATTGCCTTTAGTTGTTTTTGGCTCTTTGTTGCCTGATATTGATGAACCAAGGAGCTTTATTGGTAGGAAGTTTCCTATTATTTCTCATATAGTTAGCTTGAGTTTTACTCATCGTGGTTTTACACATTTTTTTATATTTCCATTTCTAATAATTTTGCTTGGTTTGGTATTGCTTCCATATTATAAAACTTATGCTTTTGTTTGTTTTGCTATTAGCTTTGGAATCTTTCTTCATCAAATAGGCGATATGCTTACAATTAGTGGAATCCCTTATTATTTTTTTCCATTTTCTAAAGCAAAAGCTGTATTGTTGCCTAGTGCTCTTAGATTTAAAACAGGCAGTACTACAGAAAAAATGATTTTTAGTATAGTTTTAGTTCCGATAATAGCATTGTTTGGAGCTAGTTATTTAGGTATATTGTATAATTTTGATGTGTATAAAATAATCAATATTATAGGAGAATTGTCATAAGAGTAGGGCAAATGCAGCATCTAAAAGTATCGCGATTTAGCAAGTCCGGTGCTTATTTGATAGATGATGATAAAAATGAAGTTTTGTTACCAAATCGATATATCACAGATGAAATGATTATAGGTAGCTTTGTTTGGGTCTTTGTATATAGTGATAGTGAGGATAGATTGGTAGCAATCACTACGATACCAAAGGGTTTTGTTGGTGATATTTTGTCATTAGAAGTCATTGATATAGTAGAAAATGGAGCATATCTAAATCTTGGAATTCCAAAGGATTTATTTATGCCAAGCAAGAATCCATCAAAGCTAAAAATTGGACAAAAGGTAGTAATAAAACTAACCTTAGATAAGCAAAATAGACTTATTGCAAGGCAGAATCTGGACAATTATCTAAAGAAGCTAAATATCAATTCAAGAATAAAAAATGTTGATATTTTGCCATTTTTAAAAACAGATATTGGTTTTAATTGTGTAGTAAATAATGAATATTTTGGGGTAATTCACAACAATGACATCAATATGAAAATAAATATTGGTGATAACATCAAAGGCATCATAAAAAAAATAAGAAAAGATGGCAAAGCCGATTTAGGCTTGGTATCTAATATAAATCTTGCAAAAAATATCATTTTAGACAAATTGAGTGACAGTGTGTTAAAATTCAATTTCGATTCCAACAGCAAAGAGATTTTTGAATATCTAGGCATTAGCAAAAAGCTTTTTAAAAGCGTAGTAAGCAGCCTTATCAAAGAAAATAAAGCAAAATTTATAAAAGATTCTAATGGTAATTTTGAATTACATAAAATTTGAGGAAAAATATGAATGTAGCATTTAATAGGGGGGGGCAGCAACAAAATAGTCTGATTTTAATTCCCACATACAATGAAGCCTGCAACATTAAAAATTTAATAATTTCTATTTTTAGTCTCTATCCAAAAATAAATATTCTTATCATTGATGGTAATTCAAATGATGATACTTGCAATATCGTAAAATCGCTAAAAGCAAAATACCCAAACCTTCATTTATTTATCCAAGAATCTAAAAATGGTCTTGGCAAGGCGTATATCATTGGTTTTGAAATAGGTATAAAATATGGATATGATTATTTTATCTCGATGGATGCAGATTTTTCTCATAATCCAAAATATATATCTAACTTTTTGTTTTATTTAGAATCTTTTGATGTAGTAATTGGTTCTAGGAATATCAAAGGTGGAAGCGTAGTAGGCTGGAATCTATTTAGAAAGATTCTGTCTTTTGGCGGTAGTTTATATGCTAGATTCGTGCTTGGCTGTAAGATTATGGATTTTACAGGCGGATTTAATGCCTATACCTTAAAGGCAATCAAAGCTATTGATATAAAGCAAATAGATTCAAATGGATATTGTTTTCAAATAGAAATGAAATATAGGGCAAAAAGAGCGAATCTAAAAATAGTTGAATTTCCGATTTGTTTTTGTGATAGGACGCAGGGCAAGTCAAAAATGAGCAAATCTATCATATTTGAGGCAATTTATAAGACTTTGCTTTTAAGGTTTGGCAGATGATGAAGTTTATCAAATTTGCTTTTGTTGGAGCCTTAGGCACGATTACAAATCTAGTGATATTTTTTATCTTATCAAGATTTGCACTGCATTATATACTAAATTCTTGTATATGCTTTATCATCGCACTTAGCCAAAACTACATCTTAAATAACTTTTTTACATTTCAAGAAAAAGCTCTAAATTTTAAGCAATATCTATTTTATATACAAGCAAATATCTTTGGCTTGTGTGTGAATCTATCTGTATTATTTATTTTTAGAAATTTCATTTTAGGACAGTTTTATTATAAGGATATTTTGTCGCAAGCATTAGGTATCGCCTCTGCATTTGTAGTAAATTTTTTATTATCAAAATATTTTGTATTTAAAAAAGGGAGGAGTGATTGATGAATAGAGTCTATCTTGCATTTTGTGTTTTTATTGCCTTGTTTGTGATGGTAGCAAAATTTATATATAGTGGAAATTATGCTACTTTAGAGCATTCGTTTGCACCACTTGATGTAAGTATTTCTGCAAAAGATTGCAAGTCGTATCACTTGCTTGTAGATTCTGGGAATATAGAACTGACATATTCGCAAAAAGGTGAAGGAATCGCATTTTATCCATATAGCGTTGCCAAAAATACAATATGTGCTATGAGCAGAAATGCAATAGAATCTAATGTATCTAAATTAGGCTTATTGGTAGATTCTAAAGTCGCATTAGATGATATTGAATTTATTAGCGTGAATATTGGAAGCAGAAATTTTTATCTAAATAAAGATTCTATAAAATCCAGCATAGATAATGGAAAATATCTCATAGACTTATCAAATCTAAAACTTAATGAATCTAGCACTTTTATGAACAATGTCGAGAATATATACGCAGGTCTTATAAAGTTATTTATCGCTCCACCATATTTATTTCTTTGGATTGCCATTATTTTATTATTCAAAATAGATTCTGTAGTTTTTAAAAATATGATAGAAAAAAACCATATTTTGATATTGGTTTTTATAGTATTGATTGGATTTTGCTTTAGATTGAATCAATTTGATGTGCAATCGCTATGGGGAGACGAATTGTATTCTATTGGAGTTGTTGCATATCCAGATGATAGTTTTTTAAGTGTATTTAAAGACCCTGGGAATCCCCCATTCTATAACTTCTTATTGAAAATATGGCTGGGAATCTTTGGATACACAATAGAATCTGCAAGAATGTTATCGGTCGTAATAGGCACAATTGCACCACTTGGAATCTTTTTATTTCTCAAAAATTATTTCAAGCAAGATTCTGCTATCGCATTATTTGGTGCTTTATTCATGGCGATTTCACAAGTTGCAATTGGTGCAAGCCACGAAGTAAGAGGCTATGTCTTAGTGCTTACTTTGATTCCTTTTATTTGTCATTATTTATTTAATCTTTATGATAAATTTAGCTACAAAAATATGATAATTTATGTTTTATTGTCCATTATGCTAGTAAATACGCATTATTTTGGCTCTATTTTTATATTTTCTAGCTTCATTCTTAGTATTTTTATTTTAAAAAATATCAAAAAAATATCAATCCTTTTTCTACTTGATTGCATAATTGCACTTTCTCTTGTGCCATATTTTTATATCACCGCATTTAAGCAATCGCTTTTAGATTCTAGCTTTAATACTTGGATACAAATGCCAAGTTTAAATGATATATTTATCCTTCCATTTCAGATTCTAGGTAGCGGAATAAGTATGTTTTTATTTATTGTATTTGTGCTGTATTCAATAAAATATAGAAATAAATTTGTATATTTCTTGCTTGGAATCTGTATTTTAATGATTATTATCCCATTTATTGCAAGTTTTATACGTCCAATATATGTTACAAAATATATCATATTTGTTATTTACCCTCTTATTATTAGCTTTGTTTGTTTTATGATATTTAGGATTGATAGCTCGTATCGTTTTGTCTTTGTTTTGCTTAGTTTTGGCATATTTGGCGTAGCATTGTTTGATAAGAATATATCTCCAATTGGTCGTGGCGATAATTCAAGGGCAAAATTTGAATTCATCACACAAGATTCTATAAATCATGTTGATGCATATATAGTAGATATAAATAAAATTATGGCTGATAAGAGAAGGCAGTATGAGGTCTATAATCTAAAACCAAATGCAAAATTTATCAAAAATATTGATGAAGTAGAATCCGGAATCTTATATTTTGATGCTTATTATACAGATTCTATTCAAACTATAAATGAATTGAAAAATAGAGGCGCCATTATCCAAAAGATTCCATTTGGTAAGAAAAATGATGAGAAATTAATAGAGAAGATGGATTTTATCTATAAAGTTATCTTAGAGTGATAGGGATTCTGCGTAGAATCTCTATATATTTTACCACCACACTTTTACATTAAAAAATCCACTATTGCTCATCATTCTATCGCCAAAAATACCTAGATAATTGAGATTTAAAGCCACGATTTCATTTATTTGCCACGAAGTGCCTATATTTGCATAAATACTATATCGATTTTCGTGAATTGCTACGTCCTTGCCTCCAGATATTCTTAGAGTGGTTTTAGGATAAGGTGTGATTAGAATCTTACTTCCAATAATAGTATTTACCCCCCCCCAAGAACCAAATTTCAAATCATAATTGCCATTAATATCAATATATGCAAGGTTAAATAGGCTTTTGTCATATTTCCCATCTATAGATTCTACTTTAGAATTCATCATAGCCATATAATCAATGCCACCTTCAATCCCCAACCTATTATCCCATTTTTTACCAAATGCTATATTTACACTTGGTGATATGCTATTTGGATTTGAAGTATCAACGAGGTTTTTTGTGATTGTATTGTAGTGATAAAATACCTCAAACCTCAATTTCAAATACATAGAATCTACAAAACTATATTGATAATGCAATCCTAAAAATCCTGCATAATATATATCTTTGAAGTTAAATTTAGTATCGCTTGTAAGCCCTCCATAGGCAAATCCAAAATGCAATCCAAGCAAATGATTGCTATTTAAATCCACATTATATCCACTGATAAATCCATATCCAAGTCCGCTATATTCACCGCCATCAAATACATTTTGATATGAAATAAATGGAGAAAAAAAGAAATAGTTATCATCATTTGTGTTGGATTTGCCGATAATATTGGGTTGTATGCTAGATTTGTTTATTTGGCTTTGGATTCTATTGCCTCTTGATACTCCATCATATCTATCACTTACGCCTGATTCTATAAAAGCTCTCTGGCTTCTCCTGTCCCTCAATGCTCTATCTCTTACATTGTTATATGCTCTATATTCATTTTCTAATTTTTTTTCATACAAGATTTGATTTAGTTGATTTTTAATAGTATTTATTGATGATAGATTTCCCTTATAAATGGCATTGGCAGAGGCATAAGATGTATCAAGCGAGACGGTTAGATTGTTTGCATTTTTATATAGCTTGTATAGCCCATCATTATGAGTTGATATTGCTTTGATAGCTTGGTTTTGGGTGCTATCGTATGAGCTAGAACACGATGTTACATTGTTATTTCCACCACTTCCTTTGCAATTTAGTATCAACTTTGTCATATCATAGCTCTTATCAATCTCAAAAGAATCTCCAAAGCTCAATACTATCATCGCATCACTACTTAATGAAAATTTATTATCATTGCTTCCGCTGATTAGGATGTGTGAGTTTCTCTCATTGTCAGGCTTGTTGGTGAGGTCTCCAGTCATACTATTGAAATTATTTGCATTTTCATCTATCTTCATATTGAAATAGTGAAGCTTTACATTTGCACCACTTAGGGCAAAATTGCCATTATTAGAAGTATTGTTTAAATTCGCATAATATACATCTATATCGCCACTACCACTATTTGCTGTCCAAAATGTATTCATATTTCCATAATTTACAAAGGTGCTAACCTTGCCACTACTCTCTACAATAAAGCTAGTGCCACTATTGGTGAATGTAGCGTAGTTTATAATTTTACTATATTGTCTTTCAATTTTAATTTCATCATTTATTGTTCCTTTTACTACACAACTCCCATTGCTTTGACAAATCGTAGAGGATGAAATGCTAAATGCGGTATTTAAAAAAAGTAACAGGACAAAAGCCAGAATCCTAATCATACCATTCCCTTATTTAGTATGATTTATTGTAGCTTGAAAAAATTATTTGTATGTTTGGATTCGTCATAAAATGACGAATCTCTAAAAGAACTTGTAGAAAGATTACAATTTGCTAGCATTTTGTGAAAGATATTCTGCTACGCCTTTAGCATCAGCCTTCATTCCTTTATCACCTTTATTCCAGCCAGCTGGACATACTTCACCGTGCTCTTCAAAGAAAAGTAAAGCATCGACCATTCTTAGTGTCTCATCTACATTTCTTCCAAGTGGTAGGTCATTTATTGTTGCATGGCGAATAACTTTATTTCTATCGATTAAAAATGTGCCTCTTAACGCAACAGCACCATTAAATAAAACATCATAATCTCTTGAAATAGATTTAGTAATATCTGATACTATTGGAAAACTTACAGCACCTATACCACCATTTTTTACTTCTGTGTTTCTCCATGCAAAATGCACTTCTTTAGAATCTATAGAAACACCAATTAGATTTATACCTCTATCATTAAATTCTTTTACTCTATTGTTGAATGCGATTATTTCTGAAGGGCAAACAAAAGTAAAATCTTTTGGCCAAAAGAATAATACTGCACCATTTTTGCCTATATTATTATATAGTTCAAATTTATCATCAAACATACCATCAGCAGTTACAGCTTCTGCAACGAAATTTGGAGCTTGTTTAGTTACTAGCATATATTTCTCCTATTTTGAAAGTTTAGTCAAGTTTTGTAATTAACTTTAAAAATTATTATTAGACAATTATTATTATTTTTAAAGCCCTGCAATTATACATTCCAAAATATTAAAAATATTTAAATATTTTCTTAAAAAATTAATGTTTTAATGATAGAATTGTAAAAAAATTAAAATACAAGGTGAATTTATGAAAAATGAGTTTTTATTTACTTCAGAATCTGTAACAGAAGGACATCCAGATAAAATGGCAGACCAAATAAGCGATGCCATATTAGACTATATTATAGAAAGAGACAAAAATGCAAGAGTAGCATGTGAAACGCTGCTTTCTAATGGTTTTGGTGTGATAGCAGGTGAGTTAAAAACTACTACTTATGTGCCTATGCAAGATATTGCAAGAGGAGTTATAAAAGACATAGGATATACAGATGCCTTGTATGGTTTTGATTATAGAAGTGCTGGAATCCTAAATGGTATTGGTGAGCAAAGTCCCGATATCAATCAAGGTGTAGATAGAAAAGATGGCGAGATTGGTGCAGGAGACCAAGGGCTAATGTTTGGCTATGCTTGTAATGAAACCGATACACTTATGCCGCTTCCGATATATTTATCACATAGGCTAACAGAAGGATTGGCAAAAGCTAGAAAAGATGGGATATTGCCATTTTTAAGACCAGATGGAAAATCTCAAGTTACTATCAGATACAAAGATGGAAAGCCTGCATATATTGATACTATTGTTATTTCAACACAACACGCTCCAGATGTGAAATATGACCATCTAAAAGATTCTGTGATAGAAGAAATCGTGCAAAAAGTAATACCAAAAGAATATATGCAAGATAACATAAAATATCATATCAACCCAACTGGAAAGTTTGTTATTGGTGGACCACAAGGAGATGCAGGGCTAACTGGTCGAAAAATTATCGTTGATACTTATGGTGGTAGTTGTCCTCACGGCGGCGGCGCATTTAGTGGTAAAGACCCTAGTAAAGTAGATAGAAGCGGAGCATATATAGCCAGATATATAGCTAAAAATCTTGTTGCAGCAGGAGTAAGCCCTAAGATAACCGTTCAAATTTCTTATGCTATTGGGGTTGTTGAACCAGTATCTATTTATATCAACACTCATAATGTTTCCAAAATAGATTCAGTTGAGATAGAAAAATGTGTCCGAGCCATATTTAAACTAACACCAAAAGGGATTATAGAATCTCTGGATTTGCTTAGACCTATATATAGAAAAACTGCAGCATATGGACATTTTGGCAGGGAGTTAAAAGAATTTACTTGGGAAGCTACAAATAAAGTAGATGAAATTAGAGACTATTTAAAAATTAAATAATTTTTTTAATAAAAGTTAATTTTAAGTATGTAAAAATTGTTATACTGTCGATGGCATTAGCCAAAAACACATAAACTTATTTCGGAGGATTTAAATGGCTGTTAAAATTACAGATTTGTGTATTTCTTGTGGGTCTTGTATAGATGAATGTCCTGTTGGTGCGATTGTAGATGATGATGATAATCCAACAGGTGAGGGAATTTATTATGTTTATGCAGATAAATGTGTAGAATGTGTGGGACATAATGAAATGCCAGCTTGTGCTAGTGCTTGTCCTACCGAAAGTTGCATAGTATGGAGTGCTAGAGGTGCAACAAGTAGAGATGATATATCCGATGCAAACAGGAATGATTCTGTATCTGTTATGTAATCCTTTTTTAGAATCTTGAAAATTCAAGATTCTAAGCTTTCTTTAATAGTCGAATATAAAATGATCAAAATTACCAAGTTTTAAAGTGCATATAAAATTATTGTGCTAGAATCTCGATTTTATATTTTAGGCAGGAGTTCTATATGGAAAAAACGCTTTCTATAATAAAGCCAGATGCAGTAAAAAAGAATATTATCGGCAAGATTATTGACAGATTCGAGAGTAATGGCCTAAGGATTGCAGCTATGAAAAAAATATTGCTTGATAAAAATACAGCAGGTGAATTTTATGCAATCCATAAAGAAAGACCATTTTATAATGATTTGATAGATTTTATGACAAGTGGTCCTGTTGTTGTAATGGTGTTAGAAGGCGATCATGCTGTAAAAAAAAATAGAGAGTTGATGGGTGATACAGACCCAAAGAAAGCACAAGCAGGAACTATACGAGCTGATTTTGCAGAAAATATAGATGCAAATGCTGTGCATGGTAGTGATAGTGCGGAAAATGCAAAAAATGAGATTGCGTTCTTTTTCGCACAAACTGAAATTAAGTAATTTTGAAAATAGAAGCTAGAAAAATCACATCAAATCCTAGAAAATTTTCGCTAGATTTAATTGGTGATAATTATAAAATCAATGCAAAAGGGAATCTATCAAAACTCAGCAATGGATTGATAAAAATAGATTCTACTATTACTGGTGAAATGGATTGTGTTTGTGATATAAGTGGCGATGATTTTAAAAAAAGTATAAATGATGATGTTATACTTTTTGTCAAAGATGGTATTTGGGATAGTCATAAAAATAGAGACTATTTTGATGTAGTTGAATTTTTTGATGGATATATAGATTTAGAATTCATCTTTAGAAGCGAGCTGGAATCTATGCAGCTTGATTATCATATAAAATAACAAGGAGAAAAAAATGGCAGTTGTTCCAAAGAGAAGGGTTAGTAAAACTAGAGGTTTAAAAAGAAGAACTCATTACAAGGTAAAGCTTGCTACGCCAGTAAAAGATAAAAATGGAAATTGGAAGCTACCACATACAATTAGCAAAGAGACTGGAAATTATAAGTAAGTTTGAATAAATGCTTAAAATAGTTATAGATGCCATGGGTGGCGATAATGGCGTTGAACCAATTATAGTGGGAGTTAAACAAGCACTAAAATCAAAGGACTTTCAAGCTACTGTGGTGGGCGATGAAAAGCTAATAAAGCCTTATTTAGATTCTGATGATAAAATAGAAGTTTTTCATTGTCCTGATTATATTAAGATGGAAGATGGTGCTACTGATTCATTAAAGAGAAAAGATTCATCTATTTATCAAGCGATTGAAATTGTTAGGAATAATCAAGCAGATGTTGTTATATCTGCAGGGCATAGCGGTGCTAGCATGAGTCTTGCAACGCTTAGGTTTGGTAGGATAGATGGAGTAAGCCGTCCAGCCATTTGCACGACTATGCCCAGAATTGATGGTAAAACAAGTATTATTTTAGATGCTGGTGCTAATGTTGATTGTAAAGTTGATAATCTAATAGAATTTGCAAGAATGGGATATGAATATGCAAAATCAGTGCTTGGATATCCCAATCCAAAGGTTGGATTGCTTGCTAATGGAGAAGAAGACAATAAGGGCAATGAGCTAACAAAAGAAGCATTTAAGCGACTAAAGGAATTTCCCTACTTTAAGGGAAATGTTGAAGGAAATGATATTTTTAATGCGAGCGTAGATGTTGTAGTTTGTGATGGTTTCTCGGGTAATCTAGTGCTAAAAGCAAGTGAAGGTGTCGCAGAGACTATAAATAAGATTCTAAAGGAAGAGATAAAAAAATCATTCCGTGCAAAAATTGGAGCTATGCTTATGCTGGAGGCGTTTAAATCATTGAAAAAACGGACACATTATGCCGAATATGGCGGTGCTCCATTGCTTGGCGTAAGCAAAAATATCATTATTTGTCATGGTAAAAGCAATGCAAGAGCAATTGAATGTGCCATTTATCAAGGCATAAATGCTGTAGAATCTAAGGTAATTGATAAAATAGCAAGCAATTTTGCAAAATAGCTGTTACTCTAAGGGGGCTAAAGTGGAAAAAAAATATGCATCAATGAAGTCCATAGCTTCCTATGTGCCAAAGAATTGTGTTGCCAATGAAGACTTTGAAAAAATAATTGATACATCTGATGAATGGATTACAAAAAGAACAGGTATTAAAACTCGCTATTTTGCAGATAACAATGAAGCTTCAAGCGAACTTGGAGTAAAAGCAGCAAATCTTGCAATAAGTCGTGCAGGTATGAAACCAGATGATATTGATTTGGTTATTTGTGCTACTTTATCCCCAGATTATTTAGGTATGCCCTCAAATGCTTGTCTTATTTCAAGTAGGCTTGGAATAGAAAACAAACCAGCATTTGATATAACTGCGGCTTGCAGTGGATTTATATATCTTTTATCTCTTGCAAAATCATTTATAGAATCTAATACCTATAATAATATTCTTATTGTAGGCACAGAAAAAATTAGCTCTATTTTAGATTTTAGTGATAGAAGTACTTGTGTTTTATTTGGTGATGGTGCTGGAGCAGCAGTAATTAGTGCTACAAATAATGAAAATGAAAGAATTATTGATGTCAATATTAGTGCAAATGGTAAATATAATGATTTTTTAATGACACCGCGGTGTTTGGGTTCAAATCTAAATTTTTCTAATGAATTTTATGTATCACAAATAGATGCGACGCAAAACTATATAAAAATGAGAGGTAATGAAACATTTAAAATAGCGGTCAAAACACTGGCAAATGATGTCAAAGAGATTCTAATTAGAAATAATATTAATATTGATGATGTAACTTATTTTATACCACATCAAGCGAATCTGAGAATAATAAATGCAGTTGGTGATATAATAGGGATTGATGCTTCTAAAGTTGTAGTAACTGTGAATAAATATGGCAATACCTCGGCTGCTAGTATTCCTATGGCTATTGATGATATTTGTAAAGAAGGCAGACTTAAAAAAGGAGATTTATTATTATTAGACGCCTTTGGTGGAGGACTCACTTGGGGTTCAAGTTTGTTATATTTTAATGGCGAGTAATTGAAACTTTTAGTTATTTTTTTTACCATTTTATTGTTTCTTTATGGGGATGATTCTGCGAGCTTGCAGAATGCAGTAAAGTCATTAGATAAAGATTCTTCAAATCTTAAATTACAAGATAATTTTTTCAATCAAAACCAAAAAAAAGAGAATCTAAACAATACCAAAGAAGATTCTAGTCTTTCTATACTAAAGCAGATTTTTCCAAATAGTTATCTTGAAGATGTGATTACTGGTTTTATTGGTGGTGTAGAAGAGACATTGCTAAAGATTGATATAAGAAGGATTGCCATTGACTTTTCAAATACTACGATAAATGTGAGTGATGAGTATAGAAAGTTTGGCACAAATAAATTTAGTGGAGATAACACGACTGTTGCTAGTTTGATAGCAGATTTTGCATTAGAACACAACTTGGCCAATAGCAGGATAACAAATAGATTATATGCAGAATATGGACTAATTATTCTTAATCCAAAATATGAAGCTACAACTAGAAATGAAACAGCAGATAATGTTATTTTTAGCACTGGTTATACGCGTAAAGTTTTGTTGTTTGAGAATGGATTTTTAGGTCCATTTATAGATGGTGAATATCAGAGTGAATTTACAAAACAAGATGATGGTTCAAAAAATCACTATTTGCGTTATAAAGCGGGTCTTAGATTCTTAGATGGTAAATATATTGATGAGTTTTATTTTGCAGGAGTAGGTGAGATTGATTTAACATATAAACCAAGTAGCATAAAAGGAGCAATAGAAGCCGGACTAAGAGCTAAAACCCCAATTAACGATGATATAAGGCTTATTTATCAAGGTTTTATGAGACAATATGTGGGATATTCTAGGTTTAGAGAAAGTGATTTACTTCATAATTTTAGCCTTAGTGTCAGGCTTGATGTGAGTATTAATAATGGTTTAGCTTTTTCTCCATTTATTTCTACGAGATTTGCAAGAATCCGTGGTGCAAATAGTATGGGTAGCAATATTTTTACTGGAATCTCACTTTTATTTTCAAGTAGTATAAATGCAATATCTAACATTCAAGGCACACAAGATGCGAAGCTAAATGAGTATTTTCAATCAATACAATAACCCATATTGCATAATTTTTGAAATATTGAAACATTTAATTAATGATAAATATTTTTTTAGTATCATTATCGAATCAGTCAAATCAACATAAAGAAATAAAAAAATGAATAGTTTTACAAAGCTAGGTTTTATATTAGCGACTTTGGGAAGCTCTATTGGACTAGGACATATTTGGAGATTCCCGTATATGACGGGTGAATATGGAGGAAGTGCATTTGTTGTGATTTACATATTTTTGACTATCTTTATAGGGATTCCTATCCTTGTAGCAAAGATGGTTATTGGAAATAAAACACAAAAAAATGTCGTTAGAGCATTTGATACACTAGACCCTACGGTAAAAAAACATTGGAAAAAAGCAGGCATAATGATTATTGGCGGACCGCTAATCCTTACGTTTTATGCTGTTGTTTTGGGCTGGGTTTTTTACTATTTAGCTATTGTTTCTTTCAATCTTCCAGATACAATAGAGGCATCGAATAATACTTTTGGTGCATTTGTTTCAGATAATGTTCTTGCTTCTAGTGCCTCTTTTGGCGTTTGTATATTTTTGACTAGCTATATTGTCGCAAAAGGTGTTAAAGATGGATTAGAAAAGTATAATTTCATTTTAATGCCATTATTGTTTATCATTTTTATTGGATTATTTTTCTATGCGATGACTGTGGATTCATTTGACCAAGCGGTAGATTTTTTATTTTCATTTAATGTGAATGTAATCAATACAGATGTAATCATTATGGCCTTAAGTCAGATGTTTTTTTCGCTCTCTATTGGTGTTGGGACGATTATCACCTATAGTTCATCTGCAAAAAAGGGAGATAATTTATTAAGCAGTTCTGCTTGGGTTGCACTCTCTGGTATTGTTATATCACTCATTGCAGGAATTATTATTTTTACATTTTTGTTCAATTATGGTCAATCAGCCAGTAGCGGTCCTGGAATGTTATTTAAATCTATACCTTTGGTATTTAGTCAAATGGCTTATGGAAATATTGTTTCATTTTTATTTTTTGCCGCAGTATTGTTTGCCGGAATCACCTCAACAATATCAATCTTAGAGCCACCTGTAGCTTATTTATCCGATAACTACAATATAAGTCGTCCAAAAGCATCATATTTATTGTGTGTTGCGATATTTGCTATTGGTTTGCTTGTCATCTTATCTCTTACAGAAGATTATGGTCCATATTTGACATTTTTTGGCAAAGGGTTTATGGACTGGATAGATTTCTTTACAGCAGCTATTATTATGCCTCTTGGTGCATTATTGGCATTGATATTTTTGGGATTTGTTGTTAGTAAAAAAGTCGTATATAGATTTGTAAAAGGATTTATGAGTAGAACCATATTTAACATATGGTATTTTATAATCAAATACATTGCTACATTAGTAATTGTTATTGTTTTAATAGCTAAATTTGTTGAAACTTTTGCAAAGGCGGCAAATTGAGTAATTTTACACATCTTCACTTGCATAGTGAATATTCCTTACTTGATGGTGCAAATCAGATTAAAAAGCTGGCAAAAAGACTAAAAGAGCTAAATATGAAATCTGTCGCTCTAACAGACCACGGCTGCATGTTTGGTGCACTTGATTTTTATATTAATATGCTAAAAGAAGGCATAAAGCCAATAATTGGAATTGAGACATATATACATAATGATGAAGATTTAGGCTCTAAAAATCCACTTAGATTCCATTTGTGTCTATATGCAAAGAATCTAACAGGTTATAAGAATCTTATGTATCTTAGTTCTCAAGCATATATAAATGGGTTTTATAAAAGTCCAAGATTAAATAAAAAAATATTAAAAGAACATTCTAACGGGCTTATTTGTTCTTCTGCTTGTCTTCAAGGTGAAGTAAATTATCATCTAAATACAATCAGCCAAAGAAATAATGCTAAAGGATTTGAGCATGCAAAAAAAGTAGCGTTGGAATATCAAGATATTTTTGGTGATGATTTTTATTTAGAAATTATGCGTCATGGAATCTTGGAGCAAAGGTTTATAGATGAGCAAATCATAAACATATCTACTCAAACAGGAATAAAAATAATTGCTACAAACGATACGCATTATACAACTAAAAAAGATTCATTTTCACAAGAAGTATTGATGTGTATTTCTACTGGAAAAACACTAAAAGACGACAATAGATTGAAACATTCTGTAAATGAATTTTATATCAAATCGTGTGAGGAAATGGAAAGATTATTTGTTGATATTCCAGATGCACTTACAAATACACAAGAATTAGTAGATAAATGCAATTTGATTATAGACTTAAAAAGTATTGAGATAAAAGACCCAAATGGAAATATTATTACAAAAAATACGCCACCGACTGCACCTACTTTTAAATTTACAAGTGAGTATGCAAAAAATGAAGGACTAGATTTCATAGATGATGATTCTTATTTTGAATACAAATGCAAGGAAGGTCTTGAAAATAGGCTAAAAAATGTAAAAAAAGAAAATCACCAAATTTATAGAGATAGACTGGATTATGAAATGCAGGTCATAAAAGGAATGAAATTTTCTGGTTATATGCTCATTGTTTGGGATTTTGTGCGAGAAGCAAAAAGACAAAATATACCAGTTGGACCGGGTAGAGGAAGTGCAGCAGGTAGTTTGGTGGCATTTTGTTTAGAAATCACAGATATTGACCCAATAAAACATATATTGCTATTTGAGCGATTTTTAAATCCAGAGCGAATTAGTATGCCAGATATTGATATGGATTTTTGTCAAGATAAAAGAGGTGATATTATAAATTATGTTATTAATAAATATGGTGAAAATAATGTCGCACACGTCGTAACATTTAGCTCAATGTCTGCAAAATCTGTAATAAGAGATGTTGCAAGAGTTTTTGGAGTTGAGTATAAAAAGGCTGATGAATTTGCAAAATTAATTCCAAATAAATTAAAAATTCAGCTAAAGACAGGTGATCAAGCCGATAAAGATAAGCTGGGTGCTTTTGAGTTAGAGCCAAAAATTTCACAAACTATTGCCAAAGATGAGGTTTTAAATGCTGTGTGGGAGAATGCACTTGTGTTAGAAAACCAAAAGAGAAATTTAGGAACTCACGCTGCTGCTATTGTAATCAATAGTGAAAATGAATTATGGGAGAAGATTCCATTGTGTAAAATCGGCGATAAAATCGCTACACAATATTCTATGGATTATTTAGAGAAAGTTGATTTGATAAAATTCGACTTTTCAGGGTTAAAAACTCTAAGCGTGATTCATAAAACATTTGAGCTTATTAATAACAAGATAGATTTTAATACCATTGATTTAAATGACCAAAAAGTATATGAAACGATACGAAACGGTGATACAGTAGGAATATTTCAAATAGAATCTAGCGGAATGCAAGCTTTAAATAGAAAGATAAGGACAAATAGTTTTGATGATTTAGTAGCTGTTCTTGCACTCTTTCGTCCAGGACCTATGGAATCTGGAATGGTAAATGACTTTATTGATAGAAAGCACGGTGTCAAAAAAACACAATACATATTTCCTGAATTAGAGGAGATTTTAAAAAGCACTTATGGTGTTATTGTCTATCAAGAACAAGTTATGCAAATAGTGCAAACTATCGGTGGATTCTCACTTGGTGAAGCGGATTTGATTCGCAGGGCGATGGGTAAAAAGGATAATAAAATTATGGCTGAAAATAAAGCTAAATTTTTAAGTGGTGCAAAAAATAATGGATTTGATGTAGCAAAGAGCGATGAATTATGGGAACTTATAGTCAAATTTGCAGGATATGGGTTTAATAAATCTCACTCTGCTGCATATGCAATGATTTCATTTCAAACAGCATATCTCAAGACTTATTACAAACACGAATTTATGGCAGCATTATTATCAAGCGAGAAAAACAATGTCAATAATATAAATCAATATATACAAGAATGTAGAAATATGGGTATTGATGTATTGCCACCTCATATTAATAGTTCTATGGAAGATTTTAGTGTTGATATTATCAATGGGGATAAGAAAATTATATTTGGATTTAGTGCGATTAAAGGAATTGGCGAGAAGCCTATACAAATGATATTGCAAGCACGAAAAGATAAAAAATTTGATACTTTAGAAGATTTTTTAGGCAAAATAGATTCTAAAGTGATAAATAAAAAAGTCATAGAATCTTTAGCAAAATCAGGGACATTGCGTGATTTGGGCTATAGTATAAAAAGTATTATAAATAATCTTGATTATATTGCTGATGCGGTTAAAAATAACTCTAAGAATCTAGAAATAATAAATTCAAATGATTCTCTATTCAAAGATTTTGATGATACAAGCAGTGATTTGGTGCTTAATATCATACATGAAGATGAATATAGCAAGATGGAATTATTAGATTTTGAATATGAGATGCTTGGAATCTTTATGAGTGGGAATCCGCTTGATGATTTTAGCAATGAGATTGATAATATAAAAGGTGTCGTCCTAAGCTATGACATAGAGCGCTTAAAAGAAGGCTCAAGATTGTTAATTGTTGGGATTATCAAAGATATTAAATCTAAGATTAGCAAAAAAGGGAATCGTTTTGCAGAGATTCTTATCGTAGATAAGGTCGGCAATATCTGGCTTCAAGTTTTTGAAAAACATCTTGAGCAGATAGAAAATGCCCCAAAAAATAAGCCTATATGCTTAAAATGCAAGGCAAGTCTTAGGGATGGTTTAATATCGTTGCAAATCGAAAAAATCATATCCATAGATGAAGCAAAAAGCGAGAGAGTAAATATTGAGTTTGTAGAAGAAAATGATACCAAAGATTCTATGATAGTTGCCGAAAATGAGGTCATAGAAGATACCATAGATTATATTTTAGATGTATCTTGTAATCTTACATATGAGAATCTAAAAGATATACAGAATCTTGCAATAGAAAATGGTGGTAGTGAGAGACTTGTATTTAGAGTGCAAGACAGGAATCTTTCATATCTATTGTATTCAAATTATAAAATCAATAATAATTTTAAAGAGAAGATGAGAAGTTTTAAGATTGCATAATGAGACTAAATAAGTGGATTTCACACAATACGGAATTTTCTAGGCGACAAGCCGATGAACTTATAAAAGACGGTAAGGTAAAGCTAAATAATAAAATTGCAACTTTTGGAGATATTGTAACCAAAGAGCGAGTTTTTATTAATGGCAAAGAGATTAAGCCAAAAGATAACACAAAATATAGTGTGATTGTTTATCATAAACCAAAAAATGAACTTGTAAGTAAAAGTGATGATAGAGGTAGAAGGATAATTTATGATACGCTAGATTCTAAATTTAGAAATTATATTCCAGTAGGTAGGCTAGATTTTGCATCAAGTGGATTGCTTTTACTTACAGATTCTAAAGAAATTGCAACAAAGTTAATGACAAGCAATTTAATTAGAATCTACAATCTAAAAATCAATGGTAAGATTAATCAAAAAGTTATAGATGCGATGAATGATGGCTTGAGTCTAAGTGATGCGAGTGCCGGAGCACATAAGTATAGCAAGATAAAAGCTATGGATTTTGCACCATTTAGTTTTTTTGAAATTATCAAAGAGGCAGAATCTTGGAGCAAAATAAAGGTCGGAATTATAGAGGGAAAAAATAGAGAATTAAGACGATTTTTTGCTTATTTTGGACTTGATATAATTGATTTAAAACGCGTAAGCTATGGTTTTGTAGAGCTTAATGCACTTCCTAGTGGAAAGAGCAGGTATCTAAGTCGCAAAGATTACAATAAGCTTAGAGCTTTTTTAAAGGAATTTAAATGTTAATAGAAACAAGAGGAAATGACGGCAGAGATGCTAATATCGGTTTGTATGAGGCGATATTAAAGCCTGTTGCTAGTTTTAATGGATTGTGGAGTTTGAAAAATATTCCACAAATAAGTATCGATGATATAAAAGATTTATCGTATAATGATTTGACAAAATATATTTTTAAGATTCTAGGTGCGGATTCTAGCCTTCTTTGTGATGCACTTTTTTCTTATAAAACATTTGATAACCCAAATACTCCGCTAGATTTCACTAAGTTAGATGATAATTTATTTCTTCAAAAATTATACACCGGTCCAACTAGGGCATTTAAAGATATGGCAATGCAGCCATTTTGTAGAATCCTATGTGATTTGGCAAAAAAAGAAGATAAAAAATATCTAATATTGACAGCTACAAGCGGAGATACAGGGCCAGCAACACTGGAAGCAATAAAAAACCAGCCAAATATTTATGCAATTTGTATGTATCCAAAAGGTGGCACAAGTGATGTCCAAAGATTGCAAATGACTACAAATAATGCAAAAAATACCAAAGTATTGGCATTAAATGGTGATTTTGATGACGCACAAAGTGTATTAAAAAACTTGCTTAGTGATGTAGATTTTAGGGAGTTTTTAGATAAAAATAATTTTTGTATTTCTGCTACAAATTCCGTGAATTTTGGAAGGATTATATTCCAAATCATTTATCACATATATTCATATACTTACCTTTTAAAACATAATATCATAAATAGTGCAGAATCTATTAATATCATCATACCAAGTGGAAATTTTGGTAATGCTTTGGGTGCTTTTTATGCAAAAATGATGGGTATAAAAATAAATAAAATCATCATTGCTACAAATGCTAATTCTATCCTTTTTGACTTTATTAAAACCGGTAAATATGATATAAGAAATCGCAGATTGTTAAAGACAAATTCGCCTGCTATGGATATTTTGAAAAGCTCGAATATGGAGAGGGTGTTGTTTCATTTGTATGGATATGAAAGAACAAAAGAATTAATGGAGAATCTAGATAGAGATAAATCATATGAAATCAGCAAAAGCGAACTAGCAAAGCTTAATTTGTATTTTGATGCTCATAAAAGTGATGATAATATTACTCTTGCCACCATAAAAGAATATGCACAAAAAGATATTATCATAGACCCGCACACTGCTACTGCACTAAATGCTTATAAAAATGATGGAATAAAGACTATTATTGTATCTACAGCTGAATGGAGTAAATTTGCACCAACTATAGCAAAAGCACTAGGTCTAGATTCTGCTTGTAATGATAAAGATGCTCTATATTACATATCTAGTAAATTTTCTTTACCGATACACAAAAATATAGAATCTTTATTTAGCAAAGATGAATGCAATAACACGATAGTAGATAGTAGTAATGTAGGTAATATTATAAAAGAATGGCTGAGGTCTATAAGTTAAGAATATCACATAATTTATATTGACTTTTCCCAACTAAGTTTTTGTTTTCATCGTCTATTGCATAAGTTAGTTTTATGTTATGCATTATCGAATATTGTTGAATATTATTGGTTGTTAGATTCTTGATAGATACATTTTTTTTATCAATACTTATTTCTGTATTTGCATTTATTTTTATATTTGCATTTTGTGTTTGGATAAAGGGCTGCGTAGAATTATTTATATAAAATATGCTCTTTATCTCATTTATATCAATATTTTTGTTTGTAAGATTCTTGATAATAAGACTATCTTTATTTATGATTACTTTGATTTCGTTATTTGAGTATAAAATGTCATTTGGTTGCATATTGATACCATTTATAGAATCTATTAGCACTTCAGAATTTGCATAGATTTGTCTTTTTGTAGAGTGTTTAAGATATATATTTTTTATTAGATAATTAATTTCTAATGTTTGATTGCCTATTTCTATATCTATTTTTTCTATCAAGCTTGGATTGCTCAGGTTTGATTTGTTGTAGTAGTTTTTTAGCATATTTGCATCAAGAGATGTTTTTTGTATCATAAAATGTTCTATATCATTTATTCCATCTGGATACATTATGCTAAATATATTTAGATGCGAATCTCTTATATTTGTTTTTGCGAGGTAATGTAATTTTTCTAATATTTCATTGCTGCATTTTTCATATAATTCATCATTTGCGTAAATGATATTTGTTTTATCTAGCAAATTTAGCTTTATTTCCATATTATCCAATTTATTTATATACAAAGCTTCGTATTCTATTATTTTATCAAGGAAAAATTCCATATCACTATATATTTTGTTTGCAATTATGTTTAATTTATTATTCAAAATGCTTTCAATGAATCTAGAAGTTTGTAATTCAAATTTTTCTCCAAAATATATAGAATCTTGTTTGATTGGATAAAATGTGAATTTATCATTTATCATTCCAACCTTTATGATTTCATCGCCTTCTTTATCATCTTTGTGGCTAATAAATGATATTTTGTCGTTTTGTAAGTAAATAAAAAATATAGCTTCTTTTGAATCTTGTATGCTAAATTCTGGCATTTTTGGTGGTACAATATTGCTTAATAACATACTTAGTTTGTGTTTTACCCTGTTATTTATTTCTTTAAATATGCCTTCCATTGCAAAACCTTTATTTATTTTTAACTTTGCTAAGAATGTGTAAAATTCTACAATAATTTTATATAAGGTAGTTGATATTGAAAGTTATAGCTGGAAATTTTAAATCCAATTTGACTAGAAAAGCTAGTATAGATTATTTAAATGCTTTAAATTCCAAGTTAGATTCTGTATTTGATTCTAGAATCTGTAATGACAAAGATATATACATCTTTCCATCAAATACTTCATTGGTGCAAAATAATTATAAATATATTACACTAGGTGCACAAAATTGCAATGACAGCAAGAGCGGAGCATTTACTGGCGAGACATCATTGTTGCATTTAGAAGAATTTGACATTAAAACTATACTTATAGGTCATAGTGAAAGACGAAATCTATTTTTTGAAAATGATGATATTTGTGCAAGAAAATTTGATTATTTTAAAAGTAAAAATTTTAAGATTTTTTATTGTATAGGCGAGAGCTTGGAAGTGCGAACAAGTAAAAAATATCTCGATTTTTTAGAGTCTCAATTAAAAGTAATCGATGTAGATTACAAGAATCTAATAATAGCATATGAGCCTATTTGGGCTATTGGCACTGGGCTAAATGCAACTTTGGAGCAGATTAGTGAATGTGTAAGCCATTTACGTGATATGAGTAATGCGCCTATTGTTTATGGAGGCAGTGTTAATGAAAATAATTCAAGTGATATTCTAAAGATTAGTGATGGCGTTTTGGTAGGTAGTGCCAGTTTGGATATAAATAAATTTTATCAAATAATTAAGGAGTAAAAATGTTTCTAAAAGATAAAAAAGGTTTGATTGTTGGTGTAGCAAATAATAAGTCGATAGCATATGGAATCTCAAAAGCTTGTTTTAATCAGGGTGCAACTTTGGCTTTTACTTATTTAAATGATAGTATCAAAAAGAGGGTAGAGCCTATTGCTGGCGAATTTAATAGTAATTGTATTTATGAGCTTGATGTTGCACAAAAAGAGCATTTTGGCAATTTAAGAGAATCTATAAAAAAAGATTTTGGAATGCTTGATTTTCTAGTCCATAGTGTAGCATTTGCACCAAGAGAGGCTTTAGATGGAGAATTTTTGGATACTACAAAAGATGCTTTTAAAATAGCGATGGAAATTTCTGTATATTCTTTAATCGAGCTTGTTAGAGAATTGTTACCGGTTTTAAATAAAGGAGCGTCGATTGTTACACTTAGCTATCTAGGCGGACAAAAATACATCACGCATTATAATGTGATGGGTGTCGCAAAAGCTGCATTGGAATCTAGTGTCAAATATCTAGCATATGAATTAGGAAGTAGAGATATTAGGATAAATGCAATTTCGGCTGGTCCTATTAAAACTCTCGCTGCAAGTGGCATAGGCGATTTTAGATTGATATTAAAATGGAATGAAATAAACTCACCTCTAAAGAAAAATGTTAGTATTGATGAGGTTGGAAATTCTGCTATGTATTTATTATCTCCACTCTCAAGCGGTGTAACAGGTGAAGTGCATTATGTCGATGCTGGTTATAATATAATGGGTATGTGTGCTACTGGAATGGAAGATGGAAAGATAAAAATCTTATGGGATAATAAAGAATGATTAATTTCTGTGTTTATATTATTAGAATCTAAAAGATTCTAATAAATTTTATACTTTTGCTTCTTCTCTTCTTTGGAGATATTCCCATCTATCATTTACATCTTTTTGTAATTGTTCGATGATATGCTCATTTTCTGGTTTAAATAAATGCTTAAATCTTGCTTGAACACCTAAATAATCTCTAACAGAAACAATATTTTTTGGTCTATATGTAATATTTAGCTCCTTCCCATCAATAATTTCAAACAATGGAAACACTAGAGAATCTACAGCCAAATCGCTAACTTCTATCGTTTTATCAGAGCTAAATCGCCATTCTGTCGTGCAAGCACTCATCGCATTTATAAAAGTCGGTCCTTCTGTATCAAGTGCTCTTTTTATTTTTTTATTCATATCTTTCCATTTATTTGGAGCTACTTGAGCTACGTATGGTGCCCCGTGTGCTGCCATAATTAGCAATATATCTTTTTTCTTTTCTTTTTTACCATAGCTTACACTTCCTGCGGGCGATGTTGAGGTTGATGAACCAAGCGGGGTAGAGCCACTTCTTTGTCCGCCAGTATTTGCATATACTTCATTATCAAGACATACATAAGTCATATCGTGCCATCGCTCAAAGCACCCACTAATCCATTGGAAACCTATATCATAAGTAGAGCCATCACCACCAAATGCTACGAATTTTGGTTTTTTACCAGTATATCTACCTTTTTTTACCAATGTTTTATACATAGCTTCAGCACCAGATACAGCAGTGGAGCCATTCTCAAATCCGATATGAATCCAAGGAACATTCCAAGAAGTATATGGATATACAGCAGTTGATACTTCAAGACAACCAGTCGATGTTCCAATAAGCAAAGGTCCATCAGCTGCATTTAATACTTCGCGAACAATCATACCATGTGCACAACCTGGACATAATAAATGCGAACCTTCAAATTTTTCTGCTATATTTGAAAATTGTTTTAAATTTTTAATTTCTCTTGTCATTGCTATCTCCTATCAAAAAAATCCCAAGTCTTTTCCGCGAACGCCTAAAAATTGCTGTGTCGGATGTGTTAGCTTTTTGGCTTTTGCATCTTCATTTAATTGCATATAAACATTTTCTAAATGTTTTTGGGTCAAATCCCTTCCACCTAAACCATATATGTAGTTTGAGATAACAGGATATTTTGTTCCTTGTGCCTGATAAATTGCTGCAGTTACTTCATTAAACAACATACCCATAGCACCAGCTGGAAGACTTCTATCCATAGTAGCTATCGCCTTTGCATTTTTTAGTGCATTTCCAAGTTCGATGTATGGTAATGGACGCAATGTTCTTATTGATACGACACCTGTTTTAAAGCCCTTTTCTCTCATTTTTTTACTTGCAAATCTTGCAGATTCTACTGATGTTCCAAGTGCAACTATTATCAAATCTGCATCATCGCTATCATATTTTTCAACAAGATTGTATTTTCTACCAGTTAGTTTTGCAAATTCATCAAATACTTCTTTGATGACTTCTTGTGATTGTATTATTGCATTGTGTAATTGTGCCTTATGTTCAAAATGCCAATCTTCTTCTGTTTGTGAGCCATAAGTAACAGGCTTATCAAAGTCAAGCATAGCGTTGTGTTTTTTATAATCACCTATAAATTTATATGCTTCATCATCACTCAAAGGATTCACATTTTGTGCAGTATGTGAGCATATGAATCCATCTTGATTCACTATAACAGGCACTCTTACTCGCAAATCCTCAGCAATCCTAAAGCCCATAAGATTGAAATCATAAGCTTCTTGAGGATTGTAAGTGCATAGATTTATCCAGCCTGTATCTCTACTTAGATACATATCAGAGTGGTCTCCATTTACATTTAATGGTGCAGCTAACGCTCTATTTACTAGATTTAATAATATTGGAAGCCTCATACCAGATGCTTGATATAATACTTCAACCATCAATGCAAAGCCTTGAGAGCTTGTGGCAGTAGCCACTCTCCCTCCAGCAGCAGCAGCACCAACGCAGCCACTCATAGCGGCATGTTCAGATTCTACCATTACAAATTCTCCATCTATGTATCCATTAGATACAAAACTTCCATAGTTTTGCACAATTGGAGTAGATGGAGTAATAGGATATGCTGCTACAACATCTACTTGTGCTTGACGTAAAGCTTGGCTAGCAGCCATATTTCCGTCCCAAACCTCTGTTTTTTGTAGTTCCATTTGTAAAGCCATAGTTCTCCCCTTTTATTTTTTCTTTTCTTCTTTTTGTGGCCATTTTCTAATTAATTCATCATTATCATCATAATCACTATACATAAGTAGTGATTTAGGATTTGTAGGACACACATTAGAACAAACTCCACAACCTTTACAATGAATATAATCTACGCCTTGCATTGTTTCATTTCTAACAAGTATCGAACTATCAGGGCAATATAACCAGCAATTAAAGCAATTTATGCAGTGATTATTATTAAATACTGGTTTATTGACCCTCCAATGTGCTACACTTGCTGTATATGAGCTATTTTCTGTGTAGTTTCTATCTTCTTGTTGTTTATAAAGATTTTCATTTCCAGAATCTTTAAATGGAAACAAAGCAGACCCTATTTCAAATTCATTCCAACCTTTTTTCATAATATCTCCTTATCCCACTTCATTATAAGCTCTTGTGATAGCTACCATATTTTTATCTATGATTGCTTGAGGGAGCTTTTTGCCTAAAACTTTTTTAAATGATTGTAGAAAGAAATCTAAATCTAGCAATCCAGATACTTTTATAAAAGCACCAAGCATAGGTGCATTTGGTATTGGACTTCCTATTTCTTCTTGTGATATTTTTATGCAATCAACAATAAAAACTTGTTTATCTTTTAGCTCTGGTTTTTTTGCTAACAACTCTTCTTTGCTTAAATGCGTAGTTATTATGTATTTTGTATCTTTTTTTTCAAATTCACATATGTCTGTGATAAATGTAAGACCCGGGTCGATAACTAGCACATAATCTGGACTCATAAATTTTTCATGATTAATTATTGCTTCATCATCAATTCTATTGTATGCAGTCATTGCCGCCCCTCTTTTTGCAGAACCATAAAATGCAAATGCTTGGACTTGTTTTCCAGTCCCAGATATTACATCGGCTAACCCTTTTGCTCCAGTTACTGCTCCTTGACCTGCACGACTGTGCCATCTAATTTCTAGCATAATCCACTCCTAAAAATTAAGGTTATATCAAATCATTTTAATAAAAATCCAACATGTGTTTTTATTAAAAGGTTAATTATATAACATTAAGTTATAGTTTTAGTTGCTTATTTGTAAAAGATTCTAGATACATTTATTTTATTGTTATTTTTTGGGATATAAAAAATAATTCTCCTAAAACTCTTTTTGTATAAATTGCAATCATATTCTTAGGCTTTGCTTTTTTTTGTGATAAATATATTGCCATCATTGAGTTTTATCTTAAATTCCATTGTAAAAAACACTTTTATATCACAAAGTTCAATTTTATCTTTTATTAAAATAGCACAAAAATAATCATCAAAATCAAAATCTATGGTGCCACTAGAAATTAAAAAGTCTTTCTATAAGGATTATTTTCATATGTATCATTTCCATCATCTGTTTGTTTAACATCAATTGAGATATTAGTATTAAATGATAAGCTTGAGACTATTTGTGTCACATATTTTTTTGCTAGTTGTAATTATCCCTCCTTGTTTAAACTTGTATTTTAATGGTGAGAATAAAATCCATATATTTTTTGAAAAACTTTGTTTAAAAAAATAGATATTAGATTCATAGATTCTGTATAAATTTTACCGCTTGAAGTGTATTTTGAAATATGTATGGGCTAAGATTTGCCAATTCTTGTTTTTCTCCATATCCACTTAAAACTCCTATGCCTACGACCTCTGCATTTTTTGCTGCATTTAAGTCAAGTATAGTATCACCAATCATATAGATTCTATCATTGCTAATTTTTAGATTTATAGTATCTAGAGCTTTTATTATTGGCTCTTTGTGTGGTTTGGTATGACTTACATCTTCTCTGCCAACAATTGTATGAAAATATTTGTCTATACCAAAATTTACTAGCAATTCCCTGCTAGATTTGCTTGACTTTGTCGTAACGATTCCCAAAATCGCAAAAGTGTTTGCTAGCTTTATAGAATCTAACACATAAGGCAGTAAATTTGTATGCTTGTTGCATATTTTGATATAGTGGCTTTTGTATTCGTTGCAATATTTTTCTATATCTTCCTCTTTTGCCCCAAAGAATCTAAACATATCATCTAATGTATGCCCAATAAATCTTGCTACCTCATCTTTATTTAATAGTGGCATATCATTGTCTTTGAATACCTTTGAGAAGCTTTGATAAATAGCATTTGTAGAATCTATTAGCGTCCCATCCATATCAAATAATATTATATTTTCCATTTTATTCCTTAGATTTGAAGTATTTTAATTCCTTTTTTAAAATATAGATTCCAATAATAAAAGCACAAAATAGCGATACTGGATAGCTGGCCCAAATACCATTTACCCCGAAACAATATGCAAAAATAGGTAAAAGTATCATCATAAATACTAGATTGTGTGCCGCAGATACAATCATAGAGCTTATACTCCTGCCTGTTGCTTGCAAGAATGCAGCAATTATCACATTTGAGCCAAGAAATAAATATCCAAAGAAATATATTCTCACGGCAAATATTAAATCATTTAATATTGTTGTATCACTTTTTAGAAATATTTTTGCAATATGTGGAATCCCAAAAAATAAGATGATATATATTATTATACCCATAGCTACCGCAAATACCATACCAATTTTTAGTGTTTTTAGTGTGCGTCCTATCTGTCCTGCACCAAAATTATAACTTGCTATTGGTTGTAAGCCATATGAGATTGACAATATACTTCCAAAACAAACTGCACCAATATACATAATGATGCTAAGGATTGTTACGCCTTGTTTTCCTGATAGATTTATAAGAAATATATTCATAATCACGATTGTAAATCCAAATGCAAATTCCGTCATAGATGGAGATATACCGCTTTTTATCGCAAGATTTAATGCCTTAAAGCTAAATGCTTTTATAAAATATAAATCACCTTTTTTGCATATAAAATGCCACAAAATGATAAGTAGTCCAAAAAAATGTCCAAGTATGGTTGAAAATGCTGCTCCAAACATACCCCATTGACAAATAAATATAAATATATAATTTAAAAATATATTGATAATTGAACCAAATACAAATGAAATCATCGCTAAATTTGGCGCTTTGTCATTTCTCGCAAATGTGCATAATGTAGATTGCAATAGTATTATTGTGCTACCTATGATAATCACACTTAAATACGGCATGACATAAGCTAGAAGCTCATCATTGCTTCCAAGTGCATAAGCCAGTTTTTCTCTAAAAATAAACATAATAATTGATAATAAGATTCCAAGTGAAGTTAAACAATAAATAATTGAGCTAAATATTATCCTTGCTTTGTGAGGCTTGTTTTTACCAAGTGATATGCTAACAAGTGCTGCCCCTCCGATACCAAATAAAAGCTCAATTCCAATAAATAATGAAAATATAGGTGTTACTAGTCCAATAGCTCCAAGTCCAATTTCTCCGATACCATTACCAACAAAGATTCCATCTACAATTACATAAGTTGATAATACAAACATACTTACAAAAGATGGTATAAAATAAGATAAAAATAATTTTAAAATGGATGTATTGATAAGATCTTTTGCCACAATATACTCTATTATTTTTATTATATAAACTGAGAATCTGTGATTCTAGAATCTAAAAGGATTCTAGTTTTATTTTTTGATTGAGATTGTGTCGTCTTGATTACGTCCTGAAAAATTGACATTTTGAAGTCTAAGTTTTAAGTCTGATGGAGATGTAGCTTTTTCTAGAGCTACTTCTTCATCTACAACACCACTTGTTACAAGGTCAAATAAATGTTGGTCGAAAGTTTGAGTTTGATATATTTCTTTTCCTTCTGCTAGAGCCTCCATAATTTCACCATCTCTCGATTCGCTTATGATTAATTCGATTCTTGGTGTTCTAAATAATAACTCAATAGCTGCAACTCTGCCACCACTTGTTGATTTTAAAAGTCTTTGTGATACGATAGCAGTAAGAACACTTGCTAACATCGCTCGTATCCTTGCTTGGTCGTTAGTTGGAAATACAGATATAACCCTATTTATCGTTTCTTTTGCATCAAGTGTATGCAATGTAGATAATACTAAATGACCTGTTTCTGCTGCGTGAAGTGCCATTTCAATTGTTTCAATATCTCTCATCTCGCCAACTAGTATAATATCTGGGTCTTCACGAAGTGCAGCTTTTAGTGCTTTTGCAAAGCTGTTTGTATCCATTCCAACACTTCTTTGATTTATCATACTTTTCGCATCTTTATGAACAAATTCTATCGGGTCTTCTATCGTTATTATATGTTTTGCCTTTTTTTTATTTATTTCATTTATTATTGCTGCTAGTGTTGTTGATTTACCGCTACCTGTAATCCCTGTAATCAACACTAACCCTCTCTCCATTTCTGTAATCTTTTTTATTGCATCTGGCAATCCAAGTTCTTCTATCGTGCTATGCGTGGTTGGTATCGTCCTAAAAGCAAAAGATACACCTTCCATTTGAAAGAAAATATTGACCCTGAATCTTATATTTTGATCATAAATATAGGTCATATCTAATTCTTTATCCACTACCAAATCATTGAATCTTCTCCTTGCCAGTTCTTTTGCAAAAGTTAGTGCATCATCTTTGCTAATGATTTCTTCACTAAAGATTATAATATCACCATTGATTCTTGCTCTAATTGGGCTACCAGCTTTTATATGCAAATCACTTCCACCAACTTTAATTAGTTTTTTTAGGTAGCCTCTAATTTTCTTTGTCATATTGAAATCTAATTGTTCAATATCAAATGGCGTTAGAAATATTTCATTGCTTTGTTCTGAATAATCCATCATATTGTTTGATAATGATATTTGCATTAGATCTGTATTCGTATTTGCAACATTTTCATTTTGTTCATTAGTATCTATTTTTTTTGGTGGCACTTGATTGTTAGGTTGTGTTTTGCCGTGTTGTATAGCATGATTTACTTGACTATTTGCTTGTGGCGTCAATGGCACTTCATGTTGATTTGGTATCTTTTGTTGTATATTTTCTCTATGTATAGAATCTGCTTTTTTTATCATTGTTTGATTTGGATTGTTTGGATTGGCCACTACACTTTCTTGTATAGTTTTTTTGACTATTTGTTGAGATTGCACGGATTGTTGAGATTGCACGGATTGTTGAGATTGCACGGATTGTTGAGATTGTTGAGATTGTTGAGATTGTTGAGATTGTTGAGATTGTTGAGATTGCACGGACTGTTCAGATTGTTTGATTTCTCTTTCTCTTTCTCTTTGTGCATTATTTAATTTTATTGGCTTTGCACCTGCTAACATATCAACAGCATTTATTTTCGGTGTTGATGTAACTGTTTGGTTGTTTAACCTTATATTAGATTCCATATCCATTCCTCATTTTGTTATCTATAAGTTATTTGGTAGATTTTATTAAATTTTGATTAAAATGTAAATTTAATCAAAATAGTCATAACTTGGTTATAATTTTAAGGAATGTTTAATTACAATATAAACAAAGATTAAATGAAATGTGAATTTGTGAGGATTATATTATGAAAAGAGTTGGCTTTAGTATGATAGAGCTTGTGTTCGTGATTGTTATAGTTGGTGTATTAACAGCCATTGCTGTGCCTAGATTATCAGTTAGTAGAGACGATGCTTGTTTTGCAAAACTTAGAGCAAATCTATCTGAAACTGAAACGATTTTGTCAAGGGAATATACGAAGAGATTTTTACAAGGAACTACGATAAATGATGCTGACAAGCTAAAATATCTAAAGACTTTGGAATCTAACAATAGCGATGGTTGTGCATTTAAAGTAAATGATGCCAGTAAAGTAACTGCTACCATTAGGTCTATTACTATTAGTTTAGATGTGACAACTGATCCTCTTACAAAATCTCCAACTATTACTTGTGATGCAAGTAATGAATCATGTAGAAAACTAACTGGTAAGGCAAAGCCTTAAAATATCTATTCTACTTTTAGATTTATATTGTAAGTCTCATTTATAGAATTTATGATTTCTATGATTTCGAGACCCTTTTTTGTCATCGCTTCGCTATGTAGCGAATTAAAAAATGATATATTTGGATTTTTTCTTGTTATATTTAATGTAACTTCACTTGTCTTTCCATCTATTATTTTATAAGCATTATCTATCAATTCATCTAAGTATTTTAAAACCAGCTTGTTATTATTTAGTCGTTTTTTATCTATATTATTAATTAGTATTTTTAAAATATTTATTAATTCATCATTTTTACTTCTATTGTCTTTTGAGCTTAGTTGTGCTGTTAGATAATGTAGGCTATACTCATAAAAGCTTGGAGTTGTGTGATCAAACCACTCTTTTAGTATATAAAATATACTTTTATTCCTCATCTTTTTTTCCCTGAATAATATATTTAAATTTGCATTCATATTAAAGTTATCAAAATCAAAATATATAGACCGCTCTAGCATTATAAATCCAAGTTCAGAATCTATTTTGTGCAGATTTAGGATATATTGAAATTTATTTGGAAGTAGCGACAAATAAGAATTGTAATGATTATGACTTATTTTGTCTATATTGATTAATACGCCAATATTGTTGTATGATATATCCTTTATTGAGAGGGTGATGTCTTTTAGATTTATTTCCAAATTATTATAGATTCTAGCATCATTAATTTTACACGTGTGTTTTATAAAGCCTTTGCATTCAACATCTGATACCGTCATATTAAGTGAGTATTCTTTTAGCTTATTTTGTATGGACTGCATATATTTTTCTATAGCGTTTTTTTCAAGTCTTTTTATATATTCATTTGTAATGAACACAAATATTCCACTAGCAGAGATTATAAAAAATACAATAAATACGAACTTTTTTTTCATATGAGCCCAAAAATTGATTTAATAGATGAGGGAATGATAACAAAGTTATTTTTAAAGTGGATTGATATAGGGAAGACCCCATATCAAAATTATTTTACAGGACTATCAACTTTAGTGTTTATATAAGGCTTGATATTTTTATCTAGCTCTAATAAGTCTTTTGGAGGATTGCCATTTACATTTAAATGTTCATAATATCTATCTCCTGCTTTATGACCATTCATATCAACTTTATACTTAATTTCTCCTGGATTGAATTTTTGAATTTCTTCAAAAGTCGCCTCACTTGGTTTGTATTCAATATTGTATTTATTAGCAACTACAGCAAGTGCAGTTTGACCTTGTCTAGCCATTTCAACTGCTTGTAATAACATTCTACTAGCTTCTCTTGGATTGTGGAATCCTGTAGAGTTTTCAGCACCAACAAAATCGCTTCTCATTTGTCCTTTTCTATGAAGCTCCAATGGTTCTTTTAGAATCTTGTTGATTTCTTCATCACTCTTACCTTGTTTGCTTAGCTCATCTCTCATTTTCTTAATATCCCAAATCAAGCTCACAGTAGCATACTCTGCACTTCTTAAATCAAATGCAATCGAATTTTGAATATCTGCAACTTGCTTTCTAATGTATGATTCGCTTTGATTGTGACATGATTTACAAGAGCTATTTACATCAACAAGTGGCGATGTGATATTATGTTGAGTAATCTTTTTCGCACCAGACCTTACATAAGGCATATGACAATCAGCACAACTTACCCCATTTGCAGCATGCACGCTACCGCTATATAGCTCAAATTCTGGATGCTGTATTTTTATCATTGGAGCTTTTGTATCTTTATGAGTCCAATCTGCTTTAAATGCTTTACCAGATTCCAAGTTCCTTACTTTGTCGTAATGCTCATCAAACATTTCAATTCTAAAAGGCATATCTTTTTTCCAAACACTCCAAGGGAATACAAGCTCTATTCCATCCACTTGTATTTCTGTAGGTTTGTTTCCATCTCTCCAAGAATCAAACTCATCATAAGTTTTTTGTGTGCCATTAAACCATTTTTTGCTTGGATCGTTTGCTATAGTTTCCCCCATAACATTTACCTTGCTTCCTGTCGGCTTAAAGTAGTATTCAACGTGACACTGAGCACAAACTAACGTTCTCATCTCATTTCTATCAGCTTTTATTCCTTGCACTGGGTCTTTTTCATATCCACGCATTACAAGAGAATTTATTAATCCTTGTCTTGTGATTCTTAAAGTCATATCTTGTGGATTGTGACAATCCGCACAAGTTACACCCATTCTTTTTCCACCATGAGGACCGCTATGAGCATCAGAACCTTCTTCTATTCCATTTACAGCTGGAACATTTTTAATCATAGTCCAATATTTTGTGGAGTTGAATGCTACCCAATCACCTTTAGCTACGTTTTTGTAAAGCCAAGGAGACCAGCCACTATGGCAATTCATACAAGCTGTCGGTTGTCCGCCAAATGCTTTAAACCCGTGTGCATTCAAGAAATCTTTATTATTTCTTGCTGTATCCATTTGATCGACTTGAATCCAAAAATGACCTCTTTCCTCATTTGCATCCATTGAAAATGGATACCCAGCCCAAAGTATTGTCAATTGCGGATATCTAATCAATTTACTATATGCCAAGTTGCCACCAAAATCTGTTGAGCGTGGTTGTTCTTTTTCAACTTTTAAATACATATCAAGATATTCTGGATAATTCTTTCCCCAATAATCAAATGTAGGATTATCATCACTCAGCTCTACAAAGCTTTTTGGAGCGATAACCATCGTTTCATTTTTCTTTGTGTTAATGTTTATTAGCAATGCCACAATAACAATACCTATAATAATAGCTACTGTAAGCACTATCGGCATTACTAATGATTTTTCTTTAGACATAATTTCCTCCTATATTAAGTTAAAAGATGATTAAAAATTTCTAAGATGTCCAACATTCTTATGGCATGATACGCAACTTAATGAATTATCATAATTGTGAATCTTCTTCGTAGTAGGATTCACTACATTGCTTGCCACTTCTGAATGGCAGCGAATACAATTATTCTGTACATTAACTTTGCTTTTTTGGGTCGCACTAAGCACTGTTGGCAAATCTTTAAATGTAAATGCGTAAGCATGGCTTACACCACTCTGTGCTTTTGTCATCCATTTTGATATGAACTCATTTGGTATATGACAATCATTACATGTAGCGTGTTCTCTATGGCTTCCATTTCTCCAATCTTCATATACCTCATTCATAACATGGCAATTATTGCACGCTTCACTTTTGTTGCTAAAGTATGAAAACCCTTCTGCATAGTAAAATGTAAATGCACCTATCACGATAACGAAAGTAACCGCTATTATAGTCGCTATAGTAATAATGGAAAAATTCTTTTTATTTTGACTGTTCTCCAAAAACCTCTCCCATGTATTAACTTTAAGAATAAAATACTTTGTAATGATACTTTTTATATAATTTATATTCTTGACTATAATCAAATTTTTAAAAATAATGTATAAGTTGTTAAGAAATTATTTGTTGCATATTATTATTGATGATAAATGGAGATACGCATTATATCATCATATTATTATCTTTTTTTCCGCCAAAATTTGTAATCAAGCCTTGAGTTAGTCGCATTCCATACAAGATTACAATCCAAGAGCAGTAAATCCAGAGTATAAAAAACATCAAGATTGAAAAAGAGCCATATATTGTTGTGTAAGCCTTATTAAAAAATACATAATATACAAATGCCCATTTTAATAAACTCCATACAATCATAGTGATAAATGATGACAACATTAATGATAGAAATGGCAATGGCTTGTTTGCTAGAATCTTAAACAATATAAAAAATATTATCCATATTGATATGTATGGTAATAAATCAAATAAATTTAATAAATTTGAGCTTTTTATCAATGTTTGCACTTCTAAGCTAAAATATAGCGAAGCTCCCATTCCAAGCGGAAATAATGTGATTAATGACCAATATACAGTAATTGCATCAAAAAAAGTTCTTTTTTTTGACTCAAATAATTTTGATGATATATTTTCTAAATTTCTAAAAAATAATATCGATGCACCAAACACATATATAAATGCACTCATTCCAAGTGTTTTTGAGTTTTCCATAAATTGGTCTAAATATGAAGAGATTACACTTGTGTTTGTTGGTGATATATTTGAGAGAATAGTATTTTTTAGATATTCCACCTCATTTTGGAAATTTGGCACTGAAAGAAGTATAGACAAAATAATAATAATCAAAGGCACTATGGCAGATAATGAATACAATGATAGCGAAGCGGCATAAGTTTCTACATTATTAAAAAAGCTTAAAAATTCAATTAGCCTATCTTTTATTTCTACATAAGCTATTTTGCTTGCTTTAGATATTTGTTTTATTTGATTTAATATAATCTTAATGCTATTTATCATTGACTTTATCCTTGAAATTTAAAATAGCATTATAGTAGAGATTCTAGCCCTTGAGCTAGAATCTAGAATCTATATTAGAATTTTACAGCTCCAGTTGTAGCAAGAGGGATGATTCTATTTGATCCGCTTGGATAAGATTCTTTTAGTGCTTTGCAGAATGTTCCACCATTATTACTACCTGTACTAGTTGCTGGTATATTTTCTGGTTTGAATATTAAATTTCCCGAGGTATCTATCCATATTATCTGCCCACAACCTCCAGTTGTACTACCACTACTATTTGTTACATTTCCAATTGGTTGGATTCCACTATTACTATTACCGCTACTTCCGCCACCACCAACTTGCCATCTACCTCTATCTAGTCCTCCTGTATCTATCATCCACTCTCCCCAAGAGCTAAAACCCGGAGGTGTTGATGCTGTAGGGTCTAGGTTTTCTGCAAATACTCTTGCAGGGATCGCCTTTAGTGTAGAGGCAATATCACTTCTTGCCATTGCAACTTGTGCATCTGTCCTTGTTGTTACAAATCTAGGTACAGCAACTGCAGCAAGCACACCTAAAATAACGATAACAAATACTAGTTCAATCATACTAAAACCACTTCTTTTCATAATCAACTCCTTGTGAAATAAACTTTCTTTTAACTCCAGTAGAGTAAAAGTAAATAAAATTTAAACATTTTTTTTTTGAATCTATTCTTAAAAGCTAAAATTATTTGATATTATTTATTATCTTTTATTAGTGTTGTAATAGTTTGTGCAATCATATTGTGTCCAGCCTCATTTGAGTGTATAGGGTCAATTTTAAGTGTGCGATGCGTGGGCATTTCTTGCATACTTTTGGATTCTACAAGAACATTATATTTTTGCAATATCATTATACATTGGAGATACGCTACCTAATATGCTATCACCCACACTGCTTGAGCTTCCAAACAATACGACACAATCTGTATATTTTCTTGTATTTTTTACAATTTTATCAAGGTTGGATTTTGTAATATTTTATTTCTCAAAAAAATATTATCACCAATTGATATTAGTATCACAGCAATGCTCTCGTGCTATTTAGTGCTTTATTAATTCTTTGCAATAATCACGCAGTTGTCTCACTATTTATCTCCATTTTTATTAGATTTTATTTAATAATATCCGCACTCTTCATAGCAAAACTATCATTTTCATCTACCCCAAATACAAAACAATTCGAAACAAATTATATTTGAAATGTATTGTTTTTATGAGTTAAAGAAAGTTAAATAATAGGGCGTGTGGTAATGAATGAAAAAAGTTTAAAAAATTTAAAATTGAACTCCGAACTCCGATAGAAAGAAAAGAGCTTGCCAAAAAAGCAGGTATAAAATCAGGCATTGTTAGAAAAGAAAAAGCAAATATTAAACAAGCCTTAGAACTTATTTTAAGTTCAAAACTAACTAAACCAATTCAAGGTGTTTTAATACAATCAGGAATAACTATGCCTGAAAACACAGATATATTAGAAGCACTTATTTATCTCGCAACAATAAAAGCAACAGCAGAAAAGGCAACTTTAGGACAAATAATAAAGTTTTTAGAATTTTTTTTAGGGATATTATTATCGGTAAACCTTTATAAGAAACAAAATCAACCAATAAGATATTAGATGAAATATTTAATATTAATGAATTGTTAGAATAGTTTTGAAGTGTTTATGAGGATTAAAAAGTATAAATTGGGTTATTTTTTTATAGTAGAATAGATATGACAAGTTGAATTTGTTTGAGATAGACCTAAAGAAAATGGTTTCGAGCTAACAGAAGGTCCTTTTTACAAATTCTGTAAGAAAGCAGAAGACGATAGTGAAAATAAGTATTTCTTTATTATAGATGAAATCAATAGAGGTAAATTAAGTAAAATTTTCGGTGAACTCTTAATGCTTATTGATCCCGATAAAAGAGGTCAGGCATTGAGGCTGTTATATAAAGACGAAGAATTTAGCGTTCCTAAAAATTTGTATATCATAGGCATGATGAATGCAGCCGATAGAAGTATTGCAATGATTGATTATGCACTAAGAAGAAGATTTGCGTTTTACGACTTTGCTCTAGCTTTCGAAAATGTTGGATTTAAGAAATATCAAAATAATCTAAATAATGAAAAATTTAACAACTTGATTGATAAAATAATAGAATTAAACATTATAATCAGTAATGACAGTTGCTTGAGTGTTGGTTTTCAGATAGGTCATAGTTATTTTTATTAACAATAACAAAGGTTTCATAGCTACAGATGAATGGTTAAATTGTGTTGTTGAATATGAAATATTGCCTTTATTAAAAGAATACTGGTTTGATAAACAAGCTAATATTGAAAAATGGTCTGATATTTTAAGGACAGCGATTAAATAATGGCTAAGAATATTTTAATTAAAAATATTTATTATGTGCTATGTTATGCTTATTCAAATCTTTCAAGCACAATTGATGAAAATGTTGATGCAGAACAATTTGATAATATGCAAGATAAGTAAAATAAGTTAATTGACCTTTATATCGCAGGAAAGCTAAATGAGAGTGATTACAAAATGAAGTCAGAAGAATGCACAATAAAAGAACAGGAAATAAAGGCTGATATAATAATAGATGAATTACCTAAAGATGATTTTAAACACTGTCTTGAATATGTTTGTAGTGCAATAAACAATATTGAAACTCTATGACTTAATAGCGAATTAGACACTAAACAAAGATTGCAAAAACTAATTTTCCCTAAAGGAATGACTTATGATTTAGAGAAGTTTTGAACCGCTGAAAAATCTTGCCTATTCACAATAATAGGAGCCTTATCGGCTCCTATTATAAAATAGTATCCCAAATCCATTTGCAACGCTATCACCAATAGTTTATGATATTATTACCCTTTAATTGGTATGTATGACTACTTTTGTTGTCTTTATTTATTGTATAGATTCCAGATGCGACAATTGCTACAAAAATAATTAAATATTTCGTTTGATGCCGCTCTTGTGGTAGCTAACTCATATTTAGCAGCTCAAAGCTACTAACTAATCTCTTTGATTTCTTAGGAAAGAAGGGCTTTCTAAATCTCCTAAATCGTGTATGTCAAACAAACTCTCATTTGAGCCACTTACTCTTCGTAATTTGATACCTTGCGATGTTATATTTGGTTTTATAGTTACATTATTATTGCTACTATTGTCATTTGGTTCTTTCACTACCACTTCTTTTTCAAATCCAGTAACAACTAAAGTAGCTTTTATTTGATTATCTTGTATTTCATTATTGTATGAGCAAGCAAATTTAAATACCCCATTTGGATCTAACTGTTGCTTGATTAGCTCATTTGCATCAGGTATCGCATATATTGGATAGTTATCATTCATTTCATAATACACAATAGCACCTTTACAGCCTTTTATACTAATATTGTCTAATAATGGAGATTCTAAAGCTTCTCTTACTGCTTCTGTCGCAGAATCTTCGCCAGTTTTATCGCCTACACCAATCAGTGCTAATCCTTTATGTTGCATTACCCTTTCTAAATCAGCATAATCTGCATTTATACCGCCACTGCTACTATTTAATATAATAGATGATATTCCATTTAATGCCTGTGCTAGTATGTTATCAACAAGCTTAAAAGCATCTCGCATACCTAATTTTTTATCTACTGTTGCAAGTAATTTTTCATTTGGCACTACAATGATTGCATCTACAAACTCTTTTAGCTCTCTTATGCCTTTTTCAGCGACTTCTTCTTTTCTATCGCCTTCAAATTTGAATGGTTTTGTAACTACTGCTATTGTAAGTGCACCTAGTTCTTTTGCTGCCCTCGCTACCACTGGTGCAGCACCTGTTCCAGTCCCTCCGCCAAGACCTGTAGCAATAAATACAATATTTGAATCTTTGATTACATCTTTTATTTGATCATAGCTCTCTTCAGCACTCTTTTGTCCTATTGCAGGGTCCATTCCAGCACCAAATCCTCTAGTTATCTTTTCTCCAATAAGTAACCTAGTGTGAGATTCTGTTTTGTCTAAATGCTGTTTATCTGTATTGATGGCTACTAGGTTGATGGTGCTATAAACACCATGAATGCTTAAATGATTTATCGCATTACTTCCACCACCGCCAACACCAATAGCAGTAATTTTTACTTCATTTGGTTGAGATAATTCTTCTATATTTATATCCATCAAATACCCCTCTTTTAAAATAAATTTTTTAACCATTCTATAGTTTTTTCTGTGACTGTATTTTTCTTTAGCTTAATGTCAATCTTTTCTTGCTTGCTTTCTTCATTTTTTGTAGAGACATTCAAATCGCTTAAATCATTGTTTTCCTTTAAATCATATAACTTTGCATTATCTGTAGTCTTATTTTGGCTATGTTTCAACTTTTTGTTTGCATCTAATTCATAATTAGTATATTTGCCAGAGCCATATAATATCAATCCTATAGCAGTCGAATATGATGGGTCTAGTATATCAAATGAGCCATTTATATCCTTAGGACTTGCGATTCTAACAGGTAATCCTTTGAATATATTTAATGCCATTTCTGCTAAACCCTTCATATTAGCCATTCCGCCAGTGATAACTATGCCAGCACCAAGATTATTTCTTAGGCCACTATGTTCTATTATTTCTTCAATGAGCATCAATGTTTCAGATACACGAGATGTAACAACACCGTGCAAAGTCTCTAGCTGGATACTTTTATTTTCTGATGGAATCTCTAATACCGAATATATATCCTCTGGTGTCAAATCGTACAATGTGATATGTTTTCGTTTTAATTCTTCTGCTGTTGTTAGTGTGGTATTTAGTACCGTTCCTATATCTTTTGTAATATGTGCCGAGCCAACACCTAAGAAATAGTTATACCTCATAGCATTACCATAATGTATCATAATATCACAACTACTTGCTCCCATATCAATACAGGCCACACCCAATTCTTTTTCTTCATTTGTCAAAACTGCAATTGATGATGCATATGCGTTCAATACGACATCTGTTACTTCTATTCCAGCATTTCTTACGGCTTTTTTTAGATTTTCAAGACCATTTTTTTGTGCAGCAATGATATGTGTAGATACGTCTAATCTAGCACCATTCATACCAAATGGATTATCAACATAATCGCCACCATCAACTTTAAATGAATAAGGAAGCGCATGTAGCATTTCATAATTATTTGGTATTTCTGCATTATACAGTGCTGTATGCATTGCCCTATTTATCTCTTGAATACCTATTTCCTTATTTGAATTATTTGTTATCGCATTGCTGTTGATACTCTTTGTGTATGAACCTGATATTGAGATAATTGCCTGTGAGACATTAACCCCAGCAATCCTCTTTGCATTGCTCACAGATTCTCTAATTGACCTACTTGCTTGCTCTATATTTGTTATGGTGCCTTTTCTTATACCTTGAGCTGGTTGAATTCCCATTCCAATGATATGAGGAACACCACCTTTTATCTCTGCGATAAGAGAACATATTTTTGAAGACCCCATATCAATACCAAGAATTACTTGTTCCAAATCACGAATCCTTTTTAAGATTATTTATTATTTTATATTCTTTAGCTAAAAAATCAAGTACTGCACGTTCCAATAGATTGTATTTAATATTTTTAAATATTTCCAATTCCTTATTATCAATTTTTTTATCAATAATTCTTTGCTCCGTAATCTTGTATAAAATCGCCTTATTTGGCAACAATAAATATCCATTTTTAGAATCTGAAGTAAATATTTTACTTAATAATTGTTGCATCTCAAATTCATTTAGATTTTTTATTTGTCTTGTTTGATTAATGGACACAAATCCTACATCTTGACCTCTAAATACATTTATTCTAGATTCTGCTGCTTTTTTGATAGCATCTTTTTTTGCTATTTTTTCATAATCTGATTTTAATATGTTTTTTACTTCATCAAAACTCTTTGTTTGTTGTGGAAGTTTTCTAATAATCTTCATTGATATAAATTTATCATCATCAAACATAGGTTTTATAATACCACCTTCTTTTGTTGTGTTTATAGCATTTAGTATTTCATCATTTATATCTACTTCACTAATAGTAATCTTAGCACCACTAATTTTATTTGCGATGAAATCATTGTATGTCTTTAGAGCATCTTTTTGTGCTTCTCTTTTTTGATAGTCTTTTTTTACTTCATCTTTAATATTGTTGAAGTCTAGTATCTCACCATCTTTTGTGTAATTTGTCTTATTCACATCATAATAAGCGATCAACTCACTTTCTGCTATCTCCTTATTTTCCACTTTAGTTTCTATTATTTCTACTTCAAATTCTCTATCTTTTTTGTAATTATCTTTATTTTCGTTGTAATATTTTTGTAAATCTTCATCTGTAATTTTTAGTCCTATGTTATCAATAATTTCAATGGAGATTCTATCTTCTAGTCTATTTGGCAACGCAAATAATTCTTGCTCTAGAGGTGTTACTATGCTAGGAAACGAATCAATCACTTTTTTTATAAGCAAATCTTTTTTGATTAGATTCTCAAAATCTGCAGCTCTCATTCTACTTTGACGTAAAAATTCTTCATATCTTTCCCTTAAAAATTGTCCATTTTCTCTAAAGATATCGAAGCTCTGTAATTCTAGTGATATATCTTCATCGCTTATTCTAATACCAGAATCTATGGCAAAATTTTCTAATAAAGCCCTATCTATGAGTATCTGCAGAGTCTCATTTTCAAGCCCCATCTTTTTCGCCTGTTCTTCATCTAAAGGTTGATTTAAAACTTTTTGATATTGCTCATTGTATCTATTATATACATCTTTATATTGTCTTTGAAAGTCATTAATGCTAATCTCTATATTCCCAACTTTTGCCACATTAGAAGCTGATGAAGAGAAATTATATGCACCCCATCCAACCATAGTAGCAGCGATGAATGCAATGCTGCTTATCCATACGGTTACAATGAGGTATTTTCTGTGTTTTTGCATCCAAGTAATCATAATTCTTGCTAAGTTCCCACACTAAAATTTAACTACAAGTGCAACTCTTATAGCTTTATAATATTTAAAAATATGCCATTCTAGCACAAAAGAGCATAATTTGCCATATTTATTATCAAAAATGCAAGCAAATATGCTAAAGATTCAGTGATATGTATAGAATCTATATATTTTAGTTACATTTAAGTATCATAACCAGATATTTTGTTAAAAATATATAAGTATTTTAAGAATATATTTTATACAATCCAAAAATTCTTTCATACAACTTGATGTATCAAATATTTATAGATTTTAAGGTAGAGTATGCAACAACAATGTATTAATGCACAAGATAAAAAGAGTAGGGTTTTAGTTAAATTTTCTGGAGAAGCACTAGCTGGTGGCAACGGTTTTGGTATAGATATCAAGATATTGCAATATATTGCTCAAGAAATAAAGCTACTAGCTCAAAATGATATTGAGATTTGCATAGTAATTGGTGGTGGAAATATCATTAGAGGTGTGAGTGCTAGCGAGGGTGGCATTATAAGAAGAACTAGTGGAGATTATATGGGGATGCTTGCAACTGTGATTAATGCTGTTGCAATGCAAGAGGCATTAGAACGTTGCGGTGTTGATGTTAGAGTGCAAAGTGCAATTGAGATTCAAGAAATATGTGAGACTTACATACATAGAAGAGCTATTAGGCATATTCAAAAGGGTAGAGTAGTAATATTTGCAGCTGGAACTGGGAATCCATTTTTCACAACTGATACAGCAGCGACATTAAGGGCTATTGAAATTGAAGCCGATGTAATATTAAAGGCTACGAAAGTAGATGGAATCTATGATAAAGACCCAAACAAGTTTGATGATGCGGTTAGATTTGATTCTCTATCTTATGACCAAGCATTAAAAGATGATATTAAGGTTATGGACGATACATCGATAGCATTAGCAAAAGACAATAGATTACCAATCATCGTTTGCAATATGTTTAAGCCGGGTAATTTATTGGATATTATCAAACATAATAAGGGTATTTATTCGATTGTAAAATAAAAGGAGTATGACTTATGGATAGAATTGAAGATGTGCTAGAAAAAGCATTAGAAAAAGTTGATAATGATAGATATAAATTATCTTGTTTTGTGTTTAGTAGAGTAAAAGAATTGGGCAATGGTGCAACTCCACTTGTTAATATGGATGTAACTAGATACAAATTAACAGATATAGCATTAAAAGAGATTGCAGAAGGTAAGATATTCTTGGATAGAATAGATAGCATAGAGTAGTTATTTTTTTAAGGCTATGAATCTATTTTCATCATTTTCTGATATTGATACTATTGAAAAGGCTACAGATAGGTTAGAAAATATTCTATTCTATTCTATGTCTCCAAAAATTAGAAGTGCATTAAATTTTTGCATAGTAGCTCATAATGGACAAGTTAGAAAAAGTGGAATCCCATATGCAATACATCCGATATTGGTTGCTTGCATTGTCGCATATTATGGTGGTGAAGAATCTATGATATGTGCGGCATTGTTGCACGATGTGGTAGAAGATACCGATTATAATATTGATTGGGTGAAAGATGAATTTGGTGATGATGTAGCTTCTCTTGTAGATAGTCTTACAAAAATAGTTGATATTAGAAAAGAAGAGTTTCCGTCAGATACAAATGAAAAACTAGTGGCTTCTGCATTATCATTTAGAAAAATGCTGTTAGCATCTATCAAAGACATAAGAGCATTGGTGATAAAAATAAGTGATAGATTGCATAATATGCTTACACTTGATGTTTTACCTGAACAAAAGCAGCGAAGAATAGCAGAAGAAACTCTCGTGGTATATGCACCTATTGCACATAGGCTTGGCATATCATCGATTAAAAATGAATTAGAAGATAGAAGTTTTTATTATATTTTTAGAGATGAATATAATAGGATAGATGCATATTTAAATGAGCACAGGCAGAATCTTATTTTAAAGCTAAACAATTTCACGACCAAAATATCATCATTGCTAATGCAAGGCGGGTTTTTAGATTCTGACTTTAGGATAGAAAGTAGGATTAAAAGACCATATTCTATATTTTTGAAGATACAAAAAAAGGGTGTTAGTATTGATGAGATATTAGATTTGCTTGCTATTAGAATTATTGTTAATAATGATATTGATTGTTATAAAGCACTGGGTTTGGTTCATCTTCACTTTAAGCCTCTTATATCAAGATTCAAAGACTATGTAGCATTGCCAAAAGAAAATGGTTATCAAACGATACATACTACTGTTTTTGATGAATCTTCTATATTTGAGATTCAAATAAGAACAATCAAAATGCATCATTCAGCAGAATTTGGTATAGCAGCACATTGGAAATATAAAAACACTGGTATGTCGCCATCAACTGATTGGATATCAAATCTTCAATATCAAGACAATAATATAGAAGAATTTTACGAATTAGCAAAAAATGATTTATATAGAGAAGATATTATTGTATTTTCGCCAGCTGGCGATACATATACACTTCCTGTTGGAGCCGTGGCACTTGACTTTGCCTATGCAGTGCATACAAAACTTGGTAGCTATGCAAAGGAAGCATATATAAATCATCAAAAATCCTCATTACTTACTACTTTAAAAAGTGGTGATATAGTGAGAATTATTACAGGAGATTCTTCAGTGCCAAAATGCACTTGGATTGACGCTGTAAAGACTTCAAAAGCAAAAAGTGATTTAAAGATTCAATGCTCACATAAGGTAAAAGAGATTGAGCAAAAAAGTGCAATTAATATCATCTCTACAATATTTTTTGACCATAATATGAATATTGTAGAAAATTTTGTAAAAGATAATAATCTTCTCCAATCTATTGGTAAGGCTACAAAAGATTTAGATTTTTTGATTGATTTAAAAAATAGAATAAAAAATCAACTAAAAAATAATGTCAATTTCTTATCTAAGATTCGGCTGGATAGATTAAAGTTAAAAAAACAAGAATTTGGGAATCTTATCGTTTATTCAAATCATACAATTTCAGAGACATTGTTTGATTATTGTTGTCGCCCAAAACATAATGATGAAGTCTTGGCTATAAAAAATGGTTCTAAGGTATTCATACATCATAAATTATGCGAGAGGGTGTTTTTAGAGGTATCAAATGGTGCTAGAATGGTTTTTGTTCATTGGAAAGATGATGTCAATGCAACTTATAAAGTAATAGTAGCACTAGAGGGCAAAAAAGGGACTTTGGCGGAATTTTTAGAAACACTTCTTAAGTATGATTGCAATGTGATTGGAGTTTCATATAATGGATATAAAAACCAGTTTATGACTACTTGTGAGATTATGTTTGAAACACCGATACACGATACAAAAATGTTAAAAAATATGCTTCTTAAGAAATATAAAATTGTTGATTTTTCTAATCTTAAAGATGCATATATATAGGAAAAATGATGGAAGATAAAGTAAATAATGCTTTGAAGGAAATACAAAGAGGGACAAGTGAAATAATTGGTATTGAATATATTAAAGATTTGGTTAGTCGTTATTTTAAAGATGGCAAACGTTTCATTGTGAAAGCTGGTTTTGACCCTACTGCTCCGGATTTGCATTTAGGGCATAGTGTGCTTCTGCAAAAGCTTGCTACATTGCAAAGATTTGGTGGAGATGTGAGATTTTTAATCGGTGATTTTACAGCTACCATCGGAGACCCTACTGGCAAAAGTGAAACTAGAAAGATTTTAAGTAGAGAAGAAGTATTAAAAAATGCCAAGACTTATGAAGAGCAAGTTTTTAAGATTCTACTAAGAGAACACACAGAAGTTTGTTTTAATTCAAAATGGTTGAATGCATTGGGAAGCGATGGTATGTTGCAGCTTATGGGTAAGTTTTCTGTTGCAAGAATGCTTGAGAGAGATGATTTTTCAAAGAGATATAAAGAAAACCAACCAATTAGCATTGTCGAATTTATGTATCCATTATTACAAGGATATGATAGCGTAGCACTTAATTGTGATATAGAATGTGGCGGAAATGACCAAAAGTTTAATTTGCTAGTTGGTAGAAGTATGCAAAGGGTTTATGGTCTAAACAAGGAGCAATCGGTGCTTATGATGCCACTTTTAGAAGGTCTTGATGGAATAAATAAGATGAGCAAGAGTCTTGGTAATTATATAGGCATCGCAGATAATCCAAATGATATATATGCCAAAATATTGAGTATTTCAGATTCTATGATGTGGCGTTATTATGAGTTGCTTAGTAGTATTAGTCTTGATAAATTAGAAAAATTAAAAAGCGATGTAGAAAATGGCATCATCCACCCAAAATGTGCAAAAGAGAATCTAGCCTTAGAGATTGTAGAGAGGTATCATTCTAAAGATAGTGCAAATAGTGCAAAGGAGAATTTTGATTTAGTATTTAGCAAAGATTCTGTGCCTAAGGATTTGAATGAATTTAGTGCAGAATCCAACATCTGGATTTGCAAGTTATTAGTTGATAGCAAAATGTCAGATTCTAGCTCACAAGCAAGAAGAAATATCAATGCGGGTGCAGTTCGAATTGATGGCGTTAAAATATTAGATGAAAATCTTAAGCTTAAATCGGGTATATATGTAATCCAAATTGGTAAAAGAAAATTTTTGAGAGCTATTATAAAATGAATAATGTATCGTTTAAATCGTTAAAAATAGGCAAGCACACTATTAAATATCCAATTATACAAGGCGGTATGGGGGTCGGTATAAGTTGGGATGAATTGGCAGGCAATGTTTCACTTCAAGGGGCTTTGGGGACCATTAGTTGTGTTGGGACAGGATATTATAAAAAAATGCATTTTGCAGAAAAAGTTGTTCGCTCCAAACCATTTGAAGCAATTAATTTTTATTCCAAAAATGCTTTAAATGAGATTTTTAAAAATGCAAGAAAAATATGTGGCAATGCCCCTCTTGCTGCAAATATTTTATATGCGATTAATGAATATGGTAGAGTTGTAAGAGATGCTTGTGAAGCGGGTGCAAATATTATCATCACAGGTGCTGGGCTTCCTATCAATATGCCGGAATTTACAAAAAATTTTCCAGATGTCGCTCTTATTCCTATTGTTTCATCCGCAAGGGCATTGCGTATTATCTATAAGAGATGGAAAGAAAAATACAATAGAATCCCTGATGCCGTCATTGTTGAAGGACCACTTAGCGGTGGACATCAAGGATTTAAATATGAAGATTGTTTTAAAGAAGAATTTCAATTAGAAAATATCATACCAAGTGTTGTAAAAGAAGTTAAGATTCAAGGAGATATTCCTGTAATTGCTGCAGGTGGAATCTGGGATAGAAATGATATCGATAAATTTTTAGCGTTAGGTGCTTCTGGTGTGCAAATGGCTACTAGATTTTTAGGTATTTATGAATGTGATGCTAAGGCATATTTAGAGATTATGCCAAAACTAAAAAAAGAAGATATAAAGCTTATTAAATCACCAGTTGGATACCCAGCTAGAGCTATTAATATGGGTATATTGAAAGCTATGAATGAGGGCACTGCTCCAAAGATAGCGTGTGTTAGTAATTGTGTTTATCCTTGTCAAAGAGGAGTAGAAGCTAAAAAAGTAGGATACTGTATAGCTGATAGATTGGGCGATGCCAGCTATGGGAATCTTGATACCGGATTATATTTTACAGGTGCAAATGGATATAGAATCGATAAAATCATTAGTGCCAAAGAACTTATAGATGAATTGATTGGAAAATAGATTGATAAGATTGATTTTTCTTTTAATCCCTTTTTTGCTATTTGGCTCTCCATTGAAAGTCATTGATTTAAAAGAAAATAATGGCATAGTTAGTATTATCTTTAATAAAAATATTAAATCAGAAAGTTTTAAAAAATCCAAGATAAACACTGGAATCTATTATGATATAGTATCAGAATATACACTTACAAAGAAAACTTTTAGATTAAAAAATAAAAATTTTATTACCATTGCACAAAACAATAAGACAACTACAAGGATTGTAGTGCAAAGTAAAAAAATAGATTCTTTAAATTTTAAGATTAATAAAAATATTTTATTGCTTAGTTTTGAAGTGCAAAAACAATCAAATCAAAATAAACAAACGCAAAATGATATAGCTAATTTGTTTGACTCAGTAGATGATAAAAAACTAGCCCAAGCTTCAAATCAAACAAAGCCAAAAAATGAACAAAAACAAGAAGAAACTATAGTTTTAGCAAGAGATAATTCAAATAGAGTTGTTGTATTAGACCCAGGACACGGTGGAAAAGATTGTGGAGCTCAAGCGGGTAAAATTTGTGAGAAAACTATCACGCTTGCAATAGGAAAACTTATCAAAAAGACACTAGAATCTAGAGGGTATAAAGTTTATATGACTAGAGATAGTGATAGTTATATAAGCCTGACAGATAGAACAAAGTTTGCTAATAACAAAGAAGCGGATATATTTGTATCAATTCACGCAAATTCACTACCTAAAACATCAAAAAGTTATAGTGTTACAAATGGAATTGAGACTTATTTTTTGTCCAGTGCTAGAAGCGAACGGGCTAGAAAAGTTGCAGAAATAGAGAATAAAGATGATATTGAAGTTATGAATTATTTCTCAAAATTATCATTTTTAAACTCTATTAATTCGCAGCGACTTCTAGCATCAAATAAGCTCGCCATAGATGTGCAACATGGAATGCTTGTAAATGCACGAAAATTATATAGTAAAACCACAGATGGTGGTGTGAGAGAAGGTCCTTTTTGGGTTTTGGTTGGTGCATTGATGCCTTCAATATTGGTTGAAGTTGGTTATATATCGCATAAAAGTGATTTAGAAAAATTACAAAAAAAGAATTATCAAGAGAGATTAGCCATTGGTATTGCCGATGGCATAGATAATTATTTTTTAAAGAATTTTTAATGACCAAACAAAAAAATGAATTAATTTTCTCGCTTATATTTTTTTTCTTTTCTTCATTTTTCTTTTTGTCTATTGTTTCATCGTTGTTTATTGATAATTTTGGGGATTTATTAGATATTTTTCTTCGTCCAAATAATATATTTATACAACTATCACGAATTTTATTATTTATTGCAATTTGTATTTTGATTTATCTTATCCAATCAAATGCAAGAGAAGATTCTAGGAAGCGTATTTATATGGCGTTGTATGGAATCTCTGTTTTTTTATCATTATTATTGATTAGTATATTGTCTTCACCAAAAGATAATAATTTAGATGGCATTTTAGATATTTATGATTTAGATAATAGTTATCTAGTGGTAAATAACCTAAAGAAATTAATCATTGATAGCTTTGTTTTTATTTATTTTATCACTATTCCTTTGCTTGTTTTTTTTCATAAAAAAAATATATTTAATAATAACCATTTTTATAAAACATACATAAAAGAAGCAGCACCATCATTAAGTGTAAGTATTATATTTTTATTTGGTTATTGTATAAGGATATATGATTTTTATAATTTATTTTCTATGATTGATTTTGTTTTGTCATTAGTTAGCATTGTTTTGTTTGTAAGAATTGTTTTTTCTCTTAGAAGCACCATCACTTTTTATAATATTGTAAATCTGCTTATTCTTTTCTTTGGCTTTATTCTCATTGTTTTTTGCTCCTATTTGTTAGAGCAATTTGATTTATATTATGCAAATGTATTTTTTTATACGATTGGATTACTGTATTGGTTTTTTAATATACTTATAGAAAAAGCTTAATATCGCAGATCCTCTCTATTTTGCCTTTATAATATACTTCGTCATTTTTTATTCTAAAGCATAAAGGCTCTTTGCTTGGCGGTATTAGTGTGGCAATTTTATTAATCTTATTTTGTATTAATGCTATATAATAAGTAGCAGCCATACCTGTCCCGCACGCAAGTGTAATATCTTCTACGCCTCTTTCGTAGGTGGCTACATGAATGGTATCTTTGCTGATTATTTTTGCAAGATTTACATTTGCATTATATTTTTCTCTCAAATCTTTCATCATATCATTTTTATTTCTTAGCATTTTGTCATCTATAAAGCTTACTAAATGAGGAACTCCAGAGTCTAGCAATGCAAATTTCATTTCATATTCATCTATAGCATTCTTTAGTATTTTTATTTTTCCAAAATTTATTTCTACCACATCATCATCTTTGATTTCTACTTTGATTTCTCCGGCTCCACTTAAAAATGAATGCTTTTTTGGTGCTAGATTATTTTGATACGCATAATGTGCAACACATCTACTCGCATTTCCACACATATTTGCTTTGCTGCCATCAGAATTATAAAAATCCCATTTATATGCGTATTTATTGTGTGGCATAACGATTACAAGTCCATCAGCACCAACTCCACTATGTCTATTACACACTTTCTTTGCAAACTCCGACCTTTTTTTAGAATCTAGCATATCATTAAATGTGTGAAAAATTAAAAAATCATTTCCACTTGCATTATATTTTGTAAGCCACACTTTATCTCCTATAAATAAGTCTAAATAATATATTTGCACTAAGTGAGAAAAATAATACATTTGCTACAAATTCGCTTTGAGTATGCATAGAGGTAAATTCACTAGATTGTGTAGCTGTTGCCCCTAGCTGTTGTTGTTCTATTATAAACGGCGTATAATAAAGGCTAAATAGCAATATGCAAATCACACTAACTGCACCACTTAAAAATAAGATTATTTTTATTGTTTTTGCACCATTTCCTAGACGTAGGGCGAAAGTCTCAAATATTGCGATGATAAAAGCTACTACAATAAGCAGTATATTTAGTTTTAGAAATATTTGAGTCATTAAGATTCCACTTTGAAATTTGCTTAATTCAACTCCAAAAAAACCAGCATTAAATATTACATTCGCAACAAATGCACCACTTGCAAGCAATGTCCCAAGAGTAATCCCTAGAATCCAAATATATAATGCACTAGCTATATTTATAAATGTTTTTCCTAATAAGAATTTCATTTAGTTGTCCTTTATTTCTTTTACATATTCTTGTTTTTGATTTTTTGGTAGTGTTTTTGTAATAGGTATCATCAATACTTCATATTTTTTTGAATATTCTAAAAATCTTATCTCAATAATATCTCCAACTTTTACATTTTTACTTGCTTTGATTATGTCACCATTGATACTCACTAGGTGATTTTCCAGCAAATCTTTCGCCATACTCCTTCGCTTCAAAATATTTGTAGCATTCAAAAATTTATCAATTCGCAAAAAATCTCCTATCTTATATCTAATCTTTGTATTTTTGGATTATCTTTTAGTTTATAATATATTTTCACATTGTCTTTGTAGATTAATTTTGCAATATGATTTTGTCCATTTATATTTATTCTTGCATTTTTTGCAAACATTTTCTCTCCGACATTTAGTCCTATACTTGGAATAAGTGTAAGACAAAATAAAATAGCACAAGCTAGATATATGAACCTTAAAAAATTATTATTTGTAATAAAGGCGATTCCGCTAAATAATCCAAACAAAATATATAAATACAAATTTAGATTCTGTATAAAAAAGCTATTGAAATATTCTTTTATTTCGTAATATGAAAAATAATTAACAAAGATTCCACTATAAAATATGATGATTGGAAATAGCCCAAACATCGCACCAAAAAAAACTACAGTTATGATTTTATCCATTATCTTATTTTTTTTATCCTGTCTTTTCTTATTTTAAAAATTTTAGATGGAGTGGTTTCAAAGATTCCCCTTTTATCCATTATCAAAATATCAGCACTATTTATAGCAAAATTTAGGTCAAATCTATGCCTATATAAATTTGCAGATGAAGAATAAAGAAGCCCAAAATTCCCTAAAAATATAGAATGCAAATTATCACACACTAATCTAAATGATTTATCATTTTGAAATATAAAAGTGGTCTTTTTGCTCCTTCTTATTGCTTTGTTTATTTTTTGTGGGATTCTGGAGTGTTTTTTTATCAAATCAAGTGAATTAGATTCTGCCAATATAGGCTTACTTGGACTATTTTGCTTTGTAGATAAGATTCTGTTTTTTGATTTACTTAAAAATCCAGCTGTTGTATCGCTTTGGGCTAAAAATAAATGCATTATTTTGTATTTAGGTAATCTTGCAAAGCTTGCACTTTATAAGGCGATGATTTTTTTAGCTCTTTTATGGCTTTTAGTGCACCCTTTGTTCCAGATATGGTTGTAAAATATGGAATTGCAATTCTAACAACTCTCTCTCTTATTTTTTTTGCATCATCTTTGCTTGATTTGTTATCACTTGTGTTAATCACTATATCAATCTCCTTGTTTGCTAATAAATCACTAATATTTGGTCGCCCTTCACTTATTTTTAATACTTTTGTAGCTTCTATATCATTATTGACTAAATGAGTGTATGTTCCTGCTGTGGCATATATATTAAATCCAAGTTCAATAAAGTTTTTTGCAATATTTGGAAGATATTTTTTATCATTATCCATAAAAGATAATAGCACATTGCCACTTAGTGGAAGTGTATTATTGCACGCAATTTGCCCTTTTGCAAAGCTAATGCCAAATGAAGGGCTAATTCCCATAACCTCACCCGTGCTCTTCATTTCTGGACCAAGTAATACATCTGCTCCAGGAAGTTTATTAAATGGAAATACAGATTCTTTTACGGATACATATTTTGGTGTTTTTGGTTTGTAAATTCCATTGTCATTGATTACTATATTGTATTTGTCATAAAAATTTAGTGATTTTTTGAGAGTTTTTCCGCACATTATATGTGTAGCAACTTTTGCAATCGGGATTCCAGTAGCTTTACTTACAAAAGGTGTCGTCCTTGATGCTCTTGGATTGACTTCAATAATATATACGGCGTTGTTATATATTGCATATTGTATGTTCATAAGCCCTACAACACCAAGTTTTAATGCGACAATTTGTGTGATTTGCTCTATTTCTTTTATGTGTTTTTCACTTATGCTAATTGTTGGTATCACACAAGTAGAATCTCCACTATGAATTCCTGCTTCCTCTATGTGTTGCATAATTCCTGCAATATATATATCTTTGCCATCACTTAGAGCATCAACATCAAGCTCTATTGCACCATCTAAAAATTTATCAATTAAAATTGGATTATTTTGGCTTATGCTTAATGCTTCGTCCATATAGATTCTAAGCTCATCTTCATTATATACGATTTTCATAGCTCTTCCACCAAGCACATAACTAGGGCGTACAAGCACAGGGAATCCGATATTAAAAGCAATTTTGTAAGCATCATCTTTACTAAAAGCTATTCCATTTTGTGGTTGTAATAGATTGTTTTCTTCGATAAACTTGGCAAATTTTTCTCTATCTTCGGCAATATCTATTACTTCTGCACTGCTTCCTATGATATTAACATCAAGCAAAGATAGCATTTTTGAAAGTTTAAGAGGTGTTTGTCCTCCAAAATGCACAATAATTCCATCTGGCTTTTCTTTCTCAATCACAGAGCGAACATGTTCAAAATCAATAGGTTCAAAATACAATATATCACTTGTATCATAATCGGTGCTAACGGTCTCTGGATTGCAGTTATACATAATGCTTTTATATCCCAAATCTTTTAATGCAAAGCTTGCATGCACGCAACAATAATCAAATTCAATGCCTTGTCCAATTCTATTTGGACCGCTACCAATAATTAGAATTTTTTTATTTTTTTCATCTATGCAAGTTTGTGTATTTTGTGGATTGTATGAAATGCTTGAATATAGATAAGGTGTGAGGCTTGGAAATTCACCCGCACAAGTATCTACTTCGTTGTATTCGTGCTTTATATCAAATTTCATTCTTGCTTGATAAATATCATTTTGATTGAGGTTGAATCCACTATTGTTTTTATTTAGCAAAAGAGCAATCATTGCATCGCTAAAACCATCGATTTTTAATGTCCTTAAAAGTTTCTCATCATTTAAGACATTTGAATTGATTTCTTTTTCTCTATCCACTAAATATTTTATGTTATTTAAAAACCACTTATCAATTTTACTTAATTCATATATTTCTTCTATGCTAAGCCCCATTCTAAAACCATCAGCAATATATAGCAATCTATTTGCATTTGGTCGTCTTATTTCTTTGCTTATTAATTCTATGTCATTTGATATTGTATTTAATCCACACAATCCATTTTCCAAACTACAAAGTGCTTTTTGTAAAGATTCTCTAAAAGTGCTACCTATCGCCATAACTTCACCAATGCTTTTCATGGAAGTTGTGAGTGTAGAATCTGCTTTTGGAAATTTTTCAAATGTAAATCGTGGAATCTTTGTAACAATATAATCAATACTAGGTTCAAAGCTCGCTGGTGTGCCTGTAATATCATTTTTAATCTCATCAAGAGAGAAACCAACTGCAAGCATTGTCGCAACTTTTGCTATAGGATAGCCCGTCGCTTTACTTGCCAAAGCAGAACTTCTTGAAACGCGTGGATTCATTTCAATTACTGTCATTCGCCCATTTTGTGGATTGACTGCAAACTGCACATTGCTTCCACCTGTATCTACGCCAATCTCACGCAAGATTTTAAAACTAGCATCACGCATTCGCTGGTATTCTTTATCTGTGAGAGTAAGAGCTGGTGCAATCGTGATAGAATCCCCTGTATGCACGCCCATAGGATCTAGATTCTCAATGCTACATACAATGATGCAATTATCATTTTTATCGCGTATGACCTCCATTTCATACTCTTTCCAACCAAGCAAAGATTCTTCAATTAAAATCTCACTTATAGGGCTTGTATCAAGTCCATTCTGGGCTATTGCCATAAATTCATCAATATTATATGCTACACCACTTCCACCCCCTGCAAGTGTATAGCTTGCACGAATGATAAGCGGGAATCCTATTTCTTTTGCTGCATCAAGAGCTTCTTTTATTGTATATGCATAACGTGATTTTGGTAAATCCATACCAATTTTTAGCATCGCTTCTTTGAAAGCTTGCCTATCTTCACCTTTTTTAATTGATTCTGGATTTGCTCCTAAGAACTTAATACCCTCTAGCATTCCTTGTTCTTGCATTCGCATAGCTACATTTAGTGCTGTTTGCCCACCCATCGTAGGCAAAATCGCATCAACTTTTTCTAATTTTATTATATTTGCAATAACTTCTTCTGTAATAGGCTCTATATAAGTTCTATCTGCAAAATCCGGATCTGTCATAATTGTCGCTGGATTTGAATTAATAAGGATTACGTTGTATCCTAATTTTTTTAGAGTTTTTGCTGCTTGTGTGCCAGAATAGTCAAACTCACAAGCTTGTCCTATTATAATTGGTCCTGAACCAATAAGTAAAATGGTTTGTATATCTGTTCGTTTTGGCATAAGCCCCTCTTTATTGTGCTAGTTAGTTTTTGCATTCTATACAAAAGCACTTAAAAATTTCATTATAAAAATTATTTAATTTTTCAATTCCTTAAATTTTGATTTAAGGAATATTTAATTACTATTTCAACTGCTCCTTTTTAGACCTATGCAATGGGTGTTATAGGCAATTCTTCAGGGTGGGAACACAGCAGAGTCCCTGTAATATCTGTGTGCCATAGCAATCTGGAAAGGGGTGCTTTCTTGTTACAAAATTAATCACAATTCTTACAACTTTCATTAATTTATTAATTAATCCAATTACAATTTATTAGAATATTTAGCGCGGATATATTTGATTACTTAGGAAATTTCAATGGATAAAAAGCCAAATATTTTAATTCTTGGTGGAGGATATGGCGGTTTTAAAGTTGCTATTTATCTACAAAAATATTTGCGAACAAACAAAGCTCAAATCACTTTGATTAGTAAGCACGACTATCATTATCAAACAACCTTGTTGCATAAAGTCGCAGTTGGTACATATAGTGCAAGAAAGGCAAGGATTTTTTATAGAAAGATTCTAGATTCAAATAAAGTCACTTTCATAAAAGATACCATTTTAACTATTAATCCAGAAAATAAACAAGTATTTGGAGAGCGAGGTTGTTATAGTTATGATTATTTAGTGATCGCACTTGGTTTTATGCCAAATACATTTAATATAAAAGGTGTAGATGAGTTTTGCTACAAGCTTGAAACTCTAAATTCTGCAATTAGACTTAGGAATAATATTGAGAGTAAATTTAAAGATTTTGCAGATAATCCATTAGATTTAAGGTTTATTGTTTGTGGTAGTGGTTTTACAGGCATAGAGTTTGCAGCAGAACTTGGAACTCAGATTGATGAATTGTGCAAGATTTGTGGAATTGATAGGGATTTAGTAAAGATTATATGTGTGAGCAGGGGAGAGCAGATTTTGCCTATGTTTGATTGTAAAGATTCTAATATAGCAAAAGAAAAAATGTCAAAGCTTGGCATTGAGTTTGTCCAGGGGAATGTTGTTGAGTGTAAAAGTGATGGAGTTGTGATTAAAAATAGATTGGGTGAACTAGAGGAGATAAAAGCAAATAATATTGTTTGGTGTGCAGGAGTAAAGGGCAGTAGTGTAATTTCAAATTCTCCAAATTTTGAACATAAGGATTCTAGGATATTGGTAGATGAATTTTTAAGAGTACCAAAATATCATGATATTTTTGTTGTTGGAGATAGTGCAATATCTATGAAAAGAAATATATTAAATGCTCCAACAGCACAATTAGCCAATCAAATGGGTAGTTATGTAGGTAGAAATCTAATAAAAATAATAGATAAGCAAGAATTATTAAAACCATTTGTATTTCAACATAGAGGTACTGTATGTTCAATAGGTCACACAGATGGAGTAGGTGTTGTATTTAATATTAGCATTAGTGGTGAAGTGGCAGCATTTTTAAAGAATTTTATAGAGAATAAATGGATTTTTAGTATAGGCGGTATGGTAAATGTGCTAAAAAAAGGGCAATTTAGATTTAGAAGTAGTAATTAATTGTTATAATTTCTCAAAGAATATATAAATAATTTAGAGGCTATTAAATGGATAAAAAGATTATAGAAGCGGAGTTTTTAGCTTGTGCTGGATTATGCATAAATGATTTTAATTATGAAAAAAAAGATGTTTTAGTGCTTAATTGCGAGAATGAAAAACTCTTAGAATTTCTTGATAAATTGCATTGTAATATTTATGATACAAGTGGTGTAAAAAAAGATAAATTCGATTTAATAATTGACTTGAAAAATGATACAACTAAACATTTTTTAGAGATGATAAAAAGAGATTCTATTGTTATTATAAATTTAGCAAATTTGGAATCTAGCATAAATGAAGCATTAGATTCTATTAAGAATGCAGATTTTAATATCAAAATGCCATTTAAGGTCGCAGATGGTTATTATCTATTTTTATCAAATAAGTTTCACCCACTCTCAGATATATGTCTTCAAAAAATCGATATGACAGAATCTCTAAAGTATTATAATGCAAAGATACACGAAGCAGCATTTGCTATGCCAAACTATTTAAAAGATGCTCTAAAAGGCATAGCAAAAAATTGATGGAATTAAAAAATGCAATAGCAATCACTGGTGGAATAGCAAGTGGTAAAAGTAGCGTATGTAGTTTATTAAGACTATATGGATACAGCATTATTGATGCCGATAAAATAGCCCATAATGCTTTAAGTGTCCTAAAAGATAAAGTGATTTTGGAATTTGGTACTGAGATTTTAGATTCTAATGTTGATATAGACAGGAAAAAACTAGGTGCTATTGTATTTTTTGATGACAAAAAAAGAAAAAAACTAGAGGGCATTTTGCACCCTTTTATAAGAAATGAAATTTTACAAAAAGCAAAAGATTTAGAGAAGTATAAAAAGGCGTATTTTGTAGATATTCCACTTTTTTTTGAAGTAAAAGAAAAATATCCAATCAATAGAATCTTACTTGTTTATACGCCAAAAGCAATACAAATAGATAGGCTGATAAAAAGAGACAATATCAAAACAGAATTAGCTATAAAAAAGATTCAATCTCAAATGGATATAGAATCCAAAATCGCATTATCTACCGATATAATCGATAATAGTAAGGATTTGGTACATTTGCAATCTCAAGTAGAATCTTTTATAAAAACGCTCTAAATCGCTTTTACAAAGTGCATATTTTCTGATTTGTGATAATTCAAATCTATTTCATATAATTTTTCTAAATCACTGAGTACCACATCATCTTTATTTTTCTGAAATAATATATTTTGATTTTTTATAGCGATGATATTTGTAGCATAATCAAGTGCCAGACTTGGGTCGTGGATATTTATAATAATTGTCTTTTTTAGTGATGATATGATATTAAGCAGTAATTTTTGATTTTTTATATCAAGATAAGCGATTGGCTCATCAAGTAGCAGAATCTTGCTATCTTGCAGAATGCACCTAGCTAGCAATACCAATGCTTTTTGTCCGCCACTTAGTGATTGCACACCTTGATATGCTAGGTCGTATATATTTAACATTTCAAGTATATTAAAAATCTTATTTTTGTCTATTTTACCAAAGATTCTAGTATGTGGTTCAAGTCCAAAAGCCACCATGTCAAATACTTGATAATTAAATGGTGTATGTAGAATCTGTGGCATATATGAGATGAGTTTTGCTTTTTGTTTGATACTAATATCTTTGATATTTTTATTTTCTACAAGTATCTCACCACTAGCAGGCTTTATTAATCCTAGTATGCTTTTAAAAAGTGTAGTTTTTCCAGCACCATTTACACCTAAAATCGCATTAAAACTAGAATCTTCAAAAACTAAATTGACATTATTTAAGATTTGTTTTTTGCCATAGCAAATATTTAGATTCTTAATATCTAGCATTGATATGCCTAAAAAGAAGTATGATGAAAAATGGTGCAAATATGATGGCATTTATCGCTCCAAGTGGCAAATCAAATGTGCTCACTCCTCTTGCAATTCCATCACTAAGTAGAAGCATGCTTCCTCCAAGAGCAAGAGAGCAGGGAAGTAGAATCTTCATATTACTACCAACTAAAAATCTTGCAATATGTGGCACAACAAGCCCAATCCAGCCAATAGTCCCACTTACACTTACGCATAATGCACAAATAAAGCTAATAAGCAGCATACATATTGTCTTTATTAATGAGATATTAACACCAAGTGATATTGCCTCACTATCTTGAAGGCTTAAAATATTTATTTTTGAATGAAGTAAAAATAATATACCAAATGAAAGCACAAATCCAATAAAAATCAAAATCACATCACTATAATCAAGCAGTCCAAGACTTCCAAAAAGCCATATTGTAATGCTTTGAGATTCTTCAGCAGGGACAAAAAATTGAATAAGGCTAGTTATTGCACTTAAAAAAGCACTAATAACAACACCTGCCAAGATAAGCGATATATCATTTGTCGTCTTGCCAATAACAAGTATCAAAATAGCACTTAAAAATGCTCCACAAAATGCAAGTATCGATAGATTTATTGATGGAAAGATTCCAATTCCCATAGCACAGCCAAGTGCGGCACCGCTTGAAATGCCAAGTAAAAATGGGTCAATAAGTGGATTTTTAAATATACTTTGCATTACCGCACCACAGCCGGATAAAGACGCTCCAATTAATATTGCGCCCAAGATTCTAGGAATCCTTGTATCAACGATAATAGAGGCTTCATTGCTTAAAGTGGTGCCGTAGAGAATATGATTATAAAATTCACTTAGTATCGTTTGCAAACTAATATCTATCGCACCAACACCAAGAGTAAAAAATCCACAAACTAGTGGAGCAATAAAAATAATGGCAATTTTTATTTTTTGGATTCTATCTTGCATCAATACCAAATAACTCCTTGTTAAAATCTCCAATGATTTTATCTACGTCTATATCGCTATATAAATTTTCATATGCAAGTTTTGCAGCAAGCAATGAAGTCTCTAAGATTCTAGGTCCCCAATTATCCCACAAAGGCATTTTATAGACAGCTTTATTTTGCACTGCCTTTATGTTTTTCAATTGTTTATTATCCAAAATATCTTGCACACTAAATCTCGCAGCTCCCCATATAAAAATAATATCTGGATTTAATTTTATGATTTGCTCAATGCTAACTTGGATAGAATCTGTATTGATATTTTTGCCTAGATTCTCCACGCCGATTAAATCAAGCATACTAGCTATCATGCCAACTCCACCTGATATATCATTTGGTTTGCTCCATAAATAAAGTGCAGTCTTTTTAGTTTCTATTTTTTCTTTTTTAGATTCTATCAGCTTTATTATTTCATAGCCTTTTTGTATTTTTTTATCAAATAATTTTTCTTTGCCAAGTGCTTTTGAAATAGTTTGCATATCGGCAATTAACGAAGTTATACTATTTGGATAAAAGGCAATAATGTTTATTCCATTCTCTCTTACAAAATTAATCGATGCTTTTTTTCCTGCCCAAACTACGACTATATCAGGATTTAGCTTTTTTAATACCTCGATATTTAGATTTGAGCCACTACCACCACCTACTTTTGGTATAGAATCTATATTCGGATTAGAAGCTCTAAGAAGTGGAGTATTATAGACTTGCTGACTAAGTCCTACTGCATTATCCCAAATATCGAGCATTGCCACCATTTCACAAAAGCTAAGAAATATATGTTTTTGTGCTGGCTTCTCTAGGATTGTTTTATTTCCTAAAAAATCTTCTATTACAATTTTAGAATCTCCAAATAATAGCAATGGCAATAATATTAATAAGATTTTTTTCATTTTCTACCTTCTAAATATCATAATTAAAGCTGAGGAAAAATGCTCTACCCGGTGCCTTATAATATGAATAATATTTGTGATTAAAAAGATTTGTTATATCAAAGTTTAGGCTAAAATCCTTATTAAAATACATTCCAATTCTAAAATTAAATAGAGAGTAAGAATCCGTTGCACCATATACATTTTTTATCGTATCTGAGTTATTGGCATTGTATGCTTTACTTGCAAATTCATATTCCAAACTCGTATAAAACTTAGAATCTTGTGAATATAAATGATCGTATTGATAATATAAATTTACATAAGCTTTATGTTCTCTTATCCCAGGCAGTTTTTTGCCTACACTAGCTTCATTTACACTATTTTTTAGCATTTTTGAATTAGTCCAAGTATATGTGATATGAAAACTTAAATCATAGATTAAATTTTCTTTATATGCGATTTCAATCCCATGTATCCTAGCACTTCCTGCATTGTGATAACTATTTTTTACACTGTCTCCATAGATTGCATTGCTTAAATGAGTGTAAAAATAAAATATTTTTATAGGATTGTTGATTATTTTCTGCTCTATTCCTATATCAAAACTTGTTGCATTTTCTGGCTTTAGATTTGGATTGCCAAGTATTTTCGTCCCATCATTTAGTATATGTTGTGAAAACATTTGACTTAGCGTAGGAACTCTAAAGGCTTGACCAATAGACGCTTTGAATAATGTTGTTTGAAACAAATTGTAATTAAAGGATAATTTTGGTGAAAATGCAAACTTTTTATTTCCTTTTGTAGGAAGACCTGACCAACTAGAATCTATATTATAATAATTATTTCCAATCCAATAATCAATCCTGCCGCCAATTGAAGTGATAAATGTATCATCTAAAAATTTCATATTCAAATCACCAAATGCACCAATAAAATGAGAATCCCCACCACTTTTTCCTGCAAATCCTGTTTTTGCAGATTTCATATATCGCCAATCAGCGATGTAGTTATTGTCTATATCCATTGATAACAGCTTATAATCCATTCCAAGCAATAGAATAAAACTCTTGTTTAAATCCAGAGTATAAAATAAATCTAGTGTATTCTTTTGATGTCTTGTATAAGTTTGTTTTCCACTTCCACCAAATGGACTTGCATCAGCATTTGGACCATTCCAGTAATCAAATCCATCAAGCCTAGAGATATTAAATTCTAATATTTGGTCTTGAAAATAATGCTTATATTTTATAGATTCTATAAATTGACTATAATCTTCATTTCCCATTCCACCTACAAAAGTATAAGGCATATTTCCAACAGTTCCGTTTTGATTTGCACTACCACTGCTGTTTCCCCAATATTCCTTGCCATCTTTAGATAAAAATGTTTTTTGATCTATATGCTTGTAATTGTAGTTTGAATAATTAAAACTCGCACTAAGCTCCCCATTGTCACCTATATCTAGCTTACTTTGCAATCTAAAATCATGTGTGCCATAAGATTGTCTTCCCATATCACCAACAATATACCTTGACGTTCCTGTGCTTGATTTTGTCGGTATGTATCCACTCACACTGCCTTCAGTAGATGAAGTCCAAGCTTCATCTGCTGCATATCCCTTTGATGTGCTAAAAGCATAACTGGCTTTGATTTTAAATTTTTTATCAAAATAAGCATCGCCTAAAGAGATAAATCCACGCACAAGATTTTGTGGTGCATTGTGGTCTTGAAAGGGATTCCCATAGCCAATACTTGCCTTTATCGTGAGTTCATCATACATTTTTGTTATGAAATTTACTACGCCACCAAGTGCACCACTTCCATAGATATTTGAAAAAGGACCGCGAATAACTTCTACTCTTTCTAAATCAAGTGCATTCATACTCGTTAGCATTTTTGTATTATTATTCATATCATTTATGCTAACTCCATCTATTAATACATTTGTGCCACCGCTAATTCCTCTTATGGTTACACTATCAAATGTTTCTAATCCTCTTCCTTTTGACGTAAAAACACCCTCTAGCCCTCTTAGGGTATCGCTAAATTTTACATTTGGAGTTTTAGCAATATCCTTTTTTGTTACAACACTTATATTTCCTGCAGATTCTGAAACAAGAGATGATGTTTTGTTTGCAGTTGTTGTGATCTCCCCTAGATTTATATCGCTTATTTCGTTACCACTACCTTGTAATGCTAACAATAAAAACCATATACTAGTTTTTTTCAAAATACCCCTCCCCTATCTATTTCGCAAATATTTCATGCCATTTTTTATAAAGTGAATATTGTATAATCATATCTCTAAAAAATAGGGGAGGGGGATAGATGTTTGGAATAAATTACAAAACTACACTTATTAGTTTATTTACATTTTTGCATTTTTTATTCTTGAATATATATGCTCCACCTCAAGGTGATGATTGGAATTATATTCTATCAAATAGGGACTCTATTACAAATACTATCGATGTGTTTTTAAATTGGAATTCTAGGCTTGGTGAGCTATTATTTTCATCAAATTTATCACAGATTCCACAGAATCTATTTGATTTTTTTAATGCGATTGTCGCTTGTATTTTTTTGTTTTTATTCTTTTATATTTTATTTTTAAGATTCCCAAATAACTTATTTGATTTTGCTGTTGTTTCGCTAATTTTGCTATTGTTATTATTGTTGCTTAGCTTTGAAGAAGTTTTTTTATGGGGAAGTGGAAGCCTAAATTATCTTTGGGGATTTAGCTTAAGCTTATTGTTTCTTATTCCATATAGAAAAATGCTACAAAATATAAAATTGGGGGGGGGCAGCAGCAAAAATAGCAATATCAAAAATATAAGCTTTTGTATCTTGATGTTGATGTTTGGATTTGTCATTGGTATGTGGCACGAAAGCACTTCATCTTTACTTTTACTGATTTTATTTTTATATCTAATTGTATTAAAATTTATGATAAAAAGATCTATTCCACTTTGGTTTTATTTAGGGCTTGCTGGGCTTTTTATTGGATTTTGTGTCTTATTTTTTTCACCTGGACAAAATTCGAGAATCTTTGCTGAATCTATAAAATATGATTATATAAGCATTGGAGATTTTTTATCACTTGGATTATTTGGAATCATCTCTAGGCTAAATGTCGTTTTGACAAATGCACTCAATCAAAACCCCATCTTTTTCCCTATTTTTTCATTTATCATCGCCTTTATATACGCATTTTGGTATCAAATAAAAAATCAAATCTTTAGATTTCTGATTTTGCTTGTATCAATAATATTGTTTTTATTAATCTTGATAGAACTTCCAGTTTTTGCGTATTTGATGATTTTTGCAATGTTTATTTATGTTTATGCCAAAAGCAAGGATGGCAGATTTTTGGTTTGTGCTATTTTACTATTTTGCTATTTTTTGAGTATTTTAAGCACATTTCAGCTTCTAAATCTGCCTTTTCGCTCTCGCTCTCTTTGCGTGATACTTCTAATTGCCATTATCGTGATTTTGAGTACAAATTATCTAGCAAATAAAAAGATTCAATATATTATTTTTGCTATTTCTGTGTCTTATTTTTGTTATGTTTATTATTGTTATTATGATTTAAATTCAAAATGGAATAATCTAGTCAATCTAGTAAGTGATGCAAAGGATGCGTACAAAGGCAAGCAAGAATTGCTTTATGGAAAAATTATGAAAACCTATAATGTGCAATATTTGGGGTATGGGATTGATATAGTTGTGCCAAAAGAACAATACAGCTTTACATACAGAGGTTTTACTCCGTGGTGGAATCTAAGTGAAGATACAAAAAATGATATAAATCAATCTTATGCATTTATCTTTAAGGTAAGAAGTATAGCTTTAAAGTAGAATTTTTGGTCTAGAATCTTCTATAACGCACATAGGAGAAAATAATAGAATCTCTGCATTTTGTAGATTCTTATTTTTGATGCAATTCTTTGGTATAAATGCTGGAGAATCTTGCAAATACCGCTACAATCTCGGTATTTGATTTAATATCTCAATATAAAAACCTAAAAGCGATATTATAGCTTTTGAGAAAAATAAACATATAAAAGATGGGATTATGAGGCGACTAGAATCTTATAATGACGACAAAACTATTAACATTGTTAGAAATCTTAGAAATTAATAAAAAATATAAAGATGAGATTATTAACATTATCTATGATTTTAGCACTAGAACAAAACTATTCATAGAAAAACTATCTAATAAAATTTGTAATATTCAAATTTTATTAATCAATGACGATAGCTTGATGCTTGATTAGATTTGGCATTTATGCTTGTTTGTCAAAATAGAATCAATATTGTTGCGTTTGTGAAAGCATAAAATTTTCTTTATGCTTTGAATGGAGCTTTTAGTCTATTTATAGTGATGAATTGAAAGATATAAAATTGCTATCAATAAGCTTAAAACCGCATTCAAAGCCAAATCTTTCATAAAATATTCACCTCATATTTTCAAATTTATATTTACTCTATGCTTATTTGCATCTTGGGCAATCTCTCTATTTTATTCTCAAATGCCATATCAAGAATGCCAAAAGATAGTGCATTTTAAAATCTATTTAGTTTTGTTCTCAAGTATCTTATCAAGAATGTCAAAACGCATTCTAGGCAATATCGCTTATAAAACTCTTGTATTTTTATTTAATCTTTTATTTTTGTATTAAGTATAAATACTTTGTGAGATTCTGGTAGAAAAAAAGGGATTGGAATAAAATTATCAAATAAACCTATTTATAGTGTTTTATAATATTTTAATTACAAGAGTCCCCTTAAAAGTTCCCAAATGACAAAAGTTCTCAATTCAGCAAGATAAAAGCTTAAGATCACATTATATTATAATCAGTCAAGTAATTTTGCGTAAAGCCAAAATTGTCAACATGTTTTATATGGCAGATACCACATAAGCAAAATATTTTGATAAAGCTCCGCATTTTTAGAAGCAGATGAAAAACTCCAAAATAAAAGTTATTAAGTAAGGTTTATAGCTTTTTAGGGCGACCTGCTCAGATGGAAAAATTCTAAAATAAGAGTTATTAGAGTAAAGTATGGCGATTATCAATACCGATTTTTTTGGTGTTTTATCACCATTTGTTTTTATATCTTTAGAATCTAGCCCTTGATTAAATCCAAGAGAATAAAACAACGAATAACAAAATGTTTTTCTATCTTTAGAATCTAGCCCTTGATTAAATAGACTTTTAGTATCCCTTGCATATTGCGGGCAATCGTTCGCTCTGGCGTTTTAAAAATTATATTTTCTTTGCACCCTTGCAATGGCTGCTTTGCTAATGGCGTGAGAAATGCAGTATATTTAGAGTTGTTTTTAAAGTCTTGCATTTTAATGGTATTGTCTATAAAGTCAATATCTTCTAGCTTTATATTCCTAATGCTATTGAGCCTCGCTCTTGTGGAAAAGGCTAAAACAAAGAAACAATACACTTCCTTATTTGAATGACTTTTGCCACATTTAAGAGATTTGCTACTTCCTCTTTGTTTAAAAATCTCTCTCTTGCATTGTCAATCTTTAGTTTTTTAATGTTTTTTGATTGGATTAGTGATTGCGAGATTATATTCTTTAATGCTCCAATTAATGATGTGACTTAATCTATCTATGATTTTATTAATAATTTTTGGATTTTTATCATTGAGGTATAACATAAAGTCGCTAATTTGGCTAGTAGTGATGGATTCTATTGTGAAGTTTGTAAAAAATGGGAGGATATACGAGGTATATTCCCCTTTGCAATTAATATAAGAGCGTTTGCTTAATGTAGTTTTTGCAGATAAGAAAGCAGTTCTTTTTTTGCCGTTCATTAAACCTTGTGCAAATGCTAAAGTCATAATTGTATCGTCAGTAATCTCTAACTCTTCCGAAAACAAAGGAAAATCTGTTGTTTTGATGTTGTAATCATCAAACTCATAAGGACTTCCAGCAATATCACCAATTATTGCACCTAGCATAATAATTCCTTTAGTAATTAATTGTTTTTACTAGCCACTTTGCAAAAGATATACCGCTACGACTATCAGTAAAAGTATTATCATCACAATAAATCTGTATATCTATCAAATCAGTCTTGTCTTTTCGATGTTTAACATTGTCTTTCATAATTGCATTTTGTGGAACTTCAAAACAATATAGAATTTTATTTAGATTATCTTCCAATACGATCTTCCAATCATTTAAAAGAAGTTTTTTGTTTGGATTTGCCCAATATTTTCCCGTTTTGTTTCTTTTAGCTTTTGTAAAATCACCATTAATTATAAAATTATTCTTGCAACAAATATCACTAATCTCAGATTTATCAAGTGCATCAATTATTCTGTTTTGAGGATTTTGTGATATTGCTACTTTTTTAGAAACAAATATTTGTTTTGTTTTTGGTGTTGAAGTTACCATGTTTGGGTTGCTTCTTAAATGTTTAATTTGAAAATAATCACATCGTTTTTTAATTGTATCACCAATTTCATCATATAATTTATTACAAGTTTCACGCAAATATTGTTGATATTTTTCGTGAATTTCTAAATATCCTGTTACTTTAATAAATTCTTTTATTTTTTGCAATCTTTCAGGATAATTTTTTAAATATTCCTCAAGACTTTTTGATGATTTATCACTGTTGGCTTTTTTATCAACAATTAATACATTACCAAATACGTGCAGTCCACAACTCTTTTTATTAAAAGGAATTACATGGTCTTTAACCATATTAGCCGAAGTTAATTCAACATCGGTGTATGGGCATTTGCAATCAAAATACTCTAGAGTTTGATTTTTATGAGATTCATTAAAATATTCAAAATTCTTAGAAAATTGATTTAAAAAACATCTGACAGCAATATTTTGTGCATCACCATATTCATAACCCATACCCAACTCCTTTTTCTTCAGGTTACCATAAAAATAGAACATATTATATTTTACAATTTTACAATGACAAAAACGGTCATATATTTTACTTTCACTGTCCGACTTTTGAATTTTAGTTGTCCCAAATTCTCATTTCAAGAGTTAAATTCTCGTTTCGCAGTCGGAAATTCTCAGCCTGCAAGACAATGAGTACTCACCCTGCAAGACAATGTATAGATATTTAAAATATTGTAAGTAATGATTTAAGATTTGAAAGTTAAATCTATGGCAGAAAGGAAGGGATTCGAACCCTCGAAGGCTATTCACCTTACACGCGTTCCAGGCGTGCTCCTTCAACCACTCGGACACCTTTCTATCACGAGATTGCAATTTTTGCAGAATCTATTTTAATATATCATTAAAAATTACGCCATCAATTCCTAAAATCGCCATATTTTCTATGCTTCCTTCATCATTTATTACATATAAAATCTTGCTATCAAAAAAATATTCATTTGCTATTTTTTGTGCATTTTCGACTAAGTTTTTTTCTTTTATGATGATGAATTTTGCCCCGAGATTTGCAAAAATAATAACCTCAGTTAAAGAATGCACAAAGATGGCATAAGCTATATTATTTGCAATGCAGTGTTTTGCAATATCATAAGAGTTGCTAATATTTGATTGAAACCATACTATTTCATTAGCGTTTGTATCCGCTATATTTTCTATACTCTCTATCTTTTTAAATGCACTAAATTCAATCGCCTTATGTCCTATGATAATCATTGTCAATCCTTATTTATTAAGCACTCTTTACTGCAATACCACCGCCCATTGGCAAATATCGCATCATCTCTTGATGTAAAACTCTTACATCTATCACACTCAATCATATCAAAAGATTCTATATGATTATTCTTATTGGCTTTATTCTTTTTTCTAAAAAACAAAAACCAAATTGCAACAATGATTAGCCCTAATAGTATAAATCTACCCATTTAAATCACCTTTTGCTTGATATACATAGCTTCTATTGCCCATCCTTTTATATGCATTTTTTTCATTATTTCCTTTATAAAACAAAAAATATCCATCATCATTTAAAAAATCTTTACTAAGCTCTATCAATCTATCGCTTTTAAACAATGCTCTTGAAGTTATCAAATCTACTTTAAATTGTGGCAATTTTTCAAATTTGTTTTTTATGATTTCTACATTTTCTAACTCCAATTTGATTGCTATATGATTTAAAAACGCAGATTTTTTGTTATTTGGTTCTACAAGGTAGAATCTGCAATCTATCTTTTGGATTGCAAGCAAAATTGCTGGAAAACCATTGCCACTACCAATATCAATAGCACTTTTAAAATCATTTATAAAGCTAAGTGGATAGATAGAATCTCTTATATTTGCAAATATTAAATCTTTACTTTTATAGCCTGTTAGATTGTGAATCTTATTCCATTTTAACAATTCATCACAAAAAATATCAAATTTATCATTCATAATATTAGCATTCCATCGCCATAAGAGTAGAATCTGTATTTATTGTTTATAGCATTTTGATAAATTTTAAGCGTCTTTTCTCTGCCAATAAATGCGGATACAAGCATAATAAGTGATGATTTTGGTAAGTGAAAATTGGTAAGCAGATATTTTGTTTTTATAGGTTTATTAAATGGATTTATAAAAATATCGCAATCTCCATTTGTCTTTTTGTTTCGTGCATAAAATTCTATACATCTACAAGCAGTCGTACCAATGCATAAAATCTCATTGCTATTATCTATCTTTTCTTTAGAATCTTTGCTTATAAAAAAAGATTCTGTGTGCATTTTGTGATTTTTAATATTGCTGGATTCTACCCCAAAAAAAGTCCCAGCACCGATATGCAATGTTACAAAACAATGATTTAGGGATTTGATTTTGCCAAAGTCATTGTCATCAAAATGAAGTGAAGCAGTAGGTGCAGCAATTGCCCCTAGATTTTTAGCAAATACGCTTTGATATGATGTTTCATCGCTTAAATCGCTCTCTCTTTTTATATAGGGAGGCAAAGGCATACAACCAATTTCATCTAATATTTTTAAAATAATATTTTCATCCAATATCTTAGAATCTTTATAAAATTCCACAATTCTAATCCCATTATCCAAGCATTCTTTTATGATTGCTTTAAGATTATTTGCAAATATTATCTCATCGCCATTTTTTACTTTTCCTTTGATTTGCACTTTGAAAGTATTATGGTTTAACGCATTGTGATATAAAAGCTCAATTTGCCCACCACTTTTTTTATTTCCAAAGATTCTAGCTTTGAGAACTTTTGTATCATTTAGGACTATTAGTGAATCTTTTGGAATAAAATCAAAAAATTCGCCAAAATTACTATGTATGATTTCATCCGTGTTTCTTTTATACACAAGTAGTTTTGCACTACTTTTTGGAGCTATTGGGCTTGTGGCTATCAATTCTTGTGGAAGATGGTAGTTGTAAGATTCTAGTGCTTCATTATTCATCATCAGAATCTAAATCTGGCTTTTCTGGATTGACAAATCTTACAATAACGATTGATACACCATAAAGTACGACAAGAGGAGCTGCCATAAGAATCTGTGTTGTTACTTCAGGTGGTGTTAAAAACGCTGCAAGAATAAAAATCAATACTATGGCAATTCTAAAGAATTTTATCAATGTTTGGTCTGTAATAAGTCCTATTTTTGCAAGAAAATAGCACACTACCGGTAATTCAAAAGCGATACCAAATCCAATCATAAATTTTGCAAAAAAAGTTACATAATATCCAATACTTGGCATTGCATTAAACATTCCGCTTTCATTGCCAAAAGTTATAAGAAAAGCAAGCCCATAAGGAATTACAACGAAATATGCAAATAAAACCCCCATCAAAAACATTATCGTTGCAAAAAATATAAATGGTAAAATAAGTCTTTTTTCATTGTTGTATAGCCCAGGTGCTACAAATAGCCATAATTGCCAAAAAATAATTGGCAAAGAGATGATAAAACCAGAGAAAAACGCAACTTTAACAGCTGTCAAAAATCCTTCACCAACTTGTATAAATACAGGCTTTGTGTCTTTTGGCAATACATCAATTAGCGGTGCTAAGATGATTTGTAGTATAGATTCCCAAAATCCATAACATGCAAAAAACATCACAATAAGCGTAATTGTTGATATTGTTAGTCTTTTTCTTAAATCAACTAAATGCGGTTTTAAATCTTCAAGCATTGCTTTGCTCCGCATCGTATTGTTTTGTAGAATCTATCATAGAATCTGCTATTTCTTTTTTCTTTAGATTTGCTTTTGATGCGATTTCTTTTCCTTTGGTTTCCAAGTCTTGCATCGTGGTTTCTTTTGAATCCAAATTATTGTTTGATGATGAAGCATAAGATGGAGATTCAAGCGATGAATTTAAAATATCGCTCAATTCATTTAGGCTTTTATTATCGCTTATATCTTTTGTGATTTCATTTGCACCTTGTTCAAATTTCTTTTTGTATTCTAGTGCTTCTTGTTTTATTTCACTTATATGAACTTCTCTATCAATCGCATCTTTTGCGTCATTTATTGTTTTTTTGACTGCTTTTATAAACTTTGCAATGTCGATAAATGTTTGTGGAAGCTTGTCTGGTCCTAAAAAAAGCACTGCAATAATTGCAATAACTAGAATCTCGCCAAATGAAAATCCAAACATAAAAACCTTTATCATTTTAAAAAATAATGCTTATTATTGTATCGCAAAAAGTTTATTTTTTGGGTTTTAGATTGTTATAATTAGTATTTTATAATTTTTACCAAAGATGTTTAAGGCTTTGAATAATGATAGATATAAAACTTTTATTAAATGATTTTGACTTCGTAAAAAATGCTCTTTCTATAAAAAAAGTGCCAAAAGAGACGCTAGATATTGTGTTTAATCTTGCAAATATATATAAGTCAAAACTAAAAGAGTTAGAATCTAATCAAGCAGAACAAAATGCAAAATCCAAACTATTTTTCGAATATAAAAAACAAAATAAGGACATAAAAGAACTTCAAGAAAATTTAGCATCGCTAAAATCCAAAATAATAATTTTACAAGATGAAGTAAATAGTGCTGAATCTAGCCTAAATGACGCATTACTTGGTATTCCAAATTTGCCAGATTCTAAAACTCCGATAGGAGATGATGAAAATGATAATGTTGTGTTAGAGACGATTTTAGAAAAAAGAAAGTTTGATTTTACTCCAAGAGAACATCATGAATTACTTGAGTTGAACAAATGGGTGGATTTCAGTCTTGGCATAAAACTCGCAAAAAGTAGATTTAATGTGCTTTGCAATGGTGCAGCAAAGCTAAATAGGGCATTAATAAATTTCATGCTTGATTACAATTCTAAAAATGGATTTAATGAGGTTTGCACACCTGTAATCGTCAATAAAGATTCTCTTATTACAACTGGGCAGTTACCAAAATTTGAAAATGATATGTTTAAAATCGATAGTTTTATAGATGAAGAAGCCGAATTGCCAAAAGGACAAAAGCCAAAAGGACACGAACTCTATCTCATTTCTACTGCGGAAATAACTCTTACAAATCTATATAGAGATAGCATCATCCCAATAGAATCTCTTCCTAATATGCTTCAAGCTTATACGCCTTGTTTTAGAAAAGAAGCAGGCAGTGCAGGCCGAGATACAAGAGGCATCATAAGACAACATCAATTTGATAAGGTAGAATTAGTCGCGATAACCACGCCAGATAAAAGTGATGAAATGCAAGAAAAAATGCTACTTAATGCAAGTGGAATCTTAAAAGAACTGCGTCTTCCACATAGATTTATCCAGCTTTGTGGCGGTGATTTGGGATTTAGTGCGGGCAATACGATAGATATTGAAGTATGGCTTCCGGGGCAAAATTGCTATAGAGAGATTAGTTCTGTATCAAATGTGCGAGATTTTCAAAGCAGAAGAGGAAAAATTAGATTTAAAGATGGTAAGAAAAACATTTTGGCTCATACGCTAAATGGCTCATCACTTGCAGTTGGCAGGACGATAGTAGCGATTGTTGAAAACTATCAAAATGGCGATGGTAGCATAAGCATTCCAGATGCTCTTAAAAAATATATGGCTTGATTATGGCAGATAATACTCAAAATACGAATACCGATGATGATAAAACAATCATTCGCCTTGATGATGGCAACTCAAACAAGCTATCTAATTTGAAAGATAAAGCAAGGTTGATTTTTGCGAAACAAAAGCAAAATATTAGTAGTTTTATTCCAAAGGTTGCCAGTTTTATTGGTGCAATAAAAAATAACGCAATCCTACAAAAAATACTAGGCAATAAAAAGCTATTTTATGTGATTGTTGGTTTTATTGTTGGGATTATTGTTTTGATTATTATCGCAGTTTTGATTCTTAACAAAGAAGCTTCATTAAGTCAGATTTATGCTCCAAAATCTAAAACTAATATTTCAAAAAATGATGGCACACAATTTCAATCTATCAATGGTAGCGAGTTGCAAAATTGGATAGAAAAGGCGTCTATGCTTTATAATAGTGGTCAAATCACAGCAGCACTCGATATATACAGCAATATTGCAGTATTTTCACAAAGTTTTGCAAGCTTTAATCTAGGTGTAGCAAAGCTAAAAGAAGGCGAATATAAAGATTCTATAAATGCATTTATAAATACTATTAATTCTGGTGAAAATATTGCTGCCGCTGCAATAAATGCCGCACTAGCTTCTTATATGATTAATGATTTGCGTTCTTATGATTATTTTGTTGGTCTTGCTAAAGGGAGGCTAGATGATTGGTATGACAAGCCACTTTACTCCTATCTTTATTCGCTCGTCAATTTTTATTCACAAAATTATTTCAATACACTTTCATCGCTTAAAAATCCAAGTTCTAATTTTTATAAAGATGAAAATTCTATCCTTGCTTCAAAGATTTATCTTAGTTTTAATGATAATTATAATGCTCTAAAAAGTCTATTAGATGTATCAAGTGGAGATTATCGTTTTGCTACTGGATTGCTTTATGCACGAATGGGAGAATATGATTTAGCCTATGAACAAATTGAAGCCTACATAAGAGACAATGTTATAAACAATCCAAAAGAAAAAATGGCTTTAGGATTGATTGAACTAAAAAGGTCAAATTTCACTCAAGTATCAAATATCTATGAAGATCTGCTAAAGTCGCATTCACAGGATGATTTGCAAAAAATATATCCCATAAAAGTCAAACTTTCAGATTCTTTGTTTGATGTCAATTTAGTGCAAAAAAACTTTTGGAATCTAACCTTAAGGCAAAATATAATGATTAATTACAGAGTGTTGTTTTATTTTGCACCATTTAGAGTTTTTGATGTTGATAATGTCTTGTCTTTGATAAGAGAGGGTGGATTGGAATTAAGAATGGATAATATTGAAAAAGCAAATTCCGTATTGCTTAGAGGCGAGATGTTATCTAGGATTAATACAAATATAGCACAAAGTATAAGAGAGATTCTAAGATACAATATCAATAATGCTTTAGAGATAATGAAACAAGCATCTTTGGTGTATCCAAATCATCAAGTTTTGCAATACAACCTAGGTCTTATATATGCACAATTAAATGATTTTGAAAATGCAAAAAAACATTTTACCAAAGCTTATCATTTAGATGAAAATGATGTTTTATCTGGAATCTTTGCCCTTATGTGCCATCAGCTAACTTATAGCGACGGAAATCGTATTTTAAATGATATTACCTACAGCTTTGATAATATACATTTTGATGATGTGGATAAAATGATGTTTCTTAGGTCTTTATTTGGTTTTGTAAATGGCAATATATCAGGTGATATGACTTGGTTTGATAATGCTAAAAAAACACCAATGATGTATGTCTTGAATGCATTGTACTCAATTAACTCAAAAAATAGAGAGATAATATCAAATTCATTCAAAGATTTAGAGATTGCTACAAATGGTGATATGGTGGCAATTATGCTTCATCGTATATCAAATTATTACAATCAAAATATAAAAGAATTTTCACTAAATTTATTTAACTTTTTCAAAAATGATTTAAAAAATCTTGACTTGGTTTATACAGGTCCATCGCTTGCTAGACAAGTTTATACATTTATGGCATTTTTAGTCGGTGCAAATAGCTATGTAGATACATTGCTTACTAATAAATTATTAAACACGCAAGGTGATGTTAGTGGAATCTTACAAGCTTTGGCGCTAAATGCTATTTATTTGGGTGATTTTGAAAAGTCATTTGTATATTATAACAGCCTTATTGATGATTATAAAATAACAACTTCAGAGAATTATTTTTTGGCTGGTGTTGCAGCTATTGGAGCTGGACATTATGATAATGCTGTGGCTTTGATACAACTATCAAGGTTAGAATCTAGCTCGAATTTTGAGAGTAGATATGCACTTGGCTTACTCCATCAAGCAATGGGTAATTTTAAGCTAGCAAGTGTGCAATTTGCACAAATTGGTGATATAGACTTTGCATCTAGGTTTTTTGATTTTGAAATCGATACGAGTAATCTTTTGAAACAAGAGTGATGTGAATATGAGTGATATTTTAGATAGTTTAAATGATGAGCAAAAACTAGCCGCAAAACATATCGATGACGCTTTGCTTATTCTTGCTGGAGCCGGAAGTGGAAAAACAAAAACTCTAACTACCAGACTCGCTTATCTAATTGACGAAGTCGGAGTGCCTGCAAATTCGACGCTTACCTTGACTTTTACAAATAAGGCTGCTACTGAAATGAGACAAAGAGCGCTCAATCTAATTAGCAATAAAAATTCTGCTCCACCATTGCTTTGCACTTTTCATAGATTTGGATTGCTGTTTTTAAAGTTTCATATAAATAACATTAATAGAGATTCAAATTTTGTTTTAATTGATACAGATGACAAAAAGAAAATCATAAAAAACCTAAATTCAAACTTGCCTACAAGTTTTTTAGCCTCTGAGATTTCTAGATTTAAAAATGACATTGTATCGCCAAATGACATAAAAGAAATATCAAAAAATCCATCATATAAAGAGATTGCAAAGATTTATGCACAATACAACGCTTATTTATTAGCTAATAATATGCTTGATTTTGATGATTTATTGCTTGTTACCTATGAGATATTAGATTCTAATCCAGCCTTATCAAGCGAGATTAGTAATAGATACAAATATATTATGGTTGATGAATATCAAGATACAAATGATTTGCAGTATAAATTGCTTCAAAAATTATGTAAAGAGCATAGTAATATTTGTGTTGTTGGTGATGATGACCAAAGTATATATAGTTGGCGTGGGGCAAATATCAATAATATTCTTGATTTTACAAAGCATTTTAGCGGTGCAAAAGTCATTAGACTAGAAAAAAATTATCGCTCAACTACGCAAATATTAGAAGTGGCAAACAATCTCATTAAAAATAATGAAAAACGACTTGGTAAAAATCTAATAAGCATTATTGGAGATGGTAAAGATGTAGAGATTCTAGAATCTATTGATGAAAGGATTGAGGCGTTAAATATCGCAAGAAAAATTAAGAATCTTACAAGAAATGGGGCAAGGCTAGAAGATATAGCTATTTTATTTAGATTAAATGCCTTAAGTAGAGGTTTAGAAGATGGACTACGAAAAGAAAATATTCCATATAAAATAATTGGTGCTGTTAGATTCTATGAAAGAGCAGAGATAAAAGATATTTTGAGTTATTTTAGGCTTATTGTAAATATGGAAGACAATTTTTCATTTATGCGAATCATAAATCGCCCAAAACGAGGCATTGGGAAAGTTACGCAAGATAAGCTAGAATCTTTTGTAAAAGACAAGCAATTATCTATTTTAAAAGCTATTAAGGAATATAGAGACGAAATTGGTATCAATAAAAAATACTTAGATTTAATAGAAGGCATATTTGATACCATAAATGAATTAAAAGAGGCACTAGAGCATTCTACTATAGGATTTTTGGAAGCATTTAAAGAAAAAATAAACATTTTAGATACATTTAATAGCACAGAAGATGAAGTAGATAGAAAAGCAAATATAAATGAGTTTTATGGATTTTTTAGAGATTATGTTTTGCAGAATCCTACCGCTTCGTTAGAAGATTTTTTAAATGACATTGCATTAAGTAGTGATGATGATAAAAGTGTAGAAAATGCTGTCTCTTGTATGAGTGTGCATTCTTCGAAAGGATTGGAATTCAAATATTTGTTTGTGATAGGATTGGAAGAAGGATTTTTTCCGCTTATAGGCGATACAACAGATATACAAGAGGAACGAAGGCTTGGATATGTAGCCTTTACAAGGGCAAAAAGCGAGCTTTATATCTCATTTGTTAAATCCAGATTCTGCAAAGGCAAAAGGACAGAGCTTCAAAAATCAAGATTTCTTACCGAAGCAGGATTGGTCGATGATATGGTGCAAGGAAAAAACCCCTCTTTTAATCGCAATGACTTAGTAAGCCATAAAATTTTTGGAATTGGTAGAATATTGGATATAAATAAAAGTGGGAATGATATGAAATTAAAAATTAATTTTGGTGGAATTACTAGAGAAATCTTATCATCATTTGTCAGCAAGGTGTGAAGTTTGAGAATTTTATTTTTTTTATTATTTTTTAATTTTATATTTGCAGAGGCTATTTTGGATAATAATGCGACAATTCCAGTTAGCCAAAATCAAAAAGCCATAATCTCACAAATAGAATCTTTTATAAAAAATAAGTTTATAGAGGCGTATAAACCCTATAATATAGTTATTCACAATATAGAAATATCTCCTGCAATACCTATAAATCTAAATAAACTAAAACTTGATAAGATTATTTTTGATGATAAATTATTGAGGCGAGAGAGTGGAAATTTTGAAGTCCATTTGTATCATAATCAAAAGCGACAAAATATATTTTTTAGTTTCAATATCAATGCAAGCATTGATGCATTATCTGCAAGTAGTAATATCAAAACTGGTGAAGTCATCACAAATAATAATTCTAATATCACGCAAATTCACATAGATAAAAATATGCAATTTCCAGCATCATTAAATATCGTTGATGAATATTCTGCAAAGAGTTTTATTCCAAGTGGTGCGATAATCACAAAGGCAAAAATTACTCCAAAAATAATAGTGCAAAAAGGTGATATAGTAGAAGTTTTTTATAGCGATGATAATATCAATATTACATTTAATGCAGAAGCACTAAAAAGTGGTGCAATTGGAGAGATTATCAAAGCTCAAAGTTTGCAAGGAGATAGAGTAGTAAATATAAAAATATTAGGTGTCAAAAAGGCGGAACTGCAATGAAATTGGCAGTCGGAATCTGTGGTGCAAGCGGTGCAATGCTAGGGCTGAAATTTGTATCTAAGATTTGGGCTAGAGATGATTTAGAGATATTTTTGGTAATTAGCAATGGTGCAAAAAAGACTTTGTTGTATGAAAATAATATTGATTTTGAAAGCTTAAATGCTCCAAATCCACTATTACAAGATTTGTATAAAAGCAAAATTAAGATATTAGATGATTTGAATCTTGGTGAATGCATCTCATCTGGTTCTTTTGGAATTGATGCTATGGCTATTATTCCGTGTAGTATGAACACTCTTGCAAAAATTGCTTGCGGGATTAGTGATACGCTTATTACCAGAAGTGCTATTGTTTGTTTAAAAGAGCGAAAAAAGTTGCTTCTTGCACCACGAGAAATGCCTCTAGATTCTATATCATTAAATAATATGCTTAATTTATCAAAAGAAGGCGTGGTCATTGCACCACCTATAATGGGATATTATTCTAGTGCTTCTAGCTTGGAATCTATGGAAGATTTTTTGATAGGAAAGTGGCTTGATATTTTAAATATTAAAAATTCTATATATAAGAGATGGGGTTGATTATTGAATAAAATTGCTATATATCCGGGGACTTTTGACCCCGTTACAAATGGACATTTAGATATTATTAGACGAAGTTGTGGAATCTTTGAAAAATTGATAGTTGCAGTAGCAGAATCCAGCAAAAAAAATCCCATGTTTAGCCTTGAGCATAGAGTAGCAATGTTAAAACTTGCAACAAAAGAAATCAATAATGTGACAATAGAGCCATTTTCTTGCCTTTTAGCAGATTTTGCAAAACAAAAAAAATCTCATATTTTGGTGCGAGGACTTCGAGCTGTTGGTGATTTTGAGTATGAATTGCAGATGGGATATGCAAACTCTTCACTAAATAAAAGCTTGGAGACTATATATTTTATGCCTACATTAAAAAATATATTTATTAGTTCAAGTGTGGTTAGGTCTATACTCATGTATAGCTATGATATAGAGCATTTAGTGCCAAAAGAAGCATATAAATATATCAAATCCAATTTTTGTATTGATGGAGATTGATATGTATATAGTCTTAGAAGGTATTGATACAAGTGGAAAAAGCACACAAATAGAGCTTTTAAGCAAAAAATACAAAAATGCAATCTTTACAAAAGAGCCAAGTTCAAGCACTTTTGGTATGCAAATAAGAGAGCTAGCCTTACATAGCAACTTAGATAATGCAACACAAGCATTGTTGTTTATGAGTGATAGGGCAAATCATACAAAAGAAGTAATATCGCCAAACAAAGATAAATTGATAATAAGCGATAGGAGTTTTATAAGCGGAGTTGCTTATTGCTCTTCGCTGGATTTTGATTTGCTTTTAAAGATAAATCTATCGATAGCACAAAAACCAGATTTAGTCGTGATATTAGAAACAAATAAGGAAATATTGCAAGATAGGCTTAGCTCTAAGATTTTGGATGATATAGAAAATATTGGGATTGAGAATCTTTTAGAAGTCCAAAAAAAGATATTTGATATTGTAGAGATTCTAAAGCTTAGGCATATATCTATACCTTGCAATAAAGGCAAAGATGAAATCGCACAAATCATTGATTCAAAAATACGAGAATTGATGTGAGATGCCTTTTGTGTCAGAATCTAAGTGCGAAATTGATATGTAAATCTTGCGATAAAAAGCTCGTCATTTCTCCTAAAAAGCGTAGAAGTTATGATGATTTTGTCGTGTATAGTTTTTTTGGTTATCAAGATGTAGAATATTTATTAAGAAGTAAATATAGTTTGATAGGTAGTAGAATCTATAAGATTCTAGCTAGAAAGGCATTTTTGTATTTTAGAGATGAAGTTGGAGATTTGTCAGATTCTCTTAATATTTTTAGCATTGGGATTGATGATAGAGTAAAAAAATATTATTCACATTGTGGCGTGATTATAAAAGAATTTGATAGTATTTTTAACCCTTTGTTTGGGACTTTGATTGCAAACAATAATATTTGCTATGCAGGAAAATCTCTAGCATATAGAGAATCTAATAAAAAAGATTTTGTTTATAGTGGCAAGGGAAATATTAATGTAGTTTTGTTTGATGACGTAATCACAACAGGATTAAGCATAAAAGAGGCCAGGGAAGTTTTAAGAAAAAGCGGAGTAAATGTTTTGTTTGCTCTTACATTGAGTGATGCAAGAATCTAAAATGATTATCGCAAATAATTATCCTATGACAATAGCGATTGTTATTCATCTTTTTTAGAAAGTTTGGTCAAGCGATAACATATATTTCATTGCCTTGTATTTCAAAGATAGATAAAATTCAAAATGCAATTATGATATGAAAAAGGGATGATAGGGATTCTGCTAAATACAAAGATTTAGTCCTTATTGATAAGGTTATATTTTTTTGAGGTTTTGCTAAATGCAAAATGGTTTGATAGGTATTTTGCAAGGTAGAATCCAAATATTTTAGAGCTTTGTTTGCCAAGAATGGAGTTTGTTTCAAGAAATCATATGGAAGTGTTTATGCAAGATTCCAAGTGGTGAGGTCAAAACTTATGGCGATACAACCAAAAACTATTGCAAAGATTTTAGATAAGCAAAAGATGCTAGCATAAGCAGCAGAAATGCAATATCTAAAAATCCAATATCTATGACAATTCCCTATCATTACTTCATAGATAGCAATAATATTCTTACTAGCACGGTGCAGGAATTGATATAAACGCGGATTGCTAGGATTGGAGGAATCTCTAGCTTTGATTTTTAAATGCAAAAATATTTACTTGCAATTCAAATTCACAGTCGCTGTATTTTTGACTTAGATTCTTGTAAAATGGTGATTTGCGTTTTGTGATATTTTCTAGGTAGATTCTAAAATTTGCTTTATCTAAAATATTTATAATCTCGCCTAGATTCTGTGATTTGTCATATTTTTGATGGTATTCGATAAATATATTTTGGATATTATGTAGAGAATCTTTGCAATCTACCATCACTTCGTTTTCCGCACCTTCGATGTCAAGCTTCAAAAAGTCAATATTGCTATGCTTTGAGAGAATGTCCTTTAAACGAATAGAATCTATTTTTTGTGCATTTTTAGAATCTAGTGTTATATGTCCGCCATCGGCACCATCACTTGCAAAATAGATTCCATCATTATCAATCCATATTGCTTTGTTGTATAGTTTTATATCGTTTGCAGAATTATTTTTTGTGTTTTGTTCTAAATATCGAAATATCTTTTTGTCAGCCTCAAATGCATAAATTTCTGCATCTTTGTATAGTTTTTTGAAATAAAGCGTGCTTACACCCACATTTGCACCACAATCAATGATAGTGGGCTTTTGTTTTTTTGTATCAAATTTGTATATCTCATCGCCAAAAATTTCTTTTATTTGATAGATAAAACTTAAATTATCGGGAATATCAAATACCAAATCCATAAATTTGATATTTCTCTTTTCTTTATATCTTTCTGCCCCCCCCCCAACTTATCAAATATGGCATAAATATCTCTTGTGTGATATTTATTTGTCGCATAGTGATATATTGGTCTTAATGTATCTTTTATCAAATATTTCATTTTTATCCTTTAATCCGATACTACTTGTTTTTTTCGAAAATCAAATATCGTATTCATATCAAAATTATCCTTTAAAAAGATTCTAGGAAGTGCATAAAGATATTTGCTATGTTTATCAAATATGCTTCCGTGTCTCGTTGTAGTAGCACTACAAAAACCTAAACTCTCTATCAATTCAAAATGTTTTTTTGATACTTCTATTTTGCCACCAAATGGATATGCAAAATGCTTTGGAATGAATCCAAAATGATTATTAAAAATATCATTTGCTTTTGTTATGTCATTTTTTATCACTTCGTCATTTATGTTATTGAAAATAGGATGGGAATATGTGTGATGCCCGAGTGTCATTAGATTATCTTTGTCATTTAGCATAAATTCTATATCATCATAACTTAGTGCCAAATCATTGTATTTGTCTGCATCATAATCTATGCCCATTTCTTGCATTGCATTTTTTGCATTTTCATATTCGTTGATTTTTGATATGAGGTAATCTCGAATCTTCAAAAATGCTATATTTTTTTCATTTTTTGTATTGAGTTGTATTTTTTCATTATTAAAAAATATATTTGAATGTTGTAATAGATAATCTTCAAGCCCAAACCACCACATATTTGCCTTTCTCTCCAAAAATGAAGCACAAGTATAAATGCAAAATGGAATCTTATGTTTTTTGAAAATATTAAATCCATAAGTGAGATTATCTTTATATCCATCATCAATTGTAATGCAAATACTTTTCTTTTGTAGAGTGTGATTTTTTAGATGATTTATTAATTCATCAATAGAGATAAATTTGTAGCCATTATTCTTCAAATTTATAATAAAAGATTCTAGATAATCTGGACTGATTTTCATATTTTCATTTGGAAGAAGTTTGTTTGAATCTATAGGAGCTATTTTATGTAGCATAAAAATTATACACTTGCCTTCAAAAATATTTTTTCTAAAACTCTCTAACAGCCCCCCCCCTACTATTTAAAATAGCTTTTATTTGTTGTTTCATATTGTTCCTTTCAAGATTTTTTATCTGTCTTTTTTGCGACGATGGTGATTAATATTTGATAATCTGAGTCGTGATAAAAAATTTCATCTTTGCTTAATTCCTCGCCTGCAATCCCGTGTAATTCTGCCACTGCAGCCAATACATTGCCATAGGTGCTGACTTCTATCTCATTTCCAAATATTTCTTCAAAGTCTTTTTTTATTCCCATATCGCTAAATCTATGATAATCTCCCCATCTTTGATAATCATATCTTGATATTTGGACAAGCCCACAGACACTCACCAAAGCCACTCCTTCGGGTTTGAGCATATGAAAAATCCCGCGTATTGCCTCTTTGTAATCGTATATAAAATTTAATGTAACAGTGCAAATGAAACAATCAAGATAATCTTTTGGGAGATTCTCGTATTTTGTTAAATCACCGATGATTGTTGCATTTGGATTATCATTTGTATAATGCAAAACCTCTGCTTTTATAACATTATTGCCAAATTGTCTTGTATATGTAGATTCTGCGATTTCACATACAATACCTTTAATGTGATGCTTATTTTTTCCCAAAAAATCATTTGTATATATTCTATCAATGGGTGTCCCTCTATCAAATCCAAATACTTTAGAAATCGGCTCTAACCGTCGTAGATTGTGCCATTGTGGTGGATTTGTTTTTCTAATCATCAATTTTTGTATATTTACAAACATTGTTTTTATTTTTCTTAAAAATTTCATATCTCTCCTATATTTTATTTCGAATTTGAATTTAGATTCTATTATATTTAGATTAGAATCTTGAAAATATTTTTGAATAAGAGGGCGATTATGATTTGTGTTTTTGATTGTGAGAGTATTCCAGATGTAGAGCTTTTGAGAAAAATTTATGATTATGGTGGTAATGACATAGAAGTATGTGAGATGGCATTTAAGGCACAAGAAAATTTAAATGGTAGTTCATTTTTGCCGCTTCCATTTCATAAAATCATCTCTATATCTGCCGTGATTTGCGATGATAATTGCAATTTTATAAAAGTTGGCAATTACAAAGAGGGGCTGAGCGAGCAAGAAATAATAAGCGATTTTTTATTTTATTTTAATAAGCACAATCCAAAATTAGTGAGCTTTAATGGCAGGGCTTTTGATATTCCGCTTATTATGCTTAGAGCGATGAAATATAATCTCAATGCCAATGCTTACTTTGAGGTTGAAAATACAAAATACAATAAAAACAAATGGGATAATTATCGCAGTCGTTATAGTGAAAATTTTCATATAGATTTGCTTGATTGTCTCAGTTTTTTTGGTGCTGCAAGGGCTATGCGTCTTGATGCAGTTTGCAAGATGGCAAATATTCCCGGTAAATTTGATACAAGTGGTGATGATGTATTTAGATTGTATTATGAAGGTGAGATACAAAAGATAAATGATTATTGTCAAAGCGATGTATTGAATACTTATTGGTTATTTTTGAAATATTTGTTATTACAAGATAAGATAAGCATAGAAGATTACGCTTCTTTGCTAAATACTTTTTTTGATAAGATTCCACGAGATAAAAATTATACAGATATATTTAGAGATTCTATTATGCAAGAATTAGATAGATTATAGGAGGTTTTGATTGCTTTCAAGAGACATTGCTATGTATTCAAAGCTAAGATATGAGATACGAGCCTATATGAATTTTATTTTTGAGCAAAATATAAAAAACTATATGCCAAACATGAGTATCAATCAAGTCCGAAACGGAATGATTAGAATCCATAATGAAATAAAAATGTTTAATGCACTTTATATACTTGATGAAAACGGAATCTTATTAGATGGAATATCTAACAAAAAACAAATTGATGAATTTGTAGATTCTGATTGTTTAAATAGGCCATATTATTATGAAAGCATAAAAGAAAGGCGAATTGTGATAACAGACCCATATCCTTCAAAAATAGGTGGGAAGCTGGTAGTAACTGCGTCTTATCCGGTATATGATAATAAAAATAAATTGATATGTATAGCTTGTATTGATATATTGTTAGAAGATGCCCTATCTCTCTCACTGTCACCTGCTTTATATAGCTATTTTTCAAAATTTAGTATGTTTATTTATGCGATTTTATCTGCATTGCTATCAATTGTTGCGTTATTGTTGCTTTCAAAAGGTGTTTGGAGCTTGATTGTTGCAATGGAGAATTTTAAAAGCCTTGATATAAAAGATGTATTTGAATCTACCATTTTACTTACCCTTTCGCTTGCTATTTTTGACCTTGTCAAAGCTATATTTGAAGAAGAAGTATTAGGTAGGGGTGCAAATGAAAATCATAGAGCAGTCCATAAAACTATGACTCGATTTTTAGGTTCAATTATCATTGCTATAGCGATTGAGGCATTGATGCTTGTGTTTAAATTTACCATCACGCAACCAGATAGGCTTTTGTATGCTGTATATTTGACAGGCGGTGTTACAATGCTTCTTGTTGGATTGTCAATTTATGTAAAATTTGCTTATGGTGTAAGTGAAAATCATAAGCGTAAAAATAAATATTAGGATTGGTGTGATGATTAAGGTTGCAATTCTAAATTATAACATTGGGAATCTTGCGAGTGTCCAAAATGCTTTGCAAATGTTGGAGAATGTATCTATTGATATTGTACATGATGCAGATTTGATTGCTGGTTATGATAAGGTCATTTTGCCTGGTGTTGGAGCATTTGAAAATGCAATGAAGCATTTAATAGCAAGCAATATGAATGAGGCGATTGATTTATTTGTAAAAAGTGGAAAGCAGATTCTTGGAATCTGTCTTGGAATGCAGCTGTTATTTGATAAGAGTTATGAATTTGGAGAACATTTGGGGCTTGGACTAATTAGTGGAGAGGTTGTAAAATTTAGAGATTCTACTCTTAAGATTCCACATATTGGTTGGAATACAATTGATATAAAACAAGATTCGAGATTATTAAAAGGCATTGCAAATAATGAATATTTTTATTTTGTGCATAGCTACTATGTGAAAGCAAAATACAAAGAAAATATTCTTGCTATGTGTAATTATGGCGAAGATTTTGGTGCTATTGTTCAAAAAGATAATGTATTTGGTATCCAGCCTCATCCAGAAAAAAGTTCAAATGCAGGATTAAAAATATTAAATAATTTTATAAATTTATAATTTGGAGATGTGATGTTAGTGATTCCAGCGATTGATTTAAAGGATGGAATGGCAGTTAGGCTTTATCAAGGTGAGATGAATAGTGCAAAAGTTTATGGAGAGCCATTTAAATTTGCTATGGAGTTTGAAGATTATGGCGCACAATGGTTGCATATAGTGGATTTAAATGGGGCATTTGTTGGAAGTCCAAAAAATATAGAACAGATAAAAAAGATTCGAGAATCTTGCAATCTAAAAATTGAGCTTGGTGGTGGCATTAGAGATGAAAATACAATCAAGCAATATCTATCATTGGGAATAGATAGATTAATACTTGGTTCAATCGCTCTAAAAAATCCAGATTTTGTAATAGAAATGGCTGATAAATATCCAATAGCAGTTGGAATTGATGCAAAAAATGGAAATGTATCAACCGATGGTTGGGCAAATACAGATTCTACAAGTGCAATTTTTTTGGCAAGTAAATTTAAAGGTAGCAGACTGGAGGCAATAATTTGCACAGATATCAATAAAGATGGCACAGGAAATGGTATAAACCTTGATTTTACCAAACAAATTGCTAAAGCTAGTGAAATCCCTACCATTGCAAGTGGTGGATTTCGTAGTGATGATGAACTAGAGATGATACTTGGCAGCAAATGTATCAGTGGTGTCATCGTTGGTAAGGCATTTTATGAAGGCTGGGTAAATTTAAGAGATATTTTTGTAAAATATAAAGCTTAAAAGTTATATATGTTATTATATCAATCGAATTGTTTATTTTAAAAAGGAGATGCCATTGAAGTTGCTTGTTGTTGATGATAGCTCTACAATGAGAAGGATTATAAAAAATACACTCCAAAGGCTTGGATATGAAGATATTTTGGAAGCAGAACATGGACTACAAGCTTGGGAATTATTAGATACTATAGATGGTATAAATATTCTTATAACAGATTGGAATATGCCTGAAATGAATGGTCTTGACTTGGTAAAAAAAGTAAAAGGCGATCAAAGATTTGCTGATATTCCAATTATTATGGTCACTACTGAAGGCGGTAAAGCAGAAGTTATCACCGCATTAAAGGCGGGTGTGAATAACTATATCGTAAAACCATTTACCCCACAAGTATTAAAAGAAAAACTAGAAGCAGTGCTAGGAGTTAATGAACTTTAGCAGGATTATGGATAAGTTTTATTTTGAAATGCACATTATTCCAAGTGCTTTTTTTGATATTTTTGTAAGTGAAATAGCTGATTTTACATCACAAGCAATAGAGGAAAATATTATAGATGGAGAATCTTGCATTATTCTTCGCACAAGTCAGAATCTAGAATCTACACTCATACCTTTTTTAAATCAATTATGCAGAAACTTAAGTCAAATAAATCATATTGATGTTTGTTTTAAATATAGTATTTGTCAAAATAAAGTCGAAGATTATATAGAGATTTACAAAAAATCTATAACGGGTTTAGAATGTAAAGATTTTTATATACGCCCAAGCTGGATTGAGCCAAAAGATTCCAAGATAAATATCCTTTTAGAACCATCTTTAGCTTTTGGTACGGGACATCACGCAAGCACATTTATGAGTATAGAAGCAGTTGTATCTTGTATAGATAAATCAAAACAGAATCCTACATTGCTTGATGTTGGTTGTGGAAGCGGAATCTTGGGACTTTGTGCTTATAAGTTAGGTGCAAGTGTGAGTTTATGTGATATTGATGATTTAGCGATAAATGAGGCTAAGAAAAATTTTTTAGCAAATAATGCTACAATTACAGACATATGGCTTGGCTCATTGGAATCTTTGAATAGAAAGTATGATATTGTGGTTGCAAATATCATTGCCTCAGTCATTATAGAGCAAGCCCATAATCTATTATCATCATTAAATGATAATGCCTTTTTGATATTATCTGGCATATTAGATGAATATGCAAGTTTGATAAAAGATGAGTTTAAATTACATTTAGTAGAAGAAAAAACAAAAGATGAATGGGTTACATTAATATATCGAAATGATACATAGTCGCAAAGGAATATAATGAGACAAAATAATAATCAAAACAATAAACCAAATAATCCAATGGGTAGGAATCCGCTATTAATTTTTGCTATTTTTACCGTCATTATGATTTTGGTATTTAAGGTTTTTTCACCTGGTGGTTCTGTGTTAAGCGGTGGTGTCGCACAAACTATAAGCTATTATGAATTAAAACAATTGATAGAAAATAAAGAAGTTGAACAAGTAAGCATTGGACAAACTATCATCAAAGCTCAGGGAAATAAAGATGGTCAAAAGATTGTCTATACTGCCAAAAAAGTAAATGATAGTTCTCTTGTTCCACTGCTAGATTCTAAATCTATTCCTTATAGTGGTTTTAGTGAGACTAATTGGTTTACTGATATGCTAGGCTGGCTTGTACCTGTATTTATTATACTTGCTTTATGGATGTTTATGGCAAGTAGGATGCAAAAAAGTATGGGTAATGGAATCTTTGGTATGGGAAATTCAAAAAAACTTGTCAATGCTGAAAAGCCAAAGGTAAGATTCGATGATATGGCAGGAAATAAAGAGGCAAAAGAAGAAGTTGTAGAAATTGTTGATTTTCTAAAATATCCAGATAGATATGCAAGCATTGGTGCAAAGATTCCAAAAGGTGTATTGCTTGTTGGACCTCCGGGTACAGGCAAAACTTTGCTTGCAAAAGCTGTTGCAGGTGAAGCAAATGTGCCATTTTTTTCAATGAGTGGAAGTAGTTTTATTGAAATGTTTGTAGGACTTGGAGCAAGTCGTGTACGTGATTTGTTTGATATGGCAAAAAAGGAAGCTCCAAGCATTATATTCATTGATGAAATCGATGCTATAGGCAAATCAAGGGCTGCAGGTGGTATGATAAGTGGTAATGACGAAAGAGAACAAACTCTAAATCAACTTTTAGCAGAGATGGATGGATTCAACTCCGATAGTTCCCCAGTTATTGTTTTGGCTGCTACAAATAGACCAGAGGTGTTAGACCCAGCACTTCTTAGACCCGGAAGATTTGATAGGCAAGTTTTGGTAGATAAACCAGATTTTAATGGAAGGGTAGATATTCTAAAAGTTCATATAAAATCTGTTAAATTAAGTCGTGATGTAGATTTGCAAGAGATAGCTAGACTTACTGCTGGGCTTGCAGGTGCTGATTTGGCAAATATTATAAATGAAGCCGCATTGCTTGCAGGTAGGGCTAATAAACAAGAAGTCTCACAGCAAGATTTCCGAGAAGCAGTTGAGAGAAGTATCGCAGGATTAGAGAAAAAATCGCGTAGAATCTCACCAAAAGAGAAAAAAATTGTAGCTTATCACGAAAGCGGACACGCTGTGATTGCGGAGATGACAGAGGGTGCAAGTAAGGTAAATAAAGTGTCTATTATACCTCGTGGAATGGCAGCTCTTGGATATACTTTGCATACTCCGGAAGAAAATAGATATTTAATGCAAAAGCACGAGTTAATAGCAGAAGTAGATGTTTTGCTAAGTGGTAGAGCCGCAGAAGATGTGTTTTTAGGAGAGATTTCAACAGGTGCTAGCAATGATTTGGAAAGAGCAACAGATATTATAAAATCAATGATTAGCTATTATGGTATGACAGATGTTAGTGGATTAATGGTGTTAGAAAAGCCACGTAATAACTTCTTAGGTGGCGGACTTGGAAATCAAAGAGAATTTAGTGAAAAAACTGCTGAAGAAATGGATAATTTTATAAAATCAACACTAAATGATAGATATAACTTCGTAAAACAAACTCTAACCGACTATAAAGAAGCTATAGAATTGATGGTAGGTGAGCTTTTTGAAAAAGAGGTTATAGATGGCAGTAGAGTAAGAGATATTATATCTGAGTTTGAGGTAAAAAATAATCTACCTACACGGCTTGTAGCACGCGAACAGCTAGATAATTGACAATGAATAAAACGAAAAATGAACAAACTGCAAATCAAATCATCGCAAAAGAGGGCATAAAGCCTGTATTGTTTAGTAGCCTTTTGGTACTTCTTTGTATTTTTATACACTTGCAGGTTTTTGCATTAATATTTTTTATTGTTTGTTTATTTTTTATCGTGCTTTTTAGAAATCCAGAAAGGATATCTAAATATCGCAAAGATGATATGATTGTTGCGCCATGTGATGGAATAATTCGTGATATTTCTATAAATGATAATGAAGTGACAATAAAAATAGAGATTGGATTGTTTGATGTTGGGATACTTAGGACGCCTATGTTTGTAGATTCTATTGATGCTATTTATAAGTATGGCTTATTTATCAAAGATAATGAAATATTAAAAGAAGTATTAAATACAAGGCATTGTATCAATGGAATAAAGAATAATAATATAATTTATTCTATAGAATTACTCCCTGAGGTTTGGAATAAAGTTAGTATATATGATGTAAATCTAGCTTTTGCAGGTGATAGAATAGGATTTATGAAATATGGATATTTGATATTAAACATACATTCTTTATGTGATATTAAGGTCCAAAGAGGTGATAATATTTTTGCCGGGCAAAGTTTGCTTGCAAAAATTTGATTAAAGAAGGATATTATGAAGATTAATCCATTATTCATCATTCCAAATTTATTCACAGCTACAAGTGCTTTTTTGGGAGTGTTAAGCATTATATATGCGTCCAAAGGCAGGATAGAATTTGCTTGTTGGCTTGTAATTATATCAATGATATTTGATGGTCTTGATGGTAGAGTTGCGAGAATAACAAATACAGCAAGTAAATTTGGGGTTGAATTTGATTCTCTTTGTGATGTTATTGCATTTGGTTGTGCGCCTGCGATATTGTTGTATTTTTCAATCGGGCAATATTATGATAGATTTGGTGCAATGGTGAGCTGCCTTTTTGTAGTTTTTGGAGCTATCAGACTTGCTAGATTTAATATCGTTACAAGCAATGAAATAAGCAAATATTTTATAGGACTTCCAATACCATCAGCTGCTATTTTTGTAGCTACTATGATAGTATTAAAGATTCGATATGATTTGTTTAAAGAATATTCCATGTATCTTTTAATTGCAGCATTTTTGGTTGGAATCCTTATGGTTAGTAATGTGCGTTATCCTAATTTTAAACAAGTAAAATGGAGATTATCCAGTTTCATTATGCTTGTAATTATCCTTGCTATATTATTTGTACGCCCAATAGAAGGTATATTTATCTTAATAAGCTTATATATATTGTTTGGATTAATTAGATACATATATCTTATAACCTCAAGGATAGTGTTTAAAAAAGCAAATAGCTAATATTTACTTTTTGTGTATTTGTTCTTGTATCTTATATGCGATTTCCATCGCCATCATACCATCATATTGATTTGGTATATTGTTTTTAACTTCATTTCCTTTACATAGAGTGATAAAATCTATTAACTCTAAGAGTAAAGACTCTTGAGCTCGCACTTCTATTGTTTCGGTATTTGAGCTGATTGATACATTGCCAAATCTCTGTTCTACACTTTGTTTATTTACAAAAACTTCCTTACTAAGTAGGTTGCAATCAATGTATTCGCTATCGGTTGTAATGCTTATTTGCCTAATTCGTTTTTCTGTGATTCTGCTTGCAACAATATTTGAGAAGATACCATTTTTATGTGTAAGCACAGCTCTTGCATACTCAATCATTCCATTTATTATCACACCTTGTGAGTATATTTCTTCTATTTCGCCATTTAGATTAAGCGCTAAATCAATATCGTGTATCATCAAATCAATTATCACATCAACATCTGTTATTCTATTGCTCATTTTATTTGTTCTAATCAAATCAATATTTATTATTTTATGTGTATTTTGCAATATATTTTTTAGAGTTATTATTGCTGGATTGTATCGTTCAATAAAACCAACTTGGATATTTAATCTTTTTTGTTTGGCTAAATCTAGTATTATTTGAGAGGATTCTAGAGTGTTTGTTAGTGGTTTTTCCACAAATATATTTTTTACATAATCACTTACTTTATTTATATAATCAAAATGTGTAAATGTCGGAGTTACGATTATTACACCATCACATTGTGCCAAATCAGAATCTAAATCCTTTGATACTTTTACATTAAATTTTTTTGCTATTTCCTTGCAGACTTCTTCATTTATATCGTATATAAATGCAATATCTACATCCTTTAGCATACTTAGGATTCTAAGATGGTTTTGCCCCATCTTGCCGATACCAAGTAATGCAATTTTTGCTATTCTATCCATTTATACACTCTATTATTTTATCTTGTTCTTCTTCTGTGATAAATGGGCTAAAAGGGATTGATAGAATCTCATTACATATCATTTCACTAATTTTAAAATCACCTTTTTTGTATATACCAAGATTGCGTACTACTTCTTGTAAATGAAGTGGTATAGGGTAGTGTATGGCATATGGTATCTTGCATTTATTTAGTTTATTTATTAGCTTTTCTCTATCTTTGCATCTAATGGAATATTGTGCATATACGCTTTGATGCCCATTTTCTACAAATGGCGTGATCACATTTTCTAAATGCTTATTATAGTATTGTGCTTTTTGCTCTCTAAGAGCAATTTCACTATCTAAATATTTCAATTTAACATCTAAGATTCCAGCTTGCAAGGCATCAAGTCTAGCATTGAATCCAATAAAGCTATGTTCGTATCTCTTGGTTTGCCCGTGATTTACAAGACATCTTAGTTTATCATTTAATTCATCATCACTGCAAAAAATAGCTCCACCATCGCCATAACATCCAAGAGGTTTGCTTGGGAAAAAGCTTGTTGTTGCCATAAAACTTGCATTGCAAGATTTGTATTTTTTATTGTTATCAACAAGACTTGCTCCAAAGCTTTGTGCTGCATCTTCAATGACTGGAATCCCGTTTGCGATTTTATTTATTTCTATCAAACTAGCCATTTGTCCAAATATAGATACAGGAATGATAGCTTTTGTCTTTGGCGTAATAGCATTTTTTAGAAGCAAAGGATTTAGATTGTAAGTTTTTTCATCTATATCAACAAATACAGGTGTTGCTCCAAGTAATAATATAGCTTCAATGCTTGCAATAAAACTAAATGGTGAAGTTATCACCTCATCACCTTTTTTAATATCAAGTGCCTTCAAAGCTAAGATTAGTGCATCTGTTCCACTGCTACAACCAATAGCATATTTGATGCCAACATAATTGGCCAAACTTCTTTCAAAACTACTAACGTATTCTCCCATTATAAATCTTGAAGATTCTAGAATCTCATATATTTTTTGATTTATCTCAGCCTTATATTCTTTATATTGTGCCTTTAGATTAATAAATTCCATTTTTATCACTTATATTTTTTTCTAAAAAACTAATAATATCTAAAAATTATTTTAGAGAGATGATTTGATTGTATTTTATGCAAGCTTTTTTTAGACCACCATTGCAAGATTTTGCAAGTAGGTTTATAGCGAAATTTGCATTTCTTTTTACACCATTACCAAATAAATAAATATTTGCTAGCTTATAACAGGCTAATACATCATTATTAAAACATTGTGTGCTTAAAATTTGTCTTTCATTTTTTATGAATACGTAGTTTTTTTGACCTTCAATATCGCAAGCTTTTTTATGACCTAACCTGCACGCTTTTGATAGATACCAAGTTATTTTAAAGCTATCTAGAATGCCTTCATTAGAATAATATTGATATATATTAAAACACGCATCTTTATCGCCTAAATGGCATTCATCTTTTTTTATTACTATAGAATCTATCCTGAGATTTGCATCAATTTCATTGAGTGCGTTACAACCAAGCTGGTCTCCTAATATACACGATTTATAGAATAAATCTCTAGCAATGATATTTGACCCAAAACTAGCTGCTCTAAATCCTTCATTTCTATAATATGAGGCATTAGGAGCGGGATTCTCTTTGCTATATGGCGGTGCTATCAAATTATCTGCAAATAATATACGCTCAAAACATATTAGTAAAATCAATATTTTTATATATTGCATCAACAAGTCATTAACCTTTTTATTTTAAAATCGTCAAGTTCATTTCTGTTTGATAGCATTTTTTTGTGAGTTTATTTTTTTAAGATTATTGTTTATAGAATATATTGCTATACAAAACGGCATAGAAAATCCAATATAAACTATAGCCATCTCCATTGAAAGACGCCCACTAAATATAAAAAATCCAATACTAAATACTAAAAATGCAGATAAGATTCCAACTATCATAGTTTGCCATCTTTTTATTTCTTTTTTTAGTATAACTTTTTTGTGCTGTGGCATCATCTAAGTTTATTAATTCATTTATATCAATAGAATTACTTTTTAATTTTTTCAAGTTTTGTATTTCATTGTTTAATTTATCTATCTTTTGATTTATTTCTTTAAACGCAGAATCCCCATCCGAATTTTCGGGATTCTCAGCAATAATAGCCTTTGATTGTTGTTCTAGTTTTTCTTGAATTAGTTCTATATCTTGCTTGATTGTATCTCTTATCAAATGTGTTTCTTTTTTTATTTCTTCTATCAATTCTTCAGTATGACCTATATCTTCAATCAATTTAAAAAGCGTTTCTGTTAGCTCTTCCTTTTTGTCTATATTGCTCATATTACATATTTACCTTTTATAGAAATTACTTAAACCAACTTAGAGATTGTATTATTGTAATTTAATTCATTTTTGTTAAAATTATACCTTAAAAATTTTCCTTGGAAAACACACACTTTACTAAAAGCTATAGTTGTATAAGCGAGGATAAAATGGATAGACATCTTTTAGCAAGTATATATGATATTAGGGGAAATAAGGAAAATGTAGTGAAAATTTATAGAAACATATTGTCTCTTCATCCAGATGATATTGAGGCAGAAGAATCTTTGAGGAGACTTGCTACAAGAGATATTAATATTAGCGGGTTAAATATGGATATGTATGATGCTTTTATAAATGCAGATTCTAAAGAGAAACTAATAGAATTTGAGAGGTGGTTAATTGGATACTAAAGAAGCCATATTATCTACTATATCTGAGTTAGGAAATGCAACCAAGATTGATATTGATAATAATGTAAGAAATGATATAAAAAAGGTAGAGCAAGACATTTCTATCAATATAAGAGAAGAAACAAAAAATAATAATTTTGATGATGAAATTATCACTTTGCTTCGATTGAAAGAAAAGTCTTTAGTATTATTTGAGGGATTAAAAAATGCACGAGATACTGCGTTGGAAAGAAAACTGGAGATGGTGATTAGCTATCTTGAATATCAGCTTTATATTATTGAGGATAGATTAAAAGCAATTCAAGAAATATCTAATAAGCAAGATTAAGGAACGATAAAATGATAGAAATAATAATGATAGAAGATGACATAGAATTGGCAGAGATTTTATCTGAATTTTTAAAAGAAAATAATATAAATGTTACAAACTACCCGGACCCAATAGTGGGAATGAGAGCGATAGAAAAACAAAAATATGATTTATTGCTTCTTGATTTAACTTTGCCAAATATTGATGGCATAGAGGTTTGCAAGAAAATAACAAAGCATAAAAATATTCCAATTATTATATCTTCAGCAAGAAGTGATACGCAAGATAAGATAGATGCACTTGAATATGGCGCAGACGATTATTTGCCAAAGCCATACGACCCAAAAGAGTTGCTAGCAAGGATAAATAGTGTTCTTAGAAGATATAGTATAGTCCCAACTCAGTCCATCTTAGGTAGTCAGTATAGTTCAGATTTCACTGTGGATAAGGACAATATGAGTGTATTTTTAAAAGGTAAAAAATTAGATTTGACAAGGGCTGAATATGAAATACTGACCCTATTTATGTCTAAGCCAAATCATATTTTTTCTAGGTCGGTTATTGCAGAAAAGTGTGATTCTATAAGATCGCACGGTGATTATAAAAGTATCGATGTGATTATAGGTAGATTGCGAAGTAAAATATGTGAAGATGTAAAACATCCAAAGTATATCCTCTCTGCAAGAGGTTTTGGCTATAAATTAAATATCTAAGCTTACTAAATGCCAAAATCAGATTCTTTGATTGTAAAGATAACATTGCTGTTTATTTTTAGCACGATAAGCTTTGTATTGTTTTCTTTATATTTCATCGGTTCAAAAAAAAATAAAAATAATACAACTATTGAACAAAGATATGATGGTGTTATTGATAATATAGATGATTTATTTAAGTTTGGTTACGACATAGAGGATTTGCAAGCATATCTTAGTGATATTGGTTTTTATCAAATTACCGATTCTGATATTTTGGCTAAAGTTTCACGTCGTTATCTAGTAATTTATGATGATAAAAAGCAAGTCATTGTCAGTGTGAAAAAGATAGATGGGCATTATTATATTATTATGGAAAATATAAAAGATGGCAGGCAATTTGTCTATACAGACTATAGTAGTGGCGGTGATTATACGACATATCATGTAATAGCACTGTTATCTTTCATTACGCTTATATTTTTTTATATACTTGTTTTAAAATCAATTCTTCCACTTAGCTTATTAAGACGCGAAGTCAAGAAGTTTGCAAATGGCAATATGAATATAAAAGTCATATCTAATAATCAAGATGAAATAGGGGAATTAAGTAGAGAGTTTGCAAAGGCTGCAAATACAATTGATAAAATGAATAAAGCTAGAGTTTTATTTTTACGTTCTATTATGCACGAATTAAAAACTCCTATTGCAAAAGGTAGGATAGTTACAGAAATGCTGACTGATACAAAAGCAAAAAATAGATTGATCTCTGTTTTTACAAGACTTAATGCTATAATCGACAACTTTGCAAAAATTGAAGAAATGAATACAAATAATTATAAAATCTCTAAGACGAGATTTAAGCTTATTGATTTGATTGATAATATAAATAGAATGCTACTTATTGAAGAAGAAAGACCAAGAAATGTGATACTTATGAGCAGGGAAGATGAGATATTTGCAGACTTTGATGCAATGAGTCTCAGTGTGAAAAATTTATTAGATAATGCCCTTAAATATTCATACGATCATCGTGTAGTTATTTTTGTAGAAGGTAAAGATCTTGTGATACAAAACCGAGGCAAGCCATTTAAAGATGATTTGAATAAATATTTTTCTCCATTTTATAGTGATGGCAGCGATAATGAAAAAAGAGGGCTTGGACTTGGTATGTATATTATAAAAAATATGATAGAAGCTCAAGAATTTGTGCTTGATTATAAATATGTAGATGGCAATCATTATTTTTATATTAGGGATTGTATAGTAAGTGATACTAGCATAAATAAGGAAGTATCATGATTCGACTTAGACGATTAAGGAAAAATGATAAAATAAGAGATATGTTAAATGAGAATAGAATCTATCTTAGTGATTTTATATATCCATTGTTTGTTATCGAAGGCTATAACATAAAGAATGAAATCAAATCTATGCCAGATGTATATCAAATGAGCATTGATAATATTTTAAGAGAATGTGAGAATCTGCAGAATCTTGGTGTATCACATATTATTTTATTTGGGATTCCAGATATTAAAGATAGTATAGGTTCTAGTGCATTATCACAAGATTCTATAGTAGCTAGAGCGGTGCGTGCTATAAAAGAGAGATTTGGCGATATGATTATTAGTGTGGATTTGTGTTTTTGTGAATATACAGACCACGGACATTGTGGAATCTTGGATTCTAATAATTATGTAGATAATGATAAAACCTTAGAAATACTAGCAAAACAGGCGGTGATTTTAGCTGCAAGTGGTGCGGATATTATTGCACCAAGTGCAATGATGGATGGACAAATAAAGGCTATTAGGAATATCCTTGATTCTAATAATTTTGTAAATACACTTATTATGAGTTATTCCACAAAATTCGCAAGTGCATTTTATGGACCTTTTAGAGATGTTGCAGATTCTACTCCTAGTTTTGGTGATAGGAAGACATATCAACAAAATCCAGCAAATAGAAATGAGGCAATTAGAGAATCTTTAATAGATGAAAGTGAAGGTGCTGATATATTGATGGTAAAACCGGTTCTTAGTTATCTTGATATTGTGCGTGATATTAGAGAAAATAGCCTTCTTCCACTAGCTGTTTATAATGTAAGCGGTGAATATGCAATGCTAAAAGCTGCTGCTTTGGCTGGATTGATTGATTATGAAAGGACATTACTTGAGATGATGGTGTCGTTTAAGAGAGCCGGGGCAGATATTATCATTAGCTATCATACAAAAGAAATTGCAAATTTAATTTAAAATAAGGGTGAATGATGAAGTATTCAAAACGAATTTCAACTTTAGAAGAATCTCTAACAATAGCTATTAGCTCACTTGCTAGAGATTTGAAGGCACAAGGTAAAGATATATTGTCATTTTCTGCAGGTGAACCAGATTTTGATACACCAAAAATCATAAAAGATGAAGCAATGAGAGCTATTAATAGCGGTTTTACAAAATACACTCAAGTTGCTGGTATAAATGAGCTATTAGTTGCAATTAGCAATAAGCTGAAAAATGAAAATAACTTAGATTATGAACCAAATGAAATAATAGTAAGCAATGGTGCTAAGCATTCATTATTTAATGTTTTTGCTGCACTTATAGATTCTGGTGATGAAGTTATCATTCCATCGCCTTATTGGGTTACTTATCCAGAGCTTGTTAGATATTTTGGCGGGAAGAGTATTTTTATCCAAACTGATGAAGATAATGATTTTAAAATCAATGCAAGTCAATTAAGAGCTGCAATCACACCTAAAACAAAGATGTTAGTTTTAACATCTCCATCAAATCCAACAGGAATGGTGTATTCAAAAGATGAATTATTATCATTATATGAAGTACTAAAAGATACAGATATTATTGTTGTAAGCGATGAAATATATGAAAGATTGGTATATGATAACATAAGTTTTACATCTGCTGGTAGTATCAATAGTGATATGTTAAATAGGACAATTACTATAAACGGACTTAGCAAGGCTGTTGCAATGACTGGCTGGAGAATGGGCTATGCTGCATCAAAAGATAAGACATTGATAAAAATGTTAAATAACCTTCAAAGTCAAAGCACTTCAAATATCAATTCTATTACTCAAAAAGCATCTGTTTTTGGATTAAATGGTGATGCTAAGATGGATATTGATAATTTTGTTTCAGCATTTAATATTAGAAGAGATTTGGCATATAAATTAATAAGCGATATAAGGTCGCTAAATGTTAGATTGCCTCAGGGTGCATTTTATTTATTTATAAATATAAAAAAAGTCAATCCAGATTCTATGGCTTTTTGTAAAGATTTACTTGAAAAAGAGGGCGTTGCACTGGTGCCGGGTATTGCATTTGGAGTAGATGGATATGTGAGATTCTCATTTGCTTGCTCTGAAGAGCATATAAAAGCCGGTATTACAAGAATAGATAGATATATAGCAAACCTATAAAGTCTTTTAAAAATATTTAGTTTTATCTATGAGGCTAAATATTTTTTCATATTTTGGAATATTTTTTGCTTCATCCTTATGTAATAAAATTTTTACATACAAGGATAATATATGTTAAAGTCTTTATGGTCAGGTGTAAGTGGAATGCAAGCACATCAAATCGCTCTGGATGTTGAAAGTAATAATATTTCAAATGTTAATACGGTCGGTTTCAAATATTCAAGAGCATCATTTGTTGATATGTTGTCTCAAATAAAACATATAGCAACTTCACCATACAAGAATGGACTTGGTGGTCAAAATGATTATTCAGTAGGGCTTGGTGTCGGTGTAGAAGCGACTACCAAAGTTTTTTCTCAAGGTAATACACAAAATACAGACATTAAAACAGATTTAGCAATTGAGGGTGATGGATTTTTTATAGTTAGTCCAGATAGGGGCATTACTCGCAATTACACGAGGAATGGAGAGTTTTTATTTGATGCTAATGGGAATCTAGTAAATACTGGTGGATATATAGTTCAAGGTTGGGCTAGAGGAGAGTTAGCAAATGTCGAATATATGTCAGAAGATGATTTTTTCAAAGTTGATAGCACTGGTCCTATACAAAATATAAGAATCGATCCGGCTATGGTTATGCCAGCTAAATCTACGACTTCTATATCATTAAGAGCAAATCTAAATGCAGGGAAAAAAGCAGACCAAATGATAGCTTTATCTTCTTTGGATTCTAGCACGAAAACAGAAGCAAATCCTCAAGTCAGATTATACGATTCTGCAAATAAAATCCAGCAAGAAGCATATGATTTTGGTGTATTGTTTAATGTTGATGGTGATGCTTTAGCATTAAAAGAAAATCAAGGTATTTGGATTAGCTATCAAGTAGCCCAAATGAGGCAGGCAGTTATTCCAACAGCAGAATCTAGTACAATTGGTATCAATGGAGAAGATATTTCATTTGTAAATGATTCTGCTATTACAGGTGTTAGTTCTATCATAGCGGCACAAAATGCTATCAATGCAGTGAGCGACAAAACAGGGGTGCAAGCGTATATTGATAATGGATTGCTTAGACTTGAAAATCAAAATGATAAAAATGGCGATGGAAGCAATAAAAATATTTTGATTACATCAGGTGGGACAGGTGCATTGGCTAATTTTGCACAAGATGATAGCGTTATCACCGCATTTGCATATCGTTATACAAAAACAGAAGATGCAGATTCTACAACAGGTCAATTTAGAACAACCGAGGATTTGAGGGCATTAATACAGCAAGATGCAAATATGATAAAAAATCCACAAGTTCAATATGAAGATAGTACGGCGAGCGTAAAAGTTAGTGTAAATAGCCACGGTATGTTTGAAATGCAAAATTTAGATGATGGCGATGATGTCCAAAATAATTTAAATATTAATATTAGTAGTTTTTACTCAGATAATGTTACTGATAATGTGCTATTTAAAGAATCTATGGCAGGATTGGCTACAACTTCTCTTGTTGAGGGTGGAAATGCAACAAGTACAGGCGTATTTGGTATAGCAACTCACGCTACAAGCGTAGATGTAGTTGATAGTCTTGGCTCTAAGCATACGATTAGATTCGAGTTTTTTAAAGTTGGTGATAGTGAATGGAGTTTTAGGGCGATACTTCCAGAGCCAGCACAATTTTTAGGTGGTTCGGCTACTAGACCAAATATATTTGAAGGTGGTAGAGCGACATTTAACTCTGATGGTAGCCTTGCTGGTATGAATCCACCTATTTTACAATTCGACCCTAAAAATGGCTCAACTGCACCGCAAAGGCTGGAATTAGCATTTGGCGATAACGGCACGTTTGGTGGTTTGACAAGTGTTGATAGAATTTCAGAGACTTATAATATAGCTGGAAATGGCTATCAAGCAGGCGATTTAGAAGATATTAGATTTGATTCAAATGGGACACTTCTTGGTGCGTTTAGTAATGGCAAGGCACTCGCTCTTGCACAGGTCGCATTAGCAAATTTTGCAAATAATGCAGGTTTGCAAGCTGAAGGTAGCAATATTTATAGTCAATCTGGGAACTCTGGAGGACCGATTATTGGTGCACCAAATACAGGTAGAAGAGGCGGAATAAATGGCTCAAAGTTGGAGATGAGTAACGTTGATTTAAGTAGGGCATTGACGCAATTAATAGTAGTGCAGAGAGGATTTCAAGCTAACTCAAAGGCTGTAACTACATCAGACCAAATATTAAATACTTTGCTTGGATTAAAACAATAATTTGCAAAGTATTTTAAAATCTTTAAAAAATAGAGATGAAAATTTCATACTAAAAAGAATGCTAGATAATCTAGCATTCTTTAGGATGTATAATAAAAAAATTGCAGATTCTATTGCCAATACGATAGAAGGCAAAAATCAAAAATACAAACTTTTTTTTAACAAAGATGATATAAATATAATTGATTTACAAAGCAGAACTTTTCTTTATCCAAAAGATTCTATCATTGATATTTCATCAAATCTTGCTTCCAATCCACTAAACAATAGTCTTTGGAAAGTTTATTCAAATGATATTAAACTAGCAAAAATTGATATAAAAAATCTAAAAATCACAGCAGAATCTATCAATAAAATGGTTGATTTTGCGTATTTTAATATTTTAGATTCTGAGGCTTCACTTCATTTTCCATCTTTATTTTTACCACAAACTAATATTTTTGGGCTTTGCGGTGGAATCTTTTTGCAGATTCTCTTAGAACGTGGATATAGATTTCATTCATTGCTCATTTTTGAAGAAGATATAGAATTATTTAGCATTGCTTGTTATTTTGTCGATTTTAGGGCACTTTTTGATTTAGTGAGTGAGAAATCTTGCTATATTTTTATTGAAAACATCAAAACAAAATCATTCCTTAGCCATTATTTTTACAATAAAAGAGTTACAAATAATTTACTTCGTTTGGAATTAAGTGCTTTTATTTCCCCAAAAATTACTAAAATAAAAGAAATGGTACTTGAATCTTACAAAGCAAATGCTAGAGGTTGGGGTAGTTTTGAAGATGAGATGATTGGTATAAAAAATACGATAAAAAATATCAAACAAAGCAAAATGTTAGATTCTAAAAAAAAAATAAATGTTCCAATCTGTGTCGTTGGAAGTGGTCCAAGCCTAGAATCTAATATTTCATTTTTGCATGCCAATTGTGATAAGATGATAATTTTTAGCTGTGGCACAGCACTTAAAATTTTAAGAAAATATAATATCAAGGTTGATTTTCAAATAGAAATTGAGCGAGTAGATTATTTATCAGATGTACTTTTTGATGCAAGGCTTGGCGATACGCCACTTATTTGTGCTAGCGTAGTGGATAATAAAGTGCTAAATATCGCAAAAGAGAGCTATCTTTTTAGTCGTGGTGGAAGTGCCAGTGCGTATATGATAAAAGATTTAAAAGCACTTGAATTTTGTTCGCCATTTGTAGGAAATGCAGGTTTTGCTCTAGCCTGTCAATTTAGTGATGAGATTATTCTTTGTGGTATTGATTGTGGATTTATAAAAGGCAAAAGCAAACATTCAAAAGGTTCATTTTATGGCGATGAAAAGGATAGTTTGCCAAATGGCGTATTCAAAGTAAGAGGAAATTTTGATGATGAAGTATATAGCGATTCTATATTTTCTTTGAACAAAGAGATTTTGGAGCTTGCTATTGCACATTATCAACCGCACAAGGTTTATAATATCAACAATGGTGCATATATCAATGGCACATTGAGAGTAAAAAATTTAGAGCTAAAGAATACAATCAATAAAAATATTGCAATACAATCTATTAAAGATTGCTTTGCGTTTAATGCCAAGATAAAAGATAATTTAAAAGATAACATTAGAACTCATATAAATAATTTAAAAAGGAAGATTTTAGATTCCAAAGTAGCTACCAAACAAGAATTGTTTTGTTTTGTTGATGATATGTGCAAAATTTTGTTTGAAGAAAGCAGTAAAAATGGAGAGTGTGGAATCTTGCTTGAAGGTTCTATGCTCCATTTATTGCAGAATCTTTTACTTTGTTTGCTTTATGCAAAAACAAACGATATATCAAATTTATATAGAGATTTGTCAAATATCATCATAGAGTGTTTAGAATCTTTTCTAATCGAATCTAATTCTCTCTAACTCTTATACTATTTATCTTAAAGAATTTTGCATAAGTTGTATTTGGCCAAGAATCTTTATCGTGCCCTATATTTCCCCAATCACTAAATTTGTGATAATATGATTTAAATATTTTTGCATCTATTACAATGTCAAGATTCCCATTTTGTTTTGCTGTATATATGCAACCATTGCATTCCAATCAAGTCTAAATTTTATATATACACTGGCTACAAATCCACCATAACAAATAAAAATGATACTTGATATGAGGATGAATTTTTTACAATCATGCACTATATGATTTAAGATGAGCAGAATTGATGCAATCAACATAAGACTATCGCAAAATCTTGCCCTAGTAGGCAAAGCCAGAAATTGTATAGCGGAGAGTGCTGTAAGTGTGAATACGATAAATATAAAAAATATGCTTAGATAAAATCTATCTTTTTTTATTAATTTATGAAGCAAGATGAAATTTGCTATAAATAATATTGATGCTACATTGTTATTAAGCACCAATAAAATAATCAATCCAAGTGTGCATAAAATAGAATCACGAATCTTATTTGTGCTTTTGTATTGATATTTTAATACCACAAGAATAATTAGAAATACGCTAAAAACTGCAAATGTGCTAGAACCAAATTTATTTAAGGTTTTTATGATACGCATTATTTTATCTATAAAACTTAATTCAAAGAGTTGTGGAATGCTTAAATATGTGCCTTTAAATACATCAAGTGATGCCCTCACTGCATGTCCGGGCGAAAAATACAGGCATAAAAATCCAAGTATAAAAAAGCTAAATCCTAAAATATACCAAATCGGGAGGTTTATACGTCTATAAAATTTTAGATACAACCCAATGCAAAGAAGTGAGATGATGGTGATTATACCAATTTGCTCGCTTGCCATTCCAGCAATAAAACCAAAAGGAGAAAGCAGATTTAAATATAATTTATTAGAATCTTGATCCCCCTCCCCATTTTTTTATTAGAGCTTTCTCTACATAGAATCTATATGGTAATAAAAATAAAATGATAAAAGAAATGTCCCAAAGATAATTCAAACTCCCAGCACCCCATAGAAATATACTACCAAACATTGTCAGAGCCGGGTAGTGGGTATAAATTCATAACCCAGCACCCCATAGAAATATACTACCAAACATTGTAGCGATCAAAATCAAAATAAGCATTGTTGTAATAAGTGCTATATCCTTTTTATATCTTGGAATCCGACCAAATACAAGAGTAAAAAAGGCAAAAATAAATCCACTTCCAACAATAGCATTTAATACATCAAATACAAATGGTTTAATCCGGCTACAAAACCTTGAAATATCAATTCACCGATTCTTGCATTCCAATTTAAATAAGATCTCTTTGCAGATTCAAAACCATTTTGTGCGGCAAAATATGCATCAAAGTCATCACTTAGTGAGGAAGTAGCAGATTTAAACTAAAAAGAAAGGCAAAAACTCCAATGAAACTAAAATAACTAATCTATTTACTGTCATATCAATTCCTTGTGATTGCTTAAGAATGTAAAATGAGGACACTTGCATTTTATAGTGCAATGAAAGTTGCACTATAAGTTTTATTTACTGATTGCTTTCTTTCGGGTAACAAAATCTATATCCTCTTCTCCTTACCGTTTCAATTGTAGATATGCCAAGAGGCTTATCCATCTTTTGTCGAATTTGATTGATTGCTACTTCTATTACATTTGGAGTTACAAGCTCTGGTTCTTCCCATATTGCGTCTAAAAGTTGCTCTTTTGAAACTATTTGGTCTCTATATTTTGCTAGATGTGTGAGGACTTCAAAAGGTTTTCCTTTTACTTCTATTTCTTGTCCTTTATAAATGATTTTTTCTTCATCAGGATTTATTGCTAAATCTCCTATTTCTATTAGATTTGAGCCCCAAGACCTAAGTCTAGCTTCGATTCTTGCTACAAATACTTCATTTTGGCAAGGTTGTCTTATAAAATCATCAGCACCGCTATTTAGAGCTTGGATTTCTATATCAGTAGAATCTTGTGGTGAAATAATGATAATTGGAACCTTTGGAGATTTTTCTTTTATCACATTGATGATGTCAGCACCAGTTGCATCATTTAGCTTCCAATTTGCGACTACTAAATCGTAGTTTCTAATACTTACATAATATTTCCCATCCTTTAGATTCTCTGCTATATCAGTTTGATATTTTTTTGCATTCAATGCATCACTTAGTTTTTTATTTAAAACTTCATCATTTTCTATAATTAAAACACGCATTTAATTGTCCTTTTGGTAAAGACCTTAACTCTACCTTAAATAAGTTTTATGTGGATTATAACATAAATTTATATTACTTTAAGTATTTTAAAATTTGATTTTAAGTTTTTAAAAAATAATTGTTTTGTTTTGATGAATAAAAATTCTATTTTCAATTGCTAATTCGATAGCATTTGCAAGAACAACTCTCTCTATAGTTTTCCCTACTTTTTGCATATCTCTCCAAGTATATGTATGATTTACTTGTATGATATCTTGACATATAATAGGGCCACAATCAAGTTCATCACTTACAAAATGTGCAGTTGCACCAATCATCTTTACGCCTCTATCAAATGCCTGTTTATATGGATTTGCACCAATAAATGCTGGTAAAAATGAATGATGAATATTTATAATTTGATTTTGGAATTCCTTCACAAATTCTGGAGGCAGAATCTGCATATATTTTGCAAGAATGATAATCGATGGATTTAGAATCTTGCACTGTTGCAATGTCCGTTCTCTCCAATTGGATTCTGTGTGTGAAATATGAAAATATGGAATATTAAATTTTTCTGCTAGATATTCTAAATTTGTATGATTTGAGATAATTCCTTTTATCTCTACATCAATTTCTTTTGTATCATACTTCATCAAAATATCACCAAGACAATGAGCCTCTTTGCTACATAAAATCACGATAGATTTTTTATTGTTATCAAAAATTTTTATATTACTATTTTTTGGCAATGCTTCTTTTAGATTTGTATATATTTCATCTTTTAATATATTTTCGTTTGCTTCTATTTGTGTTCGCATAAAAAAATGATTACTTTCCCTATCTACAAACTCATCATTTTTTTGAATATTGCAATTCATTTTTAATATCACTGAAGAGATTTTGTAAATCAACCCTTCTTTATCTTGTGTATCAATTAATATAGTCATTGGATTTTACTTAGGTTTAAAAATACTTGATTTATCGCTTTTGCTGTGAGTTTTTCTAAATAGGATTCTAATAGCCCATTTTTTACCCACACTATTTCATTTACACCACTTAGCTCTTTTAGTATATTTATAGCATTTACTTGTGAGCCGACTATATCAACTAAGCCAAGATTTAGTGCATCATTTGCACCAAAGATTTTCCCCTCCGCAAAGTCTTTATAATTATTTGGATTTAGATTCCTTGCATTTGTTACATCTTTTATAAACATTCTATATTGTTGATTTAAAAGTTTTTCTAAATATTCTTTCTCTTTTTTGCTCCATTCTCTTGTAAATGTCCCAATCTCTTTGAATTCACCTGCTGCTAAGCTTTGTGATTTTATGCCAACTTTATCTAATAAATCTTTTATGTTATATCCATTAAAAATCACTCCAATTGAACCAATCGTAGAACCCCTATTTGCTACTATTGTATTTGCATACATTCCTGCATAATAGCTTCCGCTTGCCATTGTCCCTTGCACATATGCGACCACTGGTACACTCTCGTTTAATTCTTTTATGATGTCTGCAATCTCAACTGAAGCCGCAAGTGTGCCACCCGGAGAATCTATAATAAGTAATATTCCTTTTATGTTTGGATAGTTTTTTAGATTTTCAATCTGTGATAAAAATGTCTCGCTCTCAAATATCGGTCCTTTTAGATATATCTTGGCAAGATTTGCGTTTGCATCTTTAGTTGATGTTGTTGAACCAAAAATTACTATAACTATTAGTAAAAATATAAATGTTTTAAAATATCTTTGTATGAAATCAAATGGTTTGATTATAAAAATGTTAAAAAGCTTTTTAATTGTTTTCAATATCTATCCTTTTTCCATTTATATATAAATCTTGCACTTCTCTTGCGTGCAAAATAAAATTTAATTCTATTTGTATCGTCTTATCAATGTCTTTTATATAAAAAATCGCAAAATCACTAGCTTTACTAGATTCTAAGACTCCATTATTAAATCCTAGTCTCTTCGCAGGATTTTTTGTCATTGCAAGTATGATTTCTTTTGCAAGATTATTTATGTCATAGTTTTCATACGCAAATAACACACATCTTGCTTCATCTAGCATATTTAATGAATAATTTGAGCTTTTTCCGTCTGTTGCAATGATGAAAGGAAAATTATAATCATTTGCTTTTGATAAATCAAAATATTTATTATTTAATAATCTATTTGAACGCGGACAGCTTACAATGTCAGCTGTTAGCTTTGATATATTATTCCAATCATTGTCATCTAAATGCAAACAATGGACAAATAGAGTTTGGCATCCCTTGAATAGCTCTAAAAAACTCTCTTTTGAATAGCAAGGCTTCGCATTTTCATTTTTAAAAAAATCTCTAAAAAAGCCTCTAAAATATCCATCATTGTTTTCTAACCAAGTCAATTCTTCTTTAGATTCTAAAAAATGGGTAGAAATTGGCATCTTAGAATCTTGTGCTTTTTTTATCGCATATTGTGCAAGTTCTATATCAAGTGAATATGGTGAATGAAGTGCGATTGCAGCTTTGAATGTGGAAGATTCTAAGGATTTTGATTTTTCCAATCTTGCTTCAAAATTGTCTTTTATTTTATTAAAAAAATCTTTATTACTCCCCATAATCTCATTAAACAATACCACTTTTAGTGCAGATTTGCTTAAAAGTTCCAAATCAAATCCATTGCTACTTATCGCACCAACACATCCTACGCCAGAATATAAAGTCTCTTTTATTGCATTTTTTATATAGCTTGCAGAATCTTGCATAAGAGTATCTCTATTTTGCATAACAGAATCTAACCATTTCTCAAAGCTTCCATATTGCAATGTCGAATAATTTTTACTAAATTCAAAGTGAATATGTGAGTTAATCAAAGCAGGTGTAATAACGCAAGAATGATAGAATCTAACTTCTTGCAATTCACTTTTTTTTAGTTCATCAAATTTTCCAATTTTTATAATATTCTCATCATCAAATAAAATGCCACCATCTTTGATGATTGTAAATCTTTCATCACAAGTAATTATGACGCTAGCACCAATTAATTTCATTTGATTATCTTTAAATCTAGTTTATTATATGGTATCTCAATATTTGCTGCATCTAGTGCTTTTTTTACATTTTCTATCATATCGCATTTGGTTTTAAAAAACGTATCATTATTGACTACCCAAGCTCTTACTGTAAATTCTATCGCACTTGCTTGCAATTCATTTAAACCAACAAATACGGATTTTGATGGGTCGTCTTTGCCATTATTGATATTTTGTGTTGATAATACAGCATTTTTGATGATTTCTTTTGTTTTATCAATATCGCTATCATAGCTAACACCAATTAGCCAATCAATCCTTCTAATCACTTCTGTTGCATCCAATATATCTTGCATTTTTTTTGAGCCAGCATTTCTTGCAGTATAGTTTATAATTTGACTATTTGCAACATTTGTATTTGGTATAACCACAAGTTTTCCATCAGGCGTTTTCATATATGTGTGAAATAAAGAAATATCTTCTACAACTCCAATGCTGTTTCCTATCTCTATCGTGTCATTTTTTATAAATGGTCTAAATACAACAAGCATAATGCCACTTGCAAGATTTGATAGAGAATCTTTAAGTGCAAGTGCGATAGCAAGTCCAGCAGCACCAAGTGCAGCGATGATTGAAGTAGTTTGTACACCCATTGTGCCAAGTACGGCGACGACAACAAGTATAATCATTCCAACAAAAATCACTTTTGATAGAAAGCTAGATAATATCTCGTCCTTTAATACTTTTTGCAGAATCTTTTTTGCTTTTACGCTTACAAAATATGCAAACCATATCCCAAGGATCAGTATAATCAATGACTTTGAGCCAATGATTGTTGCATTTATTATATCGTGCCATAATAAATCTAGCATCTTTGATATTTTTTCTTCCATTGATTATTCCTTTAAATAAATTGTTGCACTTTACCAAATAAATCTTTATTATAGGGAGAATCTTCTATTGTATTATTTGAATTTATATCGATAATCATTAGTTTTGCTTCTTTGCTGACTTTTATCTCGCCACAATTAAGACCTAATATCATAGCTGGATTTTTAGAACAGATTCTAGATATAGTTTGTAAATCTGTAATATTAGTTTTTATTAGATATGAATAGATAAGTGAAAAATAGCTACCAATCGTATCTATTCCGTATTCTGCTTGTTCAAATAGTTGCTCTTTTAATGATTTGTAACAAGCACATTGCATTGAAGTTAGTAAATCAATCTGATTGTTTTTAAAAGATTCTATGAGTGCTTCTTGAGACTTTTTATCTTTTAGTGGAGGGTTGATTTTTGCTAGGGTATTATAACCATCACAAGCTGTATCATTCAATAATAAATGATGAATCGAAGTCTCACAAAAGATATTTGGATTAGTTTTTTTTGCTTCATTTATCAAATGAATACTTCTTGTTTCTGTGATTGTTTGAAAAATCACCTTTATATTATAAAAAATAGCGACTTCTAGAATCTTTGCAACTTCTTTTATTTCACTTAGTGGGTTTCTTGCAGGAAGCCCAAGCTTTGCACTCATTTCTCCATAGTTTATAACTCCACCCAAATCATCGTCAGCATTTACAAACACAGGAATATCAAGCATTTTTGCATATTTTGCGATTTTGTCTATCGTATTTGATGATGAACTGCTCTGCAGATTCACTCCAATACCACCTAGGGAATTGAGTATAGATATATCAATGAGTTTATTTTCATTATCTGTCGATGATATTAGTGGGTAAATGGTTATTTCTAGCTCTTTATTTATACTTTTTATAAACTCCAAAATCATTTCATTATCTATTTTTGGATTTGTATTACTATTTAGAATAAGTATCCCAACTCCACCATTTTTTGCTTTTTTTGCTAGAGATTCTAGATTTTTTCTTGAGAGAGATTTATTTTTTGGAAAAATATTTAGATCAATGAATTGAGGCATGACAATTTTATCTCTACAATCAATTGTCTCATCGTTTTCCTTAATATCGGAATCTATTTTTACTATTATGTCGTCTTTGATTTGTATATCAGATATTTGAAATTTACTCTCATCGCATATTGTTGCATTTTTTAAAATCATTTATTTACCTTCTAACTTATTAATTCATTTAGTCTATCTAATCCGCCAAATGCTATTATGACACCTATTGCAATAAGTAAAATTCCACTAATTATTTCTATCATTCTTGAATATCTTTTGATTTTATTAAATAGACTAAAAAATCGCTCTATTGCAAGTGCTGTTAATAAAAATGGCACAGCAAGTCCGCTAGCATAAACTATCATAAAGCCTAATCCCCCAGCTTTATCCGTGCTACTTAGCACCATAATGCTACTTAATATCGGCCCAACACAAGGACTCCAGCCTAGTGCAAATACGACACCAAGTATAAATGGTGAAATATGTTTTAGAAATCTAATATTTTCTAGTTTGCTAGAATCTAGCTTTTTTGTCTTGTATAAAATACCAAATTTTACAATCCCAAGAAAATGTATTCCAAATAATATAATAATTCCACCAGCAATATAATTTATTATAGAGTTCCCTAAGATTCTACCAAGCAATGTATTAAATGATATCCCAATCAAAATAAAAACGATAGAAAATCCTAAAACAAATAGCAATGCTTTTTGAAATATCACTATTCTATTTTTTAATGATTTATCTTTTAATTCTTGAATTGAGATTCCACTTATATAAGACATATATGGTGCTATAAGCGGAAGCATACATGGGCTTAAAAAAGTCAAGATTCCAGCTAGAAATGAGATAGAATATGGTAGTTTTTCAAAAAGATTAAATAATGATAATTCCAAAAATATTCCTTAAAATAATTATTTTGCAGGAAGTGCAAATTATAGCTAAACTAATTAACATTTGGTTATAATCCATGGCTCATATTGCTATCAAATTGGATTTATAAGCATAATCATTTTAAATTTTAAGGTAAGTAATTTATGGAATACAAGAGCAGCGGTAATGGTTTTTTGGAATTTGAATTAAAAGATAAGATTATAAAAGGTATTGTTGAATTAGGATTTAATACCCCAAGTCCTATACAAAAGGATTCTATTCCACTTATTTTGAATGGGCACGATTTAATAGCACAAGCACAAACAGGGACAGGCAAGACAGCAGCATTTTCAATTCCAATTTTAAATATGCTAAAAAATAATAGTGAAATTGAGGCGTTGATTATCACGCCAACAAGAGAGCTTGCAATTCAAATTAGTGATGAGATTTTTAAACTTGGTAAATTTTTACGCACAAAAACTATATGCGTTTATGGCGGACAATCAATAAAAAGACAAATAGAGTTATTAGACAAAAAACCTCAAGTTATGGTTGCAACACCGGGTAGATTGCTAGACCACTTAAAGAATAATAGGATAAAGAGATTTAATCCAAAAATCGTGGTTTTAGATGAAAGTGATGAAATGCTTGATATGGGATTTTTAGATAGCATTGAAAAGATTTTTAGATTTATTCCACGCGATAGACAGACTTTGTTGTTTTCAGCTACGATGCCAACACCGATTAAAAATCTTGCAAACAAGATTCTAAATAATCCAAAAAGTGTAAAAATCGCAACTGCGAGTGTTGCAAATGCTGATATAGAACAAAAATATTATATTATTAATGAGAATGAGAGAGATGATGCTATTACTCGTTTGATAGATGTAATAGCGCCACAAAAAAGTATCATTTTTACAAGAATGAAAAAAGAAGCCGATAAGCTGTCAAATTTTCTTACAAGTAAAGGCTATAAGTCTGTTTGTTTGCACGGAGATATGGAACAAAGAGAAAGACAAACTGCAATAAAATCTTTCAAAGAAAACAAGGCGAATATATTGGTAGCCACCGATGTTGCAAGTAGAGGACTGGATATAAGCGATGTTAGCCATGTATTTAATTATCATATGCCATTAAATCCAGAAAGCTATGTCCATAGAATCGGACGAACAGGCAGAGCAGGGAAAAAAGGTATGGCAATTACGCTTGTAACTCCACTTGAATTTAGAGATTTAAAAAGGATAAAAGAGCGGATAAATACTGCATTAGAATTATTTGAATTACCAAATAATTATAATACAGATGATTTTATATCAACGATACTAGATTATAAAATATCATCGGATTCTCTTGATTTATATCCGGTCTTAAGCTCCAAGATAGATAATGCACAGCTTGTTTGCAAACTTTTATCATATTTGTGTGATAGCTTAAGTGGAATCTCAAAAAATAAAATAAAAGAACTGCAAGATAGCCTAGATGAAGCCCCTAAATCAAAACAAAAAGCAAGAACTAGAAGGACAAGAAGAATATAGTATGATGGATTTTGCACCATATCCTTTTGAGAGATTAAATGAGCTGATAAAAGAGATAAAGCCCAAAAAAGATGTAATAAAGCTAACGATAGGCGAACCGCAATTTGATACACCAAAAAATATTCAAGACGAGTTGATAAATAATGCATATTTATTAAATAAATATCCAGCTAGTGGTGGAGAATCTTATCTTATAGATTCACAGATTGGCTTTATCAAAAGACGATTTAATGTTGATATAGCAAAAGAACAAATTATCCCTACGTTTGGTACAAGAGAATGTTTGTTTAATTTTCCTACTTTTGTTTTTGGGGTATTGAAGGATAAAAAAAATAAAACTATGGCTTTTCCAAATCCATTCTATCAAATATACGAAGGAAGTGCTATTGCAAGCGGTGCAAATATCATTTACATGAATTTAGATTCTACCAATGATTATAAGCCGCATTTAGATGAAAAAGATTTAAAAAAAGTTGATTTAGTGATTTTAAATTCACCAAATAATCCGACGGGTAGAATCCTAAGCAAAAGTGATTTAGAATCTTGGGTAAAACTCGCTTTGCAATATGATTTTATTGTATTAAATGATGAATGTTATAGCGAGATTTATGAAGATTCTAAGCCGCATTCTATACTTGAGGCTTGTATTAGTGCGAGCAATATTGGTTTTAAAAATGTTTTGTGTATAAATTCTATCTCCAAGAGATCATCAGCACCCGGTTTAAGAAGCGGCTTTATTGCAGGAGATGCACAAATATTACGCCCATATAGATTGTATCGCACTTATATTGGGGTTGCTTGTCCTATTCCATTGCAAAAAGCCGCAGTTGTTGCTTGGAGTGATGATAAAAGCCCTGAAATTTTTAGAAAAAAATATATTAAGAATCTAGCATATGCAAGGGAGATTCTAGAGGTTGATGTAAGCCCATATACATTCTATGTATGGCTAAAAGTAAATGATGATTTAGAATTTACTAAAAAATTATATGAAAATGAAGGCATCTTAGTGCTTCCGGGTAGATTTCTAGGCAGGAAAGGTGCAGGAAGTGGCAATATTAGACTTGCTCTTGTATATGAAGAAAATATCATTGTTGATGTTTTAGAAAGGCTTAAAAAGTGGATATAAAATATATACATTTTGTTGGCATTGGCGGTATTGGCATTTCTGGTTTAGCACGATATATGCAGGCACAAGGTATAAAAGTAAGCGGTTCTGATGTCGCATTTAGTTGTTCTACAAAATATCTAGAATCTCTTGGAGTAAATATAAATATTCCACATAATAGGGCTTTTGTAACAAATCCTTCATTGGTTATTCATTCTGCGATTATAAAACAAGATAATGAAGAATTAGAATATGCAAGAAGCAAGGGAATAAGCGTACTCTCAAGGGCGGAGGCATTAAAGATTATATTATCTAAAAGACGAGTATTTTCTATATGTGGTGCACACGGTAAAAGCACCACAACTGCTATGCTTAGTGCTATTTTAAATAAATATGGGGCGATTATTGGGGCGCAATCAAAAGAGTTTGATTCAAATGTTCGTGCCATAAAAAGTGATAGTGTCGTATTTGAAGCCGATGAAAGCGATGGCAGTTTTCTAAATTCTAATCCATATTGTGCCATAGTAACAAATGCAGAACCTGAACATATGGAATATTATGATTATGATTTAAATCGCTTTCATAAGGCTTATAGCGATTTTTTGGATTTAGCAAAAATTCGTGTTATCAATGCTGAAGATGAGTTTTTATCCACTCTAAAAATTGAAGCAATCAGACTTTATCCAAACAAGGATATTAAAAATCTTAGATTTTTTTTGAAAAATAATGAGCCACATAGTATCTTTAGTTTGTTTAATAATGATAAATTTATTGGGGATTTTGATGTTTGGGGATTTGGTGAGCATACAGCATTAAATGCCTCCCTCGCAATCCTTGCATCTCTAAATGAACTTAGTGTGGATAAAATAAGGGAGAATCTAAAAAATTATATAGGCATTAAAAAAAGATTTGACATTTTGTGTAATGATGGTTGTGTGATTATAGATGACTATGGACATCATCCAACAGAGATAAAAAGCACTCTAGATTCTATAAAACAATATGCAGAACTAAAAAATATTGATACCATCACTGCAATCTGGCAGCCACACAAATATTCTAGGACTATCCATAATATTGATGGATTTATAGATTGTTTTCGTGGAGTAGATAAACTTATAATTTTACCTGTTTGGCGTGCTTATGAAGAGCCAGTTTATATTAATTTTGATGATTACTTTGCTAGATATAATCCAATTTTTGCCGATAAAATAAAGAGGAATGGCTCAAGCATTGAGTTAATAAAGGATGGTAGAATCTTGGATGTGCTAGATTCCGGGATTATTGTGGGATTTGGTGCAGGTGATATTACATATCAAATAAGAGGAAGCATATAGGTGTATGATGAGAATCTTTATATATTTTTTAATCGCAATTATAGTTGGTGTTGCATTGTATTTTATTATAAAAGGTAGCTTTACAAAACAAAGTAAGATTATTGTTGGTGTTTTGATAATTATTTTACCAATTACAATAGGCATATATACAGCTGTGCAAGACAATCACAACAAAAGAGATATCGATTTGATTACTACATTTATGCGTGGTGAGACAATAAAGTGTGGTGATATTGATATAAAAAGTGATAAATTTAATTTTGCAAATCCTACGCTAAGCTTTATTGGTAAAAAAGATACTGAATTTTATGGAAAAATTATCTCTATAAAACAATGCTATTAAAAGATATAGAAGGGCTATGTAATAGACTTGACTTAGTCGAATTTATTAATAGATTTAGTGGTTTTTTTGCTCGCATCACTCCATTTTATATTGAAGGTGATATTGTTGTTTTAAAGCAATTTATTGATGAACTTGAATCTATTCCATTTATACCTCCAAGACAAGTATCAAATTTGGATTCTGAACTATTACATATAAAAAAATTTGGAATCTTAAAGCTAGATTCTATATTTGAGTTTATTAAGATTATCAAATATTTTTTGTATTTAAAAAAAATAAATTTTACTAATTCAAGGCACGTATCAAGCTGGCTATCAAATATCAATATTCCAAGTGAGATTGTGGAGATTGCAAGAAGTTTCGATGATGATGGAAAAATAAATAATGGCATATATCCAAAGCTAGATTCGCTAAATTCAAATATTATCTCACTAAAAGTTGAGATAAAAAAATCTATTAATAAAATCTTGCAAAAAGATAGAATCTTGCCTTATTTAGTTGATAAACAAACTCATTTGATAGATTCTAAAGAATGTCTTTTGCTTAAGGCTGGATTTAATAAATGTTTAGATGGTAGAATTTTAGAACGTTCAAGTGCTGGATATTTTTATGTATTTCCTTCACAGCTTCAAAGTCTTTATGATAGACTCGATAAACTTCAAGTAGAAATTGAGATTCTAATCTATGAAATAGAAAGCGACATTTCTAGGGTATTTTTGAAAAATCACGCATTTTTAAAATATATAAATAGAGAGTTTGATAAGTTTGATAGTATTCAAGCTAGGGTGATGTTTGCAAAAACATTTGATTATAATTTCATATTGCTAAATAATAGTGGTGATATTGTATTGTATGATTTTGCTCATCCTGCATTAGCAAATCCAATACTTACCAATATCGATTTTTCAAAGCAAATATTAATCATTACAGGCGTGAATGCAGGCGGTAAAACAATGCTGCTAAAATCCATACTTAGTGCCGCATTGCTTGCAAAATATCTCATTCCATTTAAGATAAATTCTTTTAAATCAAAAATTTCGAATTTCAAAAATATATATGCAGTCATAAACGACCCACAAAATTCCAAAAATGATATATCAACATTTGCGGGTAGAATGATAGAGTTTAGAAATATTTTATTGCTAGATAGATTATTGCTTGGTATTGATGAAATAGAGCTAGGAACTGATGCAAGTGAAGCAAGTGCACTTTATTTCTCCATACTAAAACATTTGCAAAACAAAGGTGCAAAAGTCGTCATTACGACACATCACAAACAACTCGCTTCAATGATGGCAAAAAATCCAGATGTCGAGCTTATGGCGGCATTGTATGATGAGAGTGCTAGAATCCCAACATATACATTTTTACAAGGCTGTATCGGTAAATCTTATGCATTTGAGAGTGCCATAAGGTATGGGATTCCGCTAAATATAATAAACGAGGCAAAAGCATTGTATGGTGATAATTTGGAGAATCTAAATGAATTAATAGAGCAAACTTCACTTTTGCAATCGGAGTTAAGACAGAAAGAAGACAAGCTAGATAAATTAATCAAATCAAATGAAAATAAAAATAATGAATTAAATGAACTCATCTCAAAACAGAATCTGGCATTAAATAATAAAAAAATAGAGCTAGAGAATATCTATAATGTTGCATTAAAAGACTTAAAAACGGCAATTAAAACAAATAATACAAAAACAATGCAGCAAACATTGAATAGACAAAATGAATTATTAAAATCCTTGCCAAAACCAGAAATCAACAAAAATATTAAATTTGAAGTTGGAAACAGGGTACAGAGTGGAAAAAGTAGCGGGGTTATTATAAATATAAGCAATGATATGGCTTTGGTTGATTTAGACAATGGTAGAAAAATGAAGATTCATGTATCAAAGTTAAAATTTGGTTCAAAAATCAGTGACAAGAAAAAACAAAATATTAGCTTTAGTTTAGATACTTTGCATTGTTTGCCATCCCTTGATTTGCACGGTAAAAGAGTTGATGAAGCACTTGAATTATTAGATGATTATATTTCTAGATGTCTTATGGCTGGATACGATGAGGTAATAATCAAGCATGGTATAGGTGGTGGTGTGCTCTCAAAAGTAGTAAAAGAATTTTTAGAAAATCACAAAAAAGTAAAAAGTTTTAGTGATGCTACGCCTCAAAATGGTGGTTTTGGAGCAAAACTAGTTAGATTTTGAGCCTAAAATGCATATTTTTTTAAAATATTTGTATTTTTTAGCTTGCTAGGTGTTGTGTTATGTGATAATTTTGATTATAATCGCAAGTTTAATATTGATAATTTTTTGAGTATGTTCGAATTATTGATTTAAATGTTTAGTTGTTTTTGTAGTGGTTTTTACTATTTAGTTGTTGAAATTTATAATTTTAGGGATATTGTGATATGAAGCTTAATATGAAAAAGAAAAGCAAAAGATTAAATGATGTGATTTACTATGATCTTGGCACCAGACTTGCATATGTGAGTAGTGGCAATAGTATCACACCTTATGTAAAAAAATTTAGTAATAAATCAAGGATTGTTAGTACATTTTCATTTGATGCTTTAATGAAAACTACAATCGAAGTTCCTAAGACTATCGATGAGGCTGATATTGATACATTTTTAACAGAGAGTGTATATAAACAGCTCAATATGTCAGCAGATTCTAATTTTGAGATGTATTATCGCAAGATAGATTCTGGATTTGATGCTGATAACTGGAGCTATGATGTCTATTTGGTTGATGATAATTATCTGGAAAATGCATATAGTGATTTAAGAGAAAAAACTCAATTTATTGATATTGCTACATCTGTACCATTTCTGCCTTTGGTTTTATATAGAACCAACAGATTAGACACTATATCAAATCATATTTTTATTTTTATTGGTGATAATAGCGGAACGTTTTCTTTCTATAGTAAGGGAGAATTAATATACACAAAGATATTAAGCTCAAATATACATAAGTTGAGAGTTGAATTTAATCAAGAATCTTCACTAGAATTAAATAGTATAGAATTCGAGGGTCTTGTAGCTGGTAAGTCACACAATGTAGCTGATTATAAATCATATTTGGATTCTATGTTAAATAAGATTAGTAGAGATATTGAAGAGAATATTATGTATGTAAAGAGGGTTTATCAAGATTTGGACCCAACAGCTATATACTATGGTATGAGTATAGAATATAATGAAGAGTTTTTATCATTCTTTAGAGACACCTTTTTAATTGAAACCAAACCATATAATTCTCTGTCATCGACACCCGTCAATAAGGGATTATTAGCCATCGCTGATATATCAATGACTTATGCCAGCTATTTGATGTCTAACACAAATGCAGATATCCCGAATTTTTCACATGCAAAACGACCAAAACCACTTAGTCAAAGAGATTCTTCCCAATTTATCACAATCATAGTTGGGCTATTCATTTTATCGTTAATTTATCCTATATATAATTTTGCAATGATGAATTTTTATTCTGTTAGAAGTAATATGCTTCAATCATCATATGATAATGAAATCTTTCCGAAAGCAGAACAATACAGAGCAGATGAAAATAGATTAAAGGCTCAAATTGAAGAATTAAAAAAACAAAAAGATGAAATTGGTGTAGAAATTAGCAATATGCGAAATGATATGGGAACAATAAGATCGTGGCAGGTTGAATATATCCAAAAATCTAAGATTTTAAATGATATTTTGCAAGTCGCAAAAAATAGCAATGTGAGAGTGATTAAAGCTACAGCTAATTCATCTGGAGATAACAGGAGTTTAGTAGTAGAATTAAACTTATTTTCAAGAACACAGCAGGATATATCCGATTTCATAAAAGAACTAAATGATAAAGGTGTATATAAAAATGTTATTACAGATAGAGTTATTAAAATAGGGCTTGAAGAAAAAAGCAATGCTAATAACAATGTAGCAGATGCAGCAAGAGCTATTGCTAACGTGGCTACGGGTGTTAAGCAAGTAGTGGGTAATGTGATTGCGACGCAAGATAATAACTCTACTGTACCAAAGGAAATAGATCCAATACCAGCAAGTATTGATCTAAGTGGAAACAAAGAGCTAGATAGTTTTGTAAAAGGATATTTAAATTCTATTGTTAGGGTGGTTGTTAGATGAATCAGTTTCAGGTGCAAGTTTATGAACAATTAGACAAGTTAGATGAGTATTTGTCAAGCAAGAATCACTCAGAAAGATTATTGCTTGGTGTTCTTGTAGGTATTGTATTAGCGGGTATTGTTTATTTACATTTGTTTGATTTGAGCACAAACATTAAGTTGAATAAAAATGATGTATATAATGAAATATTTGCTAAAGTAACGCAGGAGCAAGATTACATTGATACTATGGAAAATGGTGGTTTTTACGCACTGGAGCAAAAAATAAGGGCCTCTCAGGAAGAAATAACCCAAGCAAATAGTGAGTTAGAATTATTAAAAAAATTAAGAGAAGAGATTTTCGTATATAGTAAAGATTGGTTTTTGACATTTGATGATGCATCTAAAGCTGCTACTGCTATGGGATTAACTGTTAATGGCACAGATATCGCTATGAGTGGTGAGAATGAAACACTTGGCGGTATGAGATATTCATCATTTAATTTGTTTGGACACGGCACGTTTTCTTCTATATTGAAGTATATAGATTGGCTAGAAACTTATGGCAAATTTATCTCTATCGATAGCTTAATTATAGAAAGTAAAGATAATAGATTAAACTTTAGCATAGCTATAAGAAATTTTAGAGGAGGGGCTTAATGAGGATTCTAGTTTTATCTTTGTTTGTTGTGTATGTTTCTTTTGCAAATGATAATATAACGATAAAGCTGAATACATCGGCTAATAATGTTGTTGACAATAATGCAACCACATCAAATAATAACACCAATGGTGTATCATTGAATGATCAAACTTCATCTAATAAAATAGGGGTTCAGGGTGATGCTACTAAAATGAGTGCCGATGAAAAATTAAAAAATGATATTATTACATTTAATAGAATCGATTATATCAAGGAAGGTTTGAGAATTGATGACCCGTTTATATATGTATATCCGCAATCAAACGATGATTTAGAAAATATACTGAAAGCGGAACAAGCTGTTTTTGTTTTGAATGGTATTTTTGAAAATAAGGCTAGCATAAATGATACTTGGGTTGGAAAAGATGATGTTATTGAGGGTTGGATTGTATCAAATATACAACAGGATAGAGTAGAATTGACATTTAGGGCTAAAAAAAGAGTCTTATATGTATATACAAATGACAGTAAGATAGAAATTAAATAATAGTAGGTGTGATTAGAATGAGAAAGAATATTTTTACTTTAATATTTAGTTTATTGGCGAGTGCGTATTTTTTACATGCAAATGAATTATGTGGAGATAGGTTATTTACTATCTCTACTTCAAGTCAAGATGGTGTAGCAGTTGGAGATTTACTTAGTCAATTGGCTTCAGAATGTGGCTATAGTATGCTTGTTCAAGATAGGGCTGCTAAAGATAAACTATCAAAAAGTATTGCTTCTGTAAATGTTAGGCAGTTACCAATAGAAAAAATATTTGATTTAATACTTACCGAAAACGAATTAAACTATGAATTTGATGGTAATTTATTAAAAGTATCTTTTTTGATTACTGAGACTTTTCAAATTAATTATATAGGCACTTCTAGGATTGGTTCGAGCAATACGGATATAGTATTATCTCAAAATGCTATGACTGCTGATAATTCTACTACAGGTAGTACAGGTGGAACGGGTAGCACAGGTGGTGGTTTGACTTCTGCATCTACAACTACAGATATTCAAAGCAGTATTCATTCTTCTCTTGCTTCAAATGGTTTACAAGGAGGAAGTGCAGATAGTATATCCGGAACAAAAATATTATCTATGGATCAATTTGATTTTTGGGGTAGATTAGAGAAAGAAATCTTTGAGATTGCTTTTAGGCCGGGTGATGCACACCAACCAAAGAGAATCTTTTCTAACTCTCAAGAGCAGCAAATCACTCAAGATTCCAATCAAGCACAAAGCGATGATATTGGTAATGGGCAGAGTGTTGTTGTAAATAAAATTGCTGGATTAGTAACTGTAACAGGGACAGTAAAACAACTTGATAGGGTAAGAAAATATATCAAAAATCTAGAAGACCAGATTCAAAATCAAGTTATGATAGATGTAAATATTTTGACAGTGACTCATACAAATTCAAATACTGTTGGTGTTGATTGGAATCAGTTTTGGAATTTTGGGAATCTTTTGATACCTGCCTATGCTTCTGGAAATGAAGATAATACTATGATAGATATTGGAGGAGGAGGAGGTACTAAAATTAATATTTTCTCATCTGGTGTCCAAATGACTAGAATTATTGAATTTTTAAATGCGTATGGAAAGGTAAGGTCTGTATCGAATCCAAAAGTATTGACACTTAGCAATCAACCTGCTTTAATAAGTGTTGGTAGTATTTTGAGATATTCACAGAGCTCAGTATTCCAAAATTCATCTTCTGGTGGAACAACCCAAAATACTTCTACTAGCTTTCCATCAGTATTTTCTGGTGTATTGTTAGATGTTACTCCATCTGTACAGGGTGAGTATATTATGTTAAAGATTAACCCTTCTATTACACAAACGAAAGATACGAATGTAGAAACCAAAGCTACGGCATTGCCTGAGCCACCAAATTTATCATCAAGTCAACTTTCTTCTTTAGTGAGAGCAAAAGATGGCGATAGAGTTGTATTAGGTGGGTTAATCAGCAAAAGTGTTTCAAATAATACAAATAGGGTTCCAATACTTGGCTATATCCCATTATTAAAGTATTTATTCTCGTATGATGGCACATCAGAGCAAACGACTGAAATGATTATTGTTATTACACCGCATATTGTTAAAAGATCTGATGACAATCCGAGTTTGCAAGATTTAGGATATTCTGAAACAGTAAATCGTGTAATGGAGACTAATGATGCTGCAGTTGGATTAGAAGAAGCGAAGGAATTAGATAGAAAGAAAGATCTTTAGTTCTTTCTGTACGATTGAAAACTATATATTATGAAAAAAATAATTGAATTGGAAGATAGATGGAAATCCTATAAATATAGGTCTTTTATTTTTTATATATTTATATGTGTTTTTGTAGTGTTTATTGCATTTGTTGGTCTTTTTATCAAAAATCAATATGGTAAATACTCCAATATTGATAATAAACAAATCGTTAGCAAAAGTGTGCTTTCTGAAGAAAATACCAGCACTGCTATAAGTGCAAGTAGTGTAAATAATGTAAATAATAATGTTGTTCAATCTAATATACCTATAGCAATCAATGATAATCAAAGTGCAAATGCTTATCCAAGCATTAGTTTTGTGTGTAGAAAGGTTATGGTGGATAAATTAATGGTCAGAAAAGAGCCGAGTTTTAAATCACAACCTGTCGGGCATTATTCTAAAAATGGGATATTTTGTGCAGATGATAGGGGAGTTAATGGGCTGTTGCAGACTAATAATGGTTGGATTAGCTCTAGTGATAGTTTTAGTGAAGTTGTAGAAGTGAATATGTTCGTAGATTCTGGTTTTCATAAGTATCAAAGTACCCCGAGAATATTAGCACAATCTCCTATGGAAGAGATAAATGTATTAGATGATAAACCGACTCAAGCTAAGCCAGTGCAATATCCATCTACAAATGAGGTAATATCTGATAGTCAAAATACAACCAATATGGTACAAAATATTCAATCAGTCAATTCAAAGCCGCTTGTTAATATAAGTTCAGAAAAAATCACAAAAGAAAGAGAAATTGAATTAAAGATTACCGATTTTAAAAAGACCAATAGTTATGTTACGGCAATTGAAATTGCAGAATATTATTTTAATATTAAAGATTATTCAAATTCGGTAAAATGGGCTTTGAATGCTTCAGAGGCAGATTCTAAAGGTAGAGCTAAGTCTCAGAGCTTTATCATATACGCTAAATCACTGTATGCAAGTGGTAAAGAAGAGCAAGCTATTGAAGTATTGAGTAGATATATCGCAAAAACAAACTCAAGAGATGCTGTTGAGGCATTAGAAAATATAAGGCAAGGTATTATTTAGTGGCTAAGGTTAGAATAGGTGATAGGCTTATTTCTGCTGGGTTAATTACTAATGCCCAGCTAGAAAAAGCTCTTGAAGAGCAAAGAAAACAAGTAAGACGCAAGAAGATAGTTCGTGTTCTTGTTGATTTGGGCTATTTAGAAGAATCTAAATTATTAGGGTTTTTTGTTGAGCTATGTAAAAGAGGGGAATTAAATCTACTGTCAATTTTAGAAGATTTTCCAAATAGTGAAGAAAATATTCTTATGTTGTTATCCAAAATGATAAATATGGAATATGTTGATTTAGATACGTATGAATTTAATCCAGCTATTGCTGATAATGTTCCATTTTCAATTATTGAGAGATATACATCCTTTCCTTTTGCTCAAGAAGGTGATACTATAAAGGTTGTATTAGCAGATCCTTTTGATATTCAAGCAAAAGAAGCTCTTAGTAGATCTATCCGTGGAAAAAAGATTGCTTTTTGTATAGCTAAAAAAGAGCAAATCGTAGCTATTGTTATTAGATTATCGTTAAATGACAGTGTTAAAGTGCTTGTACAGAATATTAGAGAGGAAATGAGTGGTGTTACAGGTGTGATAGTAGCAGATGATGATGCTAATAAATCTGCTATCACCAAGCTTATAAATGTTATTTTTGAGACTGCAGTTAAACAAAAATCAAGCGATATTCATATAGAGGCTACAGAGACGTCTGCTATTGTTAGGAATCGTGTGGATGGTGTTATGAGAGAGGCGTTTAAATTTGATAAGGATATATTTGCGCCTCTTAGCTCAAGAATGAAACTAATGGCTAATTTGGATATTGCAGAGCGTAGAAAGCCTCAGGATGGTAGATATAGTGATACAATTATGGGCAAGCCTTATGATTTTCGTATTTCTACACTCCCTATTATTACTGGTGAAAGCATAGTTATAAGGATTCTGGATAAAAGTAAGGTTCTTGTTAAACTAGAAGATTTAGGTATATCAGAGCTAAATTATAATAGATTCAATGAAGCTATCAGGCAGCCAAATGGTATTGTTTTGGTTACCGGACCAACTGGTAGTGGTAAAACTACAACACTTTATGCGGCACTAAATGCTATAAAAAATGTTACTCATAAAATCATTACCGTTGAGGATCCAGTAGAATACCAAATGGATCTCATACAGCAAGTTATGGTTAATGAACGTGCGGGTATGACATTTGCAGCTGGTCTTAGATCTATACTTAGACAGGATCCAGATATCATAATGATAGGTGAGATTCGTGACAAAGAAACATTGCAAATTGCTCTTCAAGCTGCTCTTACAGGGCATCTTGTGCTTGCCACACTGCATACTAATGATGCTATTAGTGGTGTTGCAAGGCTTCTTGATATGGGTGTTGAGAGCTTTTTTATTGGTTCTACTATATGTGGATTTCAAGCGCAAAGATTAGTAAGAAAACTTTGTCCTAATTGTATATATGAAGTAGAACCACCAGAAAAGATGTTAGCACAAATTAGAAATTTACTACCAGAAGATTATCATTTTTATAAATCTCATGGTTGTGGTAATTGTGGTATGCAAGGTTATGTAGGTCGTGAGGTTGTATCTGAGGTTATACTTGGGACAGAAGGTATGAGAAGATTGATTTCTGCAAATGCTACAAAAGATGAATTATTAGCAGAAGCAAGAAAAGATGGATTTGTTACTATGTTTGAGGATGCATTATTAAAAGCATTAGAAGGCAGAACAAGTCTAGATGAAGTTTATAGGGTGGCAAAATTATGAAGTTTTATAAAGTATCATCACGAAAAAATGGTAGAAAAGTTGATATTGTTGTTAGGGCAACAACTCCGGAGATGGCTTTTGATGTTGCTAGAACAAAGCATAAGATTAAGCCAATATCTGCGGTGGAGGCTGACCCACCATTTTATTTAAAATTCTATAATGATTTAACAAAAGATAAAAAGATTAAGTACGATGATTTGATTGCTGCGTTTAAACAAATGTCTTTTATGCTAAATTCAGGTATATCAATTCACACTACATTGGAAGATTTAATAAAATATACATCAAACGAAAGGCTTGTAGTTGTTTTTGATACGGTATTAAATGGTGTGAATAGTGGTAGGACGCTCACAGAATCTTTTATGGATCATAAAAAAATCGTTGGTGGACTTACGATTTCTATGATTTCTTTGGGTGAGAAAACAGGTAACTTAGCAGAATCTTTAGCGATGCTTGTTAAGAGTCTGGAAGAACTAAGAGATAATAGAGCAAAGTTTAAAAAGGCTATGCGTTATCCAATCATAGTAATATCTGCTATGGCAATAGCGTTCGTTGCCCTTATTTTGCTTGTTATTCCTCAATTCAAAAGTATATTTGCTGAACTTGGTGCAAATTTGCCATTGCCAACAAGAATACTAATAGGAATAGAAGAAGTGATGACTAATTATGGCTTATTAGTTGGTATAGGTATATTTGTGTCGATTATGTTAATAAGAAATAGATATAGAAATAGCACATCATTTAAGTTTAAATTTGACCAATATATATTAAAGGTGAAATTAATAGGTAATATTGTCTTTCTAGCCAATATGAATCAGTATGTAACAACGCTATCACTTCTTTTGAAAGCTGGTATATCTTTGGAAGAAGGGCTAGAATCTTCTGCATTATTGCTCGAGAATGACTATATGAAAAATAAGTTTATGCTTGTTGATTCTAGCATTAAACGTGGTATAACACTTACAGAAGCTTTTATTGAGACAGGATATTTTGAGCCTATGACTTTGCAAATGGTAAATACAGGTGAGCAATCTGGTGAATTAGATAAAATGCTTGCTTCTGTGGCTGAATATTACAAAATTAAATATGACTACATTATTGATAACTTATCTGCATACATAGAGCCTATTATGACCTTCTTTATTGCGTGTTTGGTATTGTTGCTTGCACTTGGAATCTTTTTGCCGATGTGGGGATTGGGAGCTGCTGCAAAAGGTGGGGCATAATTTTATTATTAGTAAAAATACTAATAATAAATATTTATTCAATCCATACTATTTTGCACAATTTCTACATACTCCTGTTAGTAATACGGACGCTTCCTCTATGCAATAATAGCCACTTTCTTTCTTGCAATATTCTTGAAAATCTTGGGTATTTATTACGAAATCCTCTAGATTCTCGCATATCTTACAAAATAAATGTACATGCGGTTTTACATTGATTTCATATTTTTGTTTATGTGTTGGTGTCTTGACACTCTTTAATATATCTACACTTTGTAATGCTAGAATATTTTTATACACTGTAGCAAGCGAAACAGATGGCACTTTAAGTTTAATGCCATTGAATATATCATCAACGCTTGAGTGCCCATTTTTTTCTAATTCTTCTAAAATAGCTATTCTTTGTGGAGTTATTTTTAACTTTTTTTCTTTCAATATTTCTGCAAAAATAGCTTTACTCACTACCAATCTCCTAAATGATTATATAATATAAGATTTTATAGCCGCTAATAATAATTTTTGTTACATAATAATAACCTTAATTTGCATTTTTCAATATTGTTTATTTTAGAAAATAATTGTAGAATACAGACTTTACTATATTTTGGAGTGATATTTTGTTTGATACATTGACTAGTTCTTTTAAGGGCATTGTAAATAAGATTAGATTCTTAGATGATGAAAAAGCTCTTAATCGTGGTTTAGATGAATTAAAAAAAACATTGTTGAAAAATGATGTATATCATAAAGTTGCAAAAGAAATAGTATCTCAAGTTGAGAGTGAATGTAAAAAAAATGGAATAGGAAAAGATTCTTTTTCAAAAGCTCTTGCTACTTCATTAGATAGCGTATTTAGTGGTAATTATGGATTTTCATATGCACAAAAACCTCCTACCGTTGTGCTTATGGTTGGTCTGCAGGGTAGTGGAAAAACTACAAGCAGTGCAAAGCTGGCAAATTATTTGAAATTAAGAGGCAAAAAAGTTTTACTCGTCGCCTGTGATTTGCAGAGATTAGCTGCAATAGAGCAATTAAAACAGCTTGCAGATGAAATTGAAGTCGATATTTTTACAAAAGAAAATAGTATCCCTGTGGTTGTCGCTGAAGATTCTATCAAGTATGCTCAAGATTCTGCATATGATGTTGTTATTATCGATACAGCAGGAAGATTGTCTATTAATGAAGAGCTTATGAATGAGCTAAAAGATATAAAAAATAGCATTAAAGTAGATGAAGTATTTTATGTGTTAGATAGCTTAAGCGGTCAAGATGCTATAAGAAGTGCTGATAATTTTAATAAAGAAATTGGACTTAGTGGTATTATTCTTAGCAAGTTTGATAGCGATGCAAAAGGTGGTATAGCATTGTCTGTGGCAAAGCAAATCAACATTCCTATTAGATTTATTGGCAGTGGTGAGAAAATCGCTGATTTGGATATTTTCATACCAGATAGAATTGTTAGCAGATTAATGGGTGCTGGAGATGTAGCCGGATTTATAGAAAAAACTACAGCAGTTGTAGATGAGAAAGAAGCAAAAAGATTAACAAAAAAAATAAGAAAGGGTGAATTCACTTTTAGTGATTTTTTATCACAATTAGAGAGTATCAAAAAAATGGGTTCTATGAAATCATTGATTTCGATGATGCCTGGACTCGGTGCTATGGGTGATGCATTAAAAAATGTGGATATTGATAATTCTGTTGAGATCAAAAATATTAAGGCTATGGTTTCATCTATGACACAAAAAGAAAGAGATAATCCTTCTATTTTAAATGGTAGTAGGAAAAAACGTATAGCAAAAGGTTGTGGTCTTGATGTAAGCGATATTAATCGGTCGCTAAAACAATTTGAGACAGCAGCAAAGATGGCAAAGCAAATGTCATCACCAAATGGTGTAAAGAATATAATGAGCATGATTAAAGGTGCAAATCTTAACAAAATGCAATAATTAAGATAACATTTCAAATTTAATACAAAAGGAGCGTTATGGCAACAGTTGTAAGACTTACCAGAGTTGGAAGAAAGAAGAAACCATTTTATAGAATTGTAGTAACTGATAGCAGAAAAAGAAGAGATGGTGGTTGGATAGAATCTATCGGCTATTACAATCCTTTAAATCCTAACTTTAAGAATGTTGATAAAGAAAGATTAAGTTATTGGATTGGCGTTGGTGCGAAGATGAGTGATAGAGTAAAAGAAATCACAAAATAGTTTAATTTCTATGGTAGATGATTTTATTAAGTCATATGTGAAGAAAATAGCATCACATTCCGAACATATTAGCGTCACTAAAAGTATTGATAGTGAAAACAATAGTTGTGATATAACAATTTATGCAAATGATTCCGATATTGGTAGGATTATTGGTAGAAATGGGAAAATGATTAGTTCTATCAAGACGCTTATATCTGGCTGCAAAGCAAAAGATGGGATAAGCTATAAAATAGTAGTAGAATCTGTATAAATGGATTTTGATATTCTTGTAGCCAGATGTGGTAAAAGCGTAGGATTGAAAGGTTGTTTAAAGCTTATTATTTATACCGATTTTGTTGATATATTTAAGCTAAATAATGTTTTTTTGTGTAAAAATAAATTGCTTACTTTAGAGAGTTTTAATCCTCATCAAAATAGTGTAAAGTTTTTAGAAATCAATACAGTCGATGACGCAAAATCTTTCACTTCTTATGAATTATATACTACTAGAGATATTACATTTAAGATGTGTAAATTAGATAGTGATGAATTTTTTTGGTTTGATATTGTAGGTTTAGATATTATTGATAATGGTGTGCTACTTGGTGTGGTTGAGGATATAGAGCGTATAGGGCATATCGACTATCTAATTGTTAGAACAAATATGAATAAATTTAATAAACCAAAGAGCTTTATGATTCCATATATTGATAGATATATAACTAATGTAGATTTAGATAAAAAGATTATATATACTAAAGATTCTATTTCAATTCTTTATGCATCATAAAAATGAAATTTACATTTCTCACTCTCTTTCCAAATCTTATTTCTGGATATTTTGAAGATTCTATATTAAAGCGTGCCATATCAAATAAAATAATTGAAATAGAGATTGTAAATATTAGAGATTTCAGTTTAAACAAATATAAAAAAGTTGATGATTTTCAAGTTGGTGGTGGCGCAGGTTTAGTTTTGTGTGCAGATGTTTTATCGCGTGCATTAGAATCTATTATTACAAAAAATTCTCACGTGATATATCTTACACCTGTTGCAAAACATTTTATTCAAAATGATGCAAAACGATTAGCTTTGCTGTATTCGCATATTGTTTTTATTTGTGGCAGATATGAAGGCATCGATGAGCGGATTATTGAAGAATTTGTAGATGAAGTGTTTTGTATCGGCGATTTTATTTTGACTGGTGGAGAGATACCAGCTTTGTGTTTATGTGATTCTATTGCTAGGAATATCGATTTTGTATTGGGCAATGCTCAATCTTTACGTGGAGAAAGTTTTGAAGATGGAATCTTAGAATCTCCGGTTTTTACAAAACAAATGAGTAAAACAAAAAAAATATCAAATTTAAAATTACCTTCAGAGTATTCAAAGGGAAATCATAGTAGAATGAGAGTTTTGAAGCATGAGTTGTCTTTATGCAAGACTAAGTATTTTCGTCCTGATATTTATCAGAGATAAATCCAAAAGAGGAAGCAATGCAAAATAGATATATAGAAATGTTTGAGCAATCTCAAATCAAAGACAGACAGATTCCGCAATTTAAAGCTGGAGATACTATAAAGATAGGAATCACAATCAAAGAGGGTGATAAGACAAGAATCCAATATTTTGAAGGCATTTGTATATCAATTAGAGGACACGGATTAAATAGAAGCTTTACAGTACGAAAAATTGGTGCAAATAATGTTGGTGTTGAAAAGATTTTTCCGATTTATAGCGAAAGTTTGGCTAGTATAGAAGTCGTAAGAATAGGTAGAGTAAGAAGGGCAAAATTATATTATTTGAGAGATAAAAAAGGTAAAGCTGCAAGAATTAAAGAACTAAGAAAGCAAGATATAAAGAAATAATAGTTTTTCAAACTGCTATCTTGGTTGTATGACAAAGCTGTAACTTAGGGAGTGATTCCTTGGGCTTTGTATCAAATCTTATCAAGAATCTACGAGTTTCATATGTGAAATTAGAGATGATTCTATAAATTCTAATTTCCACAATAATTCGCAGAGGATGGTATTTTTACGCACAAATCTTCAATGTTTTTGGATAATTTTGTACTAAAATCCAAAGAATTATTTTACGACTCTTAACTTATCAATATGATATATTCGTGATTTATTGCAAAATACATTGCAACAAACAACACCAAAAGAGAATCTATCGAGCTTGGTAAGAGAGCTTATTATTGTTCCTGAAAATGCGAGGTACTACCCAATCTACAATCACTCCTAGCTTATTTCAAATATGCAATAAAAATAACGACAAATTTTAGATAGATGCCCTGTGGTTTTATGTTCGTAACAATTGCTAAAATATAGCATAAGTAAATCATACTCATAAAATAATTTAAAAATTATTTAGCTCTATTGACTGCTTTCATCCTCTATATTGTCACCATTCTGAAGTCTAGTTGCTTTGACTGTCTTGATCCTCATTCCATCAACTTCTAAGACCTCAAAGATGAAGTTTTCATCTACCACATTATCACCCACAACAGGTTCTTTCCCTAAAAGGTTAAAAACATATCCACCAACTGTTACTTGTTCTACATCTTCTGGTATATTAAAGTTTAGTTTTTCAGACACGCTATCAATATCAAGCATTCCATCAATTGTATAAGCACTTTCATTGATTTGTTCTATGCCTTCAACTTTTTTATCGTGTTCATCTATTATATCACCCATTATCTCTTCAATAATATCTTCCATAGTAAGGAGTCCTGCAGTACCACCGTATTCATCAACCACTAATGCTGTATGAATTTGTTTTTTATTCATTTTTGTTAGTATATTTGATATAGATGCATTTTCAGGAACAATAATAAGCTCTCTTACCAAGCTCGATAGATTCTCTTTTGGTGTTGTTTGTTGCAATGTATTTTGCAATAAATCACGAATATGTATCATACCTATTATGTTATCTTTCCCTTCTTTGCAATATGGGTATCGTGTATGATTTGTTTGTTTTATTATCTCCATATTTTCTTTATATGTATTTTTTTCAAATAAACACACTATGTCTTTTCTTGGAGTCATTATCTCCTTTGCAGTTGTGTCACTAAAATCAACAGCATTTTTTAGAATCTCACTTTCAATAGAATCTAAATATCCACCTTTTAAACTTTCACCGATAATGATTTTTATTTCTTCATCAGAATGTGCATTTTCATTATTTTTTGATGGTTCAATTCCTATTTGTTTTAGAAAAAAACCTGCTAATAAATCAAATATTGTAATCAATGGAAGGAATAAGATTCTAAACATATATAGAGGTCTTGCTACAAATAGTGTAGCTTGTTCTGCTTTTGCTATAGCTATTGACTTTGGTATTAATTCCCCACATACTACGTGCAATAGTGTGATGGCTGCAAAAGCGATAATAAAGCTAATAGAATGAAGCAAGATTTGGTTATTTTCAAAAAATGAAGCAAATATCTTTTCTAAAACTCTAGCAATAGCTGGCTCTCCAATCCAACCCAAAGCTAGCGATGAAAGCGTTATTCCAAGCTGTGTGGCACTTAAATATGTATCGAGATTTTTTGTTATTTTTAATGCGAGCTTTGCATTATTTTTATTTTTCTTTACTAGCTCTTCTAACTTTGAACGTCTTACTTTTACTATTGCAAATTCTGATAATACGAAAAATCCATTTAACCCAATAAAGATTATTGCTAAAATAATCATAAATAACTGACTCGTCGAACTATCCAAAGTAAAAAATCCTTTGTGCTATAAAATAGCATTTATAAAATTTGATGAAGTTTGGATTATACCTTAACTAAAATAAAACTTGATAACATAAATATTGATTATAATATTATTCGATATTTATTTAGATTAGGATTTTGTGATGTTTAGTAAAAAAGTTTTTCCGTATATTATTTTGTTTGTATCTCCATTAGTATTTGTAATAATCGGTGTATTCATAGGTTATTTTGGGGTTGAATTTAGCACAGAAGTTTTACATATCTTTGGGCGAATATCTATTTGGTTATTGACATTAATGCTATTATCCAAATATTTTGTCAAGATTCCACTTTTATCCATCATCAGTAAATATAAAAAAGAAATTGGTATTAGCTCATTTTTGTTTGCACTATTACATATTCTTTTATATGCATTTAGTACTAGCAATCTTATTTCTGAAATATTACAAAGACGTTATATTTTGCTTGGATTTTTATTATTTACATTGATGTTTTTTATGTTTGTTACGAGTTTTTTTTATAAAAAAATATTTTTTAAGATTTCACCTTTAATCCTTCCATTTAGTTTGTTTGGAGCTATTCATTATTTATTTTCAACAAAAGTTATATCGCTTCATGCCGTTATTGTATTTGCCATTTTATTCACTTTAGTGTGTATAAAGATTTATAAAAATAGTTAGGAGATATAAATGATAATTATTCCTGCAAGACTCCATTCGACACGATTACCAAATAAGCTTCTATTGCCACTTGGTGGAATCCCAATTATCATTCGCACTGCAAATATTGCAAGAGAAATAGATTCTACGATTGTAGCCTGTGATAGTGAAGAGATAGTAGATATTTGTAAAAAGCACAATATTGATTGTATTTTGACATCAAAAGAGCATACAAGCGGGACGGATAGATGTGCAGAAGCAGCGGAAAAATTGAAATTAGATGATGATGAAGTAGTAGTTAATTTGCAAGGTGATGAGCCATTTATAGAATCCAGCATTATAGAAAATCTAAAGCAATCGATGAATGATGCAATACGCACCAAATCTGCTTTTATGGTTAGTTGTTATAAAGAAATAGATTCTACTAACGCAGATGATTCAAATCTAGTAAAAGTTGTTCTTGATAATGATAATTTTGCATTATATTTTTCAAGAAGCAAGATTCCATATAATAGAGATAATGTAGAGGTTTCATATTTTGGACACATTGGAATCTACGCATTTAGTGCTAAAAGCTTGAGTGAATTTTGTAATTTTTCTAAATCACAAATAGAAGATGTAGAAAAATTAGAGCAGCTTAGAGTACTTTGGTATGGTAAAAAAATATTGATGATAAAGGTTGAGACAAAGTCTATAGGAATTGATACAAAGATTGATTATGAAAATGCACTAAAATTAATAGGAGCTAAGTAAATGAAGATTATAGAATTAAAACCTATAACAAATGAGATTCTAGAAGAAATTGGGCTAGAGTGGCATACTGATTTAGATAAGTCTAATTATATATCAAATGAAGTAATAGAAATTACACAAGGTGAAGCCGATGCCTTTTATGATGCAGGAAATGAGCTTTATGATATGTTTATCGAAGCTGGTGAATATGTAATAAAAAACAATTTATTTTTTGAACTAGATATTCCTACGACCTTAATTGATACGATAAAACAAAGTTGGGAAAATGAGGTGCATTGGCATATTTATGGTAGATTTGACTTTGCAGGCGGGCTTGATGGAAAGCAAATTAAGTTATTAGAATTTAATGCTGATACTCCGACACTTTTGTATGAGAGTGCGTTGATTCAATGGGTTTTACTGAAATATAATGGATTAAATGAAGAAAAGCAGTTTAATAACATATTTGATTCAATTAGAGATAATTTTAAGCGAATGATTACTCTTGGTGATGATGTAAGCAGATTTGATGAATTGTATGAGGATTGGGGAATTTTATTTTCTAGTATTAGGGGAAATATAGAAGAAGAAAGAACTACAAGATTCTTGATGCAGTGTGCAAAAGAAGCTGGTTTTGTAAGTGAATTTTGCTACATTGATGAGGTGAATTTTAATGAATCTCAAGGCGTTTCATTTGATGGTGCTAGATATCAATTTTTATTTAAATTATTGCCTTGGGAGATTATTAGCATAGATGAGCCAGAATTAGCATTAATCATCAATAATATGATGAAAAATAAAAATACTATATTTTTAAATCCGGCTTATACACTTTTATTCCAAAGTAAAAGAATGCTAAAGATTCTGTGGGATTTGTTTCCAAATCACCCATTATTGCTTGAGAGTTCATTTGAGCCACTAAATAAAAAGCAGGTTAAAAAGGTCTCATTTGGCAGGGAAGGTGCAAATATTGATATTTTAGATTCTAATAGAATTTTAGAGCAAAGAGATGGTGAATATGGCAATTATAAAAGTATATATCAAGAATTTTATGAGTTGAATTCACATAATGGACTATATTATCAACCAAATGTATTTTTTGCGTATGAAAGCTGTGGGTTAGGATTTCGCAAAGGTGGTGGCATAATGGATAATTACGCAAAGTTTGTATCACATATGATTAAATAAATTTTTATAAATTGTATGAATATTTTGTGATAATCAAATTTTCTTTGAATACTATGGTAAATTTTGATTTTTCTCAAACCTATATCTATATTGTTATCTCATAACAAAAGTGCAAGTTTTAGTAACTTTAATATTCCATGTTTGAAATGATTGATAATGAGCGATACAAGCAAGTTTTACAACTTTGAGAGCGGTTTATGGGAAGATGAAATAAATGTCAGAGATTTTATTGTAAAAAATTATACTCCTTATTATGATGGTAGTTTTTTGACTTCTCCTGCTAAAAAAACTATTAAGTTATGGGAAAAAGTGTGTGATTTGATGAAAATAGAACGCCAAAGAGGCGGTGTGTATGATGTAAGCACATATATTATTTCTACTATCACATCACACAAACCCGGATGTATAGACATGGATTTAGAAACTATAGTTGGTATTCAAACAGATGAGCCATTGAAACGCTCAATTATGCCATTTGGTGGCTATAGAATGGTATCAAATTCATTGAATGCTTATGACAAAAAAAGAAGACCCAAATGTGGCAAATGTATTTAAATATCGCAAAACTCATAATGATGGCGTTTTTGATGCTTATACCGATGAAATGCTTCTAGCAAGAAAAGTAGCAATCATTACAGGACTTCCAGATGCCTATGGAAGATGTAGGATTATAGGAGATTATAGACGTGTTCCTTTGTATGGTGTTGATAAATTAATAGAGGAAAAAATCAAAGCAAAGAAAAAGATGTTTCCAGATGTAATGGATTCTGATACCATCAGAGCAAGAGAGGAAATATCAGAGCAAATTCGTTCTTTAAATGAATTAAAAGCGATTGACATATCGCAGCCTGCAAATGACGTCAAAGAAGCGATACAATGGCTTTATTTTGCTTATCTTGCTGCCACAAAAGGGCAAAATGGTGCAGCGATGAGTATTGGTAGAATCTCTATATTTTTGGATGTTTATGCTCAAAGAGACTTAGAGAGTGGGAAATACAGCGAGGAAGAGATTCAAGAAATGGTTGATCATTTTGCAATGAAACTTAGAATGATTAGATTCCTTAGAACTCCAGAATATGATGAGCTTTTCTCTGGCGACCCTACTTGAGTAACTGAATGTATTGGTGGTATGTGCTTAGATGGCAGGCATTTGGTTGCAAAAATGTCGTTTAGATTCTTGCATACTTTAAGAAATCTATGCCCAGCCCCTGAGCCAAATATAACGATACTTTGGAATCATCGTCTTCTTGATAACTTTAAAGAGTTCTGTGCAGAAATAAGCATACAAACATCATCAGTGCAATATGAAAGTGATGAAATTATGCTTGAAGAATTTGGAGATGATTATGGTATAGCGTGTTGTGTATCTCCAATGAGACTTGGTAAATAAATGCAGTTTTTAGTGCTAGGTGCAATCTAGCAAAAGTATTGTTGTATGCAATAAATGAAGGTAAAGATGAAAAATTAGGACTTCAAGTTGGACCAAATATAGCACCTTTGCAAGGTGAATATCTAAATTATGATGAAGTAATAGAAAAACTTGATATTATTTTTGATTGGCTTGCAAGGTTGTATATCAACACTCTAAATGTAATTCACTATATGCACGATAAATTGCTATGAGAGAATACAAATGGCATTGCACGATGAAAATGTACATCGAACTATGGCAGGCGGTATAGCAGGCTTGTTTGTAATAGCAGATTCTCTATCGGATATCAAATATGCAAAAGTGAAACCAATTAGGAATAAAGAAGGATTGATTATTGATTTTGATGTTGAAGGTGATTATCCAAAATATGGAAATAATGATGACAGAGTTGATGATATTGTAGTTGATATAGTAAAAAGCTTTTCTCAAAGATTGGCGTTGCACGATACATATAGAGATTCTACTTCTACAATGAGCGTTTTGACTATCACTTCAAATGTCGTATATGGAAAGAAAACAGGCACTACTCCTGATGGTAGAAAAGCAGGTGAGCCATTTGCTCCGGGTGCTAATCCTATGCACGGAAGAGATAGTAGTGGTTGTGTGGCTAGTTTCTGCTCTGTTGCAAAGATACCATTTAAATATTCTCAAGATGGAATCTCTAATACATTTTCCATTATCCCAAGTGCAATTTGTAGTGATGATAAATCTCAAAGACAAAATCTAGTCCAGCTAATGGATGGGTATTTTAGTGATGGTGGATATCATCTAAATGTAAATGTGTTGCAAAAAGAAATATTGGAAGATGCTATGATTTATCCATAAAAATATCCACAGCTTACTATTCGTGTAAGTGGGTATGCTGTTAATTTTATTAAATTGACACGAGAACAACAAGAAGATGTTATATCTCGCACATTCCATCAAAGAATGTAGAATCTTAGGTCTAAATGGCAAAAATAAATAAAGAAGAGATTCTGAATAATTATAGAAAGATAAAAGACAGGGTCCATTCAATTGATACATTTGGTGCAGTTGATGGACCGGGTATTAGATTTGTATTATTTTTGCAAGGTTGTTATTTAATGTGTCTTTATTGCCATAATCCGGATTCGTAGAATCCACACGGTGGTATAGAAATAAGTGTAAAAAATATACTAAAAAATATACTTGCTTATAAGAAATTCTACAAAAATGGAGGCGTAACTATATCAGGTGGCGAGCCCTTGCTTCAGCACAAATTTTTATACTCATTGCTTCAAGCACTCGAGATTTTAGGATTCCACACAGCTATTGATACAAATGGTTTTATTGATTGAAACATTCAAAAAAGTGCATAGATAAAGCGAATATGTTGTTGCTTGATGTAAAAGAAGTTGATGAAGATGATTGCATTTCTTTGACTGAATATAGCAATCAAAATACACTCAAGGTTTTGGAATATACAGAAAGTATTAATAAATGCGTGTGGATAAGATATGTTTGTGTTCCGGGATACACCTTAAGCATAGACAAAATACATAAATTAGGCGAGTTATTAAATAAATATTCTTGTATTCAAAAAGTGCAGCTAGTGCCATTCCATCAATTAGGTAGTTATAAATATAAAGAATTACAAATTCCATACAAACTAGAAAATGTAAGAGTGCCGACAAATGATGAAATAATTGAGGCACAAAATATATTAAAACAATACAATATTCCATTATAATTTTTATTTATGTTAAAATTTATCAATGAAAAAAGATAAGTTTGAATTATTAATTGAGCAATTAGAGCAGATTCCAAGTATCGGTAAAAAATCTGCCTTAAAAATTGCATATACACTTGCAATAGAAAATAAAATACTTGCACTCAATCTAGCACATTGCATAGAAGATGCTGCAAATAATATCCAAAAATGCGATATTTGTGGTGGCATAAGCCAAAGTAGTCTTTGTAATATTTGTAGCGATGAAAGTCGCCTTTATCGTGGAATATTATGCATAGTCGGGAATCCAAAAGATATATTAGTGATTGAAGAAGCAAATATATTTGATGGATTCTATCTGGTTATAGAGGAGTTGGATAATATAGATTTTAAAAATATGATCGCAAATATAAAACTTTATGATATTAGAGAAATCATATTTGCTTTTAGCCCATCTCTTGCAAGTGATGCTATGATTTTATATATAGAAGACCACCTAAAATATGAAAATATTAAGTTTTCCAAAATTGCACAGGGTGTGCCAACAGGTGTTGGTTTGGACAATATAGATAAGCTCTCTTTGACTCGGGCATTGGAATCTAGGATTAAAATCTAAAAAATGCAATAATCTAGGTGAAAAAGCACATTAATCATAGCATCGTAGTTGCTTTATAAAGATGACAAGGCTTAAATATTACAAATTCTGTAGAATCTTAAAGTAGAATGATAGAGATTAGGGCTATTGAGGTTAAAAGACAAAATCAATAGAGATTCAAAAATAAACTTAGGTAAAAGTAGGCGAGCGGATTATTGGTAGTTTGCGATAGAAATAATGCATCACATCTTTATGCCTTTAAAGATGATGATAGATTTTCATAAACAAAGGATGCAGAGTACAACAAATTGTAATAATTAGCTTACAAACATTTCTTGATAATAAAAAATCATAATATTTGAAAAAATAAATATAGGAATGTTTTTAATTTTTTGATTTAACTGACTTGCTGTAAAATAAATAATTGATACCAAACCAGCGATAATTTCCTGTCTAGCTTATTTTATAATGTGCATAAAATTCAAAACAAGATTCTAGATTCTAATAAATCTTTTTGATACTTAAATGTTAGTAGTTATGCTAGGAAGTAGTGAGTATTATAGTTTTTATGCTCTATGGGAAAGATATTTGTAATTATAAAGTTTATATAAATAAATTAAAAAATAGAATAGATATTTATTGTCATTAAATATTTGAATATGTTATTGATATATGCATCAATAACAAAAGCTGTATTATCAACGATTTTGAAAATGCAAAATGATGTTTCCATAAAATATCATTGATATTGAGAATATAAAAATTACGATTAAAAACATTTGTTATGTTGCAGTCAATATTTGTATAAAAAGATTTTTATTGTGATAATTTTGAGAATAGAAAAGATACTTTTTATCCAATTTTGTCAATTTCATCTATCCACATTCTAATTACCAAGCCAACTTTTGCCCATTTCGCTATTACGATTATCTTATTAATTTATATAGACAAATCAGATTCTATACGATATTGTTTACATAAATAAATCATTTTGGAATGCAATTTGCTTCGTGGTGTCTATATCACTTTAAGGATTGTTATGCAAAATGGATTTTACGATGCCACAGGCGGTATGGTTACGCAGTTTAACAGACTTGATGTTATTTCAAATAATCTAGCCAATGCGAATACAAATGCTTTCAAAAGAGATGATGTAGTTATCGGTGATTTTATGAGATTGTATGAAGAAACAAAACAGGAGCTTCCACTAGAAAATCATACAAGAGAATCTTCAAAGTTTTTAAATCGTACTTTAAATAGAGTGCCTATTGTTGTTGAAGAGTATAGCGATATGAGTATAGGCAGTTTTCATAGGACTGAGAATCCACTTGATTTAGCACTTAGCAATCAAAATGCCTTCTTTGCTATACAAACACCAAATGGCGTGCGTTATACTAGAGATGGAGCATTTAGTCTAAATAATGATGGAATCCTAGTAACAAAACAAGGATATTTTGTATTATCAAGTGCTGGAATCGATGAAAGCGGCACAATAAATATTAATCTATCAAGCAACAATATAGAAGTAAGTAAAGATGGAAATATATATGTAAGAGAGCTAAATAGAGCTGATGTAGGTGAAACAGAACCTATTGGTGCAATAGCAGTTGTAAATTTTATCAATCCAAAATATCTAAAAAAAGTAGGTAATAATCTATACGAATTACCAGCTGAAAGATTACATGAAAGGCAAAATATAAATAATAGCAATGTGATTTTGAGCGGATTTATTGAAAAATGTAATATTAATCCAGTAGAAGAAATGACAGCATTAATCAGTGCAAATAGATTAGTAGATATGTATTCAAAAGTAATGAAAACATATCAAGATGACCTTAATACTGAAGCAATAACAAAACTAGCACAAAAAGCATAAAGGATAATAAATGATTAGAGCGTTACACACAGCAGCAACTGGTATGATAGGTATGCAAACACAAGTTGATACGACATCAAATAACATAGCAAATGTTAATACTATAGGCTACAAAAAACAAAGAGCCGAATTTGCTGATTTATTTTATCAAACTATGCAATATGCTGGAACTTCAACTTCTGAAACTACGATAGCACCAACAGGAATTGAGCTTGGACTTGGAGTAAGACCGCTAGCTATTGCTAAGCATTTTTCACAAGGTAATCCAAAAGAAACAGAAAACAACCTAGATATAGCCATAATGGGAAGAGGCTTTTTTCAAATTGAAATGCCAGATGGAACGATAGCTTATACAAGAAGTGGAGGATTTAAGCTTGATAATGAAGGCAATATAGTAACAAGCGAAGGTTATAGATTGGTGCCAAATATCACGATACCAGAAGATGCAACGCAAATAAATATTGGTATAGATGGAACAGTAAGTGTTTTGCAGAGCAATTCAACAGAGTTAAATACAATTGGACAAATAGAAACAACAATTTTTATAAATCCTGCAGGTCTTCATTCACTAGGTGATAATCTATATATAAATACAAATGCTTCTGGTGAGCCAATAAATGGAATTCCGGGAAATGAAGGTTTTGGTATGCTAAGGCAAGGTTTTATTGAGATGAGTAATGTAAAATTAGTAGAAGAAATGACGGATCTAATTACTGGACAAAGAGCTTATGAAGCAAATTCAAAAACTATACAAACAGCAGATTCTATGTTACAAACTATAAATGGGCTAAAGCGAGCATAAGCTTTGGCTAATTGCTTGTATTATTAGCACAACTTCTTTTGCAAGATTCACTACTTGCAGTGTTTTTCCCATATGTTTTATTGCAATTTTGCATACAACCTTTCGTCTTTACGGCTCTACACATTCCCCTGCTTTTATCACAACTGCCCAAACAATCTACTCTAGTTTTACCGCTTTGCAAACATTTATTTAGACAATTATTATAAACTTCATTGCAATTGTTAGATGTAAAACCAAACTGCTCTTTATTATTACAACCAGTTATCAGCAAGGCAAAAACAATAATAAAAACAATTCTTTTCATAAAAATCCAATCAATAAAAGTATTGACGATTATAACACAAATAAAAAAGAAAAAAAGAAGTGGCGACCCCTAGAAGATTTGAACTTCTGTTTCTACTGTGAAAGAGTAGTATCCTTGACCGCTAGATGAAGGGGTCAATAGATAATGGCGGAACGGACGAGGCTCGAACTCGCGACCCCCTGCGTGACAGGCAGGTATTCTAACCAGCTGAACTACCGCTCCAAATGGTGGTCGCTACAAGACTCGAACTTGTGACATCTACCTTGTAAGGGTAGCGCTCTACCAACTGAGCTAAGCGACCAAAATGGTGACCTCTAGGGGATTTGAACCCCTGTAACCACCGTGAAAGGGTGGTATCCTAACCGCTAGATGAAGAGGCCTAAAACGATTAATGGTGACCCGTGTTGGATTCGAACCAACGGCCCATTCCTTAAAAGGGAATTGCTCTACCTGCTGAGCTAACGGGTCATTATGAGATTTGTACTTTTAAAGGGCTTTGATTTTAAAAGTAGTAATTATAATGGCTTTAATGTGTTTTGTCAATATTTGCATATAATAATTCAATAGCTGCATTTGAGGCTTTCAATTGCACCTCCTTCCTGCTACCTTTAAATTCTCTTTTTATAATAATAGAATCTTTGCCTCTTTCTTTAATTCCAATAAATACACTTCCAACTTTAATATCTCCAAAATCACTACCATCTGCAAGTCCGCTTGTAGCGAGTGCAAAATTAGAATCTGTAAGATTGATGATGCCTTGCAACATCGCCTCTATTACCTCATTGTTATACGGCGAATATAAATCTATAAGCTCTTTTTTTACTCCTAGAATCTTCGTTTTTGCTAGATTCTGATAGCTTACAACGCTTCCTATAAATACATCTGAAGCACCGCTTATTTTTGTAAATTGATAGCTTAGCAAACCACCTGTGCAAGATTCTGCAATCGATATAGTTTGATTATTGTTTCTTAAAATCTCTATTACAATCTTGGATAAATCTTTCATGACTCACTTTTATCTAACAATTTAATATTATAATTATACAAAACTAAAAGGGAAGAGGTTAAATGAAAAAACAAATAACAATACGACCGGAGGATAATAAGCAAAATGTATATGAAGATCGTAATGGCAGAATGGTTTTCAAAAGAAAATTTTATGAGCAGGAATTATACAAACTTGAAATTGAACTTTTAAAATTACAAAAATGGGTGCTAGTAAATAATAAAAGGATTCTAATAATAATGGAAGGCAGAGATGGTGCAGGAAAAGGCGGGACTATAAAAGCACTTACAGAAAGGTTGAATCCTAGAGGATTTAGAATTGTTGCACTACAAAAGCCAACAGAATCCGAAAGAAAAGATTGGTATTTCAAAAGATATATTTCAGAGCTTCCAAAGCCCGGCGAAATAGTGCTATTTGATAGAAGCTGGTATAATCGTGCTGGAGTAGAGAAAGTGATGGGATTTTGCTCACAAGAAGAATATAAAGAATTTATATATCAAGTGTTAAATTTAGAACAAATGCTAATTACAAGCGGATTGTATATGTTTAAATATTTTTTAAATGTATCACGAAGTGAGCAAAAAAGAAGGATTGAAAGACGTAAGACAGACCCGCTTAGAATGTGGAAGCTAAGCCCAATTGATAGCAAATCGATAAATCTTTGGGATGAATATACAGATGCTTTTCAAAAAATGTTTTCACGCACACACAATGCAGAATCTCCATGGATTTTGGTAGATTCTACGGATAAAAAAAGAGCAAGGATAAATATTGCCAGAGATTTGTTATCAAAAATAGATTATGATGGCAAAGAGCAAAGTAGAGCATGCCTACTTGCAGATCCAAATATAGTAAGCCAATACTCTCAAGCAATTTTTATAAAAAATAAAGATGAAAAGAATAAGAAGCAAAAAGTAGAGATAAAAAATAAAAAAGCCTCTAAAGATAAAGAATAGATTCTAGAGGGCTTTTTAAGCTATCTATTTCTATTTTTGTAACTAAAACATATTATAATGCAATCAAAAGTTTTACTTTACCTTAATCCATAAATCCTAAATATCACAAATGGATTCTAATATAAATACTCATAAGATTACATGCACAGGAGTATTCTCTCCAAGTCTTGCCATTTTAATGGGTCAATTGTCAATAAAGCTTCATTGATAAAGAGATATTGCAATTGTTGATTTCAGTAATAAATATATCAATAATTACCCTTGCAAATATTATAAAGATTCTATGCATAAAGGAATATTTTGATTATTTTTTTGATTTTATATTAGTAATATTTTTATAGAATATTACAAACCTTGCTTGTAAAATTGTGTATTTTAGAATTTGTATAACAATCTAAAAATAGTGATTAATCATACAAAATAGATTGTCATTCCAAAACAATATACTTCCTTAAGTATCCAATGTTAGATAGAATCCATTTTTATTTTAATTTAGGATTAAAACTTGGAATCTATTTTAGAAACGTTGGGTCAATCAATAGGAATCTGGGGTTATGCAGTATTGTTTTTTTACTCATTTGGTGGCGGATTTGTAGCTCTCATCGCCGCTGGAATCTTATCAAGTGGAGTAATAGAATCTATAAATTCTCTAAATATTTATATTTGTATAATCATTGCTTCTATTGCTAATTTTGTTGGGTCTAGCTTATTATTTTATATGGCTAGATACCAGAAAAAAGAGGTGATGAAATATTTCATCGCTCATAGAAGGAAAATCGCTTTAAGTTATATTTGGATAAAAAAATATAGTTATCTCATCATCTTCATCCATAAATATTTATATGGCATCAAGACCATTATTCCTCTTGTCATTGGATTTAGTAAATTTGATAGCAAGAAATTTTTGATATATAATTTTTTTGCTTCATTTTTATGGGGTGTCATTGTCGGTGGATTAAGCTGTATAATGAGTGATATTATTAGAAATATTTACAATAAATATTCAAATCCTTATATATTTCCAATCATTGGAATTGCGATTATTGTTTTGCTTTTTATATTTGCAAATAAAATCGCAAAAAAATAAACTAGAATCCAGCTATCCTTGAGGCAATATGATACGATTGCCGTGAGTATAGATATTCATATTGCCATTTCTTGCAAATCCAATCAGTGTTATTCCAAGATTCTGTGCAGATTTGATTCCAAGTGCTGTTGTCGCTGCATTTGATATTACTACTGGTACATTATGCATAGCACATTTTATCACCATTTCCATAGATAATCTTCCACTAACAATAAGAAGCGACTTGCTTGTATCAATCTTTAGTATTTGTGCTTTTCCCAACACTTTATCAATCGCATTATGTCTGCCTATATCTTCACTTAAAAAACTTTTATCATCACAAAATAACATAGCTTTATGAGTGCAACCAGTATTAGAAAATAAATCTGTATTTTTTTGGAATTCGCTTATATAATGCCTTATTTGTTCTAGGTGGAATTCCACTTTTTGAGATAGAAATTTTTCTATGATTTTACCTTCAAAATTCGCACTCACCCCTACACAACAGCCAGAAGTAAGCGTCTTTTCGTGAAATAGATTGGATATATTATCATCATTTATTTTTGCATTGATATATACATTTAATCCATCTTTAGATATTTCTATATCTTTTATATCATCTACATTTTCAATCACGCCTTCACTCATTAAAAATCCGATAGAATGAAAATCCTGGTCTTTTAAGATGCACATTGTAGAGATTATTTTTGACCCATTGAGATAGATATTTACTCGGTCTTCTTTTACTATCGTATCATTTGTGTTTGCTATGCCATTATCATTGATTTTGATAATTGGCACACAAATTGTTTGTTTTTGCACATCGATCATCTTAATGTGCAACTCTCATTGAGCTAAGCCTGCCAGAATCTACCAATTCTTTATAATAGATGCTATGTAAAATTGATAGCTCTTCTTCTCCCATTTTTCCATTGATAATTGCTTCAATCGCACCTTCTATCGCAAATAAGCTCATATAAATATGAGTTATTAACATCGCTATGATTAAAAAGCCAACTATATTATGGATGATAGCTACTAGCCTTAATGTGTTAATATCTGTGTATTGAAAAAACATAATCCCACCACTTAACGCCATAATAGCACCACCAATTGTTGCTATCCAAAACCACATTTTTTGACCAGCATTAAATTTTCCAGCAGGTATAGGTTTATTTTCTTGGCTTAAATATCCACCCATAATCATAAACCAATCAATATCATATTTTTTAAACATACATTGCTTAAACCACATGGCAAACATAAAGATTCCAAAAATAACAAATATTGGAGTTGCTATTCCATGCACATCTCTTGCAAATCTCACAAATGCTCCACCGCCGAGATTTGCTCCAAATATCATAATCAAACCTGTAATACATATCATTACAAATGGCACGGCAGCACCCCAATGAACTATGACATTAAATTTAGAGAATACTTGTAATTTTTGATGATGATTAAACTTTCTTTGACCAACCACCATAAAATGCCCAAAAAATGCTAGTGGAACTAATATAATTATTGCAAAAAATACTATCTTAAAATATTTATTTTGCAGTATTGTAAATAGCTCACCAAGTCCAGTCATTCCTCTTATTCCACCAATTTTCTCTCCACTTGTAAGTGGGTTTATACTTCCACCCACAAAATTTAATGTATTACCCAGTGATACACCTGCACTAGATGTATCAAGTCCCCAGTTTTTTATAGCTTCTAGCTGATTTTTGCCATAAATATGTTTGTTATATTCTAAATCTATTGCACCTTTAAAGCCGTCTTCAGAGGCTTGAGAGATAGTCATAATGATACAAAATAATAATAATTTTACCAATCTCATACTATCTCCTTAGTCCTTATAAGGTGCGCTCCACATATATGATGAAGTATGTGAATTTTGACCTTTATTCATAACTCTTGTCCTAATTATATTACTTACTTCATCACTACTTCCAGCAAGCAATGCTTTTGTCGAGCACATTGAAGCACACATTGGTACTTTTCCTTCTGCAATTCTATTTTGCCCATATAATTTGTATTCTTCATCACTAAATGTTTCCTCTGGACCACCAGCACAAAATGTGCATTTATCCATCGTTCCTCTACTGCCAAATACATCTGATTTTGGGAATTGTGGAGCACCAAATGGACATGCATATAAACAATATCCACATCCTATACATGTTTTTTTATCGTGCAATACGATGCCATCTGCTCTAATATAAAAGCAATCTACAGGACAAACTTGTGCACAAGGTGCATCAGAGCAGTGCATACAAGCAATAGAAATGGATTTTTCTTTACCAACTATTCCATCATTTATTGATATTACACGTCTTCTATTTACTCCAACAGGTAGGTGATGAGCTTCCTTGCAAGCAACATCACAACCATGGCAATCTATACATCTTAATTCATCACAATAAAATTTTATTCTTGCATGATTTGTAGCATTAAAACCACCACTAGTCATTTCACTCATATATCACCTCCCTTATGCTTTCTCTATTCTACATAGTCCACATTTTGTTTCAGGACATGCGGTATTGTAATCAAATCCATAGCTAGTTATGAGGCTTACAGCTTCGCCTATAGCATAAGGTTCTGTTCCTTTTGGATATTTATTAAGCAGGCTTTCACCCGAATAAACACCAGAGAAATTCTGTGGTAAGAATACGCTATTTTCATCAACTCTATATGAATGTCTAGCTTTTACTAGAATCTTTGTTCCAGATGTTCCATGTACCCATACCATATCACCATCTCTAACACCTAGATTTAGTGCTGTATCTGGATGTATTTCTATAAACATTTCACCTTGTACTTCTGCTAGATATTTTGCACTTCTAGTTTCAGTTCCAGTTCCCATATGAGCTACAAGTCTTCCTGTTAGCATATTTAATGGGAATTCTTTATTCCAGTCTTTTTCTGTTTGTCTTGATATATACTTTATATTTGCTCTAAATAAATCTTTTTTATCTGGGAATGTCGGATATTTTTTAATCAAATCATTCCTAAAGCTATGTATAGGTTCTCTATGTAGTGGAATCTTATCATACCAATTCCAAACAACCATTCTAGCTTTTCCATTTCCATAAGGACATACACCAGCTTCTAGAGCTTTTTCAACCAATATATTTGTATTATCAGTTGCAAAAGTAGTCCCTTTTACTAGCTCTTTTTCTTCTTTAGTTAGTTTTATACCAAGAATATTTTCTATATTGTCCGCAGTAATAGCAGGGTGTCCTTTTAGTTTTGAATTTGGCAAGCCTCTGGCACTTAGCATACTAGCTCCATCAGGAGATGTTATTCCCCAATTCACTCTAAAGCCCATACCGCCTTTCATAACAGGTATGTCATCAGCATACATTATAGGTGTCCCCGGGTGTTTTTCACTCCAGCATGGCCAAGGAAGTGCATAGTACTGTCCTTTCATAGGTCCTTTACCTTCTAATGTTACACTATCAAACATATGCCAATTATCGCAATGCTCTTTTAGTCTTTTTGCACTTAATCCTTGTAAGCCGATACTTCTAATACTTTGCGCCATTTCTGTAGTAGCATCATCTGGCCATATAAATTCACTTCTGCCATCTTTTTTAGCATTTTCATACAGAGCTTTTTGATATTGCTCTTTAAATCCAAGTCTGTCTGCTAAATCAAATAAAATCTCGTGGTCTTCCCTGCATTCAAACATAGGCTTAATTACTTGATATCTCCATTGATATGCTCTATTTGTTGCAGCCACACAGCCACTTGTTTCCATTTGTGAGGCAGCAGGTAGCAAGAATAGATTATCTTTTCTATCAGTAATAACTGCTGCATCATTTACATAAGGATCTATAAATACTACTAACTCTAGCTTGTCTAATGCTTCTTTTGTTTTATCAAGTAGAGATGTTGTTGATATACCATTACCTATAACAATAAGAGCTTTGATTTGTGTATCCGCATTATTTGTATAATTTTCTTCATCAATTACACCAAATCTCCATGTTGATAGAGCATAACCAGTCTTTTCCATCATCTCTTTGCTTTTAAAGCGACTTTTCATCCATTCATAATCTACATGCCAATGCTTGCAGAAATGTCTCCAAGGTCCTTCACCTAACCCATAATATCCAGGAAGAGAATCTGAAAGGTTGTTCATATCACTAGCACCTTGAACATTGTCATGTCCTCTTAGGATGTTTACACCACCACCTTTTTTACCTATGTTTCCCAGTACAGCTTGCAAGATAGGCATAATTCTTGTGTTGTTAGTTCCTACTGTATGCTGTGTTAGACCTTGATTCCAAATTAGACTTGCTGGTTTTGCTCTAGCCATTTCTTTTGCAATTCTAATAATAGTATCAGCAGGGATTCCAGTTATATCTGCTGTGATTTCTGGAGTATATTTTTTTGCTTCTTTAAATATTTCTTCATAGCCATATACGCGGTCTTGTAGGTATTGTTTATCATATAGATTGTTTGCTATTATTACATTTAGCATTCCATAGATTAGTGCTACATCAGTTCCACTTCTTATTCTAATAAATTCATTTGCTTTTGCTGCAGTCTTACTATAGTATGGATCAACACATACGATCTTTGCACCCGCTTCTTTTGCACGTAATATATGCACCATACTAACAGGGTGATTTACTGCTGGATTTGCACCAATAATAAAAATAAATTTAGAGTTAATCATATCAGCTATATGGTTTGTCATCCCACCATATCCAAATGTATTCGCTACACCAGCGACTGTTGGGGAGTGTCAGATTCTAGCTTGATGGTCTATATTATTTGTTCCTAAAAATGCTGCAAACTTTCTAACATAATAGCTTTGTTCATTGCTAACTTTAGCACTTCCAATAAGCATTATGCTATCTGGACCATATTTTTCTCTAACTTCAGTAATTTTTTTGGCAATTTTATCCATAGAGCTGTCCCAAGATGTCTTTTGCCATACTCCATTTACTTTTTCTATAGGATATCTAAGTCTAGTTGTGCTTCTAACTCTATCAATCATATCTGCACCCTTGCAACAATGTCCACCTTGTGATACAGGGTGATCTTGTGCCACTTCTTGACGCACCCAGATTCCATCAACAACTTCAGCAATAATTCCACAGCCTACAGAGCAGTGTGTGCATATTGTCTTTATTCTTTTAGAATTTGGAAAATTTTCTTTTAATTCTTGATGAGTTGCTTGTCTTAAAACCCTTGTTTCTTCACTACCTAAGACTTGGGTCGCACCTATGGCAGAACCAAGCAGAGAGAGCTTTAGAAACGCCCGTCTATTTTGTATGTTTTTATTTTCACTCATTTCTTGTTTCCTTGATAGTTATTTCAAAATATTAATATGCTACCTTATAGTAAGAGTCCCAATATTTGCTTTTTTGATAAAGCACTTCTTGTTTTCTTGACTTGCCCTTTACTACTTCTTTTTGTTCTACTTTTGTATTCGAACAAGCGGTTATTGCAATGCCAGCAACTGCTGTTATCGCCCCTGCTTTAGCAGTAGTTTTTAGAAAGCTTCGTCTATCTTGTGACATATCTCTCCTTTATGTAAATTAACGGGTTAAACCCAGCAGAATCTTCTTTGAAAGAACACTCTACTTGATTCAACTTTTTATATTAAAAGCCATCTCAAAATCTAAAAAACTCTCCATTATATTTGCTATGTTGTAATATATAGAATCTAGATATTTATTTTTTATATTTTCTATAATTTTATCCTTCATTGGCATTATACAATCTTTAAAGACTTCGCTTTGTAAAGAATCTTCATTGTTTTGCAGTAGATATTTACTGAATACAAAAAGAAAACCTATATGTTCTTCGTTTTCTTTAAACTCTTTTTCATTCAATCTAACCTTGCTTTTTCTTATTTTTTCTTTTGCTTTTATTAATCCGCTACCTGCTATCGTGCCATCTAAATAATACGATAAATATAGAATTATTTGGCAGTTATTTTTTTCTTTTTTATCACTTTTGTTTGTCGATGTATTTGCATTTGTGTCAAATGGAAGCATAAAAAATCTAGTATATTCAAATAAAATATTTTTTATCCCATTAGCCTTGATTTCATTTTCTAATGCTTCAAAAAATATCAAATCACCATCATTTAAGGGCTGTGTTTTTAGTATTTTGATTTGCTCTAATAATAAATCTTTTCTATTTATCAATAAATCATATAAAAACAATCCAGCAAAAAAATCATAGTATAAGATTCTAGCGTTGTTTATGGCTTTTTTTTGATTGTTTTGTGAATCTTGTTTTTTCTTTAGCATATATCACATCCTATTTGCTCTAAACATTACTTTTACTTTACAATCACTGCAACAAAGAATCGATTTTTTCTTGATTTCATCATCATTAAAGATTGGAAACATCATACCTTGCACTTTTTTAATTGATTTCTCACTTGCAAAGATTTTGCCGCATTCTATGCATTTAAATGGCTTATCTTTTGCTTTTGTATTGTATGTGAAAAATGAATTATTTAATTCCATTCCATTAAGTGGCATTTTTATGACAGATTCTGGGCAAATATCTACACATAGATTGCAAGCGGTGCAAAGCGAAGGATTTAACAATAACTCAAAATTGTCTTTTGAACTAATGAGAGCATTTGTATTACAAGATTCTACGCAGGACATACAAAGTGTGCAAGCATTTGCATCAATCGTTAAATCTGTGTATTTTATACTTGGTTTATTTGCGAGACTGCCATAAGTATTATCTCTTATTAAAAATTTTACCCTTTCACCAAAAATCTCTCTACTAAATTCACTAGATTCTGCTTTGTATTGATATTTTGTGATATTTTCTATTGCTAAGTTTTTATATGATTTTATTTCATTTTGTAAATATATCACCTTTTTGTTTAGCACTTTTGTATATAGTTCATTTATAAATTCAATAGAATCTTTTAAATTAGATTCTATGTTTCCATACAAAATACATTGCGTGCCAGTTGTTTGCAATATTGATATTAAATAGACTTCATTTAGCATATTTATATTTGGAAGGAGAAGTGGTATTGTATCGGAATCTTTTATATCGATATCGGAATCTACCAAAGATTGTATGTCTTGCTTGCCAAGTATAAGTGGAATCTTATCTCGATAAAGTTGTGCCGCTTTTGTGATCTCAATAAGCGGGGCGTTTGCCTTTTGCATAGCACCACTTGGACATACTCCAACACACTTTCCACAAAATATACAATCTATATTTGAGAATCTTAATTCTTTTGTTTTGTCATCTTTTGTTATGGCAAATGTTGGACATACGCTTTCACACTCACTGCAATATGAATTCATAGTTTTATCTCTATGATGGTATTGACATTTGTTTTCATCATATAAAATTGTATTTTCATATGTAAAATCACCAATTAGATTTTCTATCTCTTTAACCATAGAATCTGTATTCTCATAGCTATTTACAAAGTGGATTCCAAGCTGTGTTGTTTTATTTAAGATTCTAGAATCTAGTTTTAGTTTGGTGAAAAATACTATCTGTGAAGTATGTATTTCTTCATTTTCTACTATGGATATGAAATCACCAATCATTCCATTATATTTTTCAATATATGATTTTTGTATGATGTTGAATTTATCTTTTGTTTTGTTTATAAAATCATTTGCTAGTTCATTTTCACCAACAACTAATATCGTGTTATCTACGCTAATATCGCTTTGATAATCTAGCTTGATGTTTGATAATAAAATATCATATCCATTTTTTAATACTTCGATTTGAGTTTTGTTTAGTATCGCAAATAGTGGATTCAAATCGTCATACTGCATATATTACAAACCCCATCAATTTTTTTTGTGAGTAATTGTAATCAATAATAAATATATTATTTGTAAATGATGTAAAAAATGGCATAAGTTTTACATTTTGTAACAAATGCTGTTTAAATAATTTTTGTTGCAGAATCAAACATATTGTTTATACAAGAATTAATCATATTAAATACATTTTCAAATCCTTGCATATCTCTATAATTATATGGGTCAGGCACATCTGCATTATTTGCTCCAAATTCTCCTATTTTTTTGATTTTTTCTTTTTCAAATCCCATATTGATTAAATCTTTTTTATTATTCTCATCCATCACAATATAATAATCCCAATTTGCATCGCCATAGACACTAATTTGCCTTCCCTTTAGCTTGCTTATGTCAATGCCATATTTTTTTGCAATATCAATAGACCTTCTATCTGGACTTTCTCCTATATGCCACCCACTAGTTCCACAAGAATCTACTTCAATATTTAGATTATTACGTTTTATGTATTCTCTTGCGATACCTTCGGCAAGAGGTGAACGACATATATTGCCTAAACATACAAATAAGATTTTCAATTTTATTCTCCCTTGATGATAATTATTTCGGTTTCTAATTTTATTTTGTATTTGTTATAGACCGTGTTTTGTGCAAAATTGATTAATTTTATTGCATCATCAAATGTTCCATTGTCAAGATTTACCAAAAAATTTGCGTGTTTTTGACTAAAAGCCATACCGCCTATTTTAAATCCTTTTAGATTTGATATATCAAGAAGTTTGCCTGCAGATATTTCCTTTGGATTTTTAAAGCAACTTCCAAGGCTAGGATTTTTTGGCTGATTTTTTCTCATATCCTTAAATAACGTTTCTAACTCGAATCTAAAACCTTTTTCTTTTTTGAATCTCACTGCAATAATGATGCCATCAATATTGCTATGCCTATAAGAAAAATTTATATCATTAGATTCTATCCATTTACCATTTATATTTATAGCAATGATAGAATCCTTTATTTCATATTCTTTCATGCCCGCATTCATTTTTATTATACCGCCAATGCTTCCGGGGATTGAGCCTAGGAATTCGACACCTTTTAGATTCTGCTTTTTAAAATATAAAAATACTTTTTTTGCACTACTTTTTGCACCCACTTCTATAAAGTTATCATTTTCTTTTATGTAGTCAAATTCACTACCAAGACAAAATAGATTCTTGGCATTTGGAGATATTAGTGTGTTGCTTGCTTTGCCAATCAATGTATGTGTTTTTGATAGATTTAGTGCTTCATCTATAGTTTGGGCTATCTTTAGCTTTTTTATTCCACCAACTTTAATACTCGAATATTTTTTAAAATCTACTATTTTTTCTAGCATTTAAAATGGAAAATCTGGAATCATATTAAATAAGATTCTAGTATAGTCGGTTATCATATTTAGCATCCAAGGCATTGTAAAAATCAATACAGCAATGATTGCTAAGATTTTTGGCACGAAAGATAGTGTAGCATCATTGATTTGTGTAGTCGCTTGAAATATGCTCACTATCAAACCTACAATCAATCCAGTAAGCAATAGCGGCAGTGATACAATGAGTGTTATCTTGTATGTTTCAATTGCTAGAGAGATAAACTTTGCTTCCACTTTTATGAATCTTTGATTTAAATTTGTGAATTGGAATCTTAACAAAATAATATTGCTACTTTCTTAAAAATATAATTATTGATTTTAATTTTATTTCACATTAAGTATCAAATAATTAAAGAATAATGTAAAATGTAAATTCCAATTTATTTTTAAAGTTAGGAGGTTAGAATGAAGATTGCTATTATGGTTAGTTCAATCTTATTTGGTGCAACAATTGCATTTGGTGCTAGTGGAGGAGATTTGATAAAAAAGGCATTAGATTCAGGACTAAAGCCTATGCCAACCGGTGCTGAGCTTGACAAAATCACAGGTAACACCAAACAGAATCAATTAAAAATTGAGTTGGGGAAAAAACTATATTTTGACCCTAGAATCTCAGGTTCTAATTTGATTTCTTGCAATACTTGTCATAATTTAGGTTTAGGTGGAACAGATATTGTTCCTGCTGCTATCGGACATAAGTGGGTTATGAATCCGCAACATCTAAATTCACCGACAGTCTATAACTCGGTATTTAATTCATCTCAATTTTGGGACGGAAGAAGTGCTCACCTTCAAGACCAAGCAAAAGGTCCTATGCAAGCAGCTCCAGAGATGAATGCAAAGCCAGAGGTCATAATAGCAAAGGTTACATCTATACCAGAATATGTAGTAGCATTTAAAAAAGCTTATGGTAACAATGTGAAAATAGATTTTGATGCTGTTGCGGATGCTATTTCTGTATTTGAAAAAACTCTAGTTACGCCGTCTAGATATGATGATTTTTTACGTGGCAATACTAAAGCTTTAAGTGCACAAGAGCAAGAAGGATTAGAATTATTCATAGACAAAGGTTGTGTTGCTTGCCATAATGATATAAATTTAGGTGGAACATTGCAACCGCTTGGAGTTGCAAAGGAGTATAAATTTGCAAATGTTGGTGGATTTAGTGGCAATAAAGATGGTATGGTAAAAACACCTACATTAAGGAATATACTAGAGACTATGCCATATTTCCATAATGGTCAATATTGGGATGTAAAAGATGCCATAAAAGAAATGGCGAGTATTCAATTAGGTGCTGAAATAAGCGATGCGGATGCAAAAAAGATAGAAACATTTTTCAATTCTCTAACAGGCACAAAGCCAGAGATAATCTATCCTATGCTTCCAGCTCAAACTCTAGATACTCCAAAACCAGATTTTAAATAAAACAATCTGCCCGTTTGTGGGCAGATTGCAATCGTTTCATCACGATTATCATCTTTTTGATTTTTTATATTACTCTGCAGAATTTATCATGCTATCTGCTATGAATCAATTTCAACATTTAGAATCTATTTTAGCTTATATTAAGACTATTGAAAAGTTTGTGAGATTCTTAATAATAAATAATTTAGACATATGATAATTTAGAATCTAGCCCATTGCTTTTGCGTGGAATTTGGATAAGACATCATTGCCATATAATCATAGCAATGATAAGATAATTATGTGCGATATGCAACCCTGCAAAAATACTTTGATACGAGTTCTTCCTTGATGCAACCATAAAATTAGTTATTACTTTTTGTGCAAGCACATATTGATTAATTGTATTAGTAGCGGCTTGATGGTGTCTTATTTTTGAGTCAAATTTGAAATCATCAATATCTAATCCATAAATATAATCAAGATTATTTTATAAATATCTAAATGAATCATTGGTAGTCCAAATTAATATCATTATGGGTTGTATCCCAATCAATAGGTCTTGCATCTACCAAACAAATACCAATATGCATCAAATGCCTATCATTTAGATTATATAGCACAATATAAACTAATATTTGTGCTATATGTCATATCAGCAATACTTGGGAAAATAAATTATCATTTATATTGTGCCAAACAACCATAAGCTATCGCATAAGCATTGTATTGATATGAAGCATAAATCGGTAATCGTTATTAAAGTAATATCCTATAAGTCCTAATCACTTGCTAAATTGCTATCACTTTTTTTGTTTTGTTATTTTGATTTGCTGTGATATTTGGATTGTTGTTTTGCATTAATATGTCAATTGTATGCATCAAGAAATAGATTGCTAGCAGTATAATTATCTGCTTTATTTGCTAAAACGTCATTATGTCTCATGTTGTTGATTGTCAATCTAAACTATTCTTGGATTGCATCGGTTTTTTCGTAAATCTTTGGCTTTTTCCCGTTTTTTCACCAATGATTTGGCTCTGTATTGTTTTTCATATAATTTACAGAATCTATGGCCATTGTATCTTCAAAATATCCATATTTTATTTGCATTTTGGGATATTCAACTTTTTATATAGATTAGATTCTGCACTCTAGGATATTTTTATTACTAAAGCGATAAGATTCTGCTTATTGTATTTGGATTTAAAATCATCATCTTATACGCTACTATAGCAATGATATTTATTTGTCATAGTCTTATACGCCTCATTATCATTTAGCCTGTAGATGGTATCACCATATATAGAAATGTTATATTGTTTTTGTGGATAAGCTTTATAATATTTAATTTAATAAATTTATAATTTTTGTGCCATTTTCTACTACTAAGCTTATGCTTCAAAATCAGCTACTTTGCCTACCAATTTTGCAAAACTCTCTAATACTCTGTTTTTAAGTAGCAAGGCTCAAAATAGCAAAATATAGATTTGACATAGAGCCCTCGCGTGTCATATCATAAAATGCACTATTTCATTCTAAAGTTTTCATTATAATTTAAAAATATCTAACGTGCCACCCCCCCCCATATAACCAAGCTTAACTTAATGCTCGAATTTGATTAATAAATATTGACATTTATATTGTTTTTTTGTCATAATTCAGACTTTTAGATTCTATGCTGGTTTAGCTCAGTTGGTAGAGCAGCTGCCTTGTAAGCAGCAGGCCGGGGGTTCAAGTCCCTTAACCAGCTCCATATACTTTAATTTTGTATTTTATCAGTGTGTTACCAGTTTTTAATATTTTTGGGTGAGTTACTCAAGTGGCCAACGAGGGCAGACTGTAAATCTGCTGGTTTTTACCTTCCGTGGTTCGAATCCACGACTCACCACCATCGTTGTTATGAGTGATGCGGGAGTAGCTCAGTTGGCTAGAGCATCAGCCTTCCAAGCTGAGGGTCGCGGGTTCGAGCCCCGTCTCCCGCTCCAAGAAGATTAAATATATATTCTGGGAGCTGAAATGTTAAACACTTCGTTATAATATTTTCAAAGTTTCCAAAATATTTTTAAAATATGCCCATATAGCTCAGGGGTAGAGCACTTCCTTGGTAAGGAAGAGGTCGGCGGTTCAATCCCGCTTGTGGGCTCCAGTTTTTTATGTAAATTTAATAAGGAGAAAAACATGGCAAAAGAAAAATTTGTTAAAAATAAACCACATGTTAATGTTGGAACAATCGGGCATGTCGATCATGGTAAAACAACACTAAGTGCAGCTATTTCCGCTGTTTTGTCATTAAAAGGTCTTGCTGAATTAAAAGACTATGACAATATAGATAATGCTCCTGAAGAAAAAGAAAGAGGTATCACTATCGCAACTTCTCATATTGAGTATGAAACAGAAAATCGCCACTATGCACATGTGGATTGTCCAGGACACGCTGACTATGTAAAAAATATGATTACTGGTGCAGCTCAAATGGATGGGGCTATTCTTGTTGTATCTGCAGCTGATGGTCCTATGCCACAAACTAGGGAGCATATTCTACTTTCAAGACAAGTTGGTGTTCCATATATCGTTGTTTTCTTGAATAAACAAGATATGGTTGATGATGCTGAGTTATTAGAGCTTGTTGAAATGGAAGTTAGAGAATTGCTAAGCAAATATGAATTTCCGGGTGACAATACTCCAATCGTAGCTGGTTCTGCATTAAAAGCTTTAGAAGAAGCGAAAACAGGGCAAGTTGGTGAGTGGGGTGAAAAGATTCTAAAGTTAATGGCTGAAGTTGATGCTTATATTCCAACTCCGCAAAGAGATACTGAAAAAACTTTTTTGATGCCTGTTGAAGATGTATTTTCTATCGCTGGTCGTGGAACTGTTGTAACAGGAAGAATTGAGAGAGGTGTTGTCAAAGTAGGTGATGAAGTAGAGATTGTCGGTATTAGAGACACTCAAAAAACTACAGTTACTGGTGTTGAAATGTTTAGAAAAGAACTAGATAAGGGTGAAGCCGGTGATAATGTAGGTGTTCTTCTAAGAGGTACTAAAAAAGAAGAAGTTGAAAGAGGTATGGTTCTTTGTAAGCCGGGTTCAATTACTCCACATACTAAGTTTGAGGGCGAAGTGTATGTTTTATCAAAAGATGAAGGTGGACGCCATACACCATTTTTCAATGGGTATAGACCACAGTTCTATGTTAGAACTACAGATGTAACAGGTTCTATAGCTTTACCTAGTGGCGTAGAAATGGTTATGCCAGGTGATAATATCAAAATCACAGTTGAGCTGATAAATCCAATCGCTCTTGAGGAAGGAACTAGATTTGCTATCCGTGGGGGTGGTAGGACAGTTGGTGCTGGTGTTGTAACTAAAATACTTCAATAAGGAAAGCACTTTATGAAGATAAAAGTTGGATTGAAATGTGTTGAGTGTGGTGATATAAATTATAGCACTACGAAAAATGCTAAAACAAATGTAGAAAAACTGGAGCTCAAAAAATTTTGTCCTAGATTGAATAAACATACTATTCATAAAGAGGTAAAGCTTAAGAGTTAAAAATATATAGGGGATATTCCCTTGTATATTTTAGGTCAGTAGCTCCAATGGTAGAGCAGCGGTCTCCAAAACCGCCTGTTGGGGGTTCGAGTCCCTCCTGGCCTGCCATTTTTTGTTTTATGTATTCGCTATATTAGTTTAGATTGTGGATACAACTATATGTTTTCACTAGATTGATTTGGAGAGTTAATGAAAAGGCTGTTTGTGTTTTATAGAATGGCGAGAGAAGAATTAGATAAGGTAATTTTTCCAACAAAAGAGCAGATTAGAAATGCTTCTATATCTGTCCTTGTTGTTGTTAGTGTCATTGCTTTATTTTTAGCATTAATTGGTGCTATTTTTGGCACTATTGCCTCCAGCATTTTATAAATAGAGGTTTGCTATGGCATTAGAATGGTATGCAATTCAAACGTATTCTGGTAGTGAAAAATCAGTAAAACTGGCAATTGAGAATCTGCTTCGTGAAACTAAAATGCTAGATAAGATGGAACAGATAGTTGTGCCCACAGAAGATATAGTAGAATTTAAGAACAATAAGCGAAAAATAACTGCAAGAAGTCTATATCCGGGCTATGTATTTATAAAAATAGATTTAAATACAGAGTTGTGGCATATGATACAGTCATTGCCTAGGGTAGGACGTTTCATCGGTGAGTCAAAAAAACCAACTCCACTTAGCGAAAAAGATATAGAGCTAATCTTAGAAAAGATTACTAATCGTGCTGCTCCAAAGCCAAAAGTATCTTTTTCTCCCGGTGAATTTGTTCGTATTATTGATGGAGCATTTTTAAACTTTACTGCAACGGTTGAAGAATATGATATGGAGCATAGAAAATTAAAGTTAAATATTTCTATTTTTGGTAGGAATACGCCAATTGAGATTTCAGATTCTCAGGTAGAAAAAATAGTTTAAGGAGAGTAATAATGGCAAAAAAAGTAGTAGGCGAATTAAAGCTTCAGATTCCAGCAGGTAAGGCTAATCCATCTCCACCAGTCGGTCCAGCTCTTGGACAAAGAGGTGTGAATATTATGGAATTTTGTAAAGCTTTTAATGAAAAAACGAAAGATATGGGAGATTTTAATATCCCTGTTATTATCACCGTTTATCAAGATAAAAGTTTTAGCTTTGTTACAAAGAAGCCACCTGTTACAGATTTGATAAAAAGAGAGGCTAATATCAAAAAGGGTTCTGATAATCCTTTGAAAAATAAGATAGGCAAGCTTACTAAAAGTCAAGTTGAATCTATTGCAAAGTTAAAAATGGAAGATTTAAATGCTAATGACTTAGATGCTGCTAAGAAAATCATTTCTGGCAGTGCTAGAAGTATGGGTATAGAAATAGTTGATTAATATTTTTTGGGAGTTGTTATGAAAAAAATTGCTAAAAGACTGCAAAACCTTCAAACAAAAATAGAGAAGGGTAAAATTTATGATTTAGATAGTGCTACTACTTTAGTTAAGTCATTAGCTTCTGCAAAATTTGATGAGACTGTTGAGATTGCCATGAAGCTTGGCGTCGATCCAAGGCATGCCGATCAAATGATTAGAGGTGCTGTTGTTTTGCCTCATGGAACAGGTAAGATGGTAAGAGTTGCTGTTTTTGCTAAAGGATTAAAAGCTGACGAAGCAAAAAATGCAGGTGCTGATATTGTTGGCGATGATGATCTTGTTGAAGAAATTAAAAACGGTAATCTAAACTTTGATATGGTTATTGCTACTCCAGATATGATGGCTATGGTTGGTAGAGTTGGTAAGATTCTAGGTCCAAAGGGATTGATGCCAAATCCAAAAACAGGAACCGTGACACTAGATATTGCTAAAGCTGTTAGCAATGCAAAAAGTGGTCAAGTTAATTTTAGAGTTGACAAAAAAGGCAACATTCACGCTCCACTTGGCAAGGCTAGTTTTGAGGCAAATAAAATCAAAGATAATTTAGTTGAATTGGTAAAAACTATAAATAGATTAAAGCCTGCTAGCACAAAAGGTAGGTATATCAAAAAAACTTTTATATCTTTGACAATGAGTCCATCCTTAGAGATAGATTCTTAAGAATTAATTGATATTAAATAAGATAGTCTTTATCTTAGACTGAAGACTACAAGGGATTTTCTTAATTTCTTTATACTTCATAAAGTCCTTGTATAGATTGGTCTGAAAGGAGGAAATATGACAAAGCAAGATAAGGCAAAACTTATTGAGCAACTTAGTTCTAGTTTTTTAGACTCTAATATTATTATTTGTGATTATAAAGGGCTTAGCGTGAGAGAGTTGGAAGCATTAAGAAAAAATGCTTTGCAATCTAGTGTTAAAGTTCAAGTTATCAAAAATAAATTAGCAAGTATTGCATTTAAAAATGCCAATATCGAAGGCATTACACTAAAAGATACAAATATCTTTTTATGGGGCAAAGATCAAATTGCTTTATCTAAGAGTGCTCAAAAATTTGCAGATGCAAATAAAGAAAAATTTGTTATTAAAGCTGGTTTTTTTGATGGTAAGGCAGTAGATTCTAAACATATAGAATCTATTTCTAAATTACCAAGCAAAGAAGAGTTGATAGGTATGTTATTATCTGTATGGACTGCTCCAGCAAGATATTTTGTAACAGGATTAGATAATTTAAGAAAAAGCAAAGAAGCTTAATTTTTTATAAAATAATATTTAGGAGATTAAAATGGCTATAACAAAAGAAGATGTTTTAGAATTTATTTCTAATTTATCAGTATTAGAATTATCAGAATTAGTAAAGGAATTTGAAGAAAAATTTGGTGTTAGTGCAGCTCCAACTGTTGTTGCCGGTGGTGGTGCAGTAGCCGGTGGTGGTGCAGCAGCCGAAGAAAAAACTGAATTTAGTGTTATTATTACGGATAGTGGTGATAAAAAAATTAATGTGATTAAAGTTGTGAGAGAAGTTACAGGGCTTGGACTAAAAGAAGCTAAAGACGCAACGGAACAAGTCCCTCATACATTAAAAGAAGGTGTAAATAAAGAGGAAGCAGAAAATATTAAGAAGAAGCTTGAAGAAGCTGGAGCAAAAGTAGAAATTAAATAAATCTACATCCATATGCTTTGTTATATTAGAAGCTTTTGCTTCTAATTGTCTTTGATACTAGGTGTTTAAATATTCTAAATGTTTTGTTTATATCTAAAATGTTTTAATCAAATTTAGAATATTTAAGAAATCTAAACTACTTATTATGAGGTTATGATATGCCAACAACAATTAAATCAGGAAATAGAATACGATTAAATTTTGCCAGGACACAAGAAGAGTTGCCAATTCCAGATTTATTGCAACTACAACGCAATAGTTATGATTCTTTTATATCTGCTAAAAATCCCGAAGATAGTGGGATAAATAAAGTATTTAAATCTATATTTCCTATTCATGATACACAAAATAGACTAACTCTTGAATATGCTGGCTGTGAATATGGAAAGCCAAAATATACAGTTAGAGAAGCTATGGAGCGAGGTATTACCTATTCTATACCATTGAAAATCAAAGTTAGACTTGTATTGTATGAAAGAGATGAAGCCACTGGTAAGAAAATAGGTGTGCAAGATGTAAAAGAGCAAAGTATTTATGTAAGAGAAATACCATTAATGACAGATAAAACTTCATTTATTATAAATGGTGTTGAGAGAGTTGTTGTTAATCAGTTATACAGAAGTCCGGGTGTCATTTTTAAAGAAGAAGAATCTACTACTTCATCAAATAAGCTTATATATACAGGGCAAATTATACCAGATAGAGGTTCTTGGTTGCATTTTGAATATGATACAAAAGATGTGTTATTTGTAAGAATCAATAAAAGAAGAAAAGTTCATGTAACAATTTTGTTGCGTGCCTTGGGATATAGTAAACAAGACATTATTAGAATCTTTTATCCACTTCTTGATGTGAAATATGGAAAAGGTTTATATTTGATTCCATTTAACCCCGGTGATTTTACAAGTAGTAAGGTTGGTTTTGATATTAAAGATAAAAATGGTTCAGTTATTGTCCAAGCTGGCAAAAAATTAAGTGTAAAGAAAGCAAATGAGTTAAAAGAAAAAGGATTAGACTGGATTGTGTATCCTATTGAAACGCTCCAAAATAGGTATTTTGCAGAACCAATAGTTGATAGAGATAGTGGAGAAATCATATTTGATACGCTGACTCAAATAGATGATGCAAAATTAAAACATCTAGCAGAATTAAAAATTAATAGATTTAAGGTCATTAATGATACAGCATCCGGATACGACTTATCTATAATCAATTCATTTATGGCAGATGTAGAATCTCTAAAGTTATTGAAACAAACAGAAAAGATTGATGACGAAAATGATCTTGCTGCTATTAGAATCTATAAAGTTATGAAGCCTGGAGACCCTGTAACAAAAGATGTTGCTAAGAATTTTGTTCAGCAATTATTCTTTGACCCAGAACGGTATGATTTGACAAAAGTTGGTAGAATGAAGATGAATCACAAGCTTGGACTGGGCATACCTAGCTATGTTACAACTTTAACAAGAGAAGATATTCTAGAAACTATCAAATATTTAATTAAAGTAAAAAATGGTTTTGGAAGAATCGACGATAGAGACCATTTAGGCAATAGAAGGATTCGGGCTATTGGTGAGTTGCTGGCAAATGAATTGCATACAGGTTTGTTAAAAATGCAAAAAGTTATCAGAGATAAGCTTGCTAGCACAAATACAGATATTGAAACTATTATGCCGCACGAATTAATAAATTCAAAAACAATAACAAGCACTATCTTAGAGTTTTTTACAGGCGGACAGCTATCTCAATTTATGGACCAAACAAATCCATTATCAGAAATAACTCACAAAAGGAGATTATCTGCTCTTGGTGAAGGTGGGTTGGTAAAAGAAAGAGTTGGATTTGAAGCTCGTGATGTTCATCCTACCCACTATGGCAGAATCTGTCCTATTGAGACACCAGAAGGTCAAAATATCGGTCTTATAAACACATTATCTACATTTACTAGAGTTAATGATTTGGGATTTATTGAAGCACCTTATAAAAAAGTAGTTAATGGAAAAGTAACAAATGAGGTTTTATATATCACAGCATCACAGGAAGAAGGTTTGGTTATCGCTCCAGCGAGTACCAAACTAAATAAAGATGGTGTTATTGAGGAAGATTTAATTGAAGTTAGAAAAGATGGAGAGATATTATTAAGTGAGAAGAGTAAGGTAGATTTAATAGACCTGAATCCAAGGATGCTTGTTGGTGTCGCTGCTTCTCTTATCCCATTTTTAGAACACGATGATGCAAATAGGGCACTTATGGGTTCAAATATGCAACGTCAATCTGTGCCATTGCTAAAACCTGATGCACCTGTTGTTGGTACGGGAATTGAGAGTGTTGTAGTAAGAGATTCATATGAGGCTATAAAAGCTACAAGGGATGGTGTGGTAGAACTTGTAGATAGTAGAAATATATATGTTATGGGTGAAGATGAAAATGGTGCTTATATAGACCACTATTCATTACAAAAGAATCTTCGCACAAATCAAAATACATCTTTTTCACAAGTACCAATCGTAAAAAAAGGTGATATGGTAAAGGCTAATCAAGTTATTGCTGATGGTGCTAGTATGGATAATGGAGAACTTGCACTTGGTAAAAATATCAAAGTTGCATTTATGCCTTGGAATGGGTACAACTTTGAAGATGCTATCGTTGTTAGTGATAAATTGATTAGAGAAGATGCTTTTACATCTATACACATTTACGAAAAAGAGATTGAGGCAAGAGAATTAAAGCACGGTACTGAAGAGATTACTGCTGACATTCCACAAGTAAAAGAAGAAGAAATAGAGCATCTCGATATTAGTGGTATTGTAAAAATTGGGACATATGTAAAGGGTGGAATGATATTAGTTGGAAAAGTATCTCCAAAAAGTGAAGCAAAGCCAACCCCAGAAGAAAGGTTGCTTAGAGCTATTTTTGGCGAAAAAGCAGGACATGTTGTAAATAAGTCTTTATATTGCCCACCATCATTGGAAGGCATTGTTGTTGATGTAAAAATATTTACAAAAAAAGGTTATGCAAAAGATAGCAGAGCAATCAAAGCATATGAAGATGATAAAAATCGCCTTGAGAGTGAGCATAGAGACAAGATGGCTATGCTTGACAAAGAGGAGACTTTAAGGGTTATATCGCTATTAGGCAAGGAAAAGCTTTCATCTGCTGCAAGTGTCAATGATAAAAAATATAAAAAAGGTGATATTGTAGATAAAGATAGTATTGCAATTGTTGGTAGATTTGGGCTTAATACCCTTATAAAAAGCTATTCAAAAGAAGTTAGAGATAAATATGAGCAAATCAAGAATAATTTTGCAGAGCAAAAGAGAATCTTAGGCGAGGAATATCAAGAAAAAAAATCTATCTTAGAAAAGGATGATATTTTACCAAGTGGTGTTGTAAAAAAAATAAAAGTATATATTGCTACTAAACGAAAATTAAAAGTCGGTGATAAAATGGCAGGACGACACGGAAATAAAGGTATTGTATCTACAATAGTTCCTGAAGTTGATATGCCTTACACTGCTGATGGTCAAAGCGTTGAGATTGTATTAAATCCTCTTGGCGTTCCTTCTCGTATGAATATAGGACAGATTCTGGAGACACATTTAGGACTTGTAGGTAAAAAGCTAGGAAATGATATACAGGAGATATTTAATGCAAATAAGGCGACATTTATAACCGATTTGAGATCTAAAATGCTTCAAATTGTAGATGTTGTAAATAAGCCAGAAATTAGTAGTTTTATTAAAAAATTAAGTGATGATGAGCTTACTAATTATGCCAGAGATTGGAGTAAAGGTGTAAGGTTTGCAACCCCTGTATTTGATGGTGTAGATGAAGACACATTTAAGAAATTGTTTGAATTAGCAAAAATTGATATGGACGGTAAAACTGAGCTTTATGATGGTAAAACTGGTGAGAAGATGAAGGAGCGTGTAAATGTTGGATATATGTATATCTTAAAGCTTCATCATCTCGTCGATGAAAAGGTTCACGCAAGAAGCACGGGACCTTATAGTCTTGTTACACAACAGCCAGTTGGCGGTAAAGCACTATTTGGTGGGCAGAGATTTGGTGAGATGGAAGTGTGGGCATTAGAGGCATATGGTGCATCTCATACATTAAAAGAAATGCTAACTATTAAATCAGATGATATTGATGGTAGATACAATGCATATAAAGCCATTACCAGCAATAAGCCCGTTGGAGAATCTGAGATTCCACAAACTTTCTATGTTCTTACAAAAGAGCTTCAATCGCTTGCTCTTGATGTGGTGGTATATGATAAAGAAAATAATCAGATTCCATTATTAGAAGAAAATATAAACAAAGATTCTAAGGCGAAAAAGGATTTCTCATCTCTTCAGTTAGTTTTAGCAAGTCCAGATACGATAAGAAGCTGGAGTTATGGTGAAGTTAAAAAACCAGAAACAATTAATTATAGGACTTTGAAGCCAGAACGAGATGGATTGTTTTGTGCAAAAATCTTTGGACCAGTTAGAGATTATGAATGTATTTGTGGAAAATACAAAAAGAAAAGATTTAAAGATACAGTTATGGTGTGTGAGAAATGTGGTGTTGAAATCACTAGCTCAAAAGTCCGAAGAAGTCGTATGGGACATATTGAGTTAGTTACACCGGTTGCACATATTTGGTATGTAAATTCACTTCCAAGTAGAATTGGGACATTGCTTGGTGTTAAAATGAAAGATCTAGAAAGAGTTCTTTACTACGAGGCATATATTGTTAAGAATCCGGGCGATGCTTATTATGATAATGAGGGAACAAAACCTGTATTAAAATATGATATTTTAAATCAAGAGCAATATGATAGCTTGTATAAACGATTCGAGCATACTAATTTTATTGCAGAAATGGGTGGTAGTGCTGTAAAAGAATTGCTAGAAGAGCTTGATATTGTTGATCTTAGAATATCACTAAAAGAAGAATATCAAAATACAAAATCCGAAGCAAAAAGGAAAATCATTGCCAAGAGATTAAAGGTGGTCGAAAGCTTTATTAATTCCAAATCAAAGCCAGAACATATGATGCTTACTATGTTGCCTGTATTGCCACCTGATTTGCGACCTCTTGTTACTTTAGATGGTGGAAAATTTGCAGTTAGCGATGTAAATGACTTGTATAGGAGAGTCATAAATAGAAACCAAAGATTAAAGAGACTTATGGAGTTAGATTCTCCAGAGATTATTGTTCGAAATGAAAAAAGAATGTTACAAGAGGCGGTAGATGCTCTATTTGATAATGGTAGAAATGCAAATGCCGTAAAAGGTGTAAATAAGCGACCGCTAAAATCTTTATCTGAGATTATAAAAGGTAAGCAAGGTAGATTTAGACAGAATCTTCTTGGTAAGAGAGTAGATTTCTCTGGAAGAAGTGTCATTGTTGTAGGACCAAATCTAAGAATGGATCAATGTGGATTGCCAAAAAATATGGCTTTAGAGCTGTTTAAACCGCATTTATTGGCAAAACTTGAAGAAAAAGGCTATGCAACAACTCTAAAACAAGCAAATCAAATGATAGAACAGAAAAAAGATGAAGTCTGGGAATGTTTATCTGATATTGTAAAAGGTTATCCAGTATTGTTAAATAGAGCACCGACGCTTCACAAGCAGAGCATTCAAGCTTTTCACCCTAAATTAATCGAAGGAAAAGCAATACAATTGCATCCACTTGTTTGTTCGGCATTCAATGCTGACTTTGATGGCGACCAAATGGCTGTTCATGTGCCATTATCTCAAGAGGCAATCACGGAGTGTAAAATTTTGATGTTAAGCTCGATAAATATTTTACTTCCTGCAAGCGGTAAGGCAATCGTTGCACCAAGCCAAGATATGGTTTTGGGTCTTTACTATATATCATTAATGAAAAATGATGTCAAAGGGCAACATAAATTATTTGGCGACATCAATGAAATAATGATTGCGATTGATAGCGATGAATTAGACATTAATGCAAAAATTAGAACGTGTTTAGATGGAAGAATGATTTATACAACAGCAGGTAGAATGATATTGCATTCTATACTTCCTGATGGAGTTCCAATTGATTTATGGAACAGAATTATGAAGAAAAAAGATATAGGAAATCTAATAGATTATGTAAATAAAGAGAGTGGATTATCCACGATGGCAAGATTCCTAGATGATTTAAAAGATTTAGGTTTTAGATATGCTACAAAGGCCGGCATCTCTATTTCTGCATATGATGTTTTGGTGCCTAGCGATAAGCAAGCTATCATTGATGAGGCTAAGAAAAAAGTAAAAAATATTCAATCTCAGTTTGATGGTGGTTTATTAACAGAGCAAGAAAGATACAATAAAATCATCGATATCTGGACTGATACAAGCAATTCTATGAGTAAAGATATGATGAAACTTATAGAATCTAACAAAGATGGATTTAATTCAATTTATATGATGGCAGATTCTGGAGCTAGAGGTAGTGTTGCTCAAATTAGGCAACTTTCTGCTATGAGAGGTTTGATGGCAAAACCTGATGGGACTATCATTGAAACACCAATTATTTCAAATTTTAAAGAGGGGTTGAATGTTTTAGAATACTTTACATCAACTCACGGAGCTAGAAAAGGATTAGCGGATACTGCACTTAAAACTGCAAATGCCGGGTATTTGACAAGAAAGTTGATTGATGTTAGTCAAAATGTAAAAGTGGTGATGGATGATTGTGGAACACACGAGGGTGTTGAAATATCTGATATTAGCGTTGGAAGTGAGTTAATCGAGCCATTAGAAGAGCGAATCATAGGTAGAGTATTGGCTGAAAATGTTGTAGATTCTATTACAAATGAGATTCTACTTATTGAAGGTACTTTAATCGATGAAAATATGGCAAGAAAGATTAAGGAAGCAGAAGTAAAATCTGTAATCATTAGAACCCCTGTTACTTGTAAGGCAGAAAAAGGTGTTTGTGCTAAGTGCTATGGCCTAAATCTTGGTAGCGGTAAAATGGTAAATATTGGTGAGGCTGTAGGTGTTATTGCAGCTCAATCGATTGGTGAACCCGGAACTCAGCTTACACTTAGGACATTCCACGTCGGCGGAACAGCATCAAGGTCACAAGAAGAAAGACAGGTTGTCGCAGAAAAAGAAGGATTTATTAGATTCCATAATATAAAAACTTATACTAATAAACAAGGCAAAACAATAGTTGTAAATAGAAGAAATGCAGCAATTCTTGTTGTCGAACCAAAAGTAAAAGCTCCATTTGATGGTGTAGTAAAAGTAGAAAATATTCACGATGAAACCATAGTCAGCATTATTGGCAAGAAAGAAACTGTGCGATTTATGGTCAGAAAAAATGATGTTGCAAAACCAAATGAATTAGCGGGTGTTAGTGGTAAGATAGAAGGTAAGCTATTTATTGCTCATAGTAACGGCTATAATATCAAAAAAGATGGAAGCATTATTGAAGTCATCAAGGATGGTTGGAACATACCTCATAGAATCCCGTACGCAGGTGAATTAAATGTCGAAGACAACGCTCCAATTACACAAAATATTTTTGCAAAAGAAAGAGGTGTATTAAAAATATACAAGCTAGTTGGAGATAGCCTAGAGAGGGTAAAAAATATCAAAAAAGGTCATAAAATAAAAGAAAAAGGTATTTTTGCAATTATTGCCGATGAGAATGACAGAGAAGCAGCAAGACATTATTTGGCTCGCGGGTCGATATTGGAAGTTGATGATAATACAGAAATTGATTTTAAAACACTTATTGCATCTACTGAATCTAGCGAGCAAAAAGTGATTGCACAATGGGATCCTTATACGATACCTGTCATCTCCGAAGTTGATGGTGTTGTGAGTTTTGAAAGTATTATATCTGGGCTTACAGCGACAGAACAAGTTGATGATATTACAGGACAAAGAAATCTTGTTATCAACGAATATATACCTAGTGGGTATAAACCAGCTATCATTGTTACAACAGCAAATGGAGAATCTCATAGATACCCAATAGACCCAAAAACTTCTATTGTTGTTGATGAAGGGAGCAATGTTTATGTTGCCGATATTTTAGCCAAGGCTCCAAAAGCTATTGCTAAATCAAAAGATATTACTGGGGGTCTTCCAAGGGTTTCAGAATTGTTTGAAGCTAGAAAGCCAAAAGACCCAGCAATATTAGCAGAGATTGATGGGTATATTAGTTTTGGTAAGCAGCAAAGAGGAAAAGAAACATTGATTATCACTGCATCTGATGGCAGATTTAGTGAATATTTGATAGATAAAAATAAGCAGATTCTAGTGCATGAAGGTGAGTTTGTCCATGCAGGTGAATCTATTACTGATGGGGTTGTATCAAGCCATGATATTCTTAGAATCTTGGGTGAAAAAGAACTCCATAAATATATAGTTAGCGAAGTTCAACAAGTATATAGAAGACAAGGCGTTGCTATCGCAGATAAACATATTGAGATAATAGTCTCACAGATGCTAAGACAGGTAAAAATAGTAGATAGTGGTGATACTAGATTTATCAAAGATGACATAGTATCACGAAGGGTATTTAAAGAAGAAAATGAACAATACATCAAATTAGGCGGAGAGCCTGCTATTGCTGAACCTATCTTACTAGGTATTACAAGGGCAGCCATCGGAAGTGATAGCATCATTTCTGCTGCTTCATTCCAAGAAACTACAAAAGTATTGACAGAGGCATCAATTGCGGCAAAAGTTGATACTTTAAAAGATTTAAAAGAGAATGTTGTATTGGGTCGTATGATACCGGTTGGAACTGGAATCTATAAAGATAAGATATTTAGGGTTAAGAGTGTGGAAAGTTAAACTTATAATATGCTTATTTTAAGATAAATCAAAGATTCTATTATATAAAATAAGCACTTTTAAATTTTTTTGATAAGGAAAAATCGTGCCAACTATAAATCAGTTAATAAGAAATGAGAGGAAAAAGATTTCTAAACAATCAAAATCTCCAGCGTTGATGGAATGTCCGCAAAGAAGAGGTGTCTGCACCCGTGTTTATACAACTTCACCTAAAAAGCCTAATTCAGCTTTAAGAAAAGTTGCAAAAGTGAAACTTACGAGTAAAATAGAAGTCATTAGCTATATTCCTGGTGAGGGACATAATCTGCAAGAACACTCTATTGTTTTAGTTAGAGGCGGGAGAGTTAAAGATTTACCTGGTGTGAAATATCATATAGTTAGAGGTGCTCTCGATACAGCTGGTGTCGCTAAAAGAATGGTATCTAGAAGTAAATATGGTGCTAAGAGGGCAAAAGCAGAATCTAAGAAATAAAATAAATAAAGGAGAGTTATGAGAAGGAGAAGAGCTGCTAAGAGGGAAGTTTTAGGTGATCCTGTTTATCACAACAAAGTTGTAACGAAATTTATCAATAAAATGATGTATGATGGCAAGAAAAGTATAGCCGAAAAGATAATTTATAGTTCATTTAATAAGATTGAAGAAAAAACTAGTGAAAAAGGAATAGATATATTTCAAAAGGCTTTGGAAAATGTTAAGCCTTTGGTTGAGGTGAGAAGCAGAAGAGTTGGTGGTGCTACTTATCAAGTTCCTGTTGAAGTAAGAAGCGAGAGGCAGCAATCACTATCTATTAGATGGATTTTGGAATCTGCTAGAAAAAGAAATGAGAGAACTATGATTGATAGACTCGCAAATGAGCTTATAGATGCTGCTAATGAAAAAGGCAGTGCATTTAAGAAAAAAGAAGAAGTCCATAAAATGGCTGAAGCAAACAAAGCTTTCGCACATTATAGATGGTAATTGGAGCATAAGATGGCAAGAAAAACTCCGCTAAATATGTTGAGAAATATAGGAATCGCCGCTCATATTGATGCTGGTAAGACAACTACATCCGAGAGAATCCTTTTTTATACAGGTGTAAGTCATAAGATTGGGGAGGTTCATGATGGTGCCGCTACAATGGATTGGATGGAGCAAGAAAAAGAAAGGGGTATTACCATCACTTCCGCCGCTACAACTTGTTTTTGGAAAAATTATCAAATCAATCTAATAGATACTCCAGGACACGTTGATTTCACGATTGAAGTTGAACGTTCTATGAGAGTTTTAGATGGTGCTGTTGCCGTATTTTGTTCTGTTGGTGGTGTGCAACCACAAAGTGAAACTGTTTGGAGACAGGCAAATAAATATGGTGTGCCACGATTGGTATTTGTAAATAAGATGGATAGAATCGGTGCTAATTTTTATAATGTTGAAAATCAAGTTTCTCAAAGATTAAAGTCAAGACCAGTTCCAATTGTGCTTCCAATCGGCGTTGAAGATAGCTTTAAGGGTTTAGTTGATTTAGTCGAGATGAAAAGCTATATTTGGAATGATGAAACAATGGGTGCTAAATATGATATTTTGGATATTCCAGATGATATGCAAGAGATTGTTAGCACATACAGAGAAAAGATGATTGAAGCAGCTGCAGAACAAGATGAAGCTTTGATGGAAAAATACCTAAATGGTGAAGAATTAAGCAAAGATGAGATTAAGAAAGGATTAAAGGCTGGTTGCCTTAATATGTCGATCGTCCCTATGCTTTGTGGTTCGTCATTTAAGAATAAAGGTGTTCAAACACTTTTAGATGCAGTTATTGATTATCTTCCATCTCCTACAGAAGTTGCAAATATTAGGGGTATAGATGCAAAAACTGATGAAGAAATACAAGTAAAATCTGGCGATGATGGTGAGTTTGCTGGGCTTGCATTTAAGATTATGACAGACCCATTTGTAGGACAGCTCACTTTTGTTAGAGTTTATAGAGGATCTATCGAGAGTGGCAGTTATGTTTATAATTCTACAAAAAAGACTAAAGAAAGGGTTGGAAGGCTTTTAAAAATGCATTCCAATAAACGAGAAGATATAAAAGAAGTGTATTCTGGGGAAATATGTGCATTTGTTGGTCTAAAAGATACGCTAACAGGCGATACTCTATGCTCTGAAAAAAGTCCTGTGATTTTAGAGAGAATGGAATTTCCAGATCCAGTTATCTCAATTGCAGTTGAGCCTAAGACTAAAGCAGACCAAGAAAAAATGTCTTTAGCCTTAGCGAAACTAGCCGAAGAAGACCCAAGCTTTAGGGTTAAAACCGATGAAGAAACAGGGCAGACAATCATCTCTGGTATGGGTGAGCTTCATTTGGAAATCATTGTTGATAGAATGAAAAGAGAATTTAAAGTTGAAGCAGAAGTTGGACAGCCACAAGTTGCATTTAGAGAAACAATAAGAACTACTATCCAAAAAGAATATAAATATGCTAAGCAATCTGGTGGTAGAGGTCAATATGGTCACGTATTTATAAAAATGGAGCCAACAGAGCCGGGTAGTGGGTATAAATTCATAAATGAAATTAGTGGTGGTGTTATTCCAAAAGAATATATCCCTGCAGTTGATAAGGGTATCCAAGAGGCAATGCAAACTGGCGTATTGGCTGGATACCCAGTTGTTGATTTTCAAGTTACCTTATATGATGGTAGTTATCACGATGTTGATAGTTCTGAAATGGCATTTAAAATTGCAGCATCAATGGCATTTAAAGAAGCATCAAAAGGTGCATCACCTGTGTTATTAGAGCCTATTACAAAGGTTGAAGTTGAGGTTCCTGAAGAATACATGGGTGATGTTATAGGTGATTTAAATAGAAGAAGAGGACAAATTAATTCTATGGATGATAGAATGGGCATTAAAATAGTCAATGCTTTTGTTCCATTAGCCGAAATGTTTGGCTATTCTACTGATTTAAGGTCTGTTACTCAAGGTCGTGGAAGTTATAGTATGGAATTTGACCATTATGGTGAAGTGCCTGCAAATATCGCAAAAGGTATTATAGAAAAAAGGCAATCATAATTTTATGAAATTAATATCTTGGAATGTCAATGGGCTTCGTGCTTGTATGAATAAGGGATTCCAAGATTTTTTTGATAGTGTAGATTCTGATTTGTTTTGTATTCAAGAAACAAAAATGCAGCAAGAACAATCTAATTTCGAATTTCCTAATTATTATAGTTTTTGGAATAGTGCTATCAAAAAGGGCTATTCTGGGACTTTGGTACTCTCTAAAATAAAACCAATCTCACAATCTTATGGTATCAATATTGATAGACACGATAACGAAGGTCGTGTAATTACACTTGAATTTGATAGTTTTTATCTAGTAAATGTGTATACTCCAAATTCTCAGAGAGAACTTACTAGGTTGGATTATAGAATGGAGTGGGAAGATGATTTTATAGCCTATCTTTTATCACTCAAAAAGCCTGTTATTGTATGTGGCGATTTAAATGTCGCACATAAAGAGATTGATTTAAAAAACCCAAAACAAAACACCAAAAATGCAGGTTTTACAAAAGAGGAAAGAGAGAAATTTAGCACTTTATTAGATTCTGGATTTATTGATAGTTATAGATATTTGTATCCAGATAAAAGCGATGCTTACACTTGGTGGTCTTATATGGCAAATGCTCGTGCTAAAAATATTGGTTGGCGGATTGATTATTTTTTACTATCAGATTCTCTAAAAGATAATCTCAAAGAAGCTAATATTTATAGTGAGGTTTATGGAAGCGATCATTGTCCTGTAGGGATTATTTTAGATATTTAAAAATATGAAAACTCTATCTATCATCGATACCTTTGGATATTTTTTTCGAAACTTTTATGCGATGCCAAAACTAAAAAGCAAAGATGGCAAGCCAAGCGGTGTTTTACTTGGCTTTGCAAATCTTATTAATCAACTATATAATGATGATTCTAGCTATATTATTTTTGCACTCGAGGGTGAAGGTGAGAAAAAAAGAAGAGATATTGCAAGTGATTACAAGGCAAATCGTAAAGAAATAGATGTAGATTTGTCTTTGCAGATTAAAACTGCGATTGAGTGGATAAAAAAAATGAACTTGCCTCATATATCGATTAATGGATATGAGGCTGATGATGCCATAGCTTCTATAAAATCTAGTGTGAAAGATGTAGTTGTTAGGATTGTTAGCGTTGATAAGGATTTGTATCAATTAATAGATTCTAATACTTATATATATGACCCAATAAAAAAGAAAAGCATATATAAGGAAGAGTGCTTTGAAAAATTTGGTGTATATCCAGAGCAATTTATTGATTATCAAAGTTTAGTTGGAGATTCAAGTGATAATGTGTCTGGAATAAAAGGTATTGGTGCAAAAAGTGCTCAAAAATTGATTAGTAATTTTGGCTCACTTGATGGGGTGTATGATAACATCCCTTTACTAAAAAATTATTTGACACCAAAATTGATTGATAGGATTATTGAGGGCAAAGATTCTGCTTATAAAAGCAAGGAGCTTGTTAAACTAAGAGATGATTTATTAGATTCTTTTGATTTAGAATCTGCTCTAAAGCCAACGATTAATCCATTATTTTTGATAGAAGATGAACTAAAAAGCTATGATATTAATATCCTGTCAAAAATAAAAAAAGATTTATATAGCACAAAAAATGAATCCTTGTTAAATTTTGAATGCATAAAAATTGTAGACAGCAAAGAATTGCACAAAATTATAGATTCAATTGATGCAAATAGTGTTGTTGCTTTTGATACAGAGACTACTTCTCTTGATGTAAAAAGTAGTGATATTGTCGGATTTTCTTTTGCTTATTCTTTAGACTTTGGTTATTATGTGCCTATTAATCATTTTTATCTTGGTGTAGAAGAACAAATATCTAGTAGCGATGCAAAAAAAGCACTAGAAAAGCTATTGAAACATCATATAGTAGGGCATAATCTAAAATTTGACATAGCTGTAGTAAAGAGGATTTTTAATTTAGATATTGTTGATTATAGCGATACATTGATACTTGCTTGGTTGGAAAATCCATCAGGTATATTCAATCTTGATTATCAAACAAAGAAAAACTTTGATTATATAACTACTAAATTTGGAGATATTGTAAATAAAGGTGATACATTTGCTAGTGTGCAAATTGACATAGCGACAAAATACGGGGTGCAGGATTCTGTATGCAGCCTTGCTTTGTATTATCATTTTATGCATACATTAAATAAAAATCTTATTGATATAGCAAGAAATGTAGAGTTTCCATTTATTAAAGTTTTAATGGATATGGAAAACAATGGAATAGGTATAGATTTGGATTTTTTCTATGAACTAAAATTAGAGCTTGAATCTAAGATTAAAGATATAAGTAATAAGATTTATAATATTGCAGGTAATGAATTTAATATAAATTCTACAAGGCAATTAGGCAATGTGCTATTTAATCAGCTTAATCTAAAAAAAGGCAGAATCTTAAAAAGTGGATATAGCACTGATGAAAAAACATTAGAATCTTTAATAGATTCTCATCCTATTATTCCTTGTATATTAGAACATCGCGAATTAAATAAACTCCTAAATACCTATGTAATACCAATCATAAATTTAAATAAAAATAATAGAATCTACACTTCGTTTATACAAACAGGAACTAGCACGGGTCGTCTTAGCTCACGAAATCCAAACTTGCAAAATATTCCTATTAAAACTTCTGTTGGAAGAAGGATTCGATATGGCTTTGTTGTGCGAGATGGATATAGCTTCATTTCTGCGGATTATTCACAGATTGAGTTGCGATTGCTGGCGCATTTTTCACAAGATTCAAATCTATTAGAATCTTTCATAAATGATAAGGATATACATTTAGAAACTGCAATAAAAATATTTGGTGAAGCAGAAGCCAAAGAAAAAAGAAATATTGCAAAAAGTATTAATTTTGGTTTGATTTATGGAATGGGTGCAAAAAAACTTGCTCAAACCCTAAAAATATCACAATCTAAAAGCAAAGAATATATAGATAGTTATTTTGAGAGTTTCCCAACAGTGCGAGATTATCTCCAAAAAGAGGAAAATTTTATTTTAGATAATGGATATGCTCTTACCTTGCTTGGCAGGTCTAGGAATTTTGATTTTAATAATGTTGCAGAATATGAAAAATTAGCATTTCTTAGAGAAGGTATAAATTCTATATTTCAAGGTAGTGCGGCCGATTTGATAAAACTGTCAATGAATAAATGTTTTGATAGATTTAAAGATAGAGACATAAAGCTATTATTGCAAGTGCATGATGAATTGATATTTGAAGTAAAAGACACCCAAGTAGATAGCGTAAGCAAAGAAATACTAGAGATTATGAATAATATTTACACGCTTTGAGTGCCACTTAAATGTGGCATTAGTGTAGGCAAACGTTGGTCTGAACTAAAATAATTATAATTCATAATCACTATAATAAATATTAATATAAAGATTCACTTTTAGGTTATTGCCTTGTTTTGTTATATCGATTGGTAATCCTATCCTTATGCTACTATTGAGGCTTCCTAGGTTGTTTATAAAATCTATAATCTTTTTTGTATCTTTTGTATATCCTTGTATAGCTATATTTTGTATTTTTATATTATTGGTAGAATCTTGTATTCCATTATCAATGATTGCTACATCATTTATATATTTTTTTATGTAGTTTTCTAGTTCTTGCATATCAACTTTATTTCTTATATTTTGATGAGCATTTTCTTTTAATACAGAATCCATACTTTGCTGTAAGCTATTTTCATTTTGAGCAATTGCAGTATTAAGATTTTGTATTCGTTTGTAATCTAGTGTTTGAATTTTATGATTTTGCATAATTGGTATAAAATAAAATGCTAGGCAAAATAATATAACCAATATATATATTATAAACAATATGGTGTTTTTACTCCAATCAATATCATTTAAAAAATTAAAAAATTTCATTTCGCCTCTTTATTCAATACGCTAATTGATGTGAAGTTAAACCACCCATTTGGTAGTGGAAAAAAATCAACTCTACTTGTCGTAAAGATTGACCTTAGTGGTGCTTGTAGCAAAAAAGAATACAATTCTCTAGTCGGTGTGATACCCTTTAGTGTTAGTTTTTCTTCCTCAAGCTTTATTTGTGTTATTGTTATTTGGTCGGGTATCAATGCAAATAAATTTAATAATGATTGTTGCACCTCATTATTGTAGTTTTTATTTATATTATCTAGGTTCGCTTCATATTTCAGACGCTCTATATTTTTATTTATAAGGGCTATTTTTTTATCTTGAATATTCATATTGTTTTCTACAATTTGTGCATTATTGTTTAACATATTGACTTCTATTTTTAGATAGATTCCACCAAAATACACAATAATAACGCTAACTATCACATAAAATATCCAAATTTTTGTTAGCTTTGATACTATGTATTTTGGTTGTGGAGTTGTAAAGCTATATCTTACAGCCATTATTATCCCTTTATGTTAATTCCATTTTCGTTAGTTTTTCTACTTCTTTACATACATCTATTCGTATAAATTGAGTTTCAAGCATGGTATTATTTTTTAGATATGATATTGCATTATCACTTATCCCATATCCATCAAGTATTAAAAGTTCATCTATAAAATCACTGGCATATCTATTATCTTGATAAAAGTTATTCAAAGTTTTTGTGATTAGTTCTATCATATGGTTTGCAATAGATAATTCACTAAGGCTATTTGATGATAGGTCATAACTGCCTTTATCGAAATCTTTGATAATGATATTTTCATCTATTTCATCTATAACATCAAACTCTATCATATCATCATTCTTTTTTTTATCTTCCTTGTTTTCATCTACGAATCTATCTTGTTCAAATACTATGTGATTTCCAAAATATATATTATCTCTGTCTGCAATAAGCAAGCTAGTAGAGCCTTTTTCTTGTAATATGTATAGCTTTTTTGCACTATCTAATCTGTCTTTTATTTTTTCATAAATGATGATAAATGGTGAAAAAACAAAGTCCAATCCATTTATCTTACTAAATTTATTTTTGTATTCTTGCAAATTTTTTTTGCCTACATAAATAAACCATTGCTTATTTACTAGCATTATTTTTAAAGAATTTATATCAAGCCCAAATTTATCAAATACATCGATATTTTTACCATTTAATAGCCCTTGATTTTCTGTTCTAATCATAGCAGATGTATATGTATGCGGATATTGATTTTGTATCTTTTGTATGTATTTTGCTGCTTCTATAGGAAAATTTGCATTAATGGTTTTATATGTTTTTTCTTCTTGTTGCGTATTTTTATTATTAGATATTCTAATTTTGCAAGTCTTTTCGTATAAGTCAATTGAAACAATAACTTTTTGATATATTCTGCTAAATAATGACAATAAATAGCCTTTAAAAATAAATATTTAACCACAAGATTCTACAATCTTAAACTTATAAAATTACTAAACTATATCTTTAAAATCCTCACATTTAAAAATTACATTTGGGTCTTTTGTCATTTGCTCATATACTAACTTTTTTGCATCTTCTATGCTTAAATCTCTTGGTATATTAAAACTTGGCATTGAAATGTATATTATGCTAGAAAATAGTTTTGGGATTCTAAATTTATCCCAAGTTTTTAATTCATAAAATCTATCCGGCATAGTTCTAACAGGCACTATTGCAATATTTGTCTTTTGACTCATCGCTACAACGCCATCTGCTATGCTGTGATAAGGCCCTTTTGGTCCATCAGGTGTTATTGCAATATCATATCCATCTTTTAGCTTATTAAATGCTTGTATCAAAACCCTTCTTCCACCTCTAGTGCTAGAGCCTCGAATAGTTTTAAATCCAAAATATCCATATAGTTTTACTATCAATTCGCCATCAAAATGTTCGCTTGAGATTACAAATATTTTTGGCGTATCTCTCATTTTTCTATACAAAAATGGAAGCATCAAAAACTCACCGTGCCAAAAAGCAAGTATGGCATTGCTCTTTTTTATATCATCGTGAATATAAAATTTATTTTTACAGCTCAAATATAAAATCCAAAGAAATAGCCAAACAAGTCGTGGAGCAAATAAAAGCATAACTTTGCGTTTAAATTTTCTTCTAGAATCTTTATCAAATATCATTAAATTGTTTTACCAAATAGGCTTCCATTTTCATTTTTTGTGATGACTACATCATAGAAGTTGCCAATAGAAAGCTTTGTGCCGTCTATCTTTATTAGCCTGCCATTATCGCTCCTGCCTTCACTTCCTTTATCACTCACATTTTCAATCATAACCCTATGTGTTTTATTGATTTCATTTTTTGCTTTTTTATTTAGTATTTGCTTATGAAGATTCTGCAATATTTCCAATCTCATATTTGCGATACTAGAATCTATCTCTTTCATATTAAAGGCTAATGTACCTTTTCTAGGGGAATAAATAAAGCTATACATAGTATCAAATTCTATATTTTTTACCATATCTAACGTATCATAAAAATCTTCTTCTTTTTCGCTTGGAAATGCTACTATGATATCTGTGCCTATGCCTACATCAGGGCAAAGTGATTTTATTTTATTTACTCTATTTAAAAACCACTCTCTTGTATATCCTCTTTTCATATCCTTTAAGACAGCATTTGAGCCACTTTGCATAGGCATATGTATGTATTTTGATATTTTTTTATTGCTTGCGAATTCTTCTATAAATTCATCATCCATATGCAATGGATGTGGAGATACGAATTTTATTCGTTCAATTCCATCAATCTTGCTTACTTCTTGCAATAATTTTGTAAAGTTTATTTTTTCGTGCGGAATAGAGAATCTAGTACCATAATTATTTACATTTTGTCCAAGTAGAATGATTTCTTTTGCACCATTTTCTACCCTTGCTTTCGCTTCTTTTAGTATAAGATTAGTAGGAATTGAGATTTCTTTTCCTCTTGTAAATGGCACTATGCAATACGAACATTTTTTATCACAACCAATAGAGATATTTATCAACGCTCTTATGTTAGATTCTATATTATTGCAAAATTCATAATTCGATTCGTCGTGATTTATTTCGATTTCTACAGCTTTTTCTTTGTGAATAATGCTTGATATTTTTGACACATTTCTCGCACCTAAAACAAAATCAACACTTGGAGCTTTTTTTATTATCTCTTCACCAAGAGCACTTGCAGTACAACCACAGATTCCAATCTTTGCATCTATTTTTTTTATCGCAGCGTAACTTCCAATCTCGCTAAATAGTTTTTTTTCTGGCTTTTCTCTAACACTGCAAGTATTTAGTATGATTAAGTCGGCTTCTTTTGCATCTTGGGTTAGATTGTAGTTTGCTTTTTCTTTCAATTCAGCAATGATGTGGTCGCTATCACGTGTATTCATAGCACAACCAAATGTTTTGATAAATAATTTTTTAGTCAATTTATTATCTCAATCAATAATCTATGATATGCAATTCATAAAGGATGCAATCTTTATCAAGCCCAAATCTTAGTTCGTGAAAATGGGTCGATTTTGCACTCTTTGCAAAATGAGCACACATTTTTTCCAAATCTTTTAATGAATTGTCTTTATCAAAGTAGAATGCAGCATTTCCTTTTTCTTTTACTTGTTTTTCTATTTCTTCTATTGTTATTGTTCTTGGTTTATCATTTAAATCTATTTTAGCTAGTTTTAAATTCATTTATTATTCCTTAAATTGGCATTTTGCAAGGATTGTATTCTATCAAATTTAGCTTAAAACTTTAAGTCTAATTTGATATAATCAAAGCGTTTTTTAAAATATTTTACTCGATTTTTAAGGATTCAAATCTTGGATAAAATTTTAGATATTATCGAAATTATCGCATATGAAAAAGGATTGCAAATTGAAGTCATTCAAAATATAGTGAAAAATGAGATTTTGAAACTTGCAAAAAATGGCATTGATAATGATATGAATTTTGTTGTTGATTTTGACAAAAAAGACAAAATGATTAAATTATTTCATAAATTAAAAGTTGTAGATGATGATTTTGAGATTTCAAAAGAGGATTCTAAAAAATTGATAAAAATTTCTCAAGCTCGCAAAAACGGCAATGTGTCAATTGGTGATGAGATTTTATTTGAATTAAATATTGATAATTTGGAATTAAATAGAAATATAATTAGCAATCTTTTAAGGGATTTAGAAAATAGTATTGAAAAAAATATAGAAAACCAGATATTTGAGAATCTAAAAAATAGTGTAGATAAAATCGTAAATGGAATGGTTGTATATATCGATTCAAAAAGTGAGGATACTATTGTTGAAATAGATTCTATTAGAGCTAGGCTTCCTAGAAAAAATAGAATAAAGGGCGAAGTATTTAAAGTAGGGCAAAGCATTTCTTGCATATTGAAGCGAATTTATATCGATAATAGATACGGGATACAAATAGAGCTCAGTAGGACAGCACCAAAGTTTTTAGAAGAGTTATTAAAGTTAGAAGTGCCAGAAATAGCAGATGGTGAAGTAAGCATTATGAAATGTTCTAGGATACCGGGGGTTCGTTCAAAAGTCGCAGTATCATCAAATACAGCTAGAATTGACCCAGTTGGTGCGACCGTTGGGGTAAAGGGTGTGAGGATTAATGCAGTTAGCAAAAAAATATGTGGAGAAAGCATAGATTGTGTAGAGTATTCTAGTGTGCCAGAAGTATTTATTTCAAATGCACTTTCACCTGCAAAAATCGTAGGTGTAAAAATGTTGGAAAACAAAGCTATCATATCTCTTTACAGCGACCAAAAATCCAAAGCAATAGGCAAAGAAGGTGTAAATATAAGACTTACATCTATGTTGCTTGGAATGGAACTAGAGATAGAAGATTTAGGCATAAATCCTAATGTGTTAAATATGCAAAATATAAAAGAAGCAGAAAAGCAACAAAATGATATAAAAGAAAGTGGAAAACAGCTACTAGAATCTTTATTTAAATCATAATTTACGTTTTGGATTATAGAAAGCTAGAATCTTTAGTATCTACTAAAATATCAAGAAATGTGAATTTTGAGATTCTGGCCTATCATAAAACAACAAAAAATAACTAAGAAATATTATTTAGAAAATATATTATTGCTTAGATATTTTTTTGTGAAGATACCAATAAAAAAGAGGCTAGTTTTTGATAAGCTTTGTAAACATCGATGTAATCAATATCATAAGTATGTAAATATAAGTTGTGGAAGAATGTTATACAATGGTAGCAGTCAAAAGCAGATTCTCTTATAAAAGTGATGATATGTAAGACATAGCAAAGTGGCATCACCTAAATGGGAATTTTATAAATGCAAATTGTATTTAGCAATATGAAGCCTGTCTTGATGTGTCAATACCAAAATCCAACGGATGTATATTGTATAATATAAATCGATTAGTTATTGATAAAATTATAGAATTTTGTGAATATTTAAAATAGATATTTTGTTTAAATTATAAGTTTTGGAAGATGCATAGCGATAGATATTTTGTATTTTTTCATCTTGGTTTTGTTATTAGTAGATGATTTAAGAGAACTAGCCCTTGCCAAGAAATAAGGGATAACAATAAGTTTTATTATTAATGTAGATGATTTAATAGTATCAGAGGTGGTAATGATAGATTAATGATTTGTAACATATCCAATTAGCTCGCAAAATAGATAGAAATATCCTATGAAAATGACAATATGAATGGTCGCATTGCATCAAATAATATTTAGCTTTGCATATAGAATTTATTGGTGGCAGGATTCTATACTATAGACGTGCTAATGGTAGTGGAATTGCAAATCAATATTTAGGCACTTTGACAATGTAGCCATAAAACATATGATTGATGTTTGCAATCAATAAATATAATCTTAAATAATAGAATCTATAAGATTCTATATCACAAGCATTGCATTCTTTATCTCATCGTATTTTTCCTTGCCTTTTAGCTTTTTTATAATTTCAAGGGCAAATAAGATACCACTTGCTGGACCATTTGCAGTGATGATGTTTTCATCTATACAAGTAGATTGTTTTGTATATTTTGCTGCTGTTTTTATCTCATTCTCGCAGCTCGGATAACAAGTGAATTCATTTTTTAATACCCCTGCAGTTCCAAGCACAATAGGCGAAGCACAAATAGCAGCTACAAGCTTATTTTGCTTATCTAATTTTTGTATGATTTCTATTATTTCTTTGCTATTTTTTAGATTTAGCATTCCCTCAAATCCACCTGCAAGAGCGATACCGTCCAAGCCACCTATATCAACTTGTGATATTTTGCACATTGATTTTATAGAAATATTATGTGCCCCAGATACCATTTCATCATCATTACTAGAATCTCTAGCGATGATTGTATTTATATCTGCTCTTCTTAGCGTGTCTATTATGCTTACTAATTCTATTTCTTCAAAGCCTTGCATTATTGGAACTAAAATATTCACAATGACCTCCTGTAGTTTTTCAAGATTTTTTTTAATTTTATTGGTGAGAGCATCGTTTGTTCTACTGATACATTGATACAAAATGGATTATTTGTTTCTTTTGAATGTGTATGTCCGTGTATATTTAGCGAACAATCACTAAATCTAAAATAATCATCTAATACATCCCTAATAGCACAAAATTTATCATTTGGTTTCCTGTTAAAAACAGGGAAATGACTAAATAAGATTCTCTCTCCACCAATATCTATTATAATGCCATTTAGATATATTTTTTCTTGTATTTTTCCATATTTTTGTTTTATTTTCTCTCTTATTTTTTCTTTTTGCGGTATCTTTAAGATGACCTTGTTTTTCATCTCAAAATTCATCTTTTCTAGTTTATCTAGCTTGTTTATATCGTTGTTGCCAATTATTAGCATTTTTTTGCCATTTAATTTTTTTAGATATGATAATCCATCTTTAAAATAAACATCGCCTAAATGCAAGATTCCATCTTTTTGGCTGACTTCTTTATTCCAATTATCAACGATTAAATCAAAGTGATTTTTATAGCCTAAATTATTTGCTATAAGATTTCGCATTCTTTCTTTTTTAGTTATAGAATCTTGCCCAAAATGTGTATCAGAAATGATATATGTATCAAGAGTAATATTCATATTTTCCTATTTGCTTATTTGTATGTCTATTTTGCTTCCATTATCAATGTTGGATATTTGCATATGTCCAAGAAGCACTTCTTCTACGATTGCTTTACAAGTAGGCAGTTCAAGCCCACTAGAGCTAATTTTTGTTTGATAAAAAATATCAAAGATTCTACTTAGAGTGTCATTATCAATTCCACCTGCATTATCTTCTATGCTTAGTAAAATGTAGTTGTTATTTAATTCCTGTAATGTTATATTTATCTTTCCATAAAAATTCGTACCTTTATTGATATTTATATTTTCAAGCGAGAAGTTGATTATTGATAATATCACATATTTTAAAGCGTCTTCATCGCAATAAATATCTTTTATGTCGCCTTTTTGCATTATCTGTATTTCTGTATTATTTATTATCTCTTTGAAAAATATTTTATCTTTGATTGATTCTACTAGGTTTTTTATGTTTATATAAGATTTGATATTTGTTGGAGTGTATATAGAAATCATATCTTTTATCGTCTGGTCAATATTTTTGGAGCTTTGCAAAATTTCTTTTGTCTCATTATTTAAGTTGAAATTATTATTCAAAATCGTTATTTGTTCTGTAATTTTCTTTGTTTGATGTGTAATTTTTGTAAATATGATAGATAGAGTTTGTATTAAAAAGTCTAATTTGTTATCTTTGATCGAAATTAGTCTATTTTTGTCTCTCTTTGCTTCAAGTTCTTTTCTCAGTCTAATATCTCTAATGCTTAGATATACCGCATCTTTATTGTAAGTCCTGCACAAATGGGCATTGATTTCCACAGGCACTATTATATTATTAAACATCATTAGAGTTTCAAATAATATAGGCTTATTGCTTATCATATTTCTCAATATTTTTTCAACTCTGTCCTTTTCGCTGCTATGAAATAAATCATATATATCTACATTTCTTAACTCTAAGCCTTGCTGTTGTATTAAATTTCTTGCAACGAAATTAGAATATATAAATCCAAGAACTCTATTTTCTTTGGTATTGTATGAAAATATCAAGATTCCATCATTATTGTTATCTAATATATCTTGAAAATCTCTTTTATTGTCAAATTTGTCTTTTGTTTCATCATCGATTTGTTTCTCTAGCCTTGCTTCTAGAAATTCAAGTGTTTTGTTTCTTTCTGGTAATTGCTGTTGATATTCTATGATATTTGTTAAATCAAATTCAGATTCTATGTATCCTATGATATTGCCATTTTTGTCATTGATTTCATTGTTGATTGTGCAATAATATTTTGCCTTGTTATTTGTTTTGACTTTTATAATTTTTTCGCCATTTCTAAATAATCTAATATTGGCAGAATCTGGATTCTTAAAAATATCATTTATATCGATTGTTTCTAGAATCTCTCTATGCGGCACATTTGATATTATTTGATTATTATATATATCGGTGATTGTTGTATGAATTGGCATATACGGCACTAAACCGACTATATGTTTTAAATCTATATCATCATTTTTTATTTTATTTTCTTTGCTTTGCTTGTATTGCATTGTAACAATGATGGCTGTAATTATTGTTACAAATATTCCAACTAATATGTGTTGATTTACAATTAGATACAGTGAAGCAAGAAGATTTAAAACCATAAAATACAATATTACATTGTCTTTGATGACAGACATCATACACTATCCTTCAGGTGTAAAATAGAATTCATTCTACATTCTTTCATATTAAAGTCATATTACAATAGCCATTTTGACTATAATACTATTTGTAAATATAAAGGGGTTTTCATTATGGATATGAAAAGTTTTAATAAAATAGAGCAAGGTATGCAAGTAGGCGTAAGTGATGCTAGAAAAATCACCATAGCATTGGTATTTATATGCATTGCTTGTATTACTTCTATTATTTTTAACGATGGCACGAACAATATGTTGATAATGATTAGCACCATTTTTGGTATGTATATGGCTATGAATATTGGTGCTAATGATGTAGCCAACAATGTCGGTCCTGCAGTGGGGTCAAATACTATGAGTCTAGGCTTTGCGATATTTATTGCAGCTATATTTGAAGCAGCCGGAGCTATCATTGCAGGTGGTGATGTTGTAGATACTATACGTTCTGGAATCGTATCACAAGATGCTTTTAGCGATATAAATACTTTTATTGCTGTGATGCTGGCCGCACTTATTTCTGGTGCTCTATGGCTAAATCTTGCTACTTTTATTGGAGCACCTGTTTCTACCACACATTCTATTGTAGGTGGATTGATAGGGTCATCAATTGCCGCAGGTGGTCTTGGGATTATTAATTGGAGTGTGATGTTAGAAATAGTCCTAAGTTGGGTTGTATCACCTGTGATAGGCGGCATTGTAGCTGTTATATTTTTGTATATTGTAAAACGGACTATCACATATCAAAACGATAAAAGATTGGCAGCAAAACGGGTAATACCAATTTTAATATTTATAATGTCTTGGTCTTTTTGTTTTTATCTTTTGCAAAAAGGACTATCAAAAGTAATCCATTTAAATTCATTATCACAGATTCTAATATCTACTATAGTTGCTATATTGATTTTTATCACGACAAAACCTCTCATTTCAAAAAAAGCAGATACATTGCAAAATACAAAAGATGCAATAGGTGATTTATTTACTATCCCACTTATTTTTGCTGCTGCATTGCTTAGTTTTGCACATGGTGCAAATGATGTTGCAAATGCAATAGGCCCTCTTGCTGCTATAAATCAAGCTATAAGTGGTGTAATAGATTCAAAGTCGAGTGTTCATATTTGGATTATGATACTTGGCGGACTTGGAATCTCGCTTGGTCTTGCATTGTATGGACCAAAACTAATAAAAACTGTTGGCAGTGAGATAACAGAGATAGATAGAATAAGAGCATTTTGTATAGCATTGTCTGCTTCTATTACGGTTTTGGTCGCTTCTGCTTTGGGACTCCCTGTGAGTTCTACTCACATAGCTATTGGTGCTATCTTTGGCATAGGTTTTTTAAGAGAATACCTAAAGAGTAATTACAACAAAATGGAGCAGGAAATTATACAAGCACATAAAGGTAGAGATGCAACAATCGTAGAAAACTTTTTGAATGATTTTAGAAAATCATCTATAAAAAGAAAACAAGAGATTCTAAAAAATCTAAAATCTGAAGATAAAAATAATGCAATATTGAATAAAAAAGAGAAGAAGGCATTAAAAAAGAGTATAAAAAATGAGATTGTAAAAAGAAGTGCTTTTACAAAAATCGTTATGGCGTGGATTGTTACTGTCCCTGTGTCTGCTATATTTTCAGCTATTTGCTTTTTTGTTGTTAATCATTTTGCAGATAGTTTTTGATAAATTTTATAGTTACAAAAAGTAACTATAAAATTTATTTTTGTTGCACATAGTATTTGTTGATTATATCTTGCATCCTACCATCTTGTTTGATTGTTCTTAGAATCTCATTGATTTTATTTAGTAGCTCTTCATTTCCTTTGCTTACAGCAATAGCATATTCTTCATCAGTTAGTGCTATATCTACTAGTTCAACTCCACTATTTGTTTTTGTCAATACTCTTGCTGGCATCTCATCTATGATTACTACATCTAATTGATTATTTAGCATAGCAGTTACCGCCATAGCACCATTTGCAAAACTAATAGTTTCTGCATTTTTAAAACCATCAAATCCCCAATCTTTATCACCTTTTGAATAAAATTCTCCTGTTGTTCCTGCTTGAACACCGATTTTTAAGCTTTTTGCTTTATTTACTGCTTTTATTACATCTTCTTTTGTTTTTAGATTCTTAAATCTTTCATCATTTTCTTTTATTATCAACATTTGTGCCGCATTAAAATATGTATCACTAAAATCTATTACTTGCTTTCTTGTTTTATTTATAGTTAATCCGGATAATGCTATATCAGCATTTTTTGAAGCGACAGATTGTACAACCGAATCAAACTCCATATCATAAATCACTAATTCCTTTCCTAATTCACTTGCGATAATTTTTGCTACATCAATATCAATTCCTTGAAATTCACCGCCACTTATATACTCAAATGGAGCAAAATTTGCAGCCGTTGCCATCGTCAATTTATCACTTTTGCAACCACTAAATACAATTCCAACTATTGATAAAAAAAATAAAGCTATTTTCATCAATCAACCTTACTATAAATTTGCTAATTTGGATTCTACAAATTTTTTACTTTTTTTGTAGTTTAAGTTTGTTGTGATATAAATTGAAAAAATCAAAATAAAAGGAGATGGTGATGCTTTCAAATGAGATTATCAAAAAGCTAAATGAGCAAGTAGTAAAGGAAATGTATGCATCTAATTTATATTTGAATATGAGTTCTTGGTGCTATACACATAGATATGATGGAGCTGGAATATTTTTGTTTGAACACGCAAAGGAAGAAAGTTCTCACGCGACAAAGTTGATTACTTATTTAAACGAGACAGATTCGCTTCTTGTATTGGAATCTATTGAAAAACCAGAATCTGATTTCAAGTCATTGCTTGATGTGTTTGAGAAAACATACGAACACGAATTAAAAGTTACAAAATCGATAAATGAGTTAGTTGAGCTTGCATTAAATATGAAGGATTATTCTACATTTAACTTTTTACAATGGTATGTATCAGAACAGCACGAAGAAGAAACACTCTTTAGGGGCATCAAAGACAAGATTAGCTTGGCGGGTAATAGCGATACTAGCCTATATCTAATTGACGAATATATAAAAGGTCTCACAGGAAAATAACACTTTTTTGAATCCATTGAGATTCAAAATCTCAATGGATTCTACTTAGAATCTGCATTATTTAATATTTTCAAATATAATTTTATACAATCGCATTTTTACTTTAGGATTACCTCCATTAATAAGGTTGCTATTTGGTTGATAAAATAGAGATTTTTTATAATCAATTTATTTTAAAAGATGGTTATAAACTGGTATTAGAAGGGCTTGGCGTAACGATAATTTTGAGCATTTGCGCACTTTTTATTGGGCTTATTGTAGGGACTTTGGTTGCAATTTTGATGACAAAAAAAGACAAATCAATAACTCATAAGATTCTAGTTTATATAGCAAAATGCTATGTTGGATTTTTTAGAGGGACACCAATTGTAGTGCAATTATTATTTATCTATTTTGTTATTTTACCTTTGTTTGGTTTAGGCGGTGGAAGTGCATTGCTTGTGGCGGTATTTATATTTGGATTAAATAGTGGTGCATACGTAAGTGAAATCGTACGTAGTGGGATATTGAGCATTGATATAGGGCAAAATGAAGCCGCTAGAGCTTTGGGGTTAAAAGAAAAACAAGCCATGCAATTTGTTGTATTTCCACAGGCATTAAAAAATTCACTACCCCCACTTTGCAATGAATTTATTGCATTGCTAAAAGAAACATCGGTTGCAAATTATATCACTGTGCATGATTTGACTTATGCATTTAGGTCTATTGGAAGTGCCAGTTATGAATTTATGATACCTTATTTGTTTTTGGCATTTAGTTATTTGATTCTTGTTTTGGTTGCTACATATTTTGTGAGAATCTTTGAAAGGAAATTGCGTGCAAGTGATAAGTATTAGAAGTTTGAGTAAAATTTTTAATAATAAATTAGTGCTTGATGATATAAATCTGGATATTTTTAGTAAAGAGAGAGTTGTCATCATTGGACCAAGTGGAAGTGGCAAATCAACTTTGCTTCGGTGTATGAATCTTCTTGAGATTCCAAGTAGTGGTGAGGTATGGTTTGAAAATAAGCGTATTTCGGATATTGACATAAATTTATATGATGATTTAAAAGGACTTAAAAAAAGTGTATTGAAATCAAAGATAAAAGAACTTGATAGTAAATATAAGTGGAATCTAGATTCTGCTAGGGTAAAAATGGGTATGGTTTTTCAGCATTTCAATCTTTTTAACAATCTAAATGTCTTAGATAATCTTATTTTAGCTCCCACAAAACTAAAAAGAATGACAAAAGAAGAAGCGACAAATGAGGCTTTAATATTGCTGGATAAAATTGGATTAAGTAATAAAAAAGATGAATTTCCATCGTATCTATCTGGTGGGCAAAAACAAAGAGTAGCAATTGCAAGAGCTTTGATGAACAAGCCAGATGTATTGCTTTTTGATGAGCCTACAAGTGCGCTTGACCCAGAGATGGTAGGCGAAGTGTTAGAACTTATTGCAGAGCTTGCAAATGATGGAATGACTATGATTTGTGTAACACACGAGATGAGATTTGCAAAAAATATAGCTACAAAAGCAATTTTCATGGAAGATGGAAAGATAGTAGAAAAGGGCAGTGGAAGCGAATTTTTTAATAATCCAACAAGCAAGAGATTGCTAGATTTTCTACATAAAGTGAAGCATTGATTTTTTATTTGATATAAAAGTTCTACTTCATCTAAAAGATAGCTATGAGATAAAACTAAGAAAAGCTATGCAGTGATTTTAAGATATAACTCTATTTGGGTATCGCTATGAGTGCTACTAGCTTAGGAGCGTCCTTGGGGCTTAGGTGTCTCGTAGCTATTGCGTATTTTATCTTTTCATTACTTCATATCGGTTCTTTGAATTTAGATGCTTTCTTTTGAAACTTTGTCAAAATTTATGAAACCGATACAAAAAAAGATGAGTAACTAGAGCTTATGAGATTCTTGAATTATGAGGATATAAATTAATATCTTGATGATTTAATTCCTCATTGTATGCAAGAAATATATGCTTATCATTGTTATATTTGGATGGATAAAATACAAAAATAAAGTTGATAAAACACAAAATAGGTGAAGATTCCAGGATTTATAATGTATCAATTATTTTTTTGATGATTTTAGAACTTCTAGTAAATTTGTTGATTTTCCTTTTGAATTTAAATCATCTTTTAGTAAAATTTTTTAGGATTGAAGAAGGTAGATTTAATTTAAAAATAATATTTAAATGAATACAAAAGGCATTGGTAAAGAATTTAAATATTAATAGCACTTGGATAGATGACAAACAAGGTAATAAAAGTAGTAAAAATGAACATAGAGCAAAGATATGAATAATGCAAAAGAGATAAAATGTCCAAAATGTAGCGAAATTTTTAAGGTAGATGAATCTGGCTATGCGGCTATATTAAAGCAGATTAAAGATAAAGAATTTGAAAAAGAATTGAAAGCTTTTGAAAACCAATTTGAAAAAGAAAAACAAAATGCAATTGAGCTGGCAAAACTAGAATCTAAAAATCATTTTAGTGAGGAGCTGGGCAAAAAAGATTCCAAAATTGCAAGATTAGAATCTTTAATTGCAACAGAGCAGTTATCAAAACAAAATGCAATGACAGAGATTGCCTTGCAAAAAGACAAAGAAATCTTAGAGCTTAAAAATAGATTAGAATCTTTTAGCAAAGATAAAGAATTGGAAATTAGCAAGATTGTTGGCAAGAAAGATTCTGAACTTCTAGCAAAAGAAAATCATATTCAAAAATTAAATGATCAATATCAGCTAAAAGAACAAGCTTTAAAAGAAAAGTATGAAGCAGATCTTAGATTCAAAGATGAAGAAATCGCAAAGATTAAAGAATATAAGGCAAGATTATCTACAAAAATGATAGGTGAGAGTTTGGAGCAGCATTGTGAGATAGAGTTTAATAAACTTCGTGCGACAGGCTTCCAAGATGCTTATTTTGAAAAAGATAATGATGTCAAATCTGGTAGCAAAGGGGATTATATCTTTCGTTGTTGTGACAAAGAGGCTGGAGAATTTATATCAATTATGTTTGAGATGAAAAATGAAGCAGATTATACTACTACAAAAAAGAAAAATGAGGATTTTTTAAAAGAGCTAGATAAAGATAGGAAAGATAAAAATTGTGAATATGCAGTTTTAGTATCTATGCTAGAGCCTGAAAATGAACTATATAATTCTGGCATAGTTGATGTTTCACATCGCTATGAAAAGATGTATGTCATTCGTCCGCAGTTTTTTATCCCGATAATCACACTTTTAAGAAATGCGGCACTAAATTCTTTGCAAGTCAAAAAAGAATTAAAATTAATTAAAAATCAAAATATCGATATTGCTAATTTTGAAAATAAGATGAATGATTTTAAAGACCAATTTTCTAGGAATTATCGCCTTGCAAGTGAGAAATTTCAAAAAGCGATTGATGAAATTGACAAAACAATCACTCATTTACAAAAAACAAAAGAAGCATTGCTTTCATCTGAAAATAATCTACGATTAGCAAATAACAAAGCAGAAGATTTAAGCATAAAGCGACTTACAAAGGATAATCCAACAATGAAAGCAAAGTTTGATGAAATTCGCCACCAAAAATAACTTTTAGACATATAAAAAACCTAAAAAAGAAAATTTATTTATTGAAAAAAAGTTTTATTAAGTTTTTTATCCTACAATTTGAAACATTTTTAAAATTTTTGTGGAGTTTCTAAATGTCGCATTCTATGTTCGCACATCCTTATTTTGGTGTCTTTATGCTATTTGTTATCACATTTATAGCTTTTAGTATGACGCTTTTTATACAAAGAAAACTAAGCACAAGATTTGCAAGCAAGAGCAGAGAGAAACTGAAGCTTGCACAATATGAATGCGGTGTCATTCCAAATAAACAGCAAAATAGAATCTCATCTAGGTATTACATAATGGCGTTACTATTTATTTTGTTTGATGTTGAGATTATTTTTATGTTTCCTTGGGCTGTGGATTTTAAGATTCTAGGGATGTTTGGATTTGCAGAAATGCTTATATTTATATTTTTATTATCTATTGGTTTTATTTATGCGTGGAGAAAAGGGGCATTACAATGGCAAAGTTTGAAGTAAATTATGTAAAAAATAATAATATACCAGTAACTTTAACAAGTCTTGATAAGCTTCTTAATTGGGGCACTAGCAATTCGCTTTGGGCTATGACTTATGGGCTTGCTTGTTGTGCGATTGAAATGATGGCAAGCGGTGCTTCAAGATATGATTTTGATAGATTTGGTACAATTTTTAGGGCAAGTCCAAGACAAAGTGATGTTATGATTGTAGCAGGCACGGTTACAAAAAAACACGCTGAATTTGTCCGAAGATTATATGACCAGATGCCAGAACCAAAATGGGTGATTTCTATGGGTAGCTGTGCAAATACTGGTGGAATGTTTAATACATATGCAACAGTTCAAGGGGTCGATAGAATCATACCTGTTGATATCTATCTTCCAGGTTGTGCTCCTAGACCAGAGACGTTGCAATATGCAGTTATGGTTTTACAGCAATACATAAGAAGTAAAAAAGCGATACAAAGCCCAACAAAAAAACGTTTAATTTAAGAGGGAATATATGCAAGATATACAAAAAAAAGTTTATCATAAAAATAGATTCTACCAAGCACCACATACTTTAAAACAAAATCCAGATGAGACAAAATTTAGTGATGTTTTTGGTTTAATAAAATCTAGAGTCAGTATAATAAAATCATATGTTGAACTCGATAATTTAGTGATTTTTATAGATAAAATCGAAGTGTTAAATACATTTTTATTTTTAAAGGAAATTGGCTTTGATATACTAAGTGAGATGAGTGCTATTCATCTAAGTGATGATAGTTTTGAAGTATTTTATCAATTGTTATCTATGGATAGAAAACTTCGCTTACGAGTAAAAACACATACGAAAGATTGTGTAGATTCTATATCACATATTTATAGAAACGCACTTTGGAGTGAGAGAGAAGCCTATGATATGTTTGGTGTCAAGTTTAATAATCACGAAGCACTAAAGAGAATCTTGATGCCAGATGATTGGACTGGGCATCCATTGAGGAAAGATTATCCATTGCACGGAGATTTAAAAGCACAATGGTATGAAATCGATAGAATTTTTGGAGAAGGATATAGAGATATAGTAGGTCCTGAAAATAGAGATTCTTCATATATTGATCCAAAGGATACATTTAATTTCTCCCATATGGGATTTGAGGTAGCAAAAGGGATGCAACCTTCAAATATTCCACACAATATTACTTATCAAGAAAGCAATGGCGTGTTTGTAGTTACAAAGTTTGATAAATCAAAAGAGCTTACAGAAAGACGCTAAGAGGCAGATATGGCACAAATTTATACTAGATTAAAACCACAATTTGAAAATATCGCATTTGAACGCGATGATGATAAAATGATATTAAACTTTGGACCACAGCACCCATCGGCACACGGACAGCTAAGGTTGATATTAGAATTAGATGGTGAGCTAATAACAAAGGCTACACCAGATATTGGTTATTTGCATAGAGGCGTGGAGAAGATGGCAGAAAATATGATATATAATGAATTTTTACCTACCACTGATAGGTTAGATTATATTAATGCTTCATCGAATAATTATGCTTTCGCACTTAGTGTAGAGAGATTAGTAGGACTAGAAGTGCCACGAAGGGCGCAAATCATTAGAATGATGCTTTTAGAACTAAATAGAATTATTTCACATATATTTTTCATCTCCGTTCATGGTATGGATATAGGCGCTTTGTCTATTATGCTTTATGGATTCAAAGAAAGGGAATATGCACTTGATTTGATAGAGGATTATTGTGGGGCTAGGCTTACACATTCCAGCATTAGAATAGGTGGTGTGCCTCTTGATTTACCACCAAATTGGTGCGAGAATCTAAGCATATTTCTTGATAGATTGCCAAAAGAGATAGGTTTAATAGAAAAACTATTGAATGAAAATAGAATCTGGCGTGCAAGATTGGAAAATGTTGGAGTTGTTACAAAAGATTTAGCAAAAAAATGGGCTTTAAGTGGTGTAATGCTTCGATGTTGCGGATATAAATGGGATATTAGAAGAGAAGAACCTTATGAGTTATATAATGAAGTAGAATTTGATGTGCCATATGCCACAGATGGTGATAGCTATGCTAGATATTTGCTTTATATGGAAGAAATAAGGCAATCAAGTAAAATCTTGCGTCAATTAATAAAAATGTATAAAGATACGCCACCGCAAATTATGGCAGATTCGCCAGCATATATTTCTGCACCAAAAGAGCAGTTGATGACTCAAAATTATTCATTGATGCAGCATTTTGTTTTAGTTACACAGGGTATGAGACCACCTATTGGTGAAGTATATGCCCCTACAGAAACCCCAAAAGGTGAGTTGGGATTTTTTATCAATTCCACTGGTGAGCCATATCCATATAGACTAAAGATAAGAACACCTAGTTTTTTTCATACAGGTTTATTGCAAGACTTGCTTCCGGGGCATTATCTAGCCGATGTTGTTACTATAATTGGTTCTGCAAATATCATATTTGGCGAGATTGATAGATAAGATTTTAGGTGGAATTTTATGAAAAGATATGATTTAAGACAATATAAAGATGATTTTATACATAGAATGAATGAAATCATAAAAGATGAGTTGCATGATGGTGAAGTTGGTATTTTTATATTTGAAATTGGCGATGGAGGTATTGTAAAAATAGCGAATAATTCTATCAAATCACTTGGATACCGCCTTTTGAATTCTATTAGATTTAATGAAGTAGATTGGAGCATTGTAGTTAAAAAAGAAAAAATACAAGATTTCAAAGAAGAAGCATTATGACAATAGATTATATAGATTCTAGGTTTGATACCAAATATTTGAGTAACTTTGATTTTATGATAACGCTTGGTATTTGTGCTAAAAATATTACCAGTGATATTTGTATCAATCCTATATTAGATATGCAAACAAAGCAGTACATAAGATACGAAGCTGGCACAGAAGAGGGCGTAGCCGCACTATTTTTACACGATTTTTATAAAAATTTAAATCTAAAAGATTATATAGAAGCATTGGATTATGGGTATTTGACGTCTGAAACAAATATTACTGAAGAAGAAATGCAAGAAATAAAAACATGTTTTTATTCGCATAAAAAGCCATTATTGTTGATTGGTGATAATTTTTATTCGCATCAAAGAAGAAAAAATATATTAAATATTTTTTCTAATCTAGCAGAATCTATTAACATCGCATTTTTATCAAGTGATATAAATGAAATCTATACTATAAAAACCAGAATCTCAAATATAGAGCAAATTAGCAATCTTCCTGAAAATAATGGCTGTATAGTGTATGTGGATTCTGTATTATCCACTCAAAAGCCATTTTTAAGATTCTCTAGGGAGTTTGCAAAAGCTTGGAGAATAAATGATAATGATTGCATTGAAATTTGTTTTGATGATTTTAAGATAAAGGCTGTAAGCTTGCTAGATTCCAACCTAAGTGGTGTGATAGGAATCCTAAGTACAAATGAAAATATAGATTGCGGATATAGATATAAAAGAGTTGTGATAAATAAAGTCAGTTAAGGTGATATATGGCAAAGATAACTATTAATAATATTAATTTAGAAGCAAATGAGGGTGAATATATTCTTGAGGTTGCACGAAAGAATAATATTTTTATTCCAGCAATTTGTTATTTGAGTAATTGTTCGCCCACTCTTGCTTGCAAACTTTGTATGGTTGATATTGATGGAAAACGTTCATATGCTTGTAATACAAAAGTAAAAGATGGTATGAATATTATCACAAGCACAGAAGAAATAGAGATTGAGCGAAAAGCTATAATGAAAAGTTATGTAGTAAATCACCCACTAGAATGTGGTGTATGTGATAAAAGTGGAGAGTGTGAATTGCAAGATTATACGCTTTTAATGGGCGTAGATTCTCAAGATTTGTTTATCTCACCATCTTTTAATGCTTTTGCTTCTTGGTCGCATGTAAAGTATGACCCTAGCCTTTGTATATTGTGTGAGCGATGTGTAACAACTTGTAAAGACAATTTAGGCGAATCTAATATCAAAGCAATAAAGGTAGATTCTCCAACTCCTGATGCGACATATTGGAAGGAGAGAATGCCAAAAGATGCATTTAGCGTTTGGAATAGGAAGCAAAAAAGCATTATAGGATTTGTAGGTGAGAATCCTTGTGTAGATTGTAGTGAATGTGTTAGCGTGTGTCCAGTTGGGGCACTTGGCTTAAAAAGCTTTCAATATACAAGCAATGCGTGGGAATTAAAGAAAGTTGATTCTACTTGTAATCTATGTCCAAGTGGATGTAAAATCACATATGAAGGCAAAAAAGATTCTAAAAATAAATATAGCATTTATCGTGTTACAAATGATTTTAATTTCAATCCTATATGTGGAGCGGGTCGTTTTGTGTATGATATATCACCACGATTAGATTTCAATAGTTTTGATTTAGCAGTAGATGCAATAAAAAAAGCAAAAAGTATTTTTGTCGGCGGAAATACGACAAATAATGAGGCAAAATTTTTAGCATCATTAAAAAATAAATTTGGTGTAAAACTCGTAAATAATATCTTAAAACAATATAAAGATTTTATTAGTATCTACTATGGAAGCGGTGCTAGAAGTGCTACGATAAATGATATATCTAATCATAAAGTAATTGTTTCAATTGGCTCTAGCTTGAAAAATGAGAATCCGTTGCTTAGATATAAAATCAATAATATGCTAAAGCTAAAAAAAGATTCTCGTTTTATTTATATTCATCCACTTAGCGATAAGCTTATTTCAAAACTCTCAAAGAATGTAACTACGATAAACTTGGCTGCAAATAGTGATGATGTAGCACTTCTTGCTATCTTAAATATTTTGGATTCTAATAATTCGTTATTAAATGTATTAGAAGATTCTAAGATAAATATCAATCATAAAATAGTGCAAGATGGTGAAGAAAAAACTTTAGATGTGGAATATTATGATTTATACATAAAAGCAAAATTGGATTATGAAACCTTTTTGAAACTAGAATCCAATCTTGTCCAAAAGCCACTTATAATAATTGGAAGCGATCTATACGCCCATCCAAATGCTGCTTATTTAGCAAATATTCTATCAGTATTACAAAGAGATGATAAAATCAGTGTGATTTTCATCCCTCCTACATCAAATGCAAATGGAATCTGCAATGTCATCGATTTTGATGATGAAATAGATGGCTATAGAGTTGGTTTTAGGGCGAAGGGTGACTATGTATTTGATAGTGTTGATTATGATTTTGCACTGCCATATTTTAGTCAGCTAGAAGACAGTATAACAAATATAGATTATAAGATTTTGCCACTTTATCCGGTAAATGATAAGATGGATTATTTGTATCAGTTATCAAGATATTTAGGATTTGATTTTGAGATTGATGAAATTGTATTAAACAATAAATATGGCAATGATGGAACTGATTTGCGAGGCATAAAAACAGCCCCAATAATTTCTAATTATGTAGATGATATTAAGTTTGTTAAGCTCGATTATGTAGATTTTAATGCTTATATGAGGGATTTTGGTGTGCATTTTTATCCATATACCAAATATAGCAAGAATCTAGATTATAGTATTGGAATCTATGTTTCAAAAGAATATTTAGAAAAATTAAATTACAGTGAAGGCGATGTTATAAAGATTGAATCCAAATATGGCAGGATAGAAGCAAATATATATATTGACTTTGATATGGAGGGAGAATATTTTGCCATATCTCCACAAATTAATAATGTAGATGAGTTTTTTGGAAAAACAAAATATATTAAAGCAGGGGTTGCATCGTGAGTTTTTTGGAAGTTATCATAAAGATTGTTATATTGCTTGTTGTTTTTTCTGCTTTGGCTGGATTTGGCACGTACTTAGATAGAAAATTTTTAGGACTTATACAAAAGCGACTTGGGCCTACACATGTTGGACCTTGGGGATTATTGCAGATAGTAGCCGATGGTATTAAGCTGTTTTTAAAAGAGGATATTATTCCTAAAAATGCAAATAAAATTATTTTTATTTTAGCACCTATTATTGCTGTTGCCACCGCCTTTATCGCTATGGCTCCAATTCCTTTTTTGCCAGAATTTACTTTATTTGGTGAGACTATTAGACCAATTATTTCTGATATTAATGTTGGATTATTATTTGTGTTGAGTGTCGGTGCTATTGGTATGTATGGACCGCTTTTAGCAGGTATGAGTTCTAATAATAAATATTCGCTTTTAGGGGCCGCAAGAGCTGTATCCCAATTGCTTAGTTTTGAAGTGGTAAGCGGATTATCCATCTTAGCACCAATTATGATTGTTGGTTCATTATCTTTGGTTGATATTAATAATTATCAAGGCGATTCTGTATTTGATTGGCTTATTTTTTCTCAACCTATGGCATTTTTATTGTTTTTGATTGCTGGTTTTGCAGAGACAAATAGGACGCCATTTGATTTGCTCGAACACGAAGCAGAGATTGTATCTGGCTATATTACAGAATATAGTGGTTTAAAATGGGGTATGTTTTTTATTGGTGAATATGCTAATATGTTTAGTATTTCATTCATAATTAGTATCGTATTTTTTGGCGGTTTTAATAGCATCGGTTTTATTCCAGGTGGTATAGCAATTTTACTAAAAGTTGCGTTTTTTATATTTTTATTTGTTTGGGTTAGGGCTACATTTCCACATGTGAGACCAGACCAGCTAATGTCTATTTGTTGGAAAGTATTAATGCCAGTAGCCGTTATAAATATCTTAGTAACAGGTATTGTTTTAGTATAAAGGATTGATATGAAAATAGAATACAAATTGGTAGCACAAACTCCACCACCAAGTTTTAAGAGATTTTTAAAACGCACATTTTCACTAGATTTGCTAAAAGGGCTTAAACTGACTTTATTTGAGTTGTTTAAACCAAGCACAATAGTAACTGTAAAATATCCACTTGAAAAGATTCCATTATCTCCTAGATATAGGGCTGTGCATAGTTTGATGAGATTGCTAGAATCCGGAAATGAGAGATGTATAGGCTGTGGATTGTGTGAGAAAATATGTGTTAGCAACTGCATAAAAATTGATACCAAATATGGTGCTGATGGTAGAAAAAATATAGAATCTTATAGTATTAATTTTGGAAGATGTATTTATTGTGGGCTTTGTGCGGAAGTATGTCCAGAGCTTGCTATTGTCCATGGTAATAGATACGAGAATGCAAGTGAGCAAAGAGCACACTTTAAGCTAAAAGATGATTTATTAGTATCTACTGCTTTAGCTAAAAATGGACATATTGATGAATATAGCGGATATGGTAGCGTAAGTCCTAATGCTGATAATAATATAAAACCAACTCCGCTAAGCAATGATGAGATAGGTTGATTCATGCTTGAGGTCATTTCGTTTTATTTATTTAGTGTATTAATCATATTTTGTTTTAGCGTCGTTGTCTTTACTGCAAATGTTCTTTATGCCATGACTGCTCTTGCAAGTGGAATGATTTTTATAGCTGGAATCTTTTTTAATATTGGTGCTGAATTTTTAGGCGTAGTTCAGATTTCTGTATATACAGGTGCTGTTATGGCTATGTATGCATTTGGTATGATGTTTTTTGATAGTGCAAAAGATATTAAAGAAAAGCATAAAAGCGTAAAAATTGTGTGTTTGCTTAGCTTTGGCGTGGCATTGATGCTCGTAATTATTGTATCGCTTCCTAGATTGCTTAGTATAGAAAACAATGAAGTTAATGATTTAATAGAATCTATGAATATAAGTGGAAATGTCGAGAGTATCGGTATTGGATTATTTACAAATTATTTAATAGTATTTGAGTTAGCAGCACTGATGCTTCTTGTCGCTCTTATTGCAGGCATTGCACTTGTTAGTAAAAATATAGGTGGGAAGTTTGATGACACAAAACTTGATAATATAAAGGATAATTTATGATTCTAACCCTAAATCACTATTTGTTATTAAGTGTTATTATTTTTACAATTGGGCTTATTGGAATCTTGAGAAGAAAGAATCTTTTGATGATATTTTTTTCAACAGAAATCATCTTAAATGCAGCAAATATTGGACTTGTCAGTGTTGGTAGATATTATGGTGATATTAGTGGTGAAATCGTAGCATTTTTTATCATCGCAATTGCCGCATCTGAAGTTGCTGTCGGGCTTGGACTTCTTATCCTTTGGTATAGAAAACGTAAGAATTTGGATTTAGATGATATGAATTTGATGCGTGGTTAGCGGAGGTCGTTGATGTTAGTTGCCTTAATATTGTTTGCTCCATTATTTGGTGCGTTATTTTCTAGTTTTTTTTCTCTTGGTAAAAAAAATATCATTGCAGCTGTTATTCCAATAGCTTCACTTTGTGTTTCATTATTGTGTGCAATTATCATTGCTCCAAGTATAGTAAGTGGAAACATAGAAATCATAAATATAAGTAACTGGATAGTGGCTGGAGCATTTTCTTCTAGCTTTGGTTTTATGATAGATGGAATTACAATGGTGATGATTTTTGTGGTATTAATCGTCTCACTTCTTGTTTTTATCTATTCTATTGGCTATATGGAACATGATGAGGGATTCAACAAATTTTTTGCATTTCTTAGTGCTTTTGTTTTTTCCATGCTCGTGCTTGTAATGAGTGATAATTTCTTGGGTCTATTTATCGGCTGGGAAGGTGTTGGGCTTTGTTCTTGGCTTCTTATTGGTTTTTGGTATAAGAAAGATAGTGCTTCGTTTGCTGCAAATGAAGCATTTATAATCAATCGTATAGCAGACCTCGCAATGCTTCTTGGTATTTTTCTTATTTTTTGTTCATTTGGTAGCTTAAAATATAGCGATGTATTCTTGAGTGTTGGGGATGTTTCACATTCTGCGTTATATTGGATTTCTATTTTGTTATTTATTGGTGCTATGGGAAAATCTGCTCAATTCCCATTGCATACCTGGCTTGCTGATGCGATGGAGGGACCTACTCCTGTATCTGCTCTGATTCACGCTGCTACGATGGTAACAGCGGGTGTGTATTTGGTGATTAGGGCAAATCCTGTTTATAATTATAATATTGACGTTGGAATCTTTATTGCATATCTTGGGTCATTTGTTGCACTTTTTGCAGCAAGTATGGCTCTTGTCAATAAGGATTTAAAGAGAATTATTGCCTTTTCGACACTTTCTCAACTTGGATATATGTTTGTTGCTGCTGGACTTGGATACTATTATATTGCATTGTTTCACTTAGCAACACACGCATTTTTCAAATCCTTGCTTTTCCTTGGTGCGGGAAATGTGATGCACGCTATGAATGACAAGTTGGATATTACAAAGATGGGTGGGTTGTTCAAGCATCTTAAAAAAACAGCAATTTTGATGATGATAGCTTCAGTTTCGCTATCTGGAATCTACCCATTTGCTGGCTTTTTCTCAAAAGATAAAATACTTGAGGTTGCTTTTGTAAGCAATCATTACTGTATCTGGATTATTCTTTTGATTGCTGCATTTTGTACGGCATTTTATAGTTTTAGATTGTTAATGCTTGTATTTTTTGTGCCAAAAAATCACAATGAACACCCACACGAATCATCAAAAATTATGATTTTGCCTATGATTCCGCTTGCGATATTAGCAATATTTGCTGGATTTTTAGAGCATCCATTAGAGCATTATTTGGAATCTTATTTGCCAAAAGGTATTTTAAATGTCTCAGATTCTGTTTTATATATGTTGATTGCCATTGCTTTGCTATGTGCTATTTGTGGCGTGCTTCTTGCGATATTTATATACAAAATGGGAATTAAGTTTATAAAAGAAGATTCTAGAATCTATAAGCTACTTATAAATCAATATTATATTCCACATTTGTATGATATTGTAATTATTAAGCCATACTACATGCTTTCTAAGTTTTTATGGAAAGAAGTTGATATTAGGATTATTGATTTTATGGTGGATTTAGTCGCTAATATAAGTCTATGGTGTGGAGGTAAGGCTCGTTTTATGCAAGATGGCAATCTCTCATCTTCGTTATTTTTAATCGCACTTGGATTGTTTATTTTACTTTTTGCAGTGTTGTTATTTTTATAGGGATTTGTAGATGGAGAATTTATTAAATATTATTTTGTTTTTACCATTATTGTCAGCTTTGTTGTTGTGTAGCAATATCATTAATATAAGTTTTGCTAAAACTTATGCTATTGTGGTATCGATTATTGAACTTATTTTAGTTCTTTTGATGTGGTATCTATTTGATGCTTCTAATATGGAAGATGGATTTAGGTTTGTTAGTCAAATAGATATCATCTCTAATATTGGATTTAGTTATTTTGTAGGAGTTGATGGAATCTCATTATTTTTAGTTTTATTAAGTGCATTTATGACACTTATTTCTATAATATATTTAAATAGTGTTGATAATATCAAGCATTTTTTAGTCTCATTACTTGTATTAGAGAGTGTTATGATTGGAGTATTTATCGCTCTTGATGTTATGTTGTTTTATATATTTTGGGAGTTTTCTCTCATTCCAATGTTATATATTATTGGTGCTTGGGGCGGTGAAAGAAAACTCTATGCGTCAATAAAATTTTTCTTATATACATTTAGTGCTTCTCTTATTATGTTATTTGGAATATTATGTTGTGCCTATTTGCATTATAGTTTGACTGGTAGATGGAGCTTTAGCATTATTGATTGGTATAATTTTTTAAATCTAGGTCTTGATAAGCAGCAGGTATTATTCATTGCATTTTTTATTGGTATTGCGGTAAAAGTTCCTATGTTTCCATTTCACACTTGGCTTCCATATGCACACGGACAAGCCCCAAGTGTAGGCTCTATTATCCTTGCTTCAATACTCCTTAAAATGGGTTCATATGCGTTTATTAGATTCTCGCTTCCCCTTTTTCCAGACGCGACTATTTCTTTTATATTTCCTATTGCAATTTTATGTGTGATTATGGTGGTTTATACATCAATGATAGCATATGTGCAAGATGATATGAAGCAAGTAATCGCATATAGTTCTATCGCCCATATGGGTGTTATAGTGCTTGGGACATTTTCTTTAAATATTGAAGGGATTAGCGGTTCTGTATTTTTTATGCTAAGCCACGGGATTATTAGTGGAGCATTGTTTATGATGGTTGGAATCTTGTATGATAGGACGCATACAAAGTTGATTAAGGATTATGGTGGTATTGCTAGTGTTATGCCTAGATTTACAATAATTTTTGTAATAGCTTTAATGGGAAGCATCGGACTTCCTCTTACTATGGGATTTGTTGGTGAGTTTCTTAGTTTATTAGGATTTTTTAATGTCAATGTAATCATTACATTGCTTGCTGGAAGTAGCATAATAGTTGGTGCTGTATATATGCTAAATTTATTTAGAAATGTTTTTTTGGGTGCTGTCACAAATCCTAAAAATAAAGAATTACAGGATATAGATTTTAGAGAAAAAATAGCATTAATCCCACTTGCCTTGATTATTGTTTGGCTTGGAATCTACCCAAAAGTGGTCCTTGATAAGATTGATATAGCAGTAAATGAAGTGGTTGCCATCATGTATGATAGGGCAATTTTAAGTGAGAATAAAGATTTTATATCACAAGTAAATAGGAGAGATTAAGATGGCATTATCTTTTAGTTCGCTAAACATTTTAAGCATATTACCAATGTGTTTAATTGTAGGTGGTGGAATCTTAATTTTAATCGTAGATATTATTTTGAATAAATTTAATAAGACACTATGTATCGGCATAAGCTCCATTTCTATTGCACTTAGTTTTTTGTCTATACTAGATTTAGAAAATACTACTATTGGATTCTACTCGCTTATTAGTATCGATGGCTTATCTGTATTATCACAAATGATTATACTTATAGCTTCGTTATTTTTTATATTTTTAGCTATTTCTAAAGATAAATTTGGTGAATTTGAATGCAGTGAATTTTATATATTGTTTTTATTTATGATTGCTTCTTATCAATTTATGGTATCGAGTAATAATTTAATATTAATATTTTTGGGATTGGAGAGTTCATCACTTGCTTTATACGCCCTTATTGCATTAGCCAAAAATGAAAAATCACTAGAAGCAGGCATCAAATATTTTACACTTGGTGCATTTGGAAGCGGAATCTTTGCATTTGGATTGTTATTTGTGTATGCAGGGAGCGGCAGTTTAAATATCAGCGATATAATAAATAGCATATTGCTTGTAAATATGCATAGTGATGGAGAATATTTTGTTTTGCTTGGTTTTATTTTCTTATTTGTAGCAATTGGATTTAAATTATCTTTTGTTCCATTTCACACTTGGGTTCCAGATGTATATGAAGGCTCATCATCCCCACTTGCATTTTATATGTCAATTGTTACAAAAATTGCCGCTTTTGTTGTTCTTATTAGAGTTTGTTCTGCATTTATGTATGTAGATATTCCTATTATTAGATATATATTATTTGCATTTGTAGTAATTGGCACAACGATACCAAACATTATTGCATTATTGCAAAATGATGTTCAAAGAATGCTAGCCTATAGCTCCATATCGCAAGCCGGATTTGTTCTTGCTTGCATATTTATTGATACTACGCAAAGTTTAGTTGCATTATTTTTATATTGGGTGTTATTTTTATTTAGTAATCTTGGTGCATTTGGAATGCTTTGGCTAAGTCATAATAAAGATAAACAGTGGGATAGTAGATATTCTTATCCTTTTATCAAATTTAGCGGATTAGTGAGATTATCACCATTGCTTGCTGTTAGTTTTGCGATATTTATGCTTTCGCTTGGCGGGATACCACCATTTGGATTATTTTGGGGCAAAATGTATTTAATTAGTTCATCTATTAGTGCAGGATATAATATATTGGCTTTGATACTTCTTTTAAATAGTGCAATTGCTATTTATTATTATATGAAGCTTATTATTTATATGTTTTTAAAAGAGCCAATCGCACAAGATTCTAAGATATATATACAAAATATATCCTATCCTATGGTTGGCGTGATCGTAATTGCGTTATTTGTATCTATATTTGGAATATTTTTTGTAGAAGGTTTTATTGATATAATTTATAGCTATCTTTTTAATTTTTAAAGAAGTCATAAGTGGGATTCTACAAATTTTTTATCTTTATTTTTATCTTTAATGTTGCCTTTGCTTTTGATATAGAAGTCGATTATGGTGTTGAAAATAATAAACGATTTTCAATCGTCACTCTAAAACACCATAAAAGATTTCCTTGCAAAGAAAATAGAGATATTAATAATAAAAATATTATGATTGAGTGTGTGGTAGATGGTACGCCTATTTCTAGTTTTCCAAGAAGTAAAACAGAGTTTTTTGAAATATATTCAAAAATAAATGGTAATAAATTTTATTTGTTTATAAAGCCATTAAAAGAGCAAAGTTTATTTGCAACTTTTCTTGATTTAAAAAGTGATATTCCTATTCCTGTTGAGCGTCCAAAAACTTCAAAAATTTGGCAGATTATCGGATATGATAGCGAAATGCCATTTTTATCAAATAAAACATATAGAGGGATAAATTTTCCGATTTCTATCGCAAATTCTTCACTTCCTAGCATAAAAGAACTCAATATCGATGCTTCGCCACTAACATATGATATTGGTCCAGATTTGAATTTGTTTTTAAATATTCGTTCGACCTATGATAATAAAAAATACCAAGAAGTTATTAGACTTGCTGATGAAATGCTAAATGAATATCCAAATAGTTTATTTAAAAGAGATATTTTGTTATATAAGATTAAATCAATGCATAGTATTAATTATACTTCAGATGATGTATTGCAGCTTGCAAAAGAATGGCTTAGGGCATATCCAGCGGATGTAGGTGTTCCCGAGGTATTATTTATTGTGGCAGATAGTTATAGCAAGATGAAAATATATAATGAAGCCAGGTATTATTTTGATAGGATTATAGATGAATATCAATCTTCAAAATATGCTCAATATGCACTTGTTGGTATTGCCAAGAATCTTGCTAAAAATGGTGATAAAAAAAGACTAGAAGCACTATATGCACAAGCATACGAAGAATCAAAAGATTTAGATACGGCATCATATGTGATATATAATTGGGGTAATTTTGAATTAGAAAATGAGGATATTAACAATGCCGCAATATTATTTTCTAGGATTATAAATTCAAATCCAAAATACTTTTTAAATGATTTAGATTCTAGCTACAAAGACTTTCATAAATGGGCGGATTTAAAGCTATATGGTATAGCAGCAAAAGCAGGGAATAGCATTTTAAATTATTTAAGCAATGATGAATTTAAAGAAAGATTGATGATAGATGTGAGTTTATGGTATGAGCTAGATTCTAAGATTCAAGATGCCCATAGAATAAATAGTGAATTTTTAAATTTATTTAAAGATTCTACTAATGTAGCATTAATCAAACAAAGAGATGACAATCTATTATTTCACCTAAATGAAGGCGATTTAGAAAAACAAATAGAACAATATAATTATATCATCACTACATATCCAAACACCCCACAGTCAAGTATGGCATATGAGAAAAAAGCAAAGGCATTGTTTGATATGGGTTTATACAAAGATGTTTTGGCTCTAAAGGCAAATCTAAAAAGTGATGATGAAAATATAAAAAAATCATATATCAAAATTATTGAAGATTCTAAAAGTTGCAAGGAGATTCTTGACTATTATTTAGAGCAAAACGATATTTTACTAACAAGTAATGCAAATCGAGTTTTTGGCTGTTTGTTTGAATCTTCATTATTTAATCAAACAAAAGATTTATCAAATCTAGTGCTTAGTGGCTCTTTAAATAGTAAAGATAAACTTATTTGGCTTTATAATGCATCGCGGAGTTTTTTTGCTTTGCAAGATTATAATAATGCAGCACATTCGAGTAGAGATGCTTTTAATATCGCAAAGGAATTAGGAGAATATCAAGATTCTGGGATTGTGTTATTTTTATCACTTGCAAATTTAAATCGCAAAAATGAGGCAATTGCATTATTTGATGAATTGTCAAGATTATTTTCTAATTCAAAAGAGATGTTAGATGTTTATTATTATATGCTTAAATGGTCGATAGAATCTAATGACAATATTGCAATAGAAAGATATGCAAAAGATTTAATCAAACTTCAAAACTCACTAAAAATGTATGAATATTCGCCATTTGTAGAATTAACTTATGCGGATGTGCTATTTAGCGATTATAGATATACTCAAATGCTAGATATATTAAAAAATATAGAATCTATTGAGTTAAGCGATGATGAGTTGCAAAAAGTGTATTATCTAAGAGGCGTAGCTTATAGCGAGCTAGGTGAGAGTTCAAATGCAAAAATAGAATTTGACAAATGTTTAGATATAAATGCTAGAGATTCTTTTGGTAGATTGTGTAGCGATGCTTTGGATTTGCTAAATTAGATGATAGATTTATTTTTATCACCTAATTCAAGAGCAAGGAATTGTGCTGTGTAGCTTTTTGATTTTTTTATATTTTTGATTAAATCTTCTGGTGAGCCACAATCAACTATTTTACCACCTCTGCTTCCACCTTCTGGACCAATATCTATAATATAATCAGCATTTTTTATTACATCAAGATTATGCTCTATTACAACTACGCTATTTCCAAGACTAGTTAGATGATGAAGCACTTTCGTGAGTTTATTAATATCATCAAAATGTAGTCCTGTTGTTGGCTCATCTAATATATATAGAGTTTTCCCCGTATCTTTTTTGCATAATTCTTTTGCTATTTTTATTCTTTGGGCTTCACCGCCACTTAGTGAGAGTGCGTTTTGTCCTAGTTTGATATATCCAAGTCCTATTTCTTGAAGTCTTGTTAGTTTTTGAGTGATTTTTGGAATCTTTTTGAAAAATTCTAGTGCTTCATCTACGCTTAAATCTAGCACATCAGCGATATTTTTCCCATTGTATTTTATTTCTAGTGTTTGTTCGTTATATTTTTTTCCACCACATACATCGCATTTTACAAGAATGTCTGGTAAAAAGTGCATTTCAATCTTTATTTCACCTTCACCAAAACATCGCTCACACCTGCCACCTTTGACATTGAAGCTAAATCGTCCTATATTATATCCTCGTATTTTTGCCTCTTTCGTTTGTGAAAATAAATCTCTTATATCATCCATTACGCAAGTATAAGTTGCTGGATTGCTTCGTGGAGTTCTTCCAATTGGACTTTGGTCTATGTATATGACTTTATCCAAATATTCCAATCCCTCTATAGTTACATTATCCACTTTATTTATTTTTTTGGCATTATTTAGAATCTCTTTTGCATTTGGCAGTAAAGTTTGTAAGACAATTGAGCTTTTGCCACTACCGCTTACACCGCTAAAACATACGAAATTAAATAGCGGAATCTTCACATCAAGATTTTTTATATTGTTAATATTGATATTTTTGATAGTAAGCCATTTTTCTTGTTTTCTCCTATAAAAATATTCAATTTTTTTCTTGCCGCTTATGTATTCGGCGGTTAGTGTTTTTGCTTTCATCATATCTTTTAGATTCCCGCTAAATATCACATTTCCACCATTTTTCCCAGCACCTGGTCCTATATCTACAATATAATCAGCTTTTTTTATTGTCTCTTTATCGTGTTCTACCACAACTAGAGTATTTCCTTTTTTTTGCAAATTTTGCAATGTTTTTATAAGTCTTAGAGTGTCTCTTTCGTGTAGCCCTATGCTTGGTTCATCAAGCACATATAAGACGCCTGTTAATCCACTACCAATTTGACTTGCAATTCTTATTCGTTGATTTTCGCCACCACTTATTGTTCTACTATCTCGTCCTAGTGTCAAATATCCAAGTCCAACATCATATAAAAAATAAAGCCTCTCTTTAATCTCCTTTAAAATACCTTTCGCGATAAATTTTTGCTGCTCGCTTAGATATGCAAAATTATCATCATTATTAAATATTGCATATACATCTTCAATAGACATATTTATTATTTCACCAATTCCATAATTTGCCACTTTTACGCTTAGAGATTCTACTTTCAATCTATTTCCATTGCAGGTATCGCATATTTTTTCACTCATATAATCATCAAGTCCATCTCTTTCGTCTTTAAACATATCATATGCTATTTTTAAAATCCCTTCCCAAATGCGAGTAATAGAGCTATTTTTCCATTGAATTTTAAATTCTTTTGTGCTTCCATATAGAATCTGTTTTTGCTGCTCTTTGCTTAGATTCTCAAAACATTCATTTATGTCAATATTTTCACTATTTGCAAATCCTTTAAATAATTCGCTGTAATAGCCTTTGTTGAATCCATAAATTATTTTGATACCACCTTTACATAGTGGTAAATGTGGATTTATTATCTTTTTTGTATCAATTCTATAATTCAGCCCAAGTCCGTTGCAGCTAGGACAAGCACCTTTTGGTGAATTAAAAGAAAAGCTAAGCGGCTCTAATTCCTCAAAGCTTACCTTGCAATCAAAACAGGCAAAATGCTCACTATAATGCAATGGCTTTTTTTCATCATTTTTTAGTATCTCAACTTCGCCATAAGATTCTTTTAGTGCCAATTCTGTTGCGTGTGCGATTCTCGCTTTGTTTTCTTCATTTATTACAACTCTATCTACTACGATTTTTAGTGTATGTTTTTTATTTTTTGATAGCTCTATTTGTTCATCAAGACGACTTAATACACCGTCAATCATCACTCTAAGATAGCCTTTTTGCCTCAAATTGTCTAATATATCACTAAAAGTCCCTTTCTTTTCTTTAAAGATTGGAGCAAGGATTAAGATTTTTGTGCCTTCTTGCAGTGATAATACTTGATTTACAATATCACTACTAGTCATATGGGATATTGGTTTGTTGCATTTATGGCAGTGTTGTACGCCAACTCTTGTATAAAGCAGTCTTAGATAATCATATATTTCTGTTATCGTGCCGACTGTTGAGCGAGGATTTTTTGAGGTTGTTTTTTGGTCGATTGCAATAGCAGGCATAAGCCCTTCTATCTTTTCTACATTTGGTTTGCCAATTTGATCTAGGAATTGCCTCGCATAACTAGATAAAGATTCTAAATATCTTCTTTGTCCTTCTGCATATAGTGTATCAAATGCAAGAGTGCTTTTCCCGCTTCCACTAAGCCCTGTAAAAACTACTAACTTATTTTTTGGAATCGAAAGATTGATATTATTTAAATTATTTTCTTTTGCTCCAATAATTTTGATATTTTCCAAAACATTCTCCATTATTTTTTATAAGGGATAAAAATAAACTAGGAATTGTATCTAACTTATGATATTTTTTATCATTACAGCAAGCACTATTAGATATAGTATGGTTACAGCATTTTTATGAAATCTATTTGACATTTTTTTGTTTATTTGTGTGCCTATATATACACCAAAAAGAGAAAATATACCAACAATAAACCCTTCTTTGTAATTAGCATAGCCATTTATTGCGAGGCTTATAGTTCCAGAAAGTGATGAAAATATGACAAAAAATAGCGATATTGGCACTACTTGTTTTGTCGGAATATTAAGATAATATGCAACTACCGGTACTATTATAAGCCCTCCGCCAATTCCAAGAGATATAGCAAAGATTCCAGTAACAAAACCTACGATAAACAATATAAACTCTTTAGGGATATTATTTTTTGTGGATTTTATTTCGCTTTTTTGTTTTATGTTTTTAAATAGTGAATAAATACAAATTAAAATAAATGCGATTTCAAGATATATGGGTTGCAATGAATGGACGATAAAACCGCTAAATGTAGCTCCACATAATCCACCAAATGCTACAAATTTTGCTATTTTAAAATTTAATATTTTTGCTTTTATATTTAGGTAGGTTCCATATACTGATGAAAAAATCATTTGCATTGCAGAGATTCCAATGGCATTTTTTATATCAAAGCCAAAAAGCATCATCGCAGGAACGATTATTGTTCCACCACCAATCCCAAAAATCCCAGCTAGAATCCCAGCAGTAGTGCCATAAATAGCAAGTATTACAATATCCATCTCAAGACCTTAAATATCGCAAAATCTAGATTCTAATTCTATCTTAAAAATGCATTGTGATTTAAAATATTTGATATAGTATAATCACTGATAGAATCTATTTTAAACGGATATGAAATTTGAGAGTTGAAATATTTAGTAAATTTGTGCAAATTAGTATTGCGAGGCAAGATGAAGCTTTGCCTAAAATATTAAAATATGCTACTAAATATTTTCAAAACCAGCATCATTTATCAAGCTCAATCTTGATTTTAGATGATGGAGAGAGATTTAAAAAAAATTATTTGATTAATTGGACTTATCATTTAGCAATGCAAAAGCATTTGATAGATGATAATAATATGGCATTAGAAACCCTACTCAAAGCAAGTTATCTGCCAATTAGAATAAAAATTGTTTCTCCAAATTCATTACTTGAATGTGTCAATATATCATTTAGAATGCTTGGAGCAAATAGGGCAGTTTTGATTTTGGATAGACCAAATCATGTTGCCAAAAGATACATTAGTGCTTTGCTTTCACAAATAGTTATAAGTAGTGATTTGACGCACATCTATTTAGATTCTAGTAAAGTAGATTTTTGGCATTTTTTAATGCAAATCATAGGCAACAAAATCATTCACAATGTAAAACTTGAGTTTGATTATGATAGTTTTAAGATGAATGGATTTGGCAAAAAAAGCTTTAAATCTTCGTATCTTACACAAAGTGAAATAAAGTTAAAAAATGCCTATACTACACTTGGTTGTAAAAATACAGATAGTTTTTTTGATATAAAATCAAAATATTTTGAGCTTATAAAAGAATATCACCCAGATAAAGTTTATGGAAAAGAAAAGAGTATTGTGCAGTTTTATAATCTAAAATTTATCGAGATTAAAGAGGCATTTGATATTATTAAGCTTAGTTTTGAAAATGTATAATAATGTAGTATAATTTTTTTTAGTCTGATTTTAAGGGAAGAGATTATGGGCATAGTTGAAGCAATGAAAGATGCAATGCAGAATGATAGTAGTAAAAAAACAATCTTTGCTCTTGGGTTTGTTGTCATTGTGATAGCTGTTTTGGTTGTTGTTACTTATTTTTTTTATAATAGAGATTCTAACAACTATGATGATAATATTGATTTTGCAATACCAGAAGTAGTGCAAGAACCTCAAAGTGACACTCAAATAAGTCAAGGAGTAGAAACGACATATCCTACCGCACCAGAAGTAGTGCAAGAACCTCAAAATGACACTCAAATAAGTCAAGAAGTAGAAACGACATATCCTACCGCACCAGAAGCAAATCAAGTAGATAATGCAAATGTTACAAATGATAAAATGGTGACTAGCGAGCCTAGTTTGAAAGCGATAGCACAAAATGTTGAGAATGCACCGGCTATTAGTCAATTAAAATATGCAATCAAACCTCTTGATAAAAATATAACATCTTGCAATACAATGAGAAATGGTAGATGGAATGTGCCTGATTCGTGTAGAGATGATGTATTGAGTGCTATCAAAAAATTGGTTAGTGCAAATAGTGATATTATTGCCATTGAAGTAAGTGGTATAGTTGATAATAGTCCGTATTCAGGACCAAGTGCAGAATTAAAACAAGAAGGCTTAGCATCATTTAGAGCTAGAGAGGTAATAGGCATTATTACTAGAGAGTTTTCTAATGTTGCTGTATTTGAAGGTTTGAGTATTCAAGCACCAAATAAAAGAGGCTTTGAAGTAAAGGCATATTATTTGCAAAATTAATATGCTTAAGCGTGATAGATTATGATTAAAATAAGCAAAGTTGGAATCTGTCTTCGCCCATCTACCCCACAATTAAGCAGTTTATATTGCTCTTTAAAAGAGATTGCAGAAAAAAATAGTATAGAAGTCCAAATTGATAGCATTAGTGCACAAATGATTGGCGTGAATGGAATCGATTTTGGTGATTTGTGTAAATGGTGTGATATATTGATTACGCTTGGTGGCGATGGGACTTTGATTTCTACTATTAGAAAGGCGTTTTTGTATTCTAAGCCTATACTTGGGATTAATACCGGAAGACTTGGGTTTTTAACTGCAATCAATATAAATGAGATAGGAAATTTTATATTAAAATTAAAAAATGGCGATTACATCGTAAAATCACAGATTCTGCTTGAAGGTAAGCTAAATAATGATAAAAAACTTTATTGTGCAAATGAATTTTTAATATCAAAAAGAGATATATCGGGTATGATAAAAATTGTCGCAAAAATTAATGGAAAGCATTTTAATACCTATTTTAGCGATGGACTTATTATTGGCACACCGGCTGGCTCGACTGCACATAATGTATCTGCTGGCGGTGCGATAATCTATCCATACAATAAAAATATCTTATTAACACCGATTTGTGCTCATTCTTTGACACAGCGACCACTTGTTCTAAATGATGAATTTACGCTGGATTTTGAATTGCAAGATTCAAATGGAAATATCGTCATTGATGGACAAGAAATATTACCATTTTGTCAAAATGATAGCTTTAGGGTTTTTGTATCTTCATATAGTGCTAGTTTGATTTATGATAAAAATAGGGATTATTTTGGAATCTTAAGAGATAAATTTAACTGGGGCGTGTGATTTGGTATTAAATCGTATTTTGATTAAAGATTCCCCATCTTTTAAAGAAGCCATATTTTATCCGCATAAAGGTTTTAATGTAATTAGCGGTGTGAGTGGTAGCGGGAAATCAGTGTTAATGGAATCTATCCTTGCTTTGTTTGGATTTAAAGATAGCAATGCAAGATTAATTGAGTGCGAAATAAGCGGTATTTCTTTGGAAGATTATGGAATCTTAGGTGATGAAGACATAGTGCTAAGTGTGGTAAAAAAAGACAAAATAAAATATTTTATAAACAACCAATCATCTTCCAAAAAAAGAATAAAAGAGATTTTTAGCCATTATTTGCATTATGTTCATTCTAGTTCTACAACAGAGTTGGATGATATTTTGTATTTATTTGATTTGATAATTTCAAAATTGGATTCTGATTTCGCAGGCTTGCTTAAATCTTACAAAGATTCTTATGTCGATTTTATAAGCTCTAAAAATGAATTAAATAAATTGGTAGATGATGAAAAAAGAGTAAATGAGCTAAAAGAATTAATATCTTTTGAAATTAATCAAATCCAATCGATAAATCCAAAAATAGGTGAGTATGAGAATCTAATTGAGCTAAAAAAAGATTTGTCAAAAAGAGAAAAAATGCTAGGGAAAATATCTTTGGCAAAATGCACTGTTGATGGATTTGCCAACCTTATATCTTTGCTTGAAAATATACCAAATACATCGCATTATAGCGAGGCTTTAAGAGAGATTGATGCGATTATAAGAGACGAAGAGGACAGATTACTTTTGCTTGAAGTAGATGATATTGAGGGCATTTTAAATAGAATAGAGATTCTAAGCAAGCTTATATACAAATATGGCTCGATAGGCGAGAGTTTGGAGTATTTGGACAGAAAGAAGCAAGAATTAGAATATTATGAAAATATTAGTTTTAATAAGCAGAAGCTGGAATCTAAACTAGAAAAATTGTCTATTTTGCTAAGAGATGAGGCAAAAGAGATTTCAAAGATTCGCTTAAAATATTTGGATTTTTTTAAAGAGAGGGTGAATTATTATTGCGAATGTTTGATGTTAAATAAAGCAAATATTTCTTTATTTAGCAAAGATTTTAGTAATGATGGTGTAGATCTTTTGGAGCTAAAGCTAGGAGATTCTGCTATTTCCACACTTAGCTCTGGGGAATTTAATAGATTGAAACTGGCATTGCTTTGCATTGGTATTGAGTGTAGCAATAAAAGTGGCATTATTATTCTTGATGAAATTGATGCTAATTTAAGTGGCAGCGAGAGTGATGGCGTAGCTAAGGTGCTTTCTATCTTGTCAAGCTCATATCAAATATTTTCAATCAGCCATCAAGCACATATGCCAAGTTTTGCAGATAATCATTATTTAGTCAAAAAGAGCGATGAAAAAAGCGATATTATTTTGCTTGACAAAGAAGGTAGAATAGAAGAAATTGCAAGAATGATAAGCGGCAAAACAATCACAAATGAAGCGATATTATTTGCTAGAGAAAAATTACAACATATAAAATGAATCTATATATTTTAAAACAAGTTTCACACTTGTTTAAATCTCATAAAAAAGTAAATTATATTGGACGAATTGATGATAATCTAATAAAATTATGCCTTGATAATCAAATATTTTTTATTAGTTTGGAAAAATCTAAAAGTATAATTTTTTGTTTTGATGATGGCTTTGTAGGAAGCAAAAATTATAAAGCTCCATTTGATTTTGCATTGCAAAAATATTGTCTCAAGGCAAATATTCTTGATTGTAATATTGATGGGAATAATAGAATCTTGCTTTTAAAATTGTATAAAAGGCTTGATTACAAAGAGATTTTTTGCACTTTGCAATTAGAATTTACAGGGAAATACACAAATGCAATCATTCTGGATTCTAATGATATTATCCTAGAATCTTTACGGAAAGTTTCTCAAAATATTAGGATAGTAAAAAATGGCATAAAGCTTGCACAGCTCCCACAACAAGAAAATTTCACTACAAAAGAAATTGATTTTGGAGGCGATATTCTTAAATATCTTTATTCTTCATATAAAAAGATTCTAAATGAAAATCTAGAATCTCATAAAATTCATACTATTTCATCTCTAAAATCAAAAAGAGATAAATTAACAAATCTTTTGAATAATCTACCAAGCAAAGATGAGCTTTTGAATAGGTCAAAATACTATTCAAATATTGGCAATATTGTGCAAAATAATATGAGTATCGATTTTAATAAAAAGCCTATTTTAATGCGTGATTATGATGGAAGTGAGATTGTGTTAAATCTTGATGATTTTACTTCAAGAAGTGCTTCATCGCTTATTAATGAATGCTTTGCAAAGTCAAAAAAACTAAATCTAAAATCAAAAAATATTGCCTTACAAGAGGAAAATTTGAGAAATAATATAGAGTTTTTAGATTCTAAGATTGAGTTTGTTAGAAATGCAAAAAATATTAGTGATATTAAAATAATTAATCCAAAAAATATACAAAATCATAATAATAATGTTACAAAACTACAATATGAAAGTTTTTTTATAGAAGGCATCAAGATTTCAATTGGAAAAAATAAAAGTCAAAATATAGCATTACTAAAAGATGCAAGAGCAAATGATATGTGGATGCACATAAGGGATATTCCATCATCACATTTGATAATTCATTGTTCTAAAAATCACATAAGAGAGGAGACAATAAATAAAGCTTGTGAGATTCTAGTATCATTTTGCCCTATTAAGACTGGCACGTTTTATGTCGATTGTACTAGAAGGAGATTTGTAAAAATCAAAGAAGGTTCAAATGTCGTATATTCAAACCATTTTACAATAACTATAAAAAAATAAAAAAGGATTTATTATGGCTATATCTCAAGTTGGCAATATTGCACATATAAATCAAAATACGCAATTAGGGGCACAGTTTCAGGCAAATATTCAAAGTCAAATAAATTTACAAGCTGCAATCAATATCGAAGAATTTATAGAGCAAAGAGACGAAAATAAAGAGGTGCCTAAAACCGAAGAAATAGAAAAAGTTAGTAAGGATTCATTAAATTCAAACAAAGATGCACAAGATTATGAAGAAGAGGAAAAACAACAAAAAGAACATAAAATAAGGCAAAATGTTTATTCGGATTCTAAGCTGCTTGACATAGAGGTATAGAGAAGGTTTTTTACGGGCTTTTTCTTTACAATACCTGCAAGTCCTTAGGTATAGGGATTTTATATTTATGCTAGAATACGACCCATAACAAAAAAGGAATGATTATGTTACCGTTTAGCGATGATGAACTAAATGAACCGGTAGAAGCAGTGTTGGATAAGCTTAGACCTTCTATTATGCTTGATGGCGGAAATATTACACTAATAAAAATCGAAAATGGCAAGGTTTATGTTAGATTAGAAGGTGCTTGTAAGGGTTGTCCAAGTAGCAATTTAACTCTTAAAAATGGAGTAGAGAGGCAATTACGATTAGATATACATCCAGATTTAGAAGTAATTAGCATTAATTAGGAAGATATTTGAAACCACGATTTGTATTACAAAAAGCAAAGAGAGCATTTTTATCAAAAAAATATGACATTGCCATGCAATTATTTAATGATATTATAATTGAGAATCCAGATAACAAAGAAGCAAAACTTGGGATTTTATTGTGTGATATGGCAAATGACAATGAAGAGCAAGCACGCAAAATCTTTGAATATTATCAGCTTACAAAAATACAAAAAGTCGCTAATGCAGAAGATGGAATCTTAAATCTAATAAATATTTTGGATAAAAATACGAATTATTTTGTTTCACTCTTAAATGAATATGAAGAAGCACAGATTAATGATATTGATGGTATTTTGTATTCGGATTTTAAAAAATTATTAGATGATAAAAATGATTTTAAGAGGATTTTTGAATACGCTATGTTTAGCACAAAGATTATTTTTACAAAGAAAAGCGATTTTTATGAATTTTTAAATTTACTAATTGATAATGGTCTTAGTAACATTTCTATGCAATACATTGAGAATCTAAATAGCGATACAATAAGTGATAATGAAATGCAAAAAATCATAAAAAAGGCATTAAAAACAAATGAGAATTGAGATTGATGGTATTATTTTTAGCGATGATAGTAGGGAAGTTTTAGAGAATATAGATTCTTGTATTTTTGTTAAAACAAAGTTAAATGAAAAATATATAGATGAGGTATCAAAAAGTGGTGCAAAAATCATCACCCCACTTGAGCTAAAATCGCATTTTAAAAAAATGCCAAAGATAGTAGGTATCACTGGTACAAATGGCAAAACTACTACTGCGTGCTGTATTTATTCACTTTTGCTTTCACTTGGCTTTAAGAGTGCATTGCTCGGCACTAGAGGCTTTTTTATAAATGATAAGCAAATTTTACCAAAAGGGCTTACAACACCGACTTTATTGGAATTGTATAATGATATAAAAATTGCATTAGATTATGATTGTGAATATTTTGTGATAGAGGTAAGCTCTCATGCAATAGCACAAAGTAGAATCGAAGGTTTGGACTTTGCTCTAAAGATTCTTACAAATATCACTGCTGACCATCTAGATTTTCACAAAAGTATAGAAGAATATGAAAAAGTGAAAAATTCATTTTTTAGCGATGAGAGTGTGAAACTTATCAATAAAGATTCTACAAATGCGAGATTTAATGTTATTAATGCTTGGACTTATGGTATTGAAAATATGGCAAATCTCACTCCTAGTGCATATAGTCTAAAAGATTCTATAAGTGGGCATATTATTTGGAATGATTTTAAAAATAAAATAAAAGAGGAGAGTGTATTTTTTTCTACTTTGGTTGGCAAATATAATCTTTATAACATTTTGGCTTCCATTGCCGCAGTAAAAATATTAAATAGAGATATTAGCTTAGAATCTATAGCAAATGCACTAGATGATTTTGGTGGAGTGGAAGGCAGAATGCAAGTGGTGAATACAAATCCGACTGTAATTGTAGATTTTGCACATACCACAGATGGTATGAAAAATATTTTTGAAGCATTTATTGGACAAAAGATAAAAGTCCTTTTTGGAGCAGGTGGAGATAGAGATAAAACAAAGCGTCCAAAAATGGGTGAGATGGCTGAGATTTTTGCAAGTAAAATTTATCTAACAAGCGATAATCCACGAAGTGAGAAAAAAGAAAAAATTATAGATGATATTTTAGCTGGTATAAAAAATAAAGATAAAGTCGTAGTAAAGACAGATAGAGCAGAGGCGATTGCCCTAGCACTAAGCGAGCTAAACAATGATGAAATTTTGCTTATACTTGGCAAAGGTGACGAAACCTATCAAATCATAGGCGAAGACAAGATACCATTTAGCGATAAGATTGAAGTGGAGAATTTTTATAAAAATTAAATACGCTATTGTTTAGGTCAAAAAAGTGAGTGATGCGAGTTTATTGTTTGAAAGAGAATCTAAAAAAAAGATAGAATTTATGAGGTATAAATAAAAATCTAATCGATTTTATAAGGGATTCTAGAAATATAAAATAGTGGGTTATTGCATCCATTTAGATTATTCATATTTATTGGCAACTTAAACCTAGAGCATCTTTACTTTTGTTTCTATCCATAATTTTGTATACATCCATTTTGGATTTTGCTCATCCTCTAAGAATCCTTCTAATGTCTTTGTGTGATGTATATAATTTCTTTTAGTCCAAATACTATTGCAATCTTGATGATGTTCTATTCTTGATTTTGCTTACTCCATTGCTTCCATGGCCATTTGATTTTACCAATTTTGCACAAAATTTCCAATCCACTATCGCTCCTTTATATCTTTTTATATGATTTGAGAGGCTTAGGATTCTAAGAAATTGCTGATTTTGTAATTTGGTGGAATGTCATCATAATTTTTCATTTTCCACTCCCATATATCGGCAATAGCTTGAACCGGAAGGATCAACATAGAGTGTTGGCTTGCCCTGGCTTTTTATAGCAACTACTTTGCGGTGGCCAAAATCATCATAACTGCCTTTGCCGGATAAGAAAATGTAGTTATCTAATGGGCATTGGCAAAGTGCCTTATACCAAGTTGATGGTAGGTTGACAGTTTCTTTAATCAAGACCTCTTCGGCCTTATGTGCGTACTTTTTGCATAAAGTTTTTACTTCTTCAAAATCCGAAGGTTTTCGCACCATATAAACTTTAACTGTTTCCATAATGAACTCCTTTGTTTACAAGACAATGAATGCTTGGAAAAGCGAAGAAGTCCAGTGAAAGAAACATATATTTTGAAAAAATCCCGAATTTGAGTAAAAAAACTACAGATTATATGATTTTTTCACATAATCTGTAGTTTTTCGTTAAAATTGCAAATTTTCTATCTTTTCTTGCTTTTGTATGTAACTGTATCTATGCTTTAGGGAAAAAGTGAAAATATCATGGCACAAGATAAGAAAGCTGAAGAACGGGAATATTTAAATTATTTTTTAGCCTCAGATGTGGGGAAAAAGTGGTATAAAGAAAATAAAATAAAGTCACACATAGAGACTGAACATCCTGATTTTGTTTTTACTACAGAAGACAATCATATAATCGGATTAGAAATAACGAAGTTCATTGTTAAAAGTAAACATGGACAAGCTCTTCAACACCTTATGAGTATTGGCAATCAAACATGTGCATATGCGCAAAAGAAGCATAATCTTAACATATCTGTTTTAATTGACAAACGGGATAAAAGAAAATGGTGTGCTCGAACACGCCAAGAATTCTTAGATGTTATTTATAATCCTGGGTTTTGGGATATTTATAATAAAAATGAAATTAAATCAGGTATAGAACGAATTATTGATAGAAATGTCGAAAAGTTAAAACAGTGGCCACATCTTATTAAAGAAACAATTCAAGTCCAGGATGAATATTTTAATATCACAATTACAACTTTCCCCAATATGAATAGTAAATTTGATTGTGCGGTTAATAATGAGGGTTATAGTAAAGAAGATCCGCTTGATGAACTTCAAGAAACAATTGATAGTAAAAATAAAAAAATTAGTAATTACCTTAAAAAATGTGATAAATGTTTCCTTCTGGTATATATATCTGATGTTTCAACAGGTAATTATTGTCATTTTACCAATTCATTAAAAAAATACTTATTCTCCTCAAAATTTGAAAATATTTTTCTGTGCCAATGGAACAGACGTTTCAAAGATGAAAACTTTGTTTATACATTAAAATGTTCTAATTAGTTTTAAGCTCATCCCCCAAGTGGCCTTTAGTTCGCAACTGTAGTCTGGTCATGGATATAGGGTGCGAGGTTGGGGATAAAGAAAACCCCTCAAATTATGCGTTTTTTGTTTTGGACGAGGTCAATCCAAAAGTATCTATTTTTCATAAAATTTGTAAAAATTGTGCTGGCGTTGGGTGAAATGCTCACATCATAAATGAAACACCGAATCTCACAAACCCCGCAACTACTTAAGCTTTCTCGCCCTCATCAAGGCATAAAAAAAGAGAATAGAGACATCCTCTTTTTATAAATGGTGGAGTGTAGGGGATTCGAACCCCTGACCTCAACGCTGCCAGCGTTGCGTTCTCCCAACTGAACTAACACCCCAAAAAAGATGTGCCAGATTCTAGCATAAAGCTAAAATATTATTTCTTAGTTAATTTTGCTTTATACACAATATATACTGCCGCTACAAGAATAGCGCTAAGTAAAGTAAATATTATTGCTTGTGTTACATAGGCTTTGATTTGTAATTCTTCTTTTGTCAATTCTTTTGATGTAAAAGTATTGATTATATCGTTAATATCCATACCACCACTAAATATCGCACCAACATAATATCCTATGATAGTTAGGATTATTACCCATATTCCTGCCCCAAAGCTTGTGTAAAAACAAAATTTTGTTAGATTCATCTTTGCAAGTCCTGCAGGCAGAGATATATATTGTCTTACAGCGGGAATTAATCTGCCAACAAATGTGCTAATCTCGCCGTGATTTTTGAAAAAAATTTCCATTTTCTCCATTGAACTTTCATTAAAAAAGAAATATTTGCCAAACTTTAGCACAAAAGTCCTGCCGAATTTTAATGCTAATATGTAGTTAAATAATGCACCGACAAGTGAGCCTAAGATTCCCATAAAAATCGCAATATATATATTCATCTCGCCTTTATATGCTAAATATCCTGCTGGAATCATAACGACCTCTGATGGAAATGGAAAGAAACTAGATTCTAAAAACATCATAAAAAAGATTCCAATATAGCCAAGATTGCCAACTATATCAACTACAAAATTTACAATATCTGCCATTTATTCCTCATTTTTAAATTTTATATACGCCAATACAAGACATTTAAAATGCTATAATTCATTTTAAATCCATAAAAGGCTTGCATTTGAGCAGAAAAAAAAGATTATATCAAAAAGATAAACCAAAAGGGCTTCCATTATGGCTTGGAACATTTGGCGATTTGATGAGTTTGCTTTTGACTTTTTTTATTCTTCTCTTATCAATGGCTACATTTGACCATCAAAAGGTCGAAGCGGCGATTGGCTCTTTGCAAGGTGCTTTATCAATACTAGAAAATGGAGTTGAGACAGAAGTAACGCCACCAAACAAAGTGCAAGCTACGCCTATCCCTAGAGATGATCCAACACAAGATACTATAAATGCTTTTGCAGCCCTTATCTCCGAATACAATGAAATGACAAAGATAGCTGATGGTCCGGGTATAAACCTAGAAGAATCACAAGATGGATTTATTATTAGAATCCCAGATGATTTATTGTTTGATACAGCTAGTGCGGTATTGAAAAATGATAAAGGAAAGCTATTTTTGCAAAGATTATCTATGGAGTTGGATTCTTATAAAAATACTTTTAAATTAAGGATTATAGGAAATACTGATAATGTTCAATATAAATTAGGTAGCAAGATTGATAATTGGGATTTATCAAATAATAGGGCTTTGAGTATTGCAGATTCTCTTATTTCATTTGGTGTGCCATCAAATATTATGCAAGTTGGCGGGGATGGAGAGTTTAATCCTATAGCTTCAAACGATACTGATTTTGGTAGGGCACAAAATAGAAGAGTTGATATACATTTTAGTTTTGTAGGTGATAGTGCAAATAACAAACAACAAGCAAGAGATATTATAAATAAAATACAAAATTAAGAGAGGTTGATATTGCGAGAATTATTTGAAGGTGCGTTGAAATTTAGAGAAGAAGATTATCTAAATCACAAGAAGTTATATGAAAATCTAAAGAAAAAACAAGACCCTCATACGCTTTTTATATCGTGCGTAGATTCTAGGGTTGTGCCAAATTTGATAACAAATACACTTCCTGGTGATTTGTTTGTAATAAGAAATGTTGGCAATATTGTGCCACCATATAAAGAGGGCAAAGATAATATGAGAAGCGGATATTTAGCTACCACTTCTGCTATTGAATATGCATTAAATATTTTAAATATTGAAAATATCATTATATGTGGTCATAGCAATTGCGGAGCTTGCCATTATATGTATGAAGATAAAGAAAAATTAGCAACTACCCCATATGTAAGCAAATGGCTTGAATTATTAAAGCCTGTAAAAGAAAAAGTCGATGCATTGAAGCCAAATTCAAAGGCAAAACGTATTTGGCTAACAGAACAAATCAATATCGAATATCAGTTAGAAAATCTTATGACCTATCCATTTGTTGAAGAAAAGTTTGATTCTGGATTGCTTAGAGTCTATGGCTGGTATTACATCATAGAAACAGGCGAGATTCTAAATTACAATATGATTAAAAGAGAGTTTAAGGCAATTAATTTAAGCTCAAATTATACTAAAGGTTAGGCTATGAAAAAAATAATACTGATGGCAGGACCATGTGCGATTGAGGGATATGATAAACTTAAAATTATCGCAGATGATTTAAGGGGATTGTCAAAAAATCAAAATATAGATTTTTATTTTAAAGCAAGCTTTGATAAAGCAAATAGGACTAGCCTAGAGAATTATCGCGGTATAGGCATGAAAGAAGGTTTAAAGATTCTTGGTGATATAAAAAAAGAATATGGCTATAAGATAATTACAGATATTCATGAGTGCAATCAAGTAGAGAGTGTCGCAGAAGTCGCAGATATTATTCAAATTCCCGCTTTGCTTTGCAGGCAAACAGATTTGATAATAGAAGCAGCAAAAAGTGATAAAATTGTAAATATCAAAAAAGGGCAATTTTTAAATCCGCTTGATATGCAGTATGCATTACTTAAGGCCATAAAGACTAGAGGTGGCGAGAGTGCCAATTATGATGTATCAAGTAAATTGAAAATATGGGCTACGGAGCGAGGGAGTAGCTTTGGCTATGGGAATCTTGTGGTTGATATGAGAAGTTTGGTTATCATGCGAAAATTTGCACCTGTCATTTTTGATGCTACGCATAGTGTGCAAATGCCCGGTCTTGGTGGTGGAAAAAGCTCCGGAGATAGTTCCTTTGTATTTCCACTAGCAAAGGCTGCAGCAGCTGTTGGCGTAGATGGATTTTTCTTAGAAACCCATAATGACCCAAAAAATGCTTTAAGTGATGGTGCAAATATGGTAAATTCAAAAGATGTAGAATCTATGGTAAGTAAATTAATTGAGATTTTAAGTATTTCTAATGGAGAATAAGATATGAATAAAATAGAAGGTGATTTAAGGCTTGATGGAGTTGAACGAGTTGCAATTGTTGCTTCAAGATTCAATCATTTAATAACAGATAAATTAATTGAAGGTGCTAGGGATAGTTTTTTACGACACGGTGGAACTGATGAAAATTTGGATTTAGTGTTAGTTCCAGGGGCTTATGAGATTCCATTTGTGTTAAATAAAATATTGGATGATGGTGCTTATAGTGGAGTATGCTGTCTTGGGGCTGTTATTCGCGGTGCTACACCACATTTTGATTATGTAAGTGCAGAGGCTACAAAAGGAATAGCTACCTCTGCATTAAAATACAATGCTTGTGTTAGTTTTGGGTTATTGACTACTGATACAATAGAACAGGCAATCGAGCGAGCAGGGACAAAAGCTGGTAATAAAGGCTTTGAAGCGATGAATTCGCTAATTGAGATGATGAGTTTATATAAGAAAATATAATGGCTACAAGAACGCACGCAAGAGAAGCTGTCATATCGCTTTTATATGCTTATGATATTGGTAATGAAGATATTAGAAAGTTTGCGGTTAGTATTTTAGAACAAAGAAAGATTAAAAATGCACAATTAGAATTTGCTCTAAATTTATTTGATGGTGTGATTGCAAATCTCAAAATTATCAATGAAGAAATAATATCAGTGTTGAAAAGTTGGGAATATTCAAGGATTGGTGTAATCGATAGATGTATTATCAAGCTTGGTGTGTATGAGATTATATTTACTAAGCTTGATATTGCAATAATTATTAATGAAGCTTTAGAGATTTCAAAAATATTAGGCAGTGATAATACTGCTAGATTTGTAAATGGAATCTTAGATGCAATAGGCAAGAATTATCCACGAGATGAATATATTAAAGGTAAAGATTGATGGCAAAATTGTGTATAGCTCTTGATATGGAATCTAAGAATGATAATTTGAATTTATGCAGGGAAATTGCAAATAATGATATTAGTAATATTTATCTAAAGGTAGGTTTGAGGAGTTTTATTAGAGATGGATTAGGTTTTATCTATGAGCTTAAAAAATTTGGATTTAGAATCTTTCTTGATTTGAAATTATATGACATTCCAAATACTATGCTGGATTCTATAAATGAGTTCATAAAGCTAGATATAGATATGATTACAATTCATACAAGTGCAGGTAGAAGTGCGTTGAGAAGTATCGGCGATTTAATAAGGCAAGATAAAAATTCACCTTTGGTATTTGCTGTTAGTGCATTGACTAGTTTTAATGATAGTGATTTTAATGAAATATATAATGACAATATAAATAATGCTGTATTGAAATTTGCAAAACTCAGCAAAGATTGTGGAATTAGTGGCGTTGTTTGCTCTCCATTGGAATCTAAGATGATTAAAAGTTGTTGTGATGTGCTTACTCTCACACCCGGAATCCGTCCTTTATCGTCTGATTTTAATAGTTTAGATTCTACTAATTTGTGTTTATATGATAGCAAAGATGACCAAAATAGAAGTGCTTCAATAAAAATGGCACTTGAAAATAAAAGTGATTTTTTAGTAATAGGAAGACCAATTTATAAAAATACCAATCCATCGCTTTTAGTTAGAAAAATATTGGAGATTTTATAGGTGCAGATTATAAAAACTATCGATGAATTGAAAGCATTTAAAGAAAATAACAAATCTAAGACTATCGGTTTTGTTCCTACTATGGGAGCTTTGCATTCGGGACATTTATCGCTTATTGATAACGCAGTGTCAAATAATGATATTGCAATTGTTTCTATATTTGTCAATCCAACTCAATTTGGGGAAAATGAGGATTTTGATATTTATCCAAGGACGCACCAAAAAGATATAGAATTATGTAAAAGCACAGGTGCGAGTGCTGTTTTTATGCCAGAGATTGATGTCTTGTATCCAAATGGATTAGATAATGAAGTGATTTTAACTCCACCTGTAGATATGGCAAATGTATTTGAAGGCACTATTAGGGAAAATCATTTTGGTGGCGTGCTTAGAGTGGTTTTAAAATTATTCAATCTAATATCACCTACAAATGCGTATTTTGGCAGAAAAGACGCACAACAATTATTGATAATCAAAAAAATGGTTAATGATTTGTTTTTGGATATAAATATTATTCCTTGTGATATTGTGCGAGATAAAAACAATCTAGCACTAAGTTCAAGAAATATCTATCTAGATTCTGCCTCTTATGAGATGGCTTTAAAAATACCAAATGCGATAAACAAGGCTATATCTCTTGTGTCTGCAAACATACTAGAATCCAAAATTATAGAAAATACCGCAATGGCTTGTTTGAATGGATTGGAAGTTGATTATTGCAATGTAGTAGATTTTAATTTAAAAAAGATACGAGAAATAAAAAAGGGAGATTCATTGCTACTTATTGCAGCTAGAGTTGGTAAGGTAAGATTACTGGATAATTGCTGGTTTTAATCTAAATTTTAGGAGGACATTTTGCGTATAGTTTTTGTTATGATTTTTGTTGTTGGTAGTGTTTTTGCAAATAGCTTCGTTGATGCTATAACATCTGGGGAAAAAGAGGGCGATATTCATTTGCTTTTTGATTATACAAGCTCGAGTCCCGATTATACTGGCACTAAATATCAAGATAATGTTTTTTTAGCTACATCGTTTGGATTGTATTATCATAGTGCTTTTTATGGGTATTTTAGGGCTCATATAGGCTTTAGAGGTGCTATCCCGCTTATTCAAGGTAGTAGAAAATCAAATTTCCAAGGTGGTAGAGGTGATGCTGCAAGAGATTTTTGGGATACAAATAAAGCAATGCTTGCAAGAAGCTACTTAGAATATTTTGATGGTGATACTAGCATTCGTGCTGGTCGCTTAGAAGATGATACGGATGCATTGACCAATCATTTTGATGGGCTTTGGTTTCAAAATAAATCTTTGGGATTCTTGCTTATAGATTTTATTTGGATTAATCAACAAGGCACTGTTTTGCCACGAGAATTATCTGGATTTGAAAAATTAGATACTAAATATGGTGGTGCATATTATTTGGGTGCTACTTTAGATTTGCTTAGTTTTTTGAAATTGAAATTATATGGTGCGCTTACACCACAATTATATAGTTTTGTTGGATTTAAGGTTGCCTTAGATGCATCTCACGCAACTGCTAGTGCCGGAATCTTAACTGGTTTTGAGCATAAAAATAGTCAATTTAGGGATAAAACTAGTTTATTATTTAATGTAGATATTGGATATAAATATAATATTTTCTATGCCAAATTAGGATATGTAAGGACTGGTTCATCTGTAGGTATGGGTAGCTTGCAGGTAACGGGAAATTCAGTAACGCCATTTTTCTATTTTGGCGGAGATGCACTCAATTTTGCAAGGAATGTAAATCTATTTTATGGAAAGCTTGGTATTGATGCAAATGTTATTCAAGCATATTTAGTCTATGGATATAATACATTTAATAAAAACCAATACAGAGGCAATAATGACTTATGGTCAGCCTATGGATACAATACATTGAATAACAACCTTAGTGTAGATTACAAAAAATATTCACAAGGTGAGCTAAATTTATATTTTGATTGGAAGACAAGTGATGCTACAAATGTAATATTTTATTTATTAAATACACACGGTGGCAAAGCTTCTATTCCAAATCTCACACAAACTGGAATCGCTTTTCGTCTTGGGTTTTAGATGAAGATTTTGTGGAAATATCTTTTAAATACATAAAAAAAGATAAATCCACGAATAAATGTTTCAATCAAAATAATAATATATATACTAATTATCGGGGCTGTTATTTTATAGCATATATACATAGGAAGGATTCTAAGTCCCCATATTGAAATAAGATTTATTGCTAGAGATATTTTTGTAGCTCCAGCACCTCTGTATGCTCCATCTAACACAAAAATAAAAACAAGTGGAATCTGTGATAATCCTACATATGTAAGATATGAGATTGAGCTATACAATACAGAATCTTTTGTGCTAAAAAATAAGCTTAGATTTTTGCCAAATACAATCATAATAAAGCCCATTATTCCCATAAAAATTGATGCCAATATGATTGTTGTATATACAGATTCTCTTAATCTCTTTATATTATTTTCTCCAAGATAGCGTCCGCTAAGTGCCATAGATGCCACCATAAAACCAAAACTAGGCATAAATGCAAATGCCTCGATTCTTGTTGCAATCTGGAATCCTGCTAGATAATCACTTCCATATGCCGCTATAAATTTTGATATAAGTATCAATGACAAGATTGTAAATCCTCGCTCAATTCCAACAGGTACTCCGATATTTATACCGTTTTTAAAAATTCTAAAATCAAAAAATAGCTTTAGCTTCAATATAGTTTTTTTTCTGGTTAGCAATGCAAGTAAAATCACCAATTCAATATATGTTATAAATAGATTTGAAAGTGCTATACCCACAATATCTAGTGGCTCAAATATGATTCCAAATATTAAAACATAATTTAGTGCTATGTTGGTCGTGGATGTAATTATTTTGATTATAAAAGGTGTTTTTGTATCGCCAATAGATGTAAAAGCCGATATTAAAATACTTTTTGTGATAAGTGCTGGTATGCCATATAATGTTATACAAACAAATATTTCTCCTAGAATTTTTGATGTAGTATCTGTCCCAATCCAATCAAAATAAGTAGAATATGAAAGATTTGCAAGAAAATAAATAGGAATAGATAAAAGCAATGCTCCAAAAAACATACTTGATAACACATTTGTTATGCCTTCAAAATCTCTTTTGCCAAATAATCGCGATATTTGTGCACTTGTACCTACAAAAAAGATATTTGTAATAGTATAAATTAGCATAAAAAAATTCAATCCAAGTCCAACTGCAATAATATGATAGCTTGAGATTCTGCCAACCATAAATATACCAATTACAATATTTATAATATCTAACAACGAATTTAACCCGGAAGGTACAGCTATATTTAGGATTCTTTTATAATGTTTTGTGAAGTTTATACTAGCCACTTAATCAATATATCTCTTCATTATATTGTTATAAAATTCAATTCGTCTGTCTCGTAAAAATGGCCAAATATTTCTAACTTGTGATATTCTATCCATATCTAGTGTCATTTGGACTATCTCATCTTCTTTATCCCCAGCTTTTGCTATCAGCTCACCTTGTGGTCCAAAGATAAAGCTGTTTCCCCAAAAAATAATCCCATCATCTCCAAAAGATTCAAAGCCAACACGATTTATTGCAGCTACAAATACGCCATTTGCTATTGCGTGTCCTCTTTGAACTCCAATCCACGCTTCTAATTGCCTTTGTTGTTCTTCTTTAGAATCTGTCCTATCAAATCCTATTGCGGTAGGGTATATTAGTATTTCTGCACCACCAAGAGTCATAAGTCTTGCCGCCTCTGGATACCACTGGTCCCAGCAAATTAGCACACCAAGCTTGCCAAGCGATGTATCTATTGGCTTAAATTCATTATCACCAATTGTAAAATAAAATTTTTCATAGAATCCGGGGTCATCTGGTATATGCATTTTTCTATATTTTCCTGCAACTCTCCCATCTTTATCAAATACAACAGAAGTATTGTGATATAAGCCTTTTGCTCGCTTTTCAAATAGTGAGCTAACAAGGACTATTTTATTGTCTTTTGCTATCTTTGAAAAATATTCTATATCATTATCAAAAGATTCTGCATATTTGAAAAACTCTACATTCTCACTTTGACAAAAATACTCCGTTGTATGTAATTCTTGTAAGCATACCAAGTCCGCACCATTGCCAGAGGCTTTTTTTATCAAATCTATAGTGCAATTTATCGTATCTTGTTTGTTTTTTTTAAATGAATGTTGTATTAATGCTATATTAATACTCTTCATCTTCATACTCATCACCTATTTCATAATCATCGTCATCATAATCATAGCTTACATCCTCATCTTCATCTTCAAATCCAAATTCATCTTCAAATTCATCTTCATCTTGCATACATATATTTAATTCTTTCATATTTATCTCCAAATTTTAATATTCTATTTTACCCAATTCACAAGCATATTTATATCATCATAACTTGTTAAATCTAGCAAAATTGGGGTAATGCTTGTATATCCATCAAAAATAGCTTTGAAATCTGAATTTTCTTCTTTTCTCTCCTCCCAAGCCAACGGGTGAAGTCCTAGCCAATAATATTCTTGTCCCCGTGGATTTCTATGCAGATGTGCATCATTTCCATACAATCTATAGCCTAATTGAGTTATTTTTATACCTTTATAATTTTTCTGTTTTATCTGCGGAATGTTAATATTTAATAATTTTCTTCCTTTTAGCGGGAATGTGTCATTTAAGATTTTTTCTACAATCTCTCTTGTTACTTGTTTTGCTAAGCTGAAATCAAAGCTAAAAACATCATTTTTATCACTTAATACTTGAGATATTGCAATACTTGGTATTTCTCTTATTGCACCTTCCATTGCACCTGCGACGGTACCCGAATATGTTACATCTTCACCCATATTTGAACCTATATTTATGCCTGAAATTATTAAATCAGGTTTCGTCTCATATAGCGTGTTTAATGCAAGATAAATGCAATCTGATGGAGTCCCATTATCTAGTTTATAAAAATCATCTTTTACCTTTATAAAACTCAATGGTTTTGTAAGCGTAAGTCCGTGTCCGCAAGCTGATTTTTCACTAGCAGGAGCAACTACTAGAATCCTAGCTATGTCTTTAATGGCATCTACCAACGCTTCTAACGCAGGAGAATCAAAGCCATCATCATTTGTAATTAAGATATTTTTCATAAGTCGTATCCCTCAATAAGATTGCAATAATTCTTTTAGATTTTTTTGTATGTTATCTTGCATAGTATTCAATTCTAGCAATAATTCATTTTTCAATTTCTCTTTAGTTTCTTTTGCTTTCTCTATGCCAAGTAGATTTACATAGCTATTTTTAGATGTATCATTATTTGTTGGTTTTCCCTCGATACTCTCAACGCTTGTAGAATCTAGCACATCATCTCTTATTTGAAAATATAATCCAAGTTTTGTACCAAAAAATTTAAGTTTTTTTATTGCATTTTCATCTAGCAAAGCGATGATTCCACCTATTTCAAGTGAGCTTGCGATAAGAGCCGCCGTTTTGTTTAAATGAATAAAATCGACTTTGTCTTTGCTTAGCTTTTTATTTTCAAAATAACAATCACAAGCTTGTCCAAGCAGCATTTTTAAAGCACTAAATGATAATGATTTTGTTATTTCTACTTTTATTTTATCACTAAAATTTGAATTACTAATCAAATGAAATGCGTATGTATTTAGTGCGTCTCCAGCTAGTATCGCTCCACATTCATCATATTTTATATGCAAAGTTGTATGTCCACGTCTAAGCGGCGAATTATCCATTGCAGGCAAATCATCGTGGATTAGTGAGTAGGTGTGCAAAACTTCTAGTGCCAAAGCTATATAAAATGAATCTTTTATCTTTTCTTTTCTATGTGCCAAAACTACACTAAATAACAAACTAGGTCTAAATCTCTTTCCTCCATTTACAACCATCTCCCAAAATGCATCTTGAAAATATGGGTGAAAACTCTCAAATATACTTGTATCATTTGATTTTAAAAAATCTTCAAAATCAATTAATGTCTTTTTCATCTATATTCCTGTCTATATTTAGTGGTTTTTGAATATTTATAAAAAATTCAAATTTATCTCTTGATACCAAAATATTTAAACTATCTTTTAGCGTAGAATCTATAGCAGAATCTATATCGCTAATATTTTTGATATCGATTTTATTTATCCTTAAGATTCTATCACCTTGTTTAAAATTATTACTTACTGGATTATTTATTATCGTTAAATCTTTATTGATTACTATGCCCAAAGCCTCTAAATATGTGCTTTGCATATCAAATGGTGTATTTAAAGGTAGCGTCTCAATCAAATAATCAATGTTGTTTATTCTAATTTTTATCTTTGTATTTGGTAGTGATATTGTGGTCTTATCAAAGAAATCATTGCTAGATTCTATTTTTTTATCATTGATGCTTTCAATTTTATCTCCAATTTTTATATTTTTGATGATTAGAGGATTTGTTTTGCTTATTTTTAGATTGTTATTTGTTTCTATTCCTATATATGAATAAGCCGTATCTTTTGTAGAAGCTTCTAAAAACAAATCTATATATTTTTTACTAATAAATTTATCATCATTGGTTGAGATTCCATACACTTGATAGCAAATATCACTAATTATGCTATTTTCTTGTATATTTTTGCTAAATACTGCTAAGCTTTTGATAGAGTTTTGTTTTTGTTGTATTTTTCCATATGTTATAGAATCTTTATTGATAGCTACGACTTTTATATTATCTTGAATCTCTTTTAAGTCAAATCTGTAAGCCAAAGCATCATCTTTAAACAGATACAACCCTAGAAGTGGCGATGATTTTATGAGCTTATCATTTTGTATTTGCTTACTTGAATATGCTAGATAAAGTCCATTTCCTAAATGTAAAGCAAAAATCCCACCAAATTCTTTTGATGCTTTCAAGTAGTATTCTTGGCATTTGCTGAAATCTAGGCTAAATGCGACATTTACACCAAGAAATAAAATACAAATTTTAATTATTAAATGGCGAAATATCACCAAATAACTCCATTGCACTATTTTTTCTATTTTCATCTACATTTTTATATGCTTCATTTATCGCACCAATGATGAGAATCTGCAGAGATTCCACATCATCAAGCAAACTTTTATCGATGATTAAATCTACCAATTCGCCTTTGCCATTTACACTAGCTTTTACCAATCCACCGCCACTTGTAGCGCTAAAGATTGTATTTGCTTGTTTTTCTTCCATATTTTTAAATGTATCTTGAAACTGGCTTATCATTTTGTTTAAGTCATTTGGATTAAACATAATTATTCCTTATTAGTTGTTGTTATAATGTCGTTATCTTCATCTAGCATTATGATTGTTGGCTTAAAAGATTCTGCTTTGTCTATGTCGCAAGTTGCATAGGCCATAATAATGATTTTATCTCCAACTTGCACCTTTCTAGCTGCTGCACCATTTAGGCATATAACCTTACTATTTTCTTTGCCCTCAATGATATATGTAGAAAATCTCTCTCCATTATTCAAATTTGCGATTTCTACTTTTTGCCCGACAAATAGCTTAGATTCTCTTAACAATGCTTTATCTATCGTTATTGAACCTTTATAGTTTAGGTTTGCGTCAGTTATCGTGGCATTGTGTATTTTGCTATAAAGTATCTCTATTTTCATTTTTATATTCTCTCAAATGGCATTTTTTGGATTTAAAAAAATTAAAAAAATTTTAACATAAAATTTATATACTTTTTGGATTAAATTTAAGATGTTTTTAGCAAGAGGGATTTTGTGGATAGAGTATTGCTTTCTTATGGTAATGGTGGTAGAGAAAATGCGAGATTGATAAATGATGTATTTATCCAAACTTTTGGAGATATTGCAAAATTTGCCATTGAAGATTCTGGCTTTTTTAGTGGTAAGGATTTTGCAATAAGCACAGATTCTTATACTATAACACCGATTTTTTTCCCCGGTGGTGATATAGGCAAGCTTAGTATTTGTGGTAGCTGTAATGATGTGGCAGTTGGCGGGGCAAAACCACTTTATTTAAGTGCTTCATTTATCATCGAAGAAGGATTTTTAATCAATGATTTGAAAAAAATCGCACAATCAATGAAAGATGAAATGCTAAAAAATAATATTACACTTCTATCTGCTGATACAAAAGTGGTAAATAAAGGCAGTATAAATGGTATTTTTATAAATACTACTGCAATTGGTGAAGTAAAATACAAAAATCTAAGCGCAAAAAATCTAAAAGATGGTGATGTAATCATTTTAAGTGCTCCGATTGGTTCGCACGGTGCTTGTATTTATTGTCTTAGAAATAATATAAATTTATCAAATGATTTGCAAAGCGATTGTGCTAGCTTGTGGGAAATGATAAATGTATTGATTGAAAATGATATTGAAATTCACGCTATTCGTGATGCTACAAGAGGCGGTATCGCAGCACTTTTGAATGAATGGGCAAATGCTTCAAAAAAAGATATTTTCATTAATCAAGATGATATTTTAGTGCCAGATTCTGTTCGTGGAGTGTGTGAGATTCTGGGTATCGAGCCATATTTATTAGCAAACGAGGGTGTATGTGCTTTTACCATAGCAAAAGATGATGCACCTAGAGCAATTTCTTTGCTTCAAAATACAAGATTAGGAAAAGATTCTAGAATCATTGGAAATGTTGCACAAGGCACACTTGGCAACAAAGTAGTGATGAAAAATACTTGGGGAAGCAAGACTTATTTGAATTATCCAGAGGGTGAAATATTGCCTAGAATCTGCTAGGATTCTAGTTGAATTCTAAAAGTATATAATACCCATCATCGCCTAAATAAATAGAATCTTTTAATATATCTTTGTGAATATTGTATTCATTTTTTGTAAGCAAGATATAAAATGCTCCATTGTCATTTTTAAAGTCATTTAAATCTTGTATCAATTTATCATCTTGGATGTTGAAATTATAATGTTTATAACCACGATTTATATTTGGATTATAAGCTATTGGTTGATTGCCTGTAAGAAGCATTTTTTCACCGCGATTTTTATATGTATCAGAGATTATTTTGCTTATTTCTTTTCCACCTAGTGTAGTTTTTCTTTTGTATTCGCCTTGTAAAATCTTTTCTTGTGAAAAAAAACTAATAATCAGCCCTACTATGATAAATGAAATAAATAACAATCCCACTCTTTTATATAAAAATAAAAATATGCCATCTTTTTTACTAAATAATGAGTAAAGTAGGTAGCTTGTCGCAATAATCATAAATGGGATTCCAGCTTGCATATTTCTTAAATCATAGCTAAGAAAACAACCCCAAAATATAAAATACAAGAATCCAAAAATACCAAAAATGCCAATGATTACATTTTTTGATATTATAGAAAATAGCCCAGCTAGAGCAAATAAACTAAAAGGATTCCAGATATTGTTCATCAACCTCTCTAAAGGTGATTTATCGCCATAGATTCCACTCATCGTATAGCTTGCATTTGTAGCGTCCATATCTAAGATAAACTTTTTATACATAGCAATGATTGCCCAAGGCATAACAAACAAAGCCGCGATGAAGATACAAAGTAGCAGAATCTTGTTTGATATTTTGTATTTAAAATACAAATAAAATAAACATATCGCATACACTGCGATATAAAATAATCCAGCTTGTTTGATTTGACAGCTAATTCCAGCACAAAACGCACTTAAAATCAAATATTTATACGCATTTTGTTTGTCGTTTTCATCTAGACAAATACTAGCTTTTAGCATAAGTAAGCTAGACATTAGAATTATCATTGATACAGGCATATCCACATATCCAACAAAAAATTGGTTTGTTAGAGAGAAAAAAGCTAGATATGTGATTACGCCAAGGATTAATCCAAATGCACTCCATTTTGCCATATCCTTAGAATCTTTTGGCAATAAAAATATACTACATACAATTCCAGCAAATGCAAAATATTGCCAAATTGCTACCCCTATGCCTTGGAAGCTTGATATTTTGCCACTTGCTACATATCCAAGTGAAATTAGCATAGGGTAGAGTTGTGGATAGCCTCCATCGTTTAGAACAAAATCCATACTCGCTAATTCCGTTGCCCATCTATTCCAGCTAACAACTGCATCCCAAGCATAAAAAATATCAACTTTAAGGATATTATTTAGCATATACAATGATATCAATGTACCAAGTATGAAATATATTTTTGCATTGTTATCTTGTATTTGCGTGATTTTTGGAGTATGGATTCCATATATGATTTCATTTCTAAAAATATATAAAAATACAATCCACTCTATGAAAAGAATGCTTACTACGATATTTTGTGTATAGATTCTAGTAAGTATTAGAAAAGATATAAGCACAAAGTTAAAGCATAAACTAAAAATAAAACTATAAATAACAAAACTTGATATGACAAACTTTTCTTTTATGAAAATCTTTTGTAAAATCGCCCCAGGTAGCAAAACTGCCCCAAAAAATGATAATATCGCCAAAACCAAATTCATATCTCTTCCTTTATATTTTTTTATAAACAAGTATTTCTTGCGTAAGTCCTATGGCTAGATTTAATTTTCTTGCTAGTAATTCCCCATATTCTTTTGCGCTATCGTGTACTTCCTCAAACATCAATGGTCTTTCATCGTAGAAGCTCCACACTTTTAGAATCTCTGCAGATTTTCTAATGATTATATAAAGCAAAGTGGGAGTAGGGTAGGTGATAAGCACGATTCCATTTTGTTTAGCAAAATCAAAATGTCTTTTTATCATCGCCTTTGTATTGTGTCTATCAAAATGCTCTATTAGTCCGGCACTAAAAACTATGTCAAATTTCTCATTAGATTCTGTATTTGGTAAAAGTAGATTGCATATTTGTGCTTCTTGCATAAATGGTGCAATATTTTTGTACTTGGTATTAAATAAATTGACACCATTTGGGGAATTATCCAGCACTTTATAATATGCTTTGTCATATACGTTTCTAAATCCTTCATAAAAGCAGCTATCTCCTCCACCAAATTCACAAATCATAGATATTTTATTTTGTTGAGCAAATCTTTTTAAAAGTTTTAAAATAATCATTTGGCTAATTTTTCTTGTGATACTAGATATGTGAATTTTTCTCGCATTGGCAGCATAATAAGATTCCCAATCTGTGGCTTTTTCATCAATCCCCCCCCCAATAATGTCATCTTTGGAAATAAATATAAAAAATCTCTGTATTAAAAAGCTGATGGCAAATATCATCACTTCGCAAATTGGTTTGATGATAATCTCGCTAATTCCGCTTTGCTGTGATATAAACTTTATGCCTTGCATAGAAATTAGCATTAATATGATTGTTAAAGCTATATACGAAGTGATTTCAAATTTTAGATTTGCTTTCGTTTTAAAAACGACCATTTTCCCGACAAAAAAATTAAAGCTACCTGCAATAACTCTTCCTGCTATCATACAAGATAAAAGACTATATCCAAGACTAAATGCTATCACAAAGACTATATAATCAATTGCCGCAGTAACTAGCGAATTACCAATATGTCTAAATAGCACAAAATAAATGCTAAGAGAATCAAATATAGGATTAAAATTTGAATTGGCGTTGTTATTTATGTAGATTGTTTCAATAGGAACTTGCAAGATAGTCTTATTTTTATTGCACGCTAGGATTAGCATCTGCATTTCAAATTCATATCCATTGTATGGTATGCTAAGAATGAGCTTTGCAAAATCTAGGCTGAAGATTCTAAGCCCACTTTGTGTATCTAGAATCTTTTTGCCAAACATCATTTTAAAAATCACTCTTGTGGCTTTATTGCCAATGCTACTCCTAAATGGTACTTTACCATCAAATTTTCTTACTCCAATTGCTAAATCGGCATTTTTGTGTGAGGAAAATTTATCTTTTAGATTCAGCACATCTTGTATTTTATGTTGTCCATCGCAATCAAGGGTAATGATAGATTCTGCATTTTTATAATTATTAATAATGTGATTTATTCCGTGCTTTAAGGCAGCACCTTTTCCTAGATTGACCGCATTTTTTAATACTACGACTTTTTTGTCTAATCGCAAAAATACATCATCAAAGGATTCTCCTGAACCATCATTTACCACTACGACGATAATGTTATTTTTAAGTAGAGAATTTGTTATATCAATTAGCTCTAAAGAAGGTTTATAGGCTGGAATGAGTGCTATATAGTTGCTGCCCCCCCCCATTTTGCAATAATTTTAGATTCATACCTTGATTTACCCTTTGCAGTGATTGAAATAGCCCAGGTTATAACATAAAATTTGATTGTTTATTCGGTTTTTGATGTAAAGTTTTATTTTAGAAATACCGATGAATAAAATAAGTGTGATATCACAAACCTATTTTCACATCTTAGCACTCAAAGTCCATTATATTATTTAGAACAAAATGGAAACTACTTTAGAATTGGAGTTGATACAAGCTCAAGTATAGGAAATGCTCTATATAAAAGCAATGTTCAATCTGTAA
>JAFVZI010000013.1 GCA_017508245.1 Helicobacteraceae bacterium | reverse complement strand
TTTTCATTTCGTGCCTTTATCTTGCTTCGTTTTTTAAAAGTACATTTTTCGCATTATTTGCTATTTCTTTATCTATTGCTATATCAAAATATCTAAATTGCATACCGCTTTGGCGAATCCCTTTTAAAATATCTCCACTATTTCTATATTTTAAATCTAGCTCCGCAATCTCAAAACCATTAGTTGTTTTTATAAAATCGTTCAATCTTGCCCTCTTTGGATCATTTGTATATAAAAAGCAAAATCCTTTTGCCCCATTTCGGCTTACTCTGCCTCTTAGCTGGTGCAATGTAGCAAATCCAAGTCTTTCTGCTCCAACGATAATGATTGTAGATAATCTAGGAAGCGAGATGCCTACCTCAAATAGTGTAGTCGCAATCAAAATATCGCCATTATCTCTAAAAGCATCGATAATTTCTTCTTTGTTTTTATCTTTACCGTGTGTTGAATATACGCCTTTAAAATTTTTTTGCCAAAATGGCAAGCCTTCTTCTATGGATTGATAGGCAATTGTATCGCTTTGTTCTACCAAAGGATATATGATTGCAATTTGCATATGATTTTTTATCTCTTCTTTAATGTGCGTTATTAGTGCACTAAAGTCATCTTTTGTGATGATTTTACTCGTAATATCTTTTTTAAATGGCAAATCTTTTATCGTGCAAAAATCAACTATATTAGATTCTATTAACGCCATTGTGCGTGGTATAGGTGTAGCAGAAAATTGAATACTATGCGGTTTTTTGCCATCAATTTCCAGCATTTTTTCTATCGTCATTCTTTGATTTGTCCCAAATCTATGTTGTTCATCAGTCATAAATAAGCTAAAAGATGAAATGTTTTTGTATAAAAGTGAATGCGTTCCTATCAAAAAATCACAATCTACAATCTTATTGTCTTTGATGGCAAGTCCTACACTAACATTTTTTGGTAAGAATTTTATTGCCTCATTGTATATTTGACTTGCAAGTATCGTTGTTGGTGCAAGAAGTATGGATTTTTTTGGATAAGCCATCATCACACAAGATAAAATTACTATTGTTTTTCCACAGCCTACATCGCCCATAACGACACATCTAGTAGCAATTTTAGAATCCAGCTTTTTGCTTAGATAATCAATACATTTTTCTTGACCATTTGTAAGAGAAAAAGGCAAAGATTCCACGAAACTTTTATAATCCCCATTTAATGTGCTTGTAGCTTCAAAATAGTGCCTTTTTTTGCGTAATGATTGCATATAATAATATATTTCTACAAATTTAATTGCCTCAAGGTATCTACCAAAAAGTCCATTATTTTTATTAAATTCATTTAAATAAGACATATTGGATTCTGGGTGAAAAATGCTAAAAATAGATTCTGTTATCCTATCATCAAAGTTTAGAGTGTTTAGGTTTTCCTTTGAAATGATTTCTCTAAAAATATTATTAAGATCCCGCATTTTTGTTGTAGCAAAATTCATAATGACTTGATTGATATTTGTAGTAATTCTTGGTTGGATTATGCTCCATATCCCATATTTGTATTCAAATTTTCCAAAAATATACATTTCTTTATCTTGGATAAAAATTTTATTGTGATATGGTTTTGGATTAAATATCGTTATCTCGAGATTTTCATTTAAATCTAGCATATATGCTTGAAATTTGAGCGTCTTGCCAAATCTTGCTTTGGAATTTATGATGATTTTTGTCGCACCTTCATTTATAGAATATTTGTTTAGAGATTTTAGAATCGTTGTATTTGTGTATGATTTTGGAGTGTATAAAATAGCTTCAAATAGGTTATTTATGCCTATTTTAGCTAATCTATTCATTTATCAATCACTATGCTAAAGCTTAAATCATTTATTTCTTTATGTGATCTTATGTATTGATTTAGCTCATCTAAAGTTAAATCTTTTATTTTTTGTATCAAGGTTTTGTCATAGTCTAGTGGCAAATTGCGATAGAAATTGATATATTTCTTGCCAAGTCTGCTATTTATTGTCTCATCGCTTAATACTCTTGAGCCAAGAATATATGATTTTGCATCATCTAATTCTTGTTTTGTTACATTCCCTTTCAAAAAATCTGCGATAGTTTCCTTTATGGCTTTAATCGCTTCATCTTTATTTTCTAATTTTGTTTGCAGATATCCAAAAGTATTTGAGCTAACATTATCTATTGAATTATAAAAATATGCCGAATAAGCGAGTCCTCTTTTTACTCTTATTTCTTCCATCATCCTTGAGCCAAATCCACTTGAGCCCATAATAAAACTCATTATCTGTGCTTTGTGCAATTCATCTTCATAACTTTCAAAATTAAATGGTGAGCCAAAATAAATATATGCTTGTTTCGTCGGTTTTATATCTATTATTTCTTTAGAATCTGCGTTTGGATAGTATTTTGTGCCAGTGTATTTTGTGCCATTTTCTAGAATCTTTAGAATCTTGTTTAGTTGTTTTTTTGTCTTTTCTATATCCAAGTCTCCACCTAGAAGTATCACGGCATTGTTTAGTAGTAATTTATCCTTTAAAAATCTTTCTACATCACTTAGATTGATTTGTTCTATATCTTTTATAGTGCCTATTTTTGTCGCTGCAAGAGGTGTTCCTTTGAATAAAATAGATTTTAGATTTTTTTGTGCGATGTAATCAAAATCATTTTCTTTAGATAGTAAGTATCCGATTAGTATTAGTTTTGTTTGCTCCAATGCTTCATTGGTTAAGTTTGGATTTGCTAGAAGTTCGCCCAATAATTCAATAGCTTTATCTTGTTGTTCTTTTAAAAATTCAATGCTAAGGGAAATGCTTTCATAGCCATTATTTACATTTAGACCTATTGCTCTTTTTTCCAATTCTTTTGCAAATCCATATTCGCCTCTTTTCTTGCTACCTCTATCTAGCATCGTCGCACTAAATGAAGATAATCCAGCTTTTTCTTCACCTAATGTTCCAGCTCCATTGAATATAATCTTTATGAATCCGATAGGCAAAATATTTGATATTTCTTGAATAATTGGAATCTTGTTATTATTTACCTCTAGATAAATTACTTCATTCATATTATTTCCTTTTGTTAGTCCAATAATTAGTATAAAAATAAATAAAATTCGCAAAAATTACCTCCTAGCATATTTCTAAGATATTATAAGCAGTATCTCTTATAGCTGGTATTTCACCTGCATCTAAAATGAGCTTTACCAGCTCTTGCGTGCTTGCACTATTTTTTGCTCCTGCACTTGCTACGACATTTTCTTCCATCATAGTGCTTCCTAAATCATTTGCACCAAAACTAAGTGCTAATTGTCCTATAAAGTGACCTTGTGTTACCCAAGAGCTTTGAATATTCTTAAAATTATCAAGATAGATTCTACTTGCACTAAGAAGTCGTAAATATCTATTTGATGATGCTTTTTTGATATGTGGCATTTCTCTTAGAAGGGGCGTATTATCTGGCTGAAAACTCCATAAGATAAATGCTCTAAATCCGCCAGTTTCATCTTGCAAATCTCTAATTCTATTAAAATGCTCTACTATATCGCTGTCATTTTCAATACTTCCAAACATCATTGTTGCTGTTGTTTTCATATCAAGATAATGAGCTTGTCTGTGTATTTCTATCCATTCACTAGAATCTAGCTTTTTTGGTGCGATAATGTTTCTTACTCTATCACTTAGTATTTCAGCTCCAGCACCTGGAATCGAGCTAAGACCGGCTTTTTTTAATGTTTGCAAGGTTTCTTTTATAGATACTTTTGAAACTTTTGCTATGTAATCAATCTCAATGGCACTAAAACCGTGTATGGTGATATTTGGATATTTTTGATGTATGTGGCGGACTAAATCTTCATACCATTCAAGTTTTAGATTTGGGTGCACGCCACCTTGAAATAATATCTGTGTCCCACCGATTGCAATCAGCTCATCAATCTTAGAATCTATTTCCTCAAAGCTAAGTATGTATGCATCATATTCATTTATTTTTCGCTTGAATGCACAAAATTTACAATCAACCCAGCATATATTTGTATAATTTATATTTCTATCAATTACAAATGTAGTAATTTTATCACTATGAAGCTCTTTTTTTATTTCATAGGCTCTTTTGCCCAATTCTTTTAGTGGTGTCGTTTTTATCTCTTGTAGTATTTTATCATTACTAACTCTTTTCATAAATATTCCTTATAAGCTAGAATCTTGTTCCCATTGTAAATTCAAAGCTAGATGTATTGTCATTTGGTTGTGGATTGATAGCAAATGGAAATACAAATACAAGAGGACCAATTGGAGACACCCATTCTAATGCAAGTCCCCACGACATTCTATTTATCTCATTAAAGCTATTTTTGCCAATCATTCCATAATCAAAAAACGCAGCAATTCTCATATTTATAGCCTCTAGCACCCCATAGCTCGCTTCGATAGAATTTGTAAACATATATCTTCCGCCAATTCTTAGCCCATTTGCATCCTTAGGTGTTAGAGAATATGTTTCATATCCTCTAACCGTGCCAATACCGCCCATATAAAATGTATTTGTAATTGGCACACCTTTTATATCTTTATTTCCAATTTCACCGAAGATTCCACCAATTTGTGCCTTGTATCGGAGGATTAAATTGAAATCAATTAGATTTTTTAGATGATAATATAACCCAGCTTTTCCAAATAATTTTATATATTTTGCATTGCCACCAAGTCCTGCAAATTCTGAGCTAGCTTCCAGTATCGCACCATTTTTTGGAAAATAATAGTCATCTGTATTATCAAAATAAAGCCCAGGTGTAATAGAACTTTTTAAAACACCATTTACCGGAAAATAATTAGCATATAGCAATCCACCACTTACTGGGTCACTAAAATCACTAATGTTGGTTTTTGAAATTTCATATATCACATTTGCAGCTAGAGTGTCTGTTATATTTCTTCCAACAGATATATTAAATCCTGTTGAATTTTCTACGTAGTCATAATTATCAAAATAACTTCGATAGATATTGATAGAAGAGCTATACTCTGAATCTAAGATTCTAGGGTTTGTAAAACCTATATTAAATAGCTGCGAGTATTTACTATAATTGACATAAAATTGCACACTCATTCCTGTGCCAAATATATTCCTTTCTTTTAGTGAAGCATTTAGCATCAACTTATCATAGCTTCCATAGCCAAGCCCAAACATAATTTCGCCTGTTCGCCCTTCTACCACTTCAACCAATAGATTCATAGAAGTTTCATCGACTCTAATCTCTGATATTTGGACTTTATCAAAGAACCCCGTTCTTCTTAGAGCATTTTCACTTTTTCTTATATTTGTTATGCTGTATGTATCATTTGGTGCAATAAGCATTTCTCTTCTTATGATTCTATCGGCACTTACGGTGTTTCCAGTAACTATAACATTGTTTATATTTACTTTTTTTCCTATATCTATGCTGAAAATAACCTTGACTTCTGCATTTTCTTCGTTTTTATCCAAATCTGGCAAGATTCTTGCATATGCATAGCCTTGGTCCATTATATATGATTTTAGGATTTCAATATCATTTCTAACACTTTCTATATTGAAATATTCATCCTCTTTGATGTTTATTAACTCTTCTAGTGTCTCTATAGGAAAGATGTCGCTAATATCATCATTTTTTCTAATTTCAACACCATTAACTTTATATCTTTTTCCCTCTATTATTTTATACATAAGAATTGCATCATAATCCAAAAAGTTTGCATTTACGAGTGGATTTGAAATCACTGCATCAAGATACCCTTTTCTCATATATACATCTTGGATTCTAAGATTGTCGAATTCTAGTTCTTTTAATTTTAGTTCTCCATTACTCCACCAAGGTAGCCAACCCAGCCAACTATGCCTTTCTCTGTTTGCACTAAGGGATTCTATTTCATCTTTATCTAGCGTAGCACCTTCATAATACGATTTTCTAATGATGATATTTTCACCCTTATTTATATTAAACACAAGACTTATAGAATCTTCAATTTTAATGTTATCTATCTCTACTACAGAGCCATATATCCCTTTATCTTCTAGCGTTTTTATTATGATTTCTTTCGCATATTGCTCTTTGTATATATCATATGTATCGCCTCTTTTGATATTGATTAGTTTTTCAACATCTTTTGTTTCTGTTTCATTGCCATAGCCCTTGATTTCTATATTGTTAATTACTGGTTTTTCTTTGAAATGAAAACTTAAATTCCCATTGTTTTCATCAAATGTTGCATATATGTCATCAAAATAATCTTGTTTATAAAATGCAATGATTGCCTTATTAATTTTTTCTTTGTTTAGTTTATCGCCAACTTTAATATCAGATATTTCATTTGCAATTAGATTAGACATCCTAACCAAGCCATCGTATGTTATTGACTTTATTTCACTTGCAAATATGATAGAATTTAGTAAGCAAATTAGAGTGATAATTCTCATATTAAGTTTTATTCCCTTAGTGGCTAGTGCCTACGATATTTAGCTATAAATATTGATAAAAATAATTATAAATTTTAAAAGCTATAATTCTACTACATAATGTTTAAGGAATAATTTAAAAGGTTGAAAATGAAAGCAGGAATTATAGGACTTGGGCTTATGGGCGGAAGCTTAGGTCTGGCTCTAAAAGAAAGCTCATTATTTAGTCTTATTGTAGGTGATGATATAAATCCTGTGCATAGAAGGCAGGCTGTTTATCTTGGGCTTGTAGATGAATGCCTTGATTTTAAAGGGATTTTAGATTGTGATGTGATTTTTTTATGCACGCCGGTAGATTCTATTGTGGAGATTATAAAGAGGATTAAAAATTTGCGAGAAAATCAATTAGTAATTGATTTTGGTGGAGTAAAAAAAGAGATTATAAAAACTATTCCACAAGAATTAAGGGCAAATTTTGTTAGTTTGCACCCTATGTGTGGCACTGAAAATTTCGGACCAAAGGCAGCATTTAAGGATCTATACAAAAATCAAATTATGATTTTTGTTGATATGGCAAAAAGTGGGCAATATCAACTAAATTTAGCTAGAGAAATTTGTATGCAGCTTGGTATGAATATAGTCAAAATGGATTCTAAAGACCACGATAGGCATACAGCATTTATTAGTCATATGCCACATATTTTAAGCTATGCTTTAGCAAATACCGTTTTAAAACAAGAGAATCCTCAGGATATTGTAGCTATTGCTGGAGGTGGATTTAAAGGAATGAGCAGGATTAGTAAAAGTAGCGGTGTAATGTGGTCTGCAATAGCAAAGCAAAATAAAGAAAATCTATTAGAATCTATCAATGCGATATTAGATGAACTTTATTATGCAAAAAAAATGATTGAAAATAATCAATTTGATGAATTAAAAGATTGGATGACTAGTGCTAATGAATTAAGAGAGATCATTTAAGATGGGACGATTTCTCTACAATGTAAAAGGAATACTTAGATATTTATTGCCTAGAATCTTATTTGATAAACAAAAATATTTAGATAATGTAGAACAAAGAAGCGATTATAAATATATCATTGATAGAGTGAATTATTACAATAAATTGGATTCTAAAATTGATATGCAAGTAGAGAGTGGTTGTAATAAGAAAATCGCAATTAAAGATTATAAAATACCAAAAAAGCTAATCAATTACTTTTATGATAGTTATGAATATTTGGTATATTTTCCTAAAGATTTAGAGTTTATTTTAGAGAGCGGAGATGTGAATTATAACCTTTCTTATCCATCGCTTACAAAATCTCGTCCTATAGATTCCAATAATAAAAATAATATTCTTTTAAATCTGGATAAAATAAGACATTTTAGTTTTGTAGAAGATAAGATTCCATTTTGTGCTAAAGATGATATTTTGTATTTTCGAGGTGGCGTGTATCAGGAACATCGTATCAGATTTTTAAGTAAATATTTCCATGATAGTAGATGTGATTTGGGGCATACAGGCAGTATCGCAGAATCTAATAAAGCATTTGTCAAGCCAAAGTCAAGCAAGCAAGAACATTTGAGGCATAAATTTATTTTGTCATTAGAGGGAAATGATGTAGCAAGCAATCTAAAGTGGATTATGAATAGTAATTCTATTGCGATAATGCCAAAGCCAAAATTTGAGACTTGGTTTATGGAGGGGCGATTGAAAGGCGATTATCATTATATCGAGATTGATGATGATTATAATAATGTATTTGAAAAAATTGATTATTACAAAAATAATCCACGAAAGGCAGAAGTAATCATCAAGAATGCGAACTCTTATTGCAAAGAGTTTATGGATAAAAATAGAGAGATTATAATATCACTTTTAGTTTTGGAGAAATATTTTAAATTTACTAATTAAGGGTTGTTTGTGATTTTTCTTATAGCATTTATTGGGGCTATTACACCGGGACCCGATATTTTACTCATACTTCAAACTACGCTTAGATTCGGGATAAAAAAAGCACTAATTACATTGTTTGGCATTGCAAGTGGGTGGATTTTTTATCTAGCGATTTTATATTTTGGTTTTGCACATTTTTTCACAAGTAATTTCGCTCAAATAATCTTAAGCATATTTGGAATTGTTTATCTTTTGTATCTTTCTTTTTTGCTATGTAAAAATAAAGGCAATGACTTAGATTTTAAAAATTCTAAAGTAGTTGGTGGATACAAAAGAGGCTTGCTTATCAACCTCTCCAATCCAAAGGCGATTTTATTTTTTTGTGTTATTGTTACGCCATATATGGATAAAAATATACTATTTAATCTAACATCTTTATTTTTAGGATTATTTAGTGCATTTTTATCAGTGATTTTTATTGCTGCGTATTTTAGGAGGTTTATAACAAATAAATTATTCAATGTGATAGATAAAATTTGTGCGTTTATTTTTCTCATCTTTGTAGTGATTTTAGCTATTAGGCTTTTTGTGGATTTATTATGAATATACTAATTACAGGTGGAGGCACAGGCGGACATCTAAGCATTGCTAAGACACTTGCTATATCTTGTAAAAATCGTGGATTTAATGTCTATTATATCGGTTCTACTAGTGGTCAAGATAGATTGTGGTTTGAAAATTGTGATATTTTTAAGGTTTGTTATTTTTTAGAATCTAGCGGGGTTGTGAATAAAAGAGGCTTTGCAAAAATCAAATCGCTTTATTTGCAGTTGAAAGCGATATTTTCAAGCATAAAGATTCTAAAAAAATATAAAATTGATGCGGTTATTAGTGTGGGAGGATTTAGTGCCGGAGGAGCAAGTTTTGCTAGCACAATAAGCAGAATCCCACTTTTCATTCACGAGCAAAATTCTGTTCTTGGCATGTTAAATAAGATTCTATCTCCATTTGCAAAAGCAAAATTTTGTAGTTTTAATTTGAATGGTTTTATAAATACTTCATATCCTGTCAATGAAGATTTTTTTAAATTTGCAAGAGATAGAGAAAAATTAAATACAATTATTTTTATTGGTGGTTCGCAAGGAGCAAGTGCTATTAATTCGTTTGCACTAACTCTGGCTAATGACTTATTGGATAGAAAGATTAATATTATTCACCAATGTGGAAAGTTGGATTTTGAGCGTATTTTTGATGAATATAAAAATATTGGATTTGATGAGATAAAAAATTTTGATGAAGGTGTGAAATTTGTCAATAAAAATGGCTTTGAAGTAGTGCTATTTAGCTTCAGTAAAAAATTGATTAAATATATACAAAAAGCAGATTTTTGTATATCCAGGTGTGGAGCTGGTAGCCTTTGGGAATTGTGTGCAAATAGACTTCCTAGTCTTTTTATCCCATATCCTTATGCTGCAAAAAATCATCAATACTTCAATGCTCTTTTTTTGGGGGATTTATGCAAAATTATTTCGCAAGATAAACTAAATAAAGATGATTTTTTTGATTATATAGACAATTTAGATCTATATGAATCTAGCAAAAATCTAAAAAGCACCATTTCGCCAAATGGTGCAGATGAGATAATTGATACAATTATTTTTAAACTAGATAAAAAATCTAATAAAATATAAAAATCCTTGTATCACCAATGCATTAATCAAGTCGATAAAAAATGCTCCAACCAAAGGCACAACGACAAATGCTAAATGACTTGGACCATAATGATTTGTGATTGTTTGTATATTTACCATCGCAGTTGGCATTGCTCCAAGACCAAATCCACAATGTCCAGCAGATAACACCACTGCATCGTAGTTTTTACCCATAATCTTAAATGTAATAAACGCTGCAAATAGTATCATCAAGGCAACTTGTGCTATTAATATCACCAAAATTGGCACAGCAAGGGTTGCTAATTGTGATAGATTTATAGTCATTAATGCAAGAGCCAAAAACAAGGATAAGCTCACATTGCCGATAACAGAAACTTCCCTATCAAACACCTTATGCACTTTTAGCCCTTGCAAAATATTTCTAAGCAATACCCCGATAAATAAGCACCAAACAAATGTAGGCAATGTAAATGCAGAATCTTTTAATATCTTTGTTATTTGTGTCCCGATGAGAAGTGGTATTGCAATAAGTGCTAAAGATTCTATAAATGTATCGCTTGTGATTAACTTTTGTTTTTTTGGCATTTCAAAAAAGCTTTCATCTTCGTAGTCATCATCTTTTATTTCATAATCTTTATTTTCTATAATATTTGGCTTTAGATTGTTTTTCTCTATCAAGTATCTAGCCACAGGACCACCAATGATTCCACCCATAATAAGTCCAAATGTAGCTGAAGCAAGAGCAAATTCTTTTGCAGGACTAAATAAGTATGGCTCTTTTATGAATACATCTGCCCACGCCACACCAGTGCCGTGTCCTCCACTCATCGTAATAGAGCCACCAAGTAATCCAAGAAGTGGATTTACACCCATAACTTGTGATAATAAAATACCCAATATGTTTTGAGCAAAGAGTAGAATCGTTACACAAAATAAAAATGTTACTAAGATTTTCCCTTGTTTTTTTAGTGATGCAAAATCGGCACTAAGTCCAATTGAAGTAAAAAATGCAAACATTAAAGGATCTTTCATGGATTCATCAAATTTTATTTGTATATTAAATTTTGCATTTAGTATAAATAACACAATAGCCGCAATGATTCCACCTACAACTGGTTCTGGTATATTGTATTTGTGAAAAAATGCAAGCCTTTTTATGATAAATCTACCAATAAGTAGCACAACAACCATACATACTAAAGTGGCGTAAAAATTCAGCTCCATCAATATTTCCTAATTTAAATTTTATCAAACTAAATGATTATAACTTTATAGAAATTATTTTTAAATTGATTCTTGAGGATATTTGGGATTTTGAATTTTGCAATTCAAGTTTTATTAGAAGGATGATACGAGTTTTTGACGAAATCTAAGATTCTAAGCTTTTCAAGCCTAGAATCTATATGAAGTCTTAGAACTTTACAGCTCCAGTTGTAGCAAGTGGGATGATTCTATTTGAACCACTTGGATAAGATTCTTTTAGTCCCTTACAGAATGTTCCACTATTATTACCACTTGTAGTAGTTGCTGGTATGTTATTTGGGTCGAATGTTAAATTTCCAGTTGCGGGATCTATCCATATTATCTGCCCACAACCTCCAGTTGTGCTACCACTACTATTTGTTACATTTCCAATTGGCTCGATTCCATTATTACCAGCAGTGCTAGTTCCGCCACCACCAACTCTCCATCTACCTCTATCTAATCCACCTGTATCTATCATCCACTCACCCCAACTTGAAAATCCAGTAGGTGCACTTGCTGTAGGGTCTAGGTTTTCTGCAAATACTCTTGCAGGGATCGCCTTTAGCGTAGAGGCAATATCACTTCTTGCCATTGCAACTTGTGCATCTGTCCTTGTTGTTACAAATCTAGGCACAGCAACTGCTGCCAAAACCCCTAGTATAACGATAACAAATACTAGTTCAATCATTGAGAAACCACTTCTTTTCATAATCCACTCCTTGTGAAATAAACTTTCTTTTAACTCTAGTAGAGTAAAAGTAAATAGAATTTAAACATTTTTTTTTTAATCTATTATTAAAAGCTAAAAATTATTTATTTTTTATTTATATATTTGTTTTAGATATTTAATATTTGAACTGGCATTTAAAAGTAGCATATCAGCGATGATTAATGCAAGCATAGATTCTGCGACTATACTACCACGAATCGCTATACAAGGGTCGTGCCTACCTTTTAGATTCAAAATAGTTTCTTTATTTGTTGTTGTGGTAGTCTTTTGTGATTTGAAAATACTAGGGGTCGGTTTGAAATGAACTTTTATGATTATTTTATCACCATTGCTAATCCCCCCAAGCATCCCACCACTATTATTGCTTAAGAATCCACTATTTGTGATTTCATCATTATTTTGACTTCCAAAGATTTTTGAGGATTCTACACCATTTCCAATTTCAACTGCCTTTACCCCATTTAGCCCTAGCATTAAAGCACCGATTGCAGAATCCAGCTTATAATAAAGTGGCTCACCAAGTCCAATAGGTATATTTGATGCACAAAGCAAAGCAACTCCACCAATGCTATCGTGATTTTGTTTCGCTTTCATTATCATTTCTTTTTGTTTTTCTTCTATATCAATATCAAGGCTTTTAATTTCACTTTCCATTGCATAATCAAAATTTATATTGTTACACTCTATCCCACCGATACTATAGATTCCGCTTTTTATTTTTATATCAAATTCATTTAATAATAATTTTGCAAATGCTCCACTTGCTACTCTTGCTATGCTTTCTCTTGCACTACTTCGCCCACCCCCGCGATAATCTCTAATGCCATATTTGTGAAAATATGTAAAATCAGCGTGGCTAGGGCGAAATAAATCTTTTATATCATCATAATCACTACTTTTTGCATTGCCATTTTTTATAAAAATTCCAATGGGCGTCCCTGTTGTATATTCTTCAAATACACCGCTTAATATTTCTATTATATCGTCTTCTTTGCGTTGTGTTGAGTATAGATTTAATCCACCTTTTCTTCTATTTATTTCATTTTGTATAAAGCCTAAATCTACTTTTATGTTTGAGGGCATACCATCGATGATGCAACCAACACCGCTCCCGTGAGATTCTCCAAAAGTGCTAATCTTTAGCCTCTCGCCAAAAGTATTCATCTCTAATCCTTCTTTAGTTTTTGTTTTCTATTTTTAGTTTTTCATATGCGACTTTTGCACAAGCTTGCTCTGCTTCTTTTTTGCTTTTTCCATTTTTTGTGGCATATTCTATATTATTTATTATTATTTTCATTGTAAAGATTTTGTTGTGGTCTGGACCACTTGAATCTATAAGAATATATTCTGGTATCAAGCCGCATATGCTTTGTGTTAGCTCTTGAAGTAATGTTTTGTAGTCTTTAAATAAATTTTCTGGATTTAATTTTTTATACACCTTTTCTATTAGCGCGTAACTTATCTTTTTTGCATTATTTATATTGCTATCTAAATATATCGCTCCAATAAGTGCCTCTAGGGCATTTGATAAAATAGAAGACTTATCTCTACCATTGTTTTTTTCTTCTGCATTTGATATAAAGAGATAATCACCTAGATTTATTGCTCTTGCTAATTTTGCAAAACTAGCTTCATTTACCATACTAGCACGGAGTTTTGTCAAATCTCCTTCACAGCTTTTTGGTAGCTTTTTGAAGACATATTCACCGATTAACAAATCAAGCACCGCATCGCCTAGAAATTCTAGTCTTTCGTTATTTTTATTTTTATCATAACTTTTATGTGTCAAGGATTCAAGTAAAAGATTTTTGTTTTTAAAATTATATTCTATGCTATTTTGTAATTTTTCCAAAGATTCTTTATTTTCTTCGTATAATTTTATGCTTTTCATTTTATACCTTTGATAGAATCTTTTAAGATTAGAGCTTCCTCTTTTGCTATTTTATCGCATCGTTCATTTTCTATATGTCCATTATGCCCTTTTATCCATTTAGCTTGTATTTTGTGGATTTTTGAGGTCTGTATATATGAGAGCCAAAGTTCTTCATTTTTCACATTTTTAAAATCTTTTTTTATCCAATTTTCAAGCCAAGAATTTATAGCTTCACAAACATATTTAGAATCACTTACAATCTCTACATCACAAGGCTCTTTTAATGCCTTTAGCCCTTCTATGCAAGCTGTTAGCTCCATTTTATTATTTGTTGTATTTGATGATGAGCCTTTTAGTATTTTTTCATTGTTGTTATATCTTAAAATCGCACACCAGCCACCAAAACCGGGATTTCCAAGACACGCACCATCACAAAAGAGAGTAATTTTTTTCATTATTTAATTCCATGATTTCTAATACAAGATTGATTTTGCCTAGTTCCGCACAACTTGGACATCTAAATACTTCAAATGGATATATTCCTTGACACGAGCTACAACGATATTTAAAACCTAGATTTGCGATTTTATTGGAATATTTATTTATCACTCTGAGTGATTCAAGCTCAAAAATATCACATTCTACATCATCATCAATGATACCTTTTGCACGATATATATCTAGAATCTGTTTATTATTTTTTAGTGAATCTAGCGGTATATTTTCTATATTCCATAAAATATCAATGTAATTAGAGATACTTTTAGTTTTAAGCACAATCTCCCAGAATCTTTGAATATTGTATGTCTTAAAGTAGTTTAATATAATTTTTTCTGTAATTTTACTTGTTTTATTGATACGCAACATTTCAATTTCTCTTTGATTTAATGGCATTAGGCTATCATTTATTAGTATTAAAATTTGTATATATTTTTTTACTTCATCTACTTTTTCATCAAGCTCTTCAAGGCAAGATACCACAGATAAAGCATTTTTATACTCTCCTAGAATCTCATAAGTTTGCACTAATAATAGCAGCACCTTTGTATTTCGTGGATTGTTTTTTAGAATCTCAATAAAAATATTTTTTGCCCTTTGCATAAATCCAGCTTTGTAATATGTAACCCCAAGCAATTCTAAGACTTGTATTTTTTTTCCAAGATTCTGTGTTTTATCAAGTATGGTTAAGTATATTTTTATTGCTTCGCTAAAATTTCCATTTTGAACATATATATCTGCTATGAAAGTAAGTGTTGAGATAGGATATTTTGATATATCTAATAGACTGCTTATTTTTTCATCAGTGCCGTAGTTTTCAAAATTTTTTACAAAATCGCTTAGGCTTTGTTTTTTTATCTTTTGTTTGTATCTATTCCTTGTGTAATCAGCAATGGCAACCAAAGTAATGATTGCGATGATAATTATGATGCTAAATAGCGGATCTTTATAAACTAGTGAAAAATAATCCAAAAGAAATCATCTCCGATTTTATTAAAATTATTGCATTATATCTAAAGTTATGGGGCTTGATTAATCTATCAAAAGCAGAGTAGAGTGCGGTTTAAAAGCCACAAAAAAATTAGAAGTGTTATTTTGCAGCATTTTTATTAAATGTTTTTGCTTGAATCGAGCATACAGGTGTATCAAGGCTTGGCACTACATTTATAATTTGTATTTTATTTTTTGCCACCAACTTGAATAGAGCTTAAATCTTTTGTTTTTAAAAATAACCATTAGTGCTGTATTACCTACTTTTATTTGATTTTTGAGACAATGTTACTTCATTTCCGTGAAATTTTATTTTCATATTTTTCATTTAATTGTTGTTTTATTGTAAGGGCAAAATTATGATTTAAAAGACTCTGTTAAAATATAGTATTGTTTTTTAAGCTTAATTTGCTAGTAATTGCATTATTAAAACAATGATATAAAGGCAAACAATAGCTATTAATAAGGCAGAACTTGAAATTATAAAATAATTATTTCAAAGTTTAAATGCTGATGATAAAAAACTTTTTTTAAAATCCATAAGAGAGAAAGAGCAAATTAGTGAAAAGTTAAATTTTACAAGGAATTTAACGAATTGCCCACATTGTCATAGCAAATATTTTAAAAAAAATGGCACAAAAAATAGCAAACAACGCTATATTTGCCTTGATTGTCATAAAACATTTGCAAACACAAATAATACTACTTTATGGTGTAAAAAAAAGATTTATCCGTTTGGCAAAAATATATCCATTGTATGATAGAAAAATATTCTTTGCGAAAAACTGCTGAAATTTGTGGTATTTCGCTCCCTACTGCCTTTGCTTGGCGACACAAAATTTTAGATACCTTACAAGAAATGATGAACGAAGTAAGGCTCGATGGCATCGTAGAAGCCGATGAAACATTTATGGCTATCTCATTTAAAGGATAAAATTTGTATAGTTAGTGGTGGAGATGGAGGTGGTGGAAAAACATATTGTTTAGAATATGATTTTTGTGCTACTAACTTTGTAATGATATGTTCATTTGTAAATAGTCTAAAAAATATTAGCAAATATACTAAATTTTACATAAGCGTTGTTATTTCCGAACGATTATTTAAAACAATAGAACACGGAAGAACTATCTCAAATGTGCCACAAGAAACTGATATTAAATTACCTATTAAAAATAACAAAAATGAGCTAGATATTGAATATATGGAGAATTACATAAAGCAATTTGAAACTGCAAGATATATGTAAGCCTTATACGAAAAACTAACTTGCCTCTACGATAGCAATATCAAGCTTCTTATCAACGCAATCATTTAAAAAAATATTGATAAGGGTTTGATATGGCACACCCTTTTTATCAGCCATTTCTTTGAAATAATCAATCACTTTGCCACTTAAATTTATGGTAATTTGCCTTTTTAGGCTTTTATCTACATAT
>JAFVZI010000012.1 GCA_017508245.1 Helicobacteraceae bacterium | reverse complement strand
CCTAGATTTGTAACAACAAGGACAGATGCACAAGTTGCAATGGCAAGAAGTGATATTGCAAGCACGCTAAAGGCGATCCCTGCAAGAGTATTTGCAGAAAATATTGACCCTACAGCAAGTGCACCTGCTGGATTTTCAAATTGGGCTGATTGGATGATAGATACAGGAGGATTAGATAGAGGTAGATGGCAGTCAGCTAACAGCATAGGTCAATTAACTGGGGTAACTACAGGTAACGCTATAGCACCTATTGGCAATCAAAAACAAGCTAATGGAAATAATACATCAGCTGGCTGTGGTGGCATTATAGGTATTGATACAAATGGAAATTTAATATTTAATCCAAATGGTATAGATACAAGCGATAAAAACAGCAAAACATTCTGTGATGCACTAAAAAAATCTTATCCAAGCGGATCAAATAGAATCATCCCTCTTGCTACAACTGGAGCTGTAAAGTTCTAAGACTTCATATAGATTCTAGGCTTGAAAAGCTTAGAATCTAGAATCTTCTATGTAATCTATTTTTGTAGATATTTTTTATGCGTTTTGCAATCTCTTAGCGTTTCATTAGATTATTTATGAAGTCCCCATAGCACAGATAATAAATACTGCCTAGTTATAAATAATTTAATCATATCAGTTATGAATATATTTGAAATATTGTTATGTCTATTATTTTTTAGTATCACAACGAATTATATTCTACAAAATCAATGTCTATTCAAGCTTGATTTAGCAAAAATATAGAATCTAAAAATCCAAAAATTTAATTAAAACAAAAGTGTGGATGACAACAAATGCGTAAAAAGCACAAAGAAAGAAGTGGTAAAATATGTAAAAATATAAAGCAAATAAAGCTACTTTTGAAGAGATAATAGAAGTTTCTTTTTTTAATTGAGATATACCAATTGATATAAAACCTATTGATATAAAGCCTGCAAATCAAAATAATTTCTAAAGTCACTAGCAGAAAACTTGAGCATATAGAATATAAGATTTATTAATATGAAGTATGAAATATACTAAGCAAAAAGTATCAAAAGATATAAGTTTATAAACTCTAAATCATATTTTAAAATATATGATTTTATACTTCTACCAATTTGCAATCTTTTAAATAAAATATTCTATTACACATTTTTGCGATTTCCATATCGTGAGTGGCTATAAGCATCGCAGCGTGATATTTCGCAAGATAATCAAATACGACTTCCATCACTTTAGTAGAAGTGTTTTTGTCAAGATTCCCTGTTGGCTCATCTGCAAATATAATCTTTGGCCTCTTTTGTAATACTCTTGCAATAGATAGTCTTTGTTGCTGACCGCCACTTAGTTCGCTGATTTGTTGTTTTAATAAACCTGATATGCCAAATTTTTCTAATAATTCCATATCTATTTTTTGATTTGTGAGGATTGAAGCAACTTTAAGATTCTCTAAAACACTAAATCCACGAAACAAATAATGAGATTGAAAAATAATCCCAACTTCATTTTTACGAATCGCTAAAATCTCATTATCGCTTCTATTATAAATATCATCTTTGCCATTTAGATTGACTGTGCCACTCTTAGGCTTAAGCAATGTTGAGAGATTATTAATTAAGCTAGACTTTCCGCTACCACTAACACCAAGGACCGCTACACTTTCTTTCTCTTTTATATCAAGATTTATATTATTATATAAAAGGTGTTCAAAGCTATGCGATAACCCCCTAGCCTCTATTAGATTCATAGATTTAATTGACTAGCTACTTCTTTAGCAAAATCTTCTTCTTTTTTCTCTATACCTTCACCCAACTCGTATCGCTCATATCTTGTGATTGTTATCTTATCGTTTAATTCTTTGCTTTTTTCATCAAGTATTTGAGCTATTGTTTTTTTATCATCCATCACAAAAAACTGCCCAAGTAGTGTAAGTCTTTGGTCTAGCAAAGTATTATCTGCGACAAATCTATCAAGCAATCCCGGAATGATTTTATCCCAAATAGATTCTGGTTTTTTTTGTGCTTTTAAATTCTCTTTAAATTGTTCTTCCTTTTTGCTAAGCACTTCTTTATTTAATTCCTTTTTACTTATGTATTCTGGGATTGCTTTTAGGGTCTTCCCAAGTCTCTTCAGCTCTTCATTTTCTTTTTCTATCTCTGCAATCAAAGCACCTTTTTCTTTTTTGATAAAATCATCACTAAATTCATCATAGCTTATTATTTGTGGTTTCATAGCAGCAGCGTGCATACATAGATTTTTGCTAAGCTCTACTAATTTTGCCCTAGATTCTGCGTTATTAAAACTTAACGAAATAATAGTGCCTACCTTACTATTTGAATGCAAATAGCCATTTGTAATTACGTTGCCATTTGATTTGATATTGACAAACCTTCTAACAACAATATTTTCACCAATTTTTGCAATTTGAGATTTTAGATAATCAGAAAAACTAGCCCCATCAACGACAACGCTATTTAAATCTTCTATACTATTAATATTTGAGCTTGAGACAATATCTAATGTCTTCGTGCAAAGCTCTTTAAAGTTATCATTTTTTGCGACAAAGTCTGTTTCGCTATTGATTTCTACCATCGAAACTTTTGTTAAATCATTATCAACTTTAAGGGCAATAGCACCCTCTGCTGCAACTCTATCGGCTTTTTTTGCAGCTTTGCTTAAGCCTTTTTCTCGCAAGTATTCGATTGCTTTTTCTATATCACCATTTACTTCAACCAACGCCTTTGTGCACTCCATCATACCTGCATCAGTCATTTCTCTTAATTTTTTTACTAGAGTAGCAGTAATTTCCATTATTCAACATCTCCTTTAAAATCTCCTTGAACATCAGAATCTTCTTTAGACTCCACTTCACTTGCGACTTCACTTTCATTTTCATTTGTAGAATCTAAAAATCCTGCATCTTTGTTAGTTTCTCTACCCTCGATGATTGCCTCACTAATTTCTTTACAAAATAACTGGATGCTACGGATTGCATCATCATTTCCAGGAATTGGATAATCAACTTTATCAGGGTCGCAGTTCGTATCAAGAGGTGCTATCACTTGAATGCCAAGTCCTCTTGCTTCCTCAACAGCAATATGCTCTTTTACTACATCGATTACAAAAATCATATCTGGTAGTTTTTTCATATGTCTAACACCACCTAGATATTTCTCTAATTTTTCTTTTTTTCTAAGTAGCATTAATTTTTCTTTTTTGGTCAAAAGGTCGATTTGTCCGCTATTTTCCATCTCTTCAATTAACTCTAATCGTCTAATTGACTTCTTGATTGTGCTGAAGTTTGTAAGCATACCGCCAAGCCATCTATAATCAACATATGGTGCACCTACACTTTGTGCGTATTGTTTTATAGTCTCACCTGCTTGTTTTTTTGTACCAACAAACATAATCGTTTTACCCTCACTTGAAGCATCTTTGACGACACTATAGACATATCTAAAATATCGAATTGTCTTTTGTAAATCTATAATATGGATATTTTTCCTAGAACAAAAGATAAATTTCTTCATCTTAGGATTCCATTTTCTTGTTTGATGCCCAAAATGCACTCCGCATTCAAGCAAATCTTTCATTGTAACCATAATTTTCTCCTTGTAATATTAGTTTATCCCTCCACGCTCATTTAAAAAGAATATCTTCCAACTAAATCAAGAATTAGCGTGTGTGAATTTCAATCAATGAAACTCGGATTCTACAATAAAATATTTTCTTTAAAGCTTAAAATATATCCGAAAATACTTGCATAAAACTATCCAAAGACAAGATTATGATTGTAAAAGCAATCCTCTAGCAATTGTATTCCAGTCATTGCAAGGATTCTGCCTATAACATCACCAATAAAATCGATAATCTCAAGATTTCAAGCAACAAAATCCAATCCAAATCACTTTTATACAAATAGATTTAAGACACAAGTTGCAAAAATACAACCTAAAAATAACATTGAGCATAGCAATAAAAGCAAAACAATAGGCAAGAAATAAACGCAGATTCTACAAAGCTTTTATCTTAAATATGTAAAACACCTAACAAAGAACCACTCAAGATAGAATCTAATGTGATTTTAGAAGATTTTATAAATTTTTTGAGGCGTCAAATTCTAGTATTATTTTATAATAAACTTTATACCTACCATAGATGATAAAACTCCAAATGACAATATTAAAACAAATATTAAGTTATACCAAACTTGCCCAAAATAAAAATCCACATCCAAAAAGCTAGATATTTTTTGATGCATTAATTTTAGCAAGCAAAAACAATACAAAGGCTACAATACAAACAATACCAATGCTTAAAAACGCATCTCCATAAGTAACCTTTGAGCTCAAATCAAAGAATTTATATCCAAATATTTCAAAACCCATATCACACCTTTAAATGCTACCTAGATACTAGAGTTACATCTATCACATAAACAATCTTGCGAGTTTGAATTAAATTTCCAACATCTAGGACATTTATACTTATTAGATTTTAGTATCCTTGCTATTTTCCCACTACTTAGGCTAAAAGTAGCAAGAATATTAGAATTTGCAAAATTATCATTTACGCCACTTACAATAAGCCAATTTGAAAGCACATTGGCATTTGGATACTCAAAAGATATTTCCAGTTCAAGTGAGCTTTTTACTGATTTTTCTTTTTTTAGTCTATCTAATTCTACCCCAAATAAAGAGCGAAGCTCTAATAACTCATCAAAATTTTCATTTATCTCTAAGTTATAATCTATCTTAGAATATGCAATGCTAAATACATCGCTTGAATCGCCTTTTAAGGCACTTGATGCATATTTTAGTGCTTCATCTATGCTATATGTCAATACTGGTGCTAAAAATAAAAATAATTTTCTAGCTATTAAACACAATGTAGTCTGTATCGCCCTTCTTGAGATAGAATCACTCTTATCACAATACAGGCTATCTTTGCACAAATCAAAATAGATTCCACTAAGCTCATTTGAAATAAAATTCATAACAAGGTTAAGCGATTTTGAAAATTCATACTCACCAAAAAGCTTATTTGCCTCATCAAACACTTCTATTGCCCTTTTTAATACCCATCTATCAATACTTCCCAATTCGTCAATAAGAACAAATTCTTTAAAATCATTTGTATTTACAAGCAAGAATCTAATCGTATTTCGTATTTTTCTATATTGCTCACTTATTTGTTTTAAGATATTTTGTGAGATTTTTAAATCACTTTGATAATCGCTAAGTGCCACCCAAAGACGAAGTATCTCGCTTCCATATTCTTTTAGAATAGATTCTGGTGCTAAAACATTGCCTTTTGATTTACTCATTTTCTCACCATTTTCATCGACTGTGAATCCGTGAGTTAAAATATTTTTAAATGGTGCTTTGTGATTTATCGCACAAGATACTAAAAGTGAGCTTTGAAACCAACCTCTATGCTGGTCGCTTCCCTCCAAATATAAATCTGCTGGATATTCTCCCGCATCATATTTTGATGAATTTAATACTGCATTCCAAGTGCTGCCACTATCAAACCAAACATCTAAAATATGCTCTCCTTTATATAATTCACTAGCTTTATCTTTCCAAGAAGATGGCAATAAATCTTTTATATCTTTGCTCCACCAGCAATCAAGCCCTTCTTTTTGAAAAATATTACTTAAATGTGAAAATAATTCATCATCAAAAATAGGCTCTTTTGTGTCTTTATAATGAAAAAATGCTATTGGCACACCCCACGCTCTTTGACGCGAAATACACCAATCAGGGCGATTTTGTATCATTGACTTAAGTCTTTTATATCCACTTTTTGGATAAAAATTGACTTTTTCTATTTCATTTAGTGCAATTTCTCGTAGAGTTAATCCATTAAAAAATGGCTTATCCATCAAAATAAACCACTGCGTAGTAGCACGATAAATCACAGGCTTATGAGAACGCCAACAATGAGGATAGCTATGCGTGATTTTTGTATGTTTAAGCAAAGAATCTCCAAGCAATTCCAAGATTCTATCTTGTGCTTTAAATACATTTACACCCACAAACTCATCTGCAACATCTTTTGGAAATAAAGCAAGGCTAACAACGCTACTATCATAAGCACCAAAATCATCAACAGGCATAAGGACATCAAGATTATATTTTAGCCCCACATTATAATCATCTTCGCCGTGTCCGGGTGCTGTATGGACTGCACCACTGCCATCACTATCGCTTACATGCTCACCTAAAATTATTTTTGATTCTCTATTATTTAGAGGATTTATTGCACTTAGATTCTCCAATTCATTTTGATTGATATTTGATTTTATCTCACCAATATCCATATCAATACATAGTTTTTGATGTAGATTTTTTGCGACAATAAAGCCTTTGGTGGTTATTACATATTCTATATTTGGATTTAGTGCTATGGCTACATTTGCGGGCAAAGTCCAAGGTGTAGTAGTCCAGATAATTATGCTAGCATTTTCCCCTAAATGTGAAAGCTTTGCTTTTGTTGTTTCACTGAGATTAAAACGCACAAATATAGAATCCGAAACTTTATCCTTATACTCTACTTCTGCTTCTGCAAGAGCTGTTTGGCAAGCCCAACTCCAATAAATCGGCTTATATCTTTGAGCCAAAATTCCACTTTTTGCAATATCACACAAACTATCAAATATTTTTGCTTCGAATAAAAAATCCATCGTTACATAAGGATTATTAAAATCACCCAACACCCCAAAACTTTCAAATCCATCGCTTTGAAGTTTGATAAATTCCTTTGCGTGATTTCTACACAATTCCCTAAATTCACTTTTTGGAATCTGTGATTTTTTTGCAGTGCCTATTTTTTGCTCGATTTGTTGCTCTATTGGCAAACCGTGACAATCCCAACCCGGCGTGTAATAAACTTTTTTGCCACTAAAATAATGGTATTTAACAACAATATCTTTTAGTATTTTATTTAGTGCGTGTCCTACGTGAAGGTTGCCATTTGCATACGGTGGTCCATCGTGAAGAGTAAAAGAAGAAGTCGTATTTTGACGATTTAGCTTCATTCTATCAAAGGTATTGTTTTCTTTCCATTGCTTATACATAGCTGGCTCATTTTGTGGCAAATTCCCACGCATAGGAAAATCACTAACAGCGAGATTTAATGTGTCTTTATAATCCATAAATACAACCTTGCAAAAAATTAAGCCTTGATTCTATCTTAGAATGCTTTATAATTAATAACAAATTGAGGATTTTTATAAGAATTAATTCCTTAGCTTATCAAGCTCATTGTGCAAATCATTTATTTTATTACCTATTTTATTTATCAAATCAAATTTTTCTAACGCATTTTCTCTGAAATCTCTTGGCAATTCTATATTATAAAGCTCATTTACATCTATGGCCTTTTTTTCTGTTTGCTCGTATAATTCACTTAAGACTTTTTGTGCATAGTGAGAAAATAAAAAACAATAAAGACAGATAGAATCTTCTTTATTTTTGGCACGAAGTATTAAGATTCCCGCATTTGCAACCATATCAATATCACTATTATTTACTATTGTAATTTTTGGTGAGATTCCACGAAGTGAAAGCAAAATATCATAGGCTTGAAGTTTATTTGCATTTACCTTATCTATATCACCAACACTCCGCTCTATATGTGAAGTATCTATAAATCCATATTCATTAAAATTTATAATTCCAATATTGATATATTCCTTTATTTTATTTGTTTTTGGCTGCGGGATTCTCTGTCCTCTAATGATTTCTACACCTATGTTTTTTATACTCATCATAGAATCTACAACGCTTTTTTTGTGTAGATATGTTTGAGCACGTAAATCATTGAAATTCGAATCATTAAGTTTTGTTAATTTTGAATATTTTGTATCCTTTCTTTCTTTTAGCATTTTTAAAATCTCATCATTTTTTACCAAACGATTATATTTGCCATCTTTTTTATAGAATCCTGAAGCATCGATGTGCAGCACGCTATCGTTATTTTTTGAAATAATCATTAATGAAAAATCTGCACTATTATGTGGAAAAATATTTTTTGGAAGCTCGATGATTGCTTCTAACAATCCATCTTTGCAAATCTTTTCTTTGAATCTCTCTTCAACTGATGTTTTTTTGAGTAATTGATTTCGTATTACAAAAACACCTTTTTCTTTTAGATATGAAATGCCATTGATGATAAAACTCAATTCTGGTGCAGATTTTGTAATGAAGCCATATTTTGAGAATCTTTTATTATTTTTTAAATCTAGCGTACCAATATAAGAATCTATTGGTGGGTGGCACATAATCTTGTCAAACTTTCTGCTTAATGGAAATATTTGATTTTTTAAAATATTATTCACATATAAGTTATCTGTCTTCATATCTAGTGATTTTAATATCAATTTTGCAATTTTATCAAGGCTAGAATCTAGTTCTTCGCCATAAATACTAAATTTCTTTTTTGTCTGTGATAATGCTAAAAATAAACTTCCTATACCATAACAAGGATTGTATATCTCATCATTATCCTTTATATCCAAGATTCCTATAATTAGCCTATTTATCTCCATAGGAGTTGAATAAGAATAAAGTTTGTTGATAGTCTTTTTTTGCGTGATTGTATTTATTAAAATCTCTATTTTTTCATCCGTGATTTCTACTTCATTGATTGCTTTGAGAATCTTGATAAGATTGATATTGCTATTTGGAGCGGTATATAAATCACCAAATAAATCTGCCATAATGCAGTCAAAATCTTGTTTTATAGGCTTTCTTTTTTCTGCCTTATTGAGCAAATCTAAAATATGATTGCTAGAATATCGCTTCAGTGTGATAATTTCAAGCAAAATAGCAATAGCATCAAATATATCTGAGTGGTATCTTTTTAAATAATCAAATACTATTAACATCTTTTGCATTTACAACCCTTTATCAAAGCTATTATTATATAATTTTTCTTTACTTTATTAATGGATACAAGCCATAGAATCTTTAGAATAGATTCTACTGTTGGTTATATCCTTTTAAGCAAATGTGGCGTATCCAAATATCAAACAACAACCTCGTCATAACACAAAAATCAAAAGATTTTTCCAGTATCTTTTTGTCGCTTAAAAGTATTTGTATTTCACAAAAAATCTTTGCAATGATTGCAATAATCCAAATTTTTGCCACTTCAAAGATATATTTATATTACAAAACTGACCAAATTCTTGTAGATTTTTGGCAAAAATTAATCTATATATTTAAATCACCATAGCTCATTTGTCATCACCAAGCAAACCATAAAACTATATATAAGCTTACTTTTATCATCAAATAACAAGCCACCTTAGAGAAATGTTTTGGTATTGATAGAACCTTGTTTGAAAAGTGGAATCTATATTGAAAAAACTTATTTGATACAATCCCACGCAGGACAAAAATCTTTTGAATGATTGACTTCTATGATAAACATCACTTGTATTATCATTACCAAATAAATGACTGCTAATTAAAATCTATATAAACGATTAAATTAATACATCAAGTATTAATAAAAATTTTTCAAATGATTTTAAATCAAGAGATTCTAATTTTGAATGAGGATTTAAAATAGTGGGTCCAATTGACAATATTTCATCACATTTTTCTTTCAAAATCCCACACTCCAAACCAGCGTGTATCTCTATAATGTCATAATTAATCTTATTGCTGGCAAAGACTTTTTCAATTTCTTTTAAAAATGCGGAATCTTTTGCTTCCCAAGGTGCATAAGAATCGACAATCTCCACTGCATCAAACATAAATTGCAATCTTTTTTTATGCATTTCCAACATTTCAACTCTATTTGCCCTAGCCATAATCTCTAGGCTATCAAGTGAGATTTTGGAGATATTTAGCGATGATAAAACATTGTTTTGTCTTACTGCATAAACTCCGCTATGAAGTGCGATTAATGGATACAAAAAGTCTTTTTTAGCACTTTTTGTATAGCTTTCTTTTAGGCGATGGACTTCGATAAAATCATTTGAAAAATCATCAAGATTCTTATTTGTAGCAATGATTGCCTTTGCATTTACAGGGATAGAATTATTCTTTTCTCCGCCGCTTAAATCTATAATCTCACAAGGCAAAGCATAGATAAAATATGCCAACTCAACTATCGCATTTTTTATATTTTTATTTATATCAATGCCACTATGTCCGCCAAGAAATTTTCTTGTAGATACTTCATAAAAATATTTAAAATCACTATCTTTAAAGTCTGGCTTCAATCTTATTTTTGCACTCAATCCACCCGCACAACCTATGCAAATCTCATTGATATTTTCGCTATCAAGATTTAGAATTTTCTTGCTTTTTATCTCTAAGGCCAGATTTTTTGCCCCAATCATTCCTATTTCTTCATCACTAGTGATGATCGCCTCGATATTATCTTTCACACTAAGCAAATATAAAATCGCAGCCAAAGCCGCACCATTATCTGCACCAAGCGAAGAGTTTTTTGATTTTAGAAATCTAGTATTATTAGATTCTACAATAATAGGCTCAATTTTCTCTCCAATTAGCACCATATCATAATGTGCTTGCAAACAGATTTTTGGACTTCCTTTTATGATGTGGATGTTGTTTGCATTATCAATTTTCGTGTCACAATGATATTTTTTTGCAAAATCTATTATAAAATCTCTTAGAGCCAAAGCATTTCCGCTTGGGTGTGGAATCTTGCATATTTCATAAAATAAATCTAGTGCATTCATAAAAATCTCCAAAACATAAAATAAATATAAAATGATATTCAATCAAACTTAGTTTAATAAAAGGAGTAGTATCTAAGTTTATTTTTTTCTAAAAAGAGAGACATAAAGACAAAAACATGACAAATTATTATAAAAATATTGTGCTTTTAGCAATCTTGCCATTTTTTGCAAAGAAATTTTATTTTTGGGGAGTTGGATGTGAGAGCTAAAAGTGATTTTAAATAATTGGATTGTATTTACTATCATAATAATCATAGTTGTAGCAATAGTTTGTGGCTTAAATACGATGTCAATCTTTGATGTAAAGGTTGTGCTTACTATAAACACAATTAAAACGATGCTTGCAAGAATCTATGCAAAAATTGACTCTGCGACATCAATTGCTAATGGATATAAAACTAGCGTGATTGGTCAATAGGAGAATTTTATTATAGATAGATGGTGAGATTCGCTTTTTGTATCGCATTTTATAATCGATCTTGCATAAATATATGATAGGTTTATGAGTGCCAAAATAAAAGTCCAATTCTATATAAATGATGAAAAAGTGGTTATACAATAAGTGGTAAATAACAATAAAGGGTGATTTTGACCTAAAAATAGGATAATAAATACAAAAGCTCTGGGTTTTACCAAACTTATCTATTTCAAATTTTTGACCAAAGATAATTACAAAGCAATATTTCAAAAGCACTAATAGAATCGCTCTCAAACATCTCAAGTAGAATTATTTCACTTAATGACTTTAGATAGTCTTGATTTCTACAATGATATTTTAGAAGTGTTATAGAAATATTTAAAAACAATGATATTACTAGTGATTACAGCAAATATATTTAGTTAATTTTGGAAAATTCAACAATTTTAGCGTGGAATCTCGCATAAACTTTTGAGAGTGGAATCTCTTTGTAATAGAGATTCTCAATCCTTTCATAATTATCCACAACACCACGAGTAAGCCAATCTTGCAAAGCATCATAATCATCAAATTCAAATCCTAGCGTATATAAAAGTTTTTGCGTGTATTTATCTACGACCATTACTTCTCTATAAAATGCGTAGTTTAGGATAGAATCTGCACTCTCAAAGCCAATTCCTTTTTGACTTAGTAACCATTGCCTACTTGCATTATTTTTAAAATTATCAAAATCCCCAAATTCGCTTATTATGTTTGTTGCTAGTAGTTTTAGGCGAATTGCTTTTTGATGATAAAATCCACAATTTTGTATTAGAGATTCTAATAATCTTAAATCTATATTAGCCAAAGATTCTAATGTGATTAAGTCGTATTTTTTTAGATTTAAGATTACTTTTTTTACTTGATGCCACTTTGTATTTTGCACTAATATTGCACCAATTACGACTTCTAAAGTCCCGCTATTTTCCCACCAAAATTCATCTTTACAGTCAGCTAAAAGATTTTTGGATTTCAAAAAGAAAAGTAAATCAAAAGAATCATAAATATCAATTTTCACGATATTATCACTTAAAGAGGCTTTTTAAGATAGAATGATCTATCTTAAAAAACATTATCAAAGATTAGTTCAGAAGTCTTAAAATATTTTGTTGAACTGTGTTTGCTTGACTCATAGCATAGCTACCACTTTGGGTAAGAATATTTAGCTTGCTAAATTCTGCACTTTCTGCTGCAAAATCAACTTCTCTTATTTGAGATTCGGCTGCTTTTACATTTACTTGAGTTACAGAAATATTATTTACAGTTGCAATCATTTGCCCTTGAACAGAACCTAAATCGGCTCTAATTTTATCTAGCATTTTAATAGCAGATTCTGCTATATCCATAGTAAGCATTGCACCTTTTAGAGTTGTAACACCAGCTTCCATTGTAAGATTATTATCGGTTGCTTCCAATCTCTTTAGGTTATTAAAGTTAATACCTGCAGCACTTCTTATTTCACCACCAAAAGCACCTTTTACTTGTCTTAAATTAACAGTTGCTTGAGCTGTTTGTTCTGGTTCATCTTCATAAAAACCAATTGCCTCATATGATACACCAGTAGGGTCATCTAACCAATCTGTTAAGACAACATCTCTTGCATCAGTCCTAATGAGTGTTAATTTTCCATAATTTAAGCTTCCACCTTCAGGGTCATCCATATCACCATCAATATCATCACCATCATTCATTGATTCAATTACATCATCATTTATACCATTTTGATCTTCTGCACTAAATCTAATACCTCTGCCATCAACACTTCTTAGATTTAATCTACCCTCACTATCGGTATATGCTTCTACACCTGTATCAGTAGTAACCTTGTTGATGCTATTTACCAATCTTCCATCGCTATCATTATCTTTTATACCAGTTATATCACCAAGTAGAATACCATTAATATTTACTCCGATTAAATCCCCAGCATTTATTGATGTATCACTTGTAGAGATTACATTATAAGATGCTTTAACTCCACTCCTATCAGTAGTTTTATTGATAATTTCAGCTAAGACACCCAATCCTGTGCCTACAGAGTGAGAAATCACAACAGATTCTAGTTTCAAATCATTTACGCCATCAACTTGCCTAAATGCTAGGTTTGCTACTACCGCTTCTTTTATCATATCACCAGTTTCAAGGCGAACGTGACCTATTTTATCGCTTGTTGTAGCACCAATTGAGGCTTTGATTGATTGATTTGAATAAGCACCAACTTGAAACTCTCTATTTGTGAATTGACCAGAAAGCAAAGCTTGACCATTGAAACTGGTAGTATTACCAATATAGTCCATACCTTCAATCAAGCGAACAATATCTGCTTGAATAGCTTGGCGAGATTGTGTAGTTTGACCATCTTGAGCTGCTTGAGTAGCTTTTGCTTTAATTTGGTCTAGGATCTTAATTTGTTCATCCATCGCTTTGTCTGCGATTTGAATAATTCCCATCGCATCATTTGTATTTCTAATAGCTTGACTTAATGCACTTGCTTGACTCCTCAAACTATCTGCAATAGTCATACCAGAAGAATCATCTGCTGCTTTGTTAATTCTAAGACCTGAACTCAATTTTTCAAGAGAATTTTTCATACCAAATTGGCTGAAAGTAGATTGAACATGTGCATTTAATGCATTAATGTTAGTATTGACTTGGAAAGCCATAATAAACTCCTTTTTTATGTATCACTAAGATATCCTTATCCTAGCTAAAAAACCAAATCGACTATTTTTATAAATTATAAATAACTTGTTTAATCTATTTTAGGAAAAAACGCAAATTGCTCTGCTCTGCTTTGATTGTAGTAGATTCTCCGTGTCCGGGATACAAAACCATATCATAGGGAATCTCCCCAAATCGCCTCAGTGAATCTTGCATTAAATCATCGCTAGAATATGGAAAATCTGACCTACCAATAGACCTTTTAAATATAAAATCTCCACTAAATATAAAATCACCTATTTTTATCATACTACACCCAGGAGTGTGTCCTGGAAAAAACATATATTCTACTTTGATAGAATCCGAGATACTAGAATCTACCAAACCTTTAGCATTAAAATAAAATACTTCATTGTTTTCTACTTCAATATCTGGGGCTTTTGGGCTAAGTCCTAGCTCAAAACAATCACTCTTTAACATAAAAGAATCTTCTTTGGGACAAAGCAAAGGAATATTTAGATTCTCTTTTAGCTCCGCATTGCACCAAATATGGTCAAAATGCCCGTGAGTATTTAAAATCGCAAGTGGATTATTTATATTTTCTAATACCCAAGAAGTGCTATTTTCACCGGGGTCAATGATAAAATCACCATAAGCATTTTTTAATATATAACAATTTGTTTCATATCTGCCAAACGCTTTTTGTAAAACTTCCATAGTATTTTCCTTGAATTTTTAATAAACACAGATTCTAAACTATTTTTGATAAAATTAAATCCAAAATTTCATAAGGCTACTTTTATGCAAGATACAGATAGATTTCATCCTTTTAACAATGATTATAGAAATCCATATGCAAGGGACAGAGATAGGATAATACATTGTAGTAGTTTTAGAAGACTTGAATATAAAACTCAAGTCTTCTTAAATACCCAAGGTGATTATTTTAGGACGAGATTAACTCACACAATAGAAGTTAGTCAAATAGCAAGGACGATTGCAAATCACTGCAACTTAGAGGAAAACTTAGCTGAAGCTATCGCTTTGGCACACGATTTGGGGCATTCGCCATTTGGACATAGTGGTGGCGATGAGCTAGATAGGATCTTAAAAGATTCTGGATACAAAAATGGCTTTGAACACAATTTTCAATCTTTTCGTGTTGTAAGTGAGCTAGAAAAAAGATACAAAGAATTTAATGGGCTAAATCTTACTTATGCGACATTAGAGGGAATCTTAAAACATTCAAAACCTTATGATAAACCATTTTTTAGCAAGAATTTAAAAGAAACTTTTAAAATAGAAAATGACCCAAAGTTAGAGGCAATGATAGTAGATTTTAGCGATGAAATTGCATACATAAGCCATGATATAGATGATGGTATAAAACAAAAGATAATCTCTATTGATATTTTAGAAGATAATATTCTAATAGCAAGATTGATGAAAGATTTAGCTAATGATGGCGTTGATAAAAATGATAAAATTTTTCGCTATCGCTTCACCTCATCACTGATAAATACATTGGCTCAAAACATCATAAATAATTTTAAAAAAAATAGGCAAATATGCTATGACAAGGATATTGCAAGCAATTTAAGAGATATTAAAAAAACACTTTTTAAGTATCTGTATGGAAGTGAAGAGGTAAAAAGAAAGATGTTTTTTGGCAGGCAATGCATAAAGGCATTGTTTAATGATTTCATGAATGACGAAAATTTATTACCTTTGGAGGCAAAATATAAAATAAATACCGGAGCAAAAAAACATAGAATAATAAGTGATTATATCGCCTCAATGACTGATAGATACGCAATAAATCTGTATAAGGAATTACATATAGGATAATTTTCAAAGAATCTAATTTTTAAAAAATTATAATATTTTTAGCAAATTTAAGTGTATTTTTATAGTAAATTTAATAGAATCTAAACAATAAAATTTTTTGGCATAACTATCACCATAAGATTTTAGGATTTTAATTAAATTATTTAAAAAGGGATAAAAATGAAAATAGTAAAATTAATTTTATGTGCATTTATGTTTCATAGTGTAGCATTTGCACATTATGATACAGCATATTGGAATGAATACGCTGCTACACAGAATCGCTCAGATTGGATGGATTGGCTTCCTGATGAAATGCTTTTAAGCGATTTATCATTGCCTGGCACACACGATACAATGACAGGGGGAGTAAAACTAAAAGGAAATGATATAGCAAGAACACAAGCGATGGATTTACGCGAACAGCTAATAAGCGGGATTCGAGTGATTGATATTCGTGCAAAACACCATGGCAATTCTTTTCCTATCCATCATGGGATTGTGTATTTAGGTGTAGATTTTGAAGACGTCTTAAGGATTGTGCGAGATTTCCTAAGAGAGCATCCTACAGAAAGCGTTTTCATGAGATTTAAGCAAGAAAACTCTAGTGCAAGTGACTATGAAATGGAGGAATTATTTAAAAAGTATTATGAAAGATATAAAGATATTTTTTGGGTAAATACACATAAAACTCAAAATCCAAAAGTAGGTGATTTGCGTGGTAAATTAGTATTAGTATCTGATGTTTTATCACTTAATAAATATGGTCTATCTTATAGAAATATCAATAAACAAGATGATTATCATTTAAATACAAATTGGGATCTATACGCAAAATGGGATAAAATCAAAGCACAATTCAATAGATCAAATAATAGTTCTGGAACAACCTATATGAATTATCTAAGTGGCTCTGGCGGAAGTTTTCCATATTTCGTAGCAAGCGGTCATTCATCACCTGGTACTGGTGCAGGAAGATTAGTCACTGGACTTACTGAGCCAGGTTGGAAAGGAGTATATCCTGATTTTCCACGTGGTGCATGGTTTGGTGTGATTGCAACTATATACTTTGAGGGGACAAACACACTTACAGCAGATTATTTAAAAAAGCATAAAATTGCCTTAGCAGGTATGGTTATGGCTGATTTCCCTGGAGAAAGATTAATTAATAGTATCATCGATTGTAATTTAACAAGAATGCAACAAAAAGGTTTGAAAAAACGTGACAATAGGGCAAAAGCTACATTAACACGTCAATCTTATTAAGTTTTTCTAAGGAATGATATTTTTGGAGAACTTAGAGCAAATAGATAAAGAATACATTCTGCATACATATAGCAGAGATTACATAGAGTTTAAAAGCGGACAAAACGCTAAACTCTATGATAAAAATGGAATCTGTTATATTGATTTTACTTCTGGAATCGGTGTAAATAGCCTCGGACATAATAATAAAAATCTAGTAGAGAGTATATCAAATCAAGCAAAAATGTTGCATTTATCAAATCTATTTGCTATCCCACAACAAGCAAAACTTGCAAAAAAATTAGTAGAATTATCAAAAGATAAAATGAGAGTATTCTTTTCAAATTCTGGACTAGAAGCAAATGAATGTGCGATAAAAATAGCAAGAAAATATGGCGAGAGAAGCAATCGCTTTGAGATTATCACATTAAAAAATAGTTTTCACGGGCGAAGTATCGCTACACTAAGGGCTTGCGGACAAGATAAAATGCATAAACATTTTGCACCATTTCCAAATGGCTTTTTGCATGCAAGTGATATAAATGAAGCTATCAATATTGCTAGCAATAAAAAAAGTGTAGTGGCAATAATGCTAGAGCTAATCCAAGGTGAAGGAGGCGTAAAAGCAATGCCCAGAGATGAAATCAAAAATCTAGAATCTTGGTGTAAAAATAATGACATTTTACTAATAATAGACGAAGTCCAAAGTGGAATCTATCGAAGTGGAGAGTTCCTAACCTCACAAATCTATGACATAAAGCCTGATATAGTTAGCCTTGCAAAAGGGCTTGGTGGTGGTGTGCCAATCGGTGCAACAATGACTTCTAAGATAGATATATTTGAAGCAGGTGACCACGGAAGCACATTTGGCGGTAATTTGCTAGTGAGTGCAGCTGGTTTGTGCGTGCTAGAGAATCTGGAATCTTATAAAAAAAGTGGGAACCTTGATAACAATATCAAATATTTTGATGAAAAATTAGAGCAAATCTGCAAAGATAATCAAAGAATTTTTACACACACTAGCGGAATTGGTTTTATGCGAGGGATTAAAACAAAAAATGATGAATTGCTATTTAGCATCATAAAAAAAGCAAAGCAAAAAGGTGTCTTGGTACTAAAATCTGGTAATGCGACACTAAGATTCCTTCCACCACTTACAATAACAAAAGATGAAATAGACACGGGCTTTAAGGCTTTAGCCAATGCATTAAATGAGATAAATGCAGAGATTTGAAGAGTTTTTTCTCTCTTGGATAAGTGGCTATTATGCAAATGCCTATATTGGTAGAGATTTTTACACAGCAGTAAATGCGAGTAAATTTTTTGGTGGGGCAATAGCAAAATATATACTAAAAAATTTAGAAAATAGCAATCTAAAGCTACCTATAAATATCATAGATTTGGGTGCAAATAATCTAAAGCTTATCAATGATATATATGACTTTTTGGACGCTTTGAGTGTGGGTGTGGTGGATAATTGCAACTTTATTGCAGTAGAATCAAATAAGACAAATAAACCACAAAATAAAATAAAAATCATAAAAAATCTAAGAGAGCTAGGGAAACTAGAATGCGATAGTTTTTTTGTAGCAAATGAGTTTTTTGATGCACTACCATGCAGTCTATATGATAATGGAAAAGTAGCATACATAAATGATAATAAAATAGAATTTTTGCAAAATATTGATGATGAGATTCTAGAAATCGCAAAAAAAGAGGGGTTCACAAAGGGTGAGATTCCACTAAGCTATTTTGATTTTTGCAAGGAGCTAGATTCCATAAATGCAGATTCTATGAAGTGGATATTTTGCGTTTTTGACTATGGAAATAAAATATATAAAAATGATTTCAGTATCAGAATCTTTCATAATCACAAGGTATTTTCACTCATACAAAATGACAGACTGGATGAAAATGCGATGGCTTTATATCAAAAAAGTGATATTACTTATGACGTGCCCTTTGGCATTCTTGATATGGCATTTAAATGTATAGATGGCAAAAATGTGCTTTATAAAACACAGGATTTGGCTTTGATTGAGGACTTTGAAATTTTAGAATTACTAGAACAATTCCACAATCAAGCCTCAAGTCAAACCTACATAAGAGAATCAAATAAAATAAAAACAATTTTAAATGTGCTAGGCAGAGAGTTTAAAAGTGCTATTTATAGGAACTTTTAAGAAAGATTTCTAAACATAAAGATGCAAATCTTTGCACAATAGAACCTAAATTTATCTTATAAGGTTGATTACATCATTTAAAAGCAGAATCTTAAATCGCCCATCTTTAATCTTAGATTCTACTTAAAGCTTAAAGAAAAATAAATTATAAAACTACACAAAACTAGAGTATTTTAAACACAAATGATTCTAAGACTAAAATTTATAACAATTTTAAGCAAATGTTATATAAGATAACTTTTTTTCATAAATATTTCGTAGGTATTTAAAGGGGGGAATAATGGAAGAAAATGTCAATAGACGTGATTTTCTTGGTATGAGTTTAGCAGCTGTTGCGGCAGTCGGTGCTGGTGCAACGATATTTGCTATGAAGAAGACTTGGGACCCGCTTCCTAGTGTCGTATCAGGTGGATTTACAACGGTTGATATATCGCAGGTAGCAGCAGGAGAGCTAAAAACTTTTGAATGGCGTGGGCAACCCGTATATGTCCTAAAAAAAGCTAGTGGTTCTGAAAAAATAGAAGGTAGAGATTTTGAGATAAATGGTGAGCTTTATACTGTTGGCTTGCAAGTATGCACCCATCTTGGTTGTATCCCTACATACGAAGCAGATAAAAAAGAGTTTATCTGTGCGTGCCACGGAGGAGTATTTGACTCATCCGGAAGAAATGTATCAGGACCGCCACCAAAACCTATGGAAATCCCACCATTTAATATTGATGGTACAAAATTAGTATTTGGTGAAGAGGGTGATATATACAAACAGCTAATAAACAAAGCGTAAGGGGGAAATGATGGCAGAAATTAAAAAAGCAGATGGTTTTATAGATTGGCTTGATCAACGCCTAGCTGTAAAGTCACTCACAAAAGTATTAATGACGGAATATTGGATTCCGAAAAATATAAATTGGCTATGGGCTATGGGCGTTGTTTTGACAATGCTTTTTACCGTGCTTGTTATATCTGGAATTTTCTTATTGATGTATTACAAACCAGATATTAATCTTGCATTTGATAGTGTAAATCGCACGATAATGAATGAAGTCGCATATGGTTGGCTATGGAGACACGCTCACGCAGTAAGTGCTTCACTAATATTTTTAGTGATATATATTCATATGCTTGTTGGAATATATTATGGTTCATATAAACGCGGAAGGGAAATGATATGGATAACTGGTATGGTTTTGTTTGTATTATTTTCTGCAGAGGCATTTAGTGGGTATATGTTGCCTTGGGGACAAATGAGCTATTGGGCTGCGAAAGTTATCACAGATCTGTTCTCTAAGATTCCATTTATTGGACCAGATTTGGTTGTTTGGATTAGGGGCAATTTTATACCGGCAGACGCTACGCTAACAAGATTCTTTATGCTACATGTATTTTTATTGCCTGTTGTTATTATGTTGTTTATTGTTATACATTTTTATTCTCTTAGAGTTCCCCATGTCAATAACCAGGACGGAGAAGAAATTGATTTTGACAAAGAAGTAGAAAAATATAAAAATGGAAACAAAAAAGATGCTAAGATTGTCGCATTTTGGCCTGATTTCTTGTCAAAAGATATATTTGTAATTTGCACATTTATGGTTTTATTCTTTTATTTGATGTGCTTTAAGTTTGGCTTTGCTATGGACCCAATCAACTTTGACCCAGCAGACACGCTAAAAACACCAGCACATATATATCCAGAGTGGTATTTCTTATGGAGTTATGAGATACTAAGAGGCTTCTTTATGAGTGAGACATTAGGATTGATATTCTTTGGTTTTGCACAAGTGATTTTATTTGCATTACCTTTCTTAGATAGAAGTCCGATAGTTGCTCCGGCACACAAAAGACCAATGTTTTGTGTATGGTTCTTTGTATTGTTGGTAGATTTGGTAGTTCTAACCATCTATGGTAAGTTACCACCAGAGGGTATAAATAATGTAGTAGGATTTGTTGCTGCAATTACATTCATATTACTAATCATTGCATTGCCAATTATCACAACAATAGAGAAAAACTGCAAATGTTGCAATGGAGGTGCAAAATGAGTGCATTAAGAGAATTAAAAATCTTTGCATTTGTAGCTATTGTGGTTGGAGTATTGTATTGGGGTGTTGAACCATTGGCGCACTCTATATTCCACCCAAAAACAACTCCTGCAGATTTTAAATTTAGCGACTTAGAAGACCTTCCAACCACTGGAAATGCAGAAAATGGAAAAACATTAGCAACTACTTACTGCATAGCTTGTCATAGTATTGAAAAAGATGGATACCCTGCACTGATGACAAATGAACTTGCAGCGTCTGTATATGGCGTAGTACCACCTGACTTATCAAATAGTGGCGCAATCTATGATGGAAAATTTTTAGCAAATCTAATAAAAGACCCTGTAAAGACACTAAAATTATCTCATAAATTTAATGATTCTAAACCATTCCCTATGACTCCAACACCAATAAGTGATGATGAGCTAGGCGATATGGTCGCATACTTTAAAGAATTAGCAGCTGATACAAAGCTAAGCAATAAAGAAATATTTGTAGAGGCTTGTGTAAGATGCCATAGTGTAAAATATGACAATATCGTAGCACTAACACCAAGCGATACAATTGCAGGCTATATGGGTGCAAAAGCTCCTGATTTATCTATGATGATAAGAAGTAGAGGTGCGGAAACTCTAAATAAATTTATAAATGACCCACAAAAAACTTTAGCAAACGCAGCGATGCCTAGAGTTGGACTAACACAAGATTCTCAAGAAAAAGTTATTGCTTACTTGGAGAGTGTTGGTGATAGTAAAAAAGATCAAAGAGAATCTGTGGGCAAGATTCTAATTGGCTTTATGATAATTATGGCAATTCTTGCATATTTGTGGAAAAGAAAAATCTGGCACGACCTTCATTGATAAACTACAATAAGGCTAAAGCCTTGTTGTAGCCTTGTATATCATTTCATAATTTTCTTCTCATAATTTTCTTTATGGGGCGTTAGGACTTTCTCAAGCAGACTCGTTGTGACTTTGTATATCGTTTCATAATTTTCTCATACAAATATCTTAGTATTATAAAAATCAATTTTAGTGGGGAAATATGGCTAGATTACTTTTAATGCTTATATCAATATTATATGTTGCATATTGTGATGAGATTAACTACAGAGATTTTTTGGACAAAGTTTATAATAATTCAAAAGAACTTATATTTCAAAATGCAATGACAAAATCTCTGCAAAACGAAGGATACGCTGCAAATTCTTGGGAATCTCCATATATTGAAGTTAGTCCTAGTTTTAATAGAGTCGCAGGAACAAACAAGTTTGAAACACAAGCACAAATATTACTAATGCTAACGCCACAAATGCCTTGGGTGAGCGGCGTGATAAAAGATAGTTACACAACAAAAGTAAATAAAAATATAAAAATTACAGAGTTGCAAAAAAATATAATAGCAATAAGTGCAAAGCGAAATTACCTGACATACACGATTTACAAAGAACAAGAACAAATATATAAAGACAAAGAAGCATTAGCAAAAGATGCACTAGAAATAGCACAAAAGAGATTTGATGCAAACCGAATCTCCAAAGCTGAATTGCTTAGATTTAAAAATGACTATTCAAATGCTCTATCTTTGCTAAAATCGCATCAAATACTACTAAAAGATGCATTGGATAAATTAAAGATTCTAGTTGGGGATGATAGTTTTGATGGTATAAGTGATCTATTTTTTTCATACATAGATAATATAAATATAGATTCTTATGCAAACAATTCTATATATAATGAAATACTAGAATTAAATGCTCTAGACTACGAACAAAGTGCAAAAGTTGTAAGCAGAAGTAGAATGAATAGTATGCAAATTGGTGCTGGTTATACGATAGGACAAAATAGCATTGATTTAAAACTTGTCATTCCACTTCCATTTACACCACAAGCGAGTTATCAACAACAAGCTTTATTGAAATTGCAAAGTGCAAGTATAAGGCAAAATCAAATAACCTCAATGCAAATTAGACAAAATGCAAATTCATATAAAGAACAATTGATGCAACAAGAAGAAGTCATAGAGTTGCAAGCACAAAATGAACAAAATGCAAAGAATTTATTTGATATTATGCAAAAAGGCTTTGATGCGGGAGTTATTAGCGTATTTGAATATCTTGATACAAAAAACAATTATTTAAATAGCAGAATCAATCTTACACAAGAAAAATTAAATTATATCAATACATTATCATTACTAGAAGAAAGTCTTGGAAAAGAAATCAACACGAAGGAAACAAAATGAAGAGAATTATCTATAGCACATTATTTTTACTAAGCTTTGTATTTGGTTATGATGAGATAATGCTCACAGAAACTCAAATGCAAAAATTAGGTATAGGAGTAACAAAGCCGGATTTTAGCAAATATTATTTAATAGGTCCGTTTGCCTCTAGCCTTGATTTTAGCAATCAAGCATCAATCAAGCAAGTTAGTCCATTTGAAATAACAATCTCAAATATCAAAAAATTTGAAGGAGACTATGTAAAAAAAGGAGATGTGATTTGTCATATCATATCAGATTCTCTATCAAACCTAGTATATGAATATAAAAATACAGAATCTAAATATCAAATCGCACAAAATAATGCAAAAAAAGATAAAGAACTCTTTGAAGGTGGAGTAATCTCTCAAAGAGAATATCAAAATAGTTATCTACTTGCAAATGAATTAGAATTAAAATTAAAAGATTTGGATTCTACTATCAAACAAATCGGGATTGACCCAAATGCACAAGGTTTTGGCTATCCTGTGGTAGCACAAATAAGTGGGATTCTGGCAGTTGGTCCTAGCAAAAGTGCTCAAAAGGTAGAGGCTTTTAGTCCTTATATTATTATCACAAACGATAATAGTAAAATGCAAGCCAATATAAAAATACCTCAAAACAATGCCTCTGATATACAAAAAGATACTAGAGTTTTTATAGAAGATAATACAAAAAAAATTGAAATTGGAAATATAAATTCTGTGTCGATAGCAATAGATACAAATACAAATACAATCAATGCAACGGCAAATATCAATTACAAACAATTACAAGCTGGTAGTAATATAGATACTTTTATATTAGTGAAAAATCCAAAAGATACCATTACAATCACTAGAGATGTAGTAACAAAATTTGGCAATGATAGTATCGTTTTTGTAAAAACGCAAAATGGTTTTATGCCAACAAAAATAGAAATATTAAAAGAAATCAATAATGGATTTTTAATCAAAAAAGATAATTTTGGACTCCAAACAAATCTTGCAAATGGCTCTATCATTGTTCTAAAAGGTGCTATGAGCGGACTTAGCTTTGAATAAGAGGATAAATAAATGCTAAAGAATATCATAGAATTTTGCCTAAGACAGAGAATCATTGTTATTATTTTTGGAATTGCAATATTTGTAGCCGGATTGTATTCATTCTTAAAGATTCCAATCGATGCATTTCCAGATATTTCATCAACACAAGTAAAAATCATTTTAAAAGCTCCGGGAATGGGGCCAACAGAAGTAGAAAATAGAGTTGTTCGCCCACTAGAAAGCGAACTTCTGGGTTTAGAGGGACAAAAGATTTTAAGAAGCATATCAAAATATGCCATAGCAGACATTACTATCGATTTTGAAGAAAGTATGGATATATACAAAGCAAGAAATATGGTTGCTGAAAAACTAAGTGGAATAATGGGCGATTTACCACCGGGAGTAAGTGGTGGAATGGCACCCATTACAACACCGCTTGGTGAAATGCTAATGTTTGTAATCGAAGGTGATATGTCACAAAAAGATAAAAGGGAGTTGTTAGATTTTACAATAAGACCGGCTCTTAGGAATATCAAAGGCGTGGCTGATGTAAATTCATTGGGTGGATATGTGCGAGCAATCACAATTTCACCAGATTTTGCAAAAATGGCAAATCTAGGCATAACAATAAGCGATATTGAAACGATACTTAGCGAGAATCTAAATAATTCAGGTGCAGGACGCATAAATGTAGCAGGAGAAGCACTTATTGTAAAAGTCCAAGCAAATGCACTAGATATAAAAGAAATAGAGCAGATTCCAATGCCAACAAAAAATGGATTTGTAAAAATAAGTGATTTTGCAAAAGTAAATGATGAATATATCACAAGATTAGGGTTTGTTACAAAAGATGGAATTGGCGAAGCTACACAAGGATTAGTCTTATCATTAAAAGGTGCAAATGCAAAAGAAGCCATCGATGAGATAAAAAAACGACTAGAAGAATTAAAATTGCCCGATGGAGTAAGTCTAGAGATATTTTATGACAGGTCAAGCCTCACACAAAAAGCCGTAAATAGCGTAACAAAAGTATTGATAGAAGCCGTTGTGCTAATCATCATTACATTGTTTTTATTCTTAGGAAATATAAGGGCAGCTATTGCGGTAAGTATTATTTTGCCACTTGCATTATTATTTGCATTTATTATGATGAGAATCTTTGGTATTAGTGCAAATCTTATGAGTCTTGGGGGATTAGTTATTGCCGTTGGAATGCTTGTAGATTCTGCTGTTGTTATGGTTGAGAATATATTTGCACATTTAAGTCAAGGAAAAAGCAAGATTGATAGATTGCACATAGTATATCGTGCTGCAAAAGAAGTTTCGCTTCCTGTATTTAGCGGAATCTTGATTATTATTTTATTTTTTATGCCACTTTTAAGCTTGGAGGGATTGGAGGGAAAATTATTTGCACCTGTTGCAATAGCAATAGTATTTGCATTATTTGGGTCATTATTATTATCACTAAGTGTAATTCCAGTGGTAAGCTCTTTTATATTAAAGCAAACACCTCACAAAGATACAATCATCAATAAGTTTTTCTTAAAACTATATAATCCAATACTAGATTTTGCACTAAAACATACAAAAATACTCTTTTCATCTGCATTAGTATTTCTGATAGCTTGTTTTAGTCTCATTGCATTTATTGGCAGCGAATTTATGCCAAATCTCGATGAGGGCGATATAATACTTAGCGTTGAGACGCCTCCATCAATATCGCTTGAACAATCAAAAGATTTGAACTTAAAAATCCAAAAACAACTACTAAATGAAGTAAGTGAAATAAAAAGCATTATTGCAAGGACTGGTAGTGATGAGCTAGGTCTTGACCCTATGGGATTAAATCAAAGTGATACTTTTATAGTGCTAAAACCAAAAGAGCAATGGGAAGTCAAAACAAAAGAAGAGATTCAAGAAAAAATTAAAAATGCCTTGGTTGATTTCAAAGGTATTAGCTTTGGATTTACCCAACCTATCGAAATGAGAACATCTGAGATGCTAACTGGAGCACGTGGTGATGTCGCTATAAAAATCTTTGGAAGCGATATTGATAGATTAAATGAACTTAGCAATGAAATAGCTGAATTACTAGGGACAATAGAAGGTTCAAGTGAAATATTTACAACTATAAATGAAGGATTTACATATTTACAAATCACACCAAATAAGACAAATCTAGCAAATCTAGGAATTAGTATCACAGAATTTCAAAAATTCTTACAATCATCGCTTGATGGTATAAGAATTGCCAATATACCAAATGGCTTTATGACAACTCCTGTAATAGTTAGAATGGATAGAAAAATACAAGATGACATAGACAAATTTAAAAGCCTAGAATTAGTTACGAAAAATGGCAATAGTGTGCCAATTAGTGCTATTGCAGATATAAAACAAATAGAAGGTCCAGTGCAAGTAAATAGAGAAAATGCCTATCGCAATAGCATAGTAAGGAGCAATGTAGAAGGTAGAGATTTAGGTGGATATGTAGAAGAAATAAAACAAAAAATAGATTCTCAAATCAAACTAGATGAAGGATACAATATCACTTATGGCGGACAATTTGAAAATCAACAAAGAGCGCAAGCAAGGCTTATGACCATTATTCCACTTAGTATTATTGTGATATTTTTCATATTATTTTTTACATTCAAATCCATATCCATTGCACTTTTGATTTTATTAAATATTCCATTTGCAGTAACAGGCGGACTTGTAGCGTTGTTTGTTACAGGTGAATATATATCTGTGCCAGCTTCTGTTGGATTTATCGCATTGTTTGGTATTGCAATATTAAATGGACTTGTTATGGTAAGCTATTTTATTTCATTAATAGAAAGCGGATATAACATAGATGATGCTGTAAAAATCGGAGCACAAAGGAGGCTTAGACCAGTATTGATGACTGCGTTTATAGCTGGATTTGGATTACTTCCATTGCTATTATCAAATGGTGTTGGAAGTGAGATACAAAGACCACTTGCAATAGTGATACTTGGCGGACTTGCAACATCAAGTATCTTAACACTTTTGATATTGCCACCAGCATTTAAGACTTTAATGAAAAAGGTGAAATTATATGGATAAGATTCTGTGTGTTTATTTTAGAGATGATTACAAAGATATAATCGTAGATTGTTTGCTTGAAGATGAATTGGATACATTTTATTATTTTCCTTGCAAGCAATACAGCACGACATTATTACAAAGTGCAAAAGAAAAGGTAACAGGAAGAATCGATTTTGGCAAAATAGAAGTTATAGTAAATGATGAAAATAAAGATAGAATAGTAAATAAACTATATGCGATGTTTGGAAAAAAATATTTAAAAATGTTTATATATGATGCTTTGGAGAAATAATTGTTTAGAATCCTAATTGCCGATGATGAAGAAGTCCTGCTTGAATTGCTTAGAGAGAATCTACAGTTTGATGGATTTAATGTAGATGCAGTCAGCAAAAAAGATGAAATTATTCATTATTTAGATTCTTATTCTTATGCGGTTTTGGTGCTTGATAGAAATTTTTATGGCATAGATATTATGAGTGAGATAATAAAATACGCAAAAAATAAAAATCCAAATATGGGAATCTTAATCATTAGTGCATTATGTAGTGTAGATGATAAAGTAAATGGGCTATTAAAAGGTGCTGATGATTATTTAGAAAAGCCATTTGATAACAAAGAGTTAAAAGCTAGAATCTTAGCACTTGGACGAAGATTCTACTCTAGTGAATTTGTATTTGAAGACACGATAATAAACATAGAAACAAAACAAATAATGAGAAATAACGAGCGAATAATACTAAGCAAAAATGAAAATGCATTATTATTTTTGCTTTTATCAAAAAGGGGGTATGTTTTTAGCAAAAATGAAATCATAGATGCACTATATCTCCACCCAGAAAATATACTTTCAAATAGCATAGATGAGCTAATCTCAAGGCTTAGAAAAAAGATTAATCCAAAAATCATAAAAACGATTAAAACAAGAGGATTTGTGATTGATTAAATCAAGGCTACTTACAAATAAAATCACGATTTTTTTTCTAATCCTTACGAGTATTTATTTTCTCATAAACATCACGCTAACAATAATATATATCAATGATGAGAAAAGACAAGATTTAGAGATACTTTTATGGCATTCTATAAATGAAAGCTATGATTATGTAAAAAAATACAACGACAAAACAGATCTAGCATTTTTATATGATATTCCACATATGACCTCTGTGCTGGAAAAAAGTGGTGCAAGAGAAATACTATTTTTCTTTACAAAAGATAAATACAAGCCAAAAAATGGTGAGATAGCCGTATCAAAACAGCTTCCCAATGGAACATATTTCAATCTAAAAAGTAGCGATATTGAAGTAAAAAAACATATCTATGAGACGATAGTAAAATCCATCTTGCAGCATTTAACTTATCTAATTATCGTTGGAATATTAGGAATCTATTTTATAAGAAAGCTTTTATCTCCGCTAAATCACCTTGCAAATCAATGCAAAAACTATAAAAGTGGAAATCAATTTTATACAAATAAAAAGGATGTAGGCGATGAAATAAAGCAAATAGAATCTGCATTAAATATGCTTATTCATAGATTTGAAAAGCTTCGCATCAAAGACAAAGAGTTATTTGCTACCGCTACACACGAGCTAAAAACCCCACTTGTGATTTTGAAAGCAAGAGTAGAGAAATTTCAACAAAATAAAGAATATAAAAAAGACGCTTTTATAAATGATATTAACGAGGATATAAAAAGATTATATCTTGAGATTCAAAGTATGCTTTATTTTAATATCTTTGATTTTGATGAGAAAACAGATATAAGTGTAACACAAAGTATAAAAGATGCTATTTCAAAAGTTGATTTATTGTTAAAAAATAGAGAATTGGAAGTTGAAATCATCGGAGATGATTTTATACTTCACACAAGACAGAATCTATTCTCAAAAATGTTTATGTCAGTTTTTGAAAATGCGATTGCATATGCAAAGGTTAAAAGCACAATAAAAATCACTCTAGATTCTAAGATTATAAAAATACAAAATACACAAGGGGGCGAGATAAATCTATTTAGCTCAAAACTTGGCACAAAGATACTACGCAAATTATGCAGTGAATTAAATTTTACATTTGATATTATCAAAGATTCAACAAATTATGAAATAATAATTTATTTTAATTAGAGAACGAATCTTGATAAATGTAGTTTTAGTAGAACCGAGAATCCCACAAAACACAGGCAATATAGGCAGGCTCTGTCTTGCTAGCAATGCGAGATTGCATCTTATTTATCCACTCGGTTTTTTGCTACATTCAAAGGGTCTAAAACGTGCTGGTATGGATTATTTCAAAGATATTGACTTAATCACATGGGATAATTTAGAATCTTTTTGGCAACAAAACAAAATAGATAAAAATCACTTCTTTTTTACAACAAAAGCAAAGAAAAACTACTTTGATGTCAAATTTGATAGTGAATGTTTTTTATACTTTGGCAGAGAGGACAGAGGGCTAGATTCCAGCATATTAGAGGCAAACAAAGATAGCTTAGTAACGATTCCTATGTTTAATAAAGCACGAAGTCTAAATATTGCAAATAGTGTTAGCATAGCTGTATATGAGGTCATTAGACAAAATTTTTCTAAATAAATAGCTTTTAAGGATAGATTTAAAAAAAAGTTTAAATTCTATATACTTTTACTCTACTGGAGTTAAAAGAAATTTTATTAAGAAGGAGTGGAATATGAAAAGAAGTGGATTTAGTATGATTGAGTTGGTTTTCGTTATCGTT
>JAFVZI010000011.1 GCA_017508245.1 Helicobacteraceae bacterium | reverse complement strand
ATCTGTCCTTGTTGTTACAAATCTAGGCACAGCAACTGCAGCCAAAACTCCTAGTATAACGATAACAAAAACCAACTCAATCATTGAGAAACCACTTCTTTTCATTCCAAACTCCTTGTGAAATAAGCTTTCTTTTAACTCTAGTAGAGTAAAAGTAAATAGAATTTAAACATTTTTTTTTTTGAATCTATCCTTAAAAGCTATTTTGGTCTAAAAGTTTTTAATATTTCTTCATTTGTTTCTAAATAATCACCATCTATTAAATCAATGCAATATGGTACAGCAGGAAAAACAGCATCAAGGCATTCTCTTATACTTTTTGGTTTGCCGGGTAGATTTATGATTAGAGAGTTATTGCATATTCCAGCACTTTGTCTTGATAAAATTGCAGTTGGCACATATTTTAAACTCACGCTTCTCATCAACTCTCCAAATCCAGGAAGCATTTTTTGACACACTGCTTCTGTCGCTTCTGGGGTAACATCTCGTTTTGCAGGTCCTGTTCCACCAGTAGTAAGTATCAAAGAACAATTTTTTGATAGTTCCAATAGAGTATCTTTTATATCCTCAAATTCATCACTAACTAGCCTATATTCTGCTTCCCATTTTGTCTTTAGGTATAAATTGAGTGTATCAATGATTGCTTTTCCGCTTAAATCTTCATACACTCCTTGAGAGGCTCTATCTGAAGCGGTGAGGATTCCAATTTTTACTATTTTATTCATCATCTATCCATTGTAATATTTCTTTATAATTATCTAAATCAAGTATAATTTTATTTTTGAAATTATCCTTATATTTATTTGTTGTCGCGATTGCATCACATAAATCAAAATCACTTTGGACAAAATCACCTCTAATAACGCATATTTTTTTATATGGCATACTTTTAAATCCTTCGATAAAGAGATAATCCAGCTTTTTATATGTATTTAAAATATTTATGATTTCATTATTATCTAGACTATTATTAAATCTTATATTTGTCTCTTTTGGCGATACTACTGCGACATTTGCACCACTTTGAAAGAATTTATAACTATCTTTCCCTTCTGTGTCAAATATGGCTTTGCTTTTTGGGTCATGCTTTATCACACCGACTTGATATTTTGGAGTTAGAATCTTGCATAGATTTTCAATCAAGGTTGTTTTTCCACTATTTGAGATTCCACTAAAACTAATGATTTTCATACAAGTCTAGCTCCTTTTATCTCGTGACTTCTATGCAGGGCGTAGATTCTCTTTCCATCTATGACATCATATTTCCAAATTGGAGCATTTGCTTTAAAATCTTCTATGAAATCATCATATAGAGATAAAACACTTTGTCTATTTTTTGAAATCAACCCACACATATAAGATGATTTGCCAATCTCTACATCACCGCTTGAATGTGCCATATATATTGTAGTTTGCTGAGCTTTTGCTTTCATCTGCCAAGTATCAAACCAAGATTGCAACAGTGGCAAATATATATCAAAACTAAGATGTGTGATATTATTTTCACCACGAACAATTCCAGTAAATATGCTTAATGCACCACAATTTCGCTCTATTGCTCTGCTTTCCCAAACATGATAAATCTCACTTGTATTTAAGGCACCACTAAATATTTGTAATTCCATATTTAGCCGCCACATACAGGAGGAAGAAGCGATATTGTATCATTATCCTCAAAGGTTATATCACTAGAATCTTGCACTATCTTATCATTTAGTGCTATTGCACATAGCGGTAGCCACTCTTTTAATTTATCAATCTTATTTAATTCTTCTTTTAGTTCTTTGAAGTTTTTAGCTTCACAATGTATAGAATCTAGCCCTATTGGACCTAGAAAATGAACTTCAACCATATTTTTTCCTTTAAAATTTCAATAAATCATTTAAAATTATTATATCAACCAAATCGCCTTTATTTGCTTTTTTATCCATAATAACCATCGCATCATTTAGTCTATTTATCATATATGATTGTCTATTTTCTATGATAGTTGCTTCATGTATGCCATCAACTAGTTTTATGCTTGCTGGAGCAAATTCTAGTCTAATAGAATCTAAATTTCTAATATCATTTGTTATTTTTGCTTTTTGTATCGGGATAGCCGCATCTTTATTTAGCATTTTTGATAATATCAATCTACCAAAAAGCAAAAATGATACGACACTTGAATTTGGATTGCCCGGAAGTGCTAATATATGCTTATTCTTGCAATTTATATATGAGACCACTTTGCCGGGCTTTATTTTAACACTTTCAAATATAGTTTCACCAAAATCTTTTATCACTTCTTTTGTAAAATCAAAATCCCCCTTACTCATTCCACCCGTAGTAATTACCATATCACTAGATTCTAGTGCAGATTCTATGGCATTTTTTATCTCAAGCTTGGAATCTTGTATGATATTGTGTATCGAGCTTTCACATCCAAGTGCTTTTGTTATAGCATATAGTGTGTGATTATTTGAGCTATAAATAAAATTGTCATTTTCTTTTATTTCTCCAATTTCTGCTATTTCATCGCCACTTGTTAGGATTGAGATTCTGGGTTTTCTATAAACTTGTAAAAAAATAGTATTGTTTTGTGCAAGGATGCCTATATGAAATGGATTGATTTGCATTCCTTTTGGAAGTAGCACATCGCCCTTTTTGTAGTTTTCACCAATTTTTCTAATAAATCTATATGGTGCAACCTCTTCATTTTCATTTAAAAAGATTCTATTGTTTTTGATATAAACCTGCTCTACTATGGCTATCGTATCGGCATTTTTTGGAATTTTTGCTCCGGTGAAAGTCTTTATACACTTGCCTTTTCCTACTTCACATTCATTCTCATTTCCGGCTTTGTTTATAGATAGAATCTCTAGTCCTGCATTTTGTAATCTTTCCAAATCACTATAGCAAAATGCATATCCATCCATACTTGAAGTGTCAAATTTTGGTGACGATTCTATTGCTTTTATATCATCATATAAGATTCTATTGACGCTATTATGGATAAATACTTTTTCTTTTTGTAAAGGCTTGATATTTGCGTTACTTATCAAATGCAGTGCTTCATTTAGTGTTATATTGCTATTCATTTTTTGCCTTTATTGCATAGTTGTTGTATTTTATATAAAATCACTTTTCAAAACTTTAAAAAAAGTGAAAACTAATGATACAAAATATAGATGAAGTCCTAAACAATCATAAATTAAGCTTGAGTGATTATGAAAATATTAAAGAGATTCTAGGTAGAGAGCCAAATCTAGTTGAAATTGGAATCTTTTCTGCTATGTGGAGTGAGCATTGTAGTTATAAATCAAGTAAAATTTATCTAAGGAATTTTCCTATAAAAGCTCCTTATGTCATCCAGGGTCCCGGTGAAAATGCTGGGATTATTGATATTGGTGATGGATATTGTGCTGTATTTAAAATGGAATCTCACAATCATCCAAGCTTTATTGAGCCATATGCTGGGGCTGCAACGGGTGTAGGTGGAATCATGAGAGATATTTTTACTATGGGTGCAAGACCTGTTGCAAGCCTAGATTCTATTAGGTTTGGAAATATTACTGATAAAAAAGAGGAAAAAAAGCATAAATATTTGCTTCGTGGTGTTGTAGCTGGAATTGGTGATTATGGCAATTGTATGGGAGTGCCAACAATTGGTGGCGAAACTAGCTTTGAGGCTTGTTATAATGGAAATATACTTGTAAATGCATTTAATCTAGGTATCGTTAAAAAAGAAAATATATTTTATGGGAGGGCAGAGGGAAATAAAAATTCTATCATTTATGTAGGCAGTAAAACAGGTCGTGATGGACTTGGTGGTGCTGTAATGAGCAGTGATAGTTTTAATGAAGATTCTAAGAATCTCCGTCCGACAGTGCAAGTTGGCGACCCTTTTAGCGAAAAGCTATTACTTGAGGCTTGTTTAGAAGTATTTAGCAAAGATTTGATTATTGGGATTCAGGATATGGGAGCAGCTGGGCTTACTAGCTCAAGTTTTGAAATGGCAAGTAGGGCAAGCAGTGGTAATGTAAAAAGTGGTATGAGACTTTATCTCGATAAAGTGCCAACGAGAGAAAAAAATATGACGCCCTATGAATTAATGCTAAGCGAATCTCAAGAAAGAATGCTACTTTGTGCAAAAAGTGGTAAAGAGCAAGAAATCATTGATATATTTAAAAAATGGGAAGTGAGTGCAGAAATCATTGGTGAAGTAATTAATGGTGGGAATATGGAGCTTTATTTCAATGGTGCTTTGTGTGCGGAGATTCCCATAGCTCCACTTAGTGATGCAGCACCAGTGTTGCAAAAGAAAGTAGAATATCCAAAATATTTAGATAAGCTTCATAGCTTTAGTTTTATCCCAAGCACAAAAAGTCAAAGTAATATTTTTAAAGAGCTTATATCTTGTGTAGATGTTTGTGATAAATCGTGGATTTATAATCAATATGATAGCTCAATTTTAACAAATACGATTTTAGGTAGCGGTAATGGTGATGCAAGCGTAATTAGAATAAAAGAAAATGGTAGATTATTGGCATTAAGTCTATATTGCAATCCTAGATATTGTTATCTTGACCCAAAAGAAGGTGCAAAAATAGCAGTGGCAACCGCTGGAAGAAATTGTGCCACTCGTGGAGCTATGCCGCTTAGTATCACAGATTGTTTAAATTTTGGGAATCCAGATAATCCAAATGTTATGTGGCAATTTAAAGAATCTTGTGAGGGAATAGCGGAGGCTTGCAGTGTTTTAAATACACCTGTTGTAAGTGGAAATGTTTCACTTTATAATCAAAGTGATGGTATAGATATATATCCAACTCCAAGTATTGGCATGGTAGGAATTATTGATAATATAAATAATTTTAGAGATTCTGCATTAAAACAAAAAGATAATTTGCTTATTATTGTTGGTGAGCTAAAAGAAGAATTTGGCGGTAGTTTATTACTTAAAATCACAAGAGGTGAGATAAAAGGGCTTACCCCTAGGATTGATCTCTACAAAGAGGCATCTTTATGGAAATTTTTAAGAGAATCTTCATCATTTATAAAATCAAGCAAAAGCATAAAAGAGGGCGGTATAGCAATTAGTTTAGCTAAAATGGCTTTGTTTGGCGGATATGGGATTGATGTAGAGTTGGATATTACAAAAGATATGATATTTAGTGAAATGCAAAGCTGTGCTTGTATCGAGGTGTCTAGCGATAATTTGGATTCTGTTAATAAAACGGCTATCAAATACAATCTTCCTTATAAAATTATTGGCAAAGTAGGGCAGAAAGGCGGAAATATCAATATAGATTCTGTATCAATATCGCACGAGGAAGCAAAAGAGCTTTATTTTAATTCATTTAAATATTTTATGAAAAATCAAAAAAATTAAAATACATATCAAGTGTCTGGGAGGTTTATTTGAAACTCACACATATTAATGAAAGCAATAATCCAACTATGGTTGATGTATCTACAAAAGATATTACCAATAGAGTTGCGGTGGCACGTGGTGAAATATCGATGAATAAAGACGCATTCAATATGATAAAAAACAACAATGCAAAAAAAGGACCTGTTGTAGATACAGCGATTATTGCTGCTATTATGGGGGCAAAGAAAACTAGCGATTTGATACCTATGTGTCATCCATTATTTTTAAGCAAGATCGATTGTAAGGCAGAATTTAAAGTTGATAAAAAAAATGATTTATATATGGTTATATTAGAAGTAGTGGCAAAATGTGAAAGCAAAACAGGTGTTGAAATGGAGGCGTTAAGCGGTGTATCAATAGGCTTGCTTACAATCTATGATATGCTTAAAGCAGTCGATAAAAGTATGACTATTTCAAATATAGCATTAATCTCTAAAAGTGGCGGTAAAAGCGGAGATTATCAAAGATAATTATACTATACCATAAGTCTAAAATAGTTTAGTTTAAAACCTTCATTGTTTGTTATAAAAATAGCTAGTATAAACTATCTAATAATATTTTTTTAATTTTTAATTAACATTAATTATTTTACAATCCAAACTCATTTTTAGTATTTTATAAAGGAGCTTTATTGATGAAGCGTTATTTCCTTGTAGTTAGCATTATGTGTTTTGCATTATTTGCAGAATCTTCATATGACAATCAAGGTTTGATTATAGAAAAATCTGGTGAAAAGCTATATGATAGTAGCCTAAATTTTGATGGACGCGTTAATATGACTACGCAAAAGCCATTAGACGATATTTTTACACCCGTATTAGAACCGAATGCAACAATAAGAGATGCATTAGATGCCTATGATGACCCCAATGACGTGCTAAGCCTAAAAGAATTATTGGATAAAGCAAAGGATAACTATACATTACAAGCAAAAGATATTGCAATACAAAGTGCAGAAGCTACTAGAGCATCTGTTTATGGGGGCTATTTACCTAGTCTTGATGTGGGATACAGCTTTAATAGCACTAAAAGAAATACATCATCTTGGCAGCCTAGTATGAATACCCATTCAGCAAATGCAAGCTTGAATTGGGTTTTATTTGATGGTGCTGCAAGAGAATTTTCTTTGCTATCCAATAATGCTTTGGTTCGTGCAGCAATCGCTGATAAAGGTTATTCTCAAGAAGTATTGTTTTTGCAAGTAATTAGTGCATATTATAACTATTTTACGCTAAAGGGCCAAATTATTGCAATGGAACAAAAAAAGGTCAATATTTCTGCAAATGTAGCGAGAATTCAGGTTTTACATGAAGCAGGATTGGAAACTATAGATGCACTAGAAGCTCTAAAAGCAGAATTGAGTTCGACCGAATATCAATTAGAATCTTTGAGATTGAATTTTGAGCAAATTAAGCTTCAGTTATCGCTTTATACAAACACCGATATAAATAAACTAAAATTAGCCTCTATTACTAATCCGCAGTATAAAACAATACAGAGTTTAAATATCACTATGCAAGAAGAACAAGCTCAAAGTGTAGAGCATCAGACAGGGACTTTGACATATTGGCCTACAATTACTTTATTTGATACTTTTACTTGGAATTTTAATACTAGTAATCTATCTAATAATCAAATTTTGTCTTATTCTTATCCAAAAAAGCAAAATGTATTTGGCGTTAGTGTAACTTGGAATATATTTAGTGGTTTTAGCACAAATAGACAAAAAGAGTCTCTAAGATTGCAGAATTTAATGCTACAAAAAAGCATAGAATATGCGAAAATTGAGCAAGAAAACAATGTGAAATTTTATAAAAAATCAATAGAAGCGGCTTTATCTCAAATACGTAGTGCAGAAGCTTCGCTGAAATCGGCTAGTATTTCATTTGAAACTATTGCACAAAAATATAATGCACAGCTCATTAATTATAATGATTATTTAGATTCTCTAAGTGCTAAATACAATGCAGAAGCGACATATATTCAAAGTCTAAATAATTATGAATTGCAAAAAGCAAATTATATTTTTTATAGTGGTCAGACACTTAGTGATTATGTTAATTAAAAATTTAAGGAAGTAATATGAGAAAGATTTTTTATATATTTTTATTTTTGTGCGTTAGTCTTTATGGTGAAGATGTGTATGCTACATTTATATCACAAGGTGTAAAAGAAGCCACTCTAAAGCTTAATTCATCTGGCACCGTGGATTCTATAATGGTTGATATAGGCTCGAGAGTAAAAAAAGGTGATATATTATTAAAGATTCAAAATAATACTCAAATGCAAAATGTAAATATACAGAAAGCTCAGCTTGATGCGACAGACCAAACATATCAATTTCAAAAAAATCAATTTGAAAGATATGAGCAAAGTAGAAATGCCATTGATAGAAATACTTATGAACAAATATATTTTAATTTTAAAAAGACAGAAAGTGATTTAAAAGTTGCACAAGCTACTTTAAAATATCAAGAAGAGTTGCTTGCAAATACATATCTTAAAGCACCATTTGATGGTGTGATAGCAAGCAAAACAATCGAGCTTGGCGATGGTGTGGCAGAAAATAACACAGAATTATTTAAGCTAATTAGTAATGATATAAAATTAGTTCTTGAATTTGATTCTAAATATGCAGGAAAAGTAAAAGTTGGAGATACATATACATTTTCAATCGATGGTTCAAATAATAAAAGAAGTGTAAAAATTACAAAAGTATATCCAAGTATAGACACCCAAAGCAGAAGACTAAAGGCCGAAGCATTAGTCAACAATATGATGTCTGGAATCTTTGGCGATGGATATATAAGGACTAAATAATGTATAAAATAGCGATATCAAGACCGATTTTGACGCTTGTTTTCGCGTTATTATTGGTATTTTTTGGAATCTTGGCTCTATTTAGATTCCCGGTAGCATTATTCCCAGATATAGATTTTCCAATTGGTATGGTTATGACTACATATCCGGGAGCTAATGCAGAGATAATAGAGACAAAAGTTACAGATAAAGTTGAAGAAGCATTGAGTGGTATTGATGGAGTTGATAAAATCACTTCAATAACAGCTCAAAATGTTTCTATGGTTATAGTGCAGTTTGTATTAGATAAGCCAAAAGAAGAAGCTATGAGTGATTTACGCGATAAAGTAGGTTCTATCAATTTTGGCGACCCAAATATAGAAAATCCTGTAGTATTGAAATACGATAGTAGTTCGTCGCCTATTATGTCAATCTTTTTGACCACAGATAAAGAGTCTATTACAAATCTAATGAAGGTTGCAGATGGAGTTGTCAAACCTGCTTTAGAGAGAATATCCGGCGTTGCTGGTACTAATATCATAGGTTATAGAGATAGGACTATTAGAATCTATCCAAATATTAGCCTTATGAATAAGTATAATATCACTTATAGTCAATTAGCCAATACCATTGCAGCTGAAAATGTTGAAATTGATGGTGGTAAGATTCAGAGCAACCAAAAAGAATGGGTTGTAACAACTAATGCCAATGCAAAAAGTATCGATGACCTAAAACAAATTAGAGTTTCAAATAATTTGAAGTTAGGAGATATTGCCGAAGTTGTAGATTATGTTAGCGAAGATACGACTTATGCTTCTGTTGATGGCAAAATGGGCGTTGTTTTTGAAGTGCAAAAAATCGCTGGTAAAAATGATGTCCAAATAGCAGACGATATTAAAAATGTCTTACCAAAGCTTCAAGAACAGCTTAAAGATTACAAGGTAGAGATATTAAACGATACTACAAATTATATAAAGCAATCTATTGCTGAGGTAAAATTTGACTTAGCTCTTGGTGCGGTGCTTGCTACGCTTATTGTATTTTTATTTTTAAGAAACTTTACTATGACTCTTGTTGCCGCAGTCAGTCTTCCTGTATCAATCTTGGGAACACTTGCATTTATGCATGCTATGGGTGAGAGCTTAAATATGCTAACAATGCTTGCTTTAACCCTAGCTATAGGTATTATCATAGATGATGCTATCGTCGTAATAGAAAATATCCATAAAAAGGTAGAGAAAGGAATGCCGAGAATAGAAGCGGCATATGAGGGTGTTAGAGAAATTGGATTTGCAATTATCGCAATTTCTGCGATGCTATTAGCTGTGTTTGTTCCTATTGCTTCTATGGGTGATATGGTAGGAAGATTTTTAAAATCATTTGCTCTATCTGTTGTTGCGGCAATTGTTATTTCCTATTTTGTTGTTGTAACAGTTATTCCAATGATTGGCTCTCTTGTGATAAATGCAAAAGCAAGTAGATTCTACATTGTAACCGAACCATTTTTTAGAAGACTTGATAAAATATATGTATCAATGGTTAAATTTACTACCAAATATAAATTTAGCACTTTGTTTGTTGTCACATTATTCTTTATATTATCATTGTTTTTAGTGGCTAGGCTAGGATTCAACTTTATGGTCTCAGAGGATAAAGGTGAATTTAATATTTTTATTGAGACTAAGCCTGGTATTACGATTGATGCTATGAAAGAAAAAGTTACTATTGCTCAAGAGTTAGTAATGCAAGATAAAGATGTGAAGATTGTGAGTATGCAAATAGGATACAATAATCTTAAGGATGCCTATAAGTCAAAGATTTATGTAAATGTTGGTTCCAATAAAGATAGAAGTAGGTCTCAATTTGATATTATGGCTGATTTTAGAGCCCAATTAACGAAGATGATGCCAGATATGAGTGTATCTGTAGCAGAAATATCAAGCTTTGGTGGTCCAAACTCTCCGCTTCAAGTCATTGTAAAAGGCGATATTCAAGAAGATGTTTCAAAATCGGCTGATAACTTGGTGGAAATGCTAAAAGGAGTAAAAGGCATCACCGACACAAGGACAGATACGCCGGATTATGCACCTCAATATACAATTAGTGTTTTGAGGCAGAATGCAAACAAAAATAATGTAAGTGCTCAAGCCATAGGCTCTGCTATCAATGCGGCATTCTCTGGTCAAATACAAGTATCTTACTTTAGAGAAAATGCAAAAGAATATGATATAGTGCTTCGTGTGCCAGATAGCGAGAGAAAGACGATTGATGATTTGAAATATTTACAGATTCCAAATGCCGATGGAAAAATGATATTTATCGATGGTCTTATTGATATACAAGAAACTACGCTTCCTGCAAGTATCAAAAGATACGATAGAGAAAGAAGCATAACAATCTATGGAAATATAGACCAAAAACAAAGTACATTAAATGATATATTGCAAGAAGTAGAGGCAAGAAAAGCAGATTGGCTACTAGATGGAGTGAATTACTCACTTAGTGGGGAGGCTGAAAATGCAAAAGATGCGATGAATCAAATTGTGATTGCTATTGTTACCGCTTTTGTGCTTATTTATTTAATCCTTGCCGCATTGTATGAATCATTAGTTCAACCTATTATTATAATGATTACATTACCATTGTCATTCTCTGGGGCGTTTATTGGGCTTTATATTACGGGTAATAGCCTTAGTTTATTTGGATTAATAGGGCTTGTTGTCTTAATGGGGGTTGTCGGTAAAAATGCTACACTTGTTATTGATATGGCAAATGAGTTTAGAAAACAAGGTAAAGGTGTTGATGAATCAATCATCTTAGCTGGAGAATCAAGACTTCGCCCGATTCTAATGACTGTTTTTGCAATGGTATTTGGTATGATACCTCTTGCAATATCAAGTGGTGCAGGTTCTGCTATGAAATATCCAATAGGTATAGCAATGATCGGTGGTCTTATTGTATCTATGTTTTTAAGTCTGCTTGTTGTTCCTGCATTTTATAAGATTATGGTACCAGTTGATGAGTGGTTTAGAAAATTCTACACTAAGAATCTAGAATTTGAGTGAGATTGATTTATACAGATGATGGTAGCATTAGTGCATATAATGATGCATATAATGATTACTATCACGATAAAAAAGGTGCTTTGATTGAGAGTATCTATAAGCACATTATTCCAGCCTTTAACATCATAAATAAATCACATATTAGAATCTTAGATATTTGTTTTGGGCTTGGATATAACTCATTTCTTTCACTCGTGTTTGCAAAGAAATCAAATATAAAAGTTGATGTATATTCAGTTGAGATTGATTTATCTTTATTAAAAGAATTGCATAACTTTCCATATCCAAAAATCATATCAAATTATTTAGAAATAGACAGAATCTTTGATTGTATCAATAATGACAAAATCTTTGTAGATTCTAATAGCAGCTTAAATGTATTTCGTGGCGATGCATTGTATTTTATAAATACTTTAGATTCTGGCTTTTTTGATATTGTGTATCAAGATGCCTTTAGTCCATCAAAGAATCAACTATTGTGGAATGAAAAACATTTTTTATCATTATATAGAATCTTAGGAGATAGAGGAGCTGTTACTACATACTCATCAGCAAAAAAAGTGCGAGATATAGCAAGATTCTGCGGTTTTGGTATTTTTGATATGAAATTTGCTAATTTTAAAAATGGCACACTATGCACAAAGGGCATATATGATATAAAAGATTTAGACAGCGTGAAATTTTCTTATGTTAAGTTATAAGTTAGCTTTACTTTTATTCTTAGATTATTGTCTATGCTTGGAAATTTTTTATATGCATTATTTATAGCATCAATTGCTCCTTTGCCTAGTGATTTATGTGCCTTATTTAATATTTCAATATTTTCAATTTCACCATTTTTTCTCAATACAAATCTAATTTCAACACTGCCTGTAATACCTCTTTTATATGCATCTCTTGGGTATTGATTGTGTTTATTTATGATTGCTAGTATCTCTGCGTAAAGTTTGCTATTTATATCAAGTTCTTGCATCATTCCAGATGTGGCTAAATCTTGCATATCTGTTGCATCATTTGGTTCTTTCGTATCGATTTCTTCATTGACATCTTGTGTTATTTTTTCTATTTCATTTTGCTTGTTTATATTTTTTTCTTGAATCTTTTGTGGTTTTATTATTTCTTTTGGCTTTTCTTTATGTCGTTTTTTGGTTGTTGCTGTTTTTTTCGTTGATGTATTGATTGATCCGCCATTTTATTATCAATATTTTCAAGGCTAATTGCAATTGTATTGTTATTTTGTTTTGATATTTTTCTATCATTTTCTTTTGTAAATATCGCTACTGCAAGTAACGAATGCAAAAACAACGATGCTATAAAGCCAATTTTTATAGGAGACATTATTTTTTCACTTCTGTTTGGATTGTAAAATTTTCATGATTTTTACTTTTTAATATATCTAGAATCTCTATAAATGATGAGAATTTAGCATCACCATCACTTGCTAATTGCACTTGTGTTTTGTCATCGATTTGCATAATCTTGTCTTTTAAATCATCTTTATTTATTTTATTACCATCGAGAAAAAAATTATTTGCATCATCAATTGTAACAACTACTTTTTTATCATTTTTATCTATTTTTGCAGTGCTAGATTCCGGTAGATTGACCTTTATTTGCCCATGTGCTATAAAGCTTGCCGTGCTTAATACAATAGCAAGCAATACCAACATAATATCCACAAATGGCACGATATTAAGACCATCTTTACGTGGCAATCTCATTGCATACTTGCCTTATATTTATTTATCAAAACATCAACTTTTCGCAGAAATCCATTATAAATAATTAATGTTGGTATGGCTACCAATAACCCTAAGGCAGTCGCTTTTAGTGCCAGGCTTAATCCAATCATAATTTCTCCAGCATTCATATTCCCACTAGCCCCCATATCGTGAAATGTAATCATTATCCCAATGACGGTGCCAAGTAATCCAATATATGGTGCATTTGAATATATGATATAAAGAGTAGTTAGATTTTTTGTTATCGCTTCTTCAAAAGAATCTAAATCTTTAAAATCGCTAAATTTCAATCGTTTATAAAATATCACTCTTTCTATGCTAAACCAAACAACAATAAAACTCATAAAGCCTAAAACACTAAATATTATAAAATCTATATATTCTTTTAAAAATTCCATTATCTATCAAGCAACCTATTTGTTAAGTAAAATTAATTTTATCATTATAATAATAAAATCAATTATCATTTTCTAAATTGTAATATTTATCGCTTAATGCAAACTAAATTTTGTTGATTTTTATAACAAAAATTAATAGCCATCATAGTATTTAACTTTTGGATAGAACTTCGAGATAAATTAATTTTATTTGATTAAGTTACTTAAAACGCAATACCTAAAATTTTGACAATTCAATTAAAAAAGAAGCTTTAAACTTAAAAGCTTCAAGAAAACAAGCTATAAAAAGCAATGCGATATCTAAGAGATAGAATTAAGACTTTGGAGTTTGATAAAAAATATTCTAAGTTGATTTACAATAAGCACTAAGCATAGGAGACAATAAGAGAATCAATACTATTTTCAAACACAATCTCTCGATAAGAATATCAGAATCACTCAAAAAAGTGTTAAAAGTAAAACTTTGCTCATTTAAAAATTTAAGAGAGCGTAAAAGCACTCAAGAAAAAAGCACTAAAAGAGCCAATGTAGCCATTTTTATAAATTTTATTTTTCTAATAAAATCACTTTTACTGTTATATCTATAAAATTATATGACTATAATCATATAATTAAAATTGATATTAATAGTATCAAGTTATAGATTTTTTAACAATAATATGATATATTTGCTAAAAATTTATATATGGAGTAAATATTATGAAACATTCATTTCAAACTGAGATTAATCAATTATTAGATTTAATGATACATTCACTTTATTCTAATAAAGAAATATTTTTAAGAGAATTAGTATCCAATGCATCTGATGCATTGGATAAGCTTAATTATCTCACACTTAGTGATGATAAATTTAAAAACATTGAGTTTAAACCACAAATAAAAATTACATTTAATGAAGAAAAAAAACTCTTAAGCATAGAAGATAATGGTATCGGTATGGATGAGAATGAGCTTATTGAAAACTTAGGGACCATTGCAAAAAGTGGGACGAAAGGTTTTTTAAATGCTTTAAGTGGTGATAAAAAGAAGGATTCTATGCTGATAGGGCAGTTTGGCGTAGGATTCTATTCTAGTTTTATGGTCGCAGATAAGGTTGTTGTTACTTCAAAAAAAGCACTGGAAGATAAAGCGTATTCTTGGATTAGTGATGGAAAAGGTGAGTATGAAATACAAGAATGTCTAAAAGATAGTTTTGGAACAAAAATAGATGTTTATTTGAAAGATGATGCTAAAGAATATGCAAATAGATGGAGGATTGAGAGTTTAATTAAAAAATATTCCGACCATATCGCATTTCCAATCATATTATCTTATGATGAAAAACAAACAAAAGAAGATAAAAGCGAAGAAATCATTCATAAAGAAGAGCAAATAAATAAAGCAAAGGCACTTTGGAAGATTCCAAAAAATGAATTAAGCCAAGATGATTACAATGAATTTTATCAGAATCTTAGCCACGATAATTCAAAGCCACTTAGCTATATACACAATAAAGTAGAAGGCTCTTTAGAATATACTACATTATTTTATATTCCTTCTGTTGCTCCATTTGATTTATTTAGGGTGGATTATAAATCAGGCGTAAAACTCTATGTAAAAAGAGTGTTTATCACTGATGATGATAAAGAATTATTGCCTCAGTATTTACGATTTATTCGCGGTATCATAGATAGTGAGGATTTACCATTAAATGTCAGTCGTGAGATATTGCAACAAAATAAGATTCTGGCAAATATAAAATCTGCATCTACAAAGAAGATTCTAAGTGAGATTGAAAATCTATCAAAAGATGAAGAGAAATATAAAACTTTTCACAATGAATTTGGCAAGCTTCTAAAAGAAGGGCTTTATAGCGATTATGAAAATAAAGATAAATTATTAAATCTTTGTAGATTCACTACTACAAAAGGTGAATTTATATCGCTTGGCACGTATAAGCAAAGAGCTAAAGATGAAAATATTTATTATATTATAGGGAGTGATTTGGAGTTGCTAAAAAATTCTCCACTGCTAGAAAAATATATAAAAGATGATATTGAGGTTTTATTATTAAATGATGAAGTTGATAGCTTTATTATGCCATCTTTAGGAGAATTTGAGGGATTAAAGTTTAAAGATATAGCTATGGAGGAAAATAAAGATGAAATCAGCAAAGAAATAGCTGATGAATACAAGGATTTTCTAGATAAAACAAAAGGAATCTTAGAAGGTAAAATAAAAGACATAAGATTATCAACTAGATTAGATAAATCCCCTAGTTGTGTAATTAGCGAGGGTAGCAATCCTATGATGGAGCAATTAATGCGTCAAATGGGACAAGCAGTCAAAGAAGAATCACCAATATTTGAAATAAATCCAAATCATGTAATCATCAAAAAACTAAAAGATTTAAAGGATGATGAAAAGTTAAAAGACCTCATTTTTATTTTATTTGATAGTGCAAAGCTGTTAGAAAAAGGCAGTATAAATGATGCAAATGGTTTTTCTCAAAGGATTAATAAACTTATTATGATGAGTGTTTAGTTTGTTTTTATAAAAAGAAGATAGAATAACGCCTTATATCAACAATAAAGGATTTTAGATATGAAGAAAATGTTATTAATAACGGCTGTATTATCAAGTAGTTTATTCGCTGCTTCATTCGAAGATAATATAAAAGATTTGATTGAAAAACAAACTAATGCTAAAGTAAATGTTGTAAATAGCGTAGATTTAAAAGATAGTAAAAATTTAAAAATGGTGATTGTTGAGATTGCGGATGGAACTGCACAGAGGATTCCTATGTTTGCAACAAGTGATGGCAATACTGTCATAGGCTTATCAAATATATTTTTTACCGCATCAAAAACAGATGAAAATATAGTAAGCAAAGCTGCTGATGAAGCGATGGCTTATAATGAAAGCGGTCAAAAGGAAGCGGCTGGAAAGCTAATTAATGCTCTGTCTCCAGAGCAATATATCACTTTAAAATCGAGTACAAAAAATCCAAAGACTTATTTTATTATAGCTGACCCAAATTGTGGATATTGTAGAGAAGAGTTAAGACATATTGAAGATAGATTGAAAACTCACAATGTGAATATGGTCATTGTTGGTATTTTAGGTGAAGATTCCCAAAAGAAAGCAGCATACTTGGTAAATAATGTAAAATCAAATATGAGTGAAAAAGATAAGATAAAAGGTATTAAAGAAGTATTTTCATCAAACTTTAAAGCACCAGCAAAGATTGATACAAGTAAGGTTAATGCAACCACAGAATCTTTATTTAAAACAGGTGTTATCCGCGGAGTGCCTTATATTTACGAAAAATAAACATCTTTTGCACATTGTGCAAAAGAATCTCCTATATCATTTATACTTACTTATTTTTAATCCATATTTTTATCACTAAATCAATATTTCTGCTAATTTTCTAAAATATTTTTATAACATTGACATTATTAGACTAAAGTATTATAATAGTTTTATGCATAATTAATTTGAAGGATATAATATGAATATTTTTGAAAAACTAACTAATCAATTTAGAGAAATTATTGATAATGCAATCTCTCTTGCATTAAATAACAAAAATCAAGAAGTTGATTGCGGACATTTGGCAATGGCTTTATGTGTAAATTCAAATTCGATTTTAAATGCAGCATTAAATTCTATGAATATACAAAAAGATGCACTTATGCTAGAGATTAAGAGTTTGGTCGATTCATATCCAAAAAGCTCAAATGTAAGTAAAGAAAATATCACTATTTCAAAATCATTGCTTGAGAGTATCAATCTAGCAGAAGGCTATGCAGTCCAAAATGGTGATACTTATGTAGCTGTCGATGCGTGGATTATTGCAAATATTGCCAAAAATGAAGAGTTAAATAAGATTTTTAAAAAATATCTTGATGTAAATGAATTGATAAAAACTTTGCAGAGTATGAGAAATGGTGCAAAAATAGAGACAAATAGCGGAGATGAGAATCTAGATAGTTTGGCAAAGTTTGGTATAGACCTTACAAAAAAAGCACTAGATGGACAGCTTGACCCAATAATAGGTAGAGATGAAGAAATTACTAGAATGATGCAGATTCTAATACGAAAAACAAAAAATAATCCAATCTTGCTTGGTGAGCCCGGAGTTGGCAAGACTGCCGTTGTAGAAGGTTTGGCTCAAAGGATTGTAAAAAAAGATGTTCCGCTTTCTTTGCAAAATAAAAGACTAATAGCACTCGATATGAGTGCATTAATTGCTGGTGCAAAATATCGTGGCGAATTTGAAGATAGATTAAAAAGTGTAGTTGATGAGGTGAAAAAGAATCAAAATATTATTTTATTTATTGATGAAATACATACAATTGTTGGAGCAGGGGCAAGTGAAGGCTCAATGGATGCTGCAAATATATTAAAACCAGCACTTGCACGTGGTGAAATGCATACAATTGGTGCTACCACGCTAAAAGAATATAGAAAGTATTTTCAAAAAGATGTTGCATTGCAAAGAAGATTCCAGCCAATAAATCTTGATGAACCAAGTCAAAATGAGGCATTGCATATGCTTCGTGGCATAAAAGAAAAATTAGAAGCACATCACAATGTAACGATACTAGATTCTGCACTTGTAGCTGCTGTAAAATTATCATCTAGGTATATTGTAGATAGATTTTTACCAGATAAAGCTATTGATTTGATAGATGAGGCAGCAAGTGAAATTCGTATGCAAATAGAATCTTCGCCTGCTAAATTACTTGCAGTGAAAAGAAAAATAGAGAATCTTGAAGTAGAAAAAGAAGCATTAAATATGGAGGAAAATAAAAATAAAGATAGGATTGATGAGATTGTAAAAGAGCTAGAAAATACAAAAGAGGAGCAAACTAGGCTTGAATTGCAATTTAAAAACGAAAAAGCCATATTTGAAGAAATAGCAAATATAAAAAGTCAAATAGATTCTTACAGGATAGAAGCAGAGCTCGCTAAGAGAAATGGTGATTATAATAAAGCAGCAGAAATTGACTATGGCAAAATCCCAGAACTAGAGGCAAAAAATAAAGAATTAGATTCTAAATGGCAAGAGCTCTCAAAGCAAGGGACTTTGTTAAAAAATGCCGTAACAGAAGAAAGTATCGCTGAAGTTGTAAGTAAATGGGTGAAGATTCCAGTCCAAAAAATGCTTTTTAGTGATAAAGAAAAGATTCTTGGTATTGAATCACAATTACAAAAAAGTGTTGTCGGACAAGATGAGGCTTTGAGCGCGATTTCAAAAGCAATAAAACGAAATAAAGCAGGACTAAATTCTGCCAATAGACCGATAGGAAGCTTTTTGTTTCTTGGTCCAACAGGTGTTGGTAAAACTCAGAGTGCAAAAAGCCTCGCAAATTTCTTATTTGATAGTGAAAGTGCATTAATTAGAATCGATATGAGTGAATATATGGAAAAACATGCAGTAAGCAGGCTAGTAGGTGCACCTCCGGGATATGTCGGATATGATGAAGGTGGTCAGCTAACAGAAGCTGTTAGACGCAAACCTTATAGCGTAGTGCTTTTTGATGAGGTTGAAAAAGCTCACCCGGATGTATTTAATATTTTATTGCAAGTCTTAGATGATGGAAGATTGACTGATAATAAAGGTTTTGTCGTTGATTTTAGAAATACGATTATTATTTTAACCTCAAATATTGCAAGCGATAAAATAATGGAAATAAATTCTAAAGAAGAGCGTAAAAGCGCTGTAATGAATGAATTAAAGCATTATTTCAAGCCAGAGTTTTTAAATCGCCTTGATGATATTATTATTTTTAATCCTATAGGAAAAGATGAGATTATAAAGATTGTAGATATTATGTTTAATCATATTGCAGAATTAGCAGCTGCAAGAAATATCAAGATTTCACTAGATTCTAGTGCAAAAGAGTTGATTGCAGATATTGGATTTGACCCTGTATTTGGTGCTAGACCATTAAAAAGGGCATTGCAAGAAGAAATTGAAGATTTATTGTCAATGATGATATTAAAGGATGAAGTTAGCGAAAATGCGCATATAGAATTTTATGCCAAAGATGGCAAGATTCTAGCAAGAGAGATTTAAATCTCTACTTGCAATTCAATTGCACAATGACATCGATTGTGATTCTAGTGGTATCTACAATTGGAGCAGATGTCGGAATGATGCCATTTGCGACAGCAGAATCTGCACTCATAACACTCTTAAAAGTAGCTACTTGGCTTACTTTTGGATTCTCGCCATAATTTATATTACTTGATTTGCAAGATTTATTAAGAATCTTTGAGTATTTATTTTCAATTTCTCTCACCTCTCCTAGAAATCCATCAAATAATTCTCCTTTTGTGATTTCTATTTCATCTTCTGTGATTCTATAATTCATACTTGGTTGCGGAAGTGATAATAATTTGTTCTTTGATATGGCATCATTTATATTTGATAAAAGCTTATTGTATGTGTTTAAATCGTCTTTTGTAAATTTGCAATTAAGATTGAAATTGACATTTTGACCTATTGTTTTTCTTTTATCTTTATCATAATTGATAATTGGTGTGATTGAAAAACTCCCACCTTTGCATATTTTGCTATTTTGCGTTTCATTGATGACATCATTTAGCGTATTTATGATTTCTTCTCTATCACTATTTTTTAATTCACCTATATTTCTAAGTGTAGATGAGCTTTCTATCTTTATATTTGCAAATAAAAATTTTGGTTCTATTTCTTTGCTTGTTATGAATTTTTTTGTGATGACTAAATCATTTGCAAAAATGATATTTATAAAAATGCTTGCTAATAATATATATTTCATTCTATCCCTTTTAGTATTTAGACTTAATTTCGCTTTGTGCTCCAATTCGGCGGTAATATATCATATTTAGTAAAATCCAGCCTTTAGTGTTATTAGATTTATTTCGCTTTGTGTTCCGATTCGACCATAGGTTACGGCTAAATGTGAGCCTTGTGATATGTATAATTGAATGTTATTTATGGTTTTTAGTCCATATAAAAATGGATTTTTAAGATATGCAAGAATTGTAAAAGGAAAAACTTGTCCCCCGTGTGTATGTCCGCTCAATATCAAATCAACATTAGAATCGAATTCATTAATGATATTTGGTTGATGTGAGATAAGAATCTTTGGTAGATTATCATTTGTATTTTTTAGTGCTTCCTCTATATTTGGCTCTAAATACCCAACCTTTCTTCCCATCAAATCACTAATTCCAATGAGATTGATATTATCATCTATGATTATACTTGAATTTACAAGTGGCGTGATATTGCCAAATTTACTCACAATCTCAAGGCTCTTATTTGCATCAAATATAAATTCGTGATTGCCAAGCACAAAATATACGCCATATTTTGCATTCAACTCGCCAAGTAGTGGAATCTTGTCTTTTATCACATCTTCATAGCTATCTATAATATCGCCTCCTAATACAATAATATCTGGGTTTGTAGAGTTTGCTAGATTGATAGTATTTTGTATTTTTTCTTTACTAATTAGATTTGATATATGCAAATCTGATAAAAACAAAATATTTATATCTTTTTTAAGATTTTTTATTTCTATTGTTTGATAGGTTAATTCTGGAGTTTTGTGTGCTCCATAGATTCCAACTATAATCCCTAGAGGCAATAAAGAAAGTAGAATCTTGCTAATTAGCACATTTGAAAAAGATTTTATGAATCTTCCAATGATTAAAAATATGACATTAAAGATTCCAAGTGTGCATACTAAAAGTGCAACTAAGACAGATAGAGACAAGATTCTAACGACTATATCCGATATTGTTGTATTTCTAAGCAACATTAAGTATATGATTAAAAGTATAAAATTTATTATTAGAAGCATTCCGCCTATTAATCTAAATTTTAGATTTTTACTTGCATGTTTTATAAGTGCATAATAGCCTATGAGATGAAATACGCCAAAACAACAAATCATGAAAATAAAAAATACACTCACTCTCAAAATCTCCTTGTAAAAAAATAATTAAATAATAATTTTGGGGTATAATAAAGATTTTTTTTAGGATTATAACAAAGTCTAGGAGCATTTTTGCAACTACATATTTTATTTGCAATTATTGTATTTTTTTGTGGCTGTGCAACAAAAGATGCCATATTAGATTCTAAGATTGATGATTTATCGTTATCACAACGAGCAGTAATGTATATTAGCGATAATAAAGAAATACTAGATAGAGATTTTTCACTAAAGCTAAAGCAAGAATATTTAGATAAATATTTCTCTGTATGGGATAAAAATTTTATACCTCCAAATAAAGAAGATGTATTTTGGGGATTATCTAGCAAAAGAGGTTTTGGAGAATCCAAAAGATATCATAACGATAGATTTTTGGATGAATTGAGATTGAATGCAGATGTGAGTTCTTATCCTAGTAGAGACGACTATGCCATTATGACAAAAACTACCAATGTTCGTGTTTTGCCTACGATTAAACCCAGATTCTCAAAGCAAGATGGATATCCATTTGATAGATGGCAAAATTCCTTGATTTTTGCTTGGACGCCTATTAGAATCTTGCACGAAGATAAGACAAAAGAATGGGTGCTTATTCAAAGTGCTTTTGTATCTGGTTGGGTTAAATTTGATGAGGTTGCAAAAATGAGCAAAAAAGATATGCAAAATTTAATGAATGCTAAAAATTTTGTAGTGCCTACTAGAGATAGAGTTCCACTTTATCATGATGATAAATTTGTCGTACAGGCAAGAATAGGAATGTTATTTCAAAAAATAAATGATAAGATATATGGTTATTATCGAAATAATGATGGTTTGGCAGTAAAGATTCCACTTTCTTTTGAGGCAAATTTATTTAGCGACTTCCCTCTTGCTTTCAATCAAAGCAATATTGCAAATATCGCAGATTCTCTAAACTTAGAAAATTATGGTTGGGGCGGAATGTATGAAAATAGAGATTGTTCTGCTTTCATAAGAGATGTATTGATGAATGTAGGAATTTTTTTGCCACGAAATTCTTTGGCTCAAGTAAATGCTGCAAAATCATCACCATATAGCACTTATATAGCACTTCCAAAGGATAATGATAAAAAAATAGATTTGATTAGGCAAACTGCCTTGCCTTTTAGGACAATTTTTTGGTTGAAAGGACATATTATGCTTTATATTGGCGAGTATAATAATGAGCCTATTGTAATGCACGATGTTTGGGCGGTTCGTTCAAGCAAAGGAGTAAATATATTGGGTGGAATCAGTATCACTACACTAATTCCGGGTAATGAACAAAATGGTATAAATCCACCATCTAGCCTACTTGATAGGATTGAGGCGATGAGTATTATTGTTAAATAATAAAATTTGCATATATTTTTTAGTCTTGATATTTTGGAGGTTTTATGATTAAGATTTTTGTTTCATTATTATTTTTTGTTTGTGGCATATTTGCTAGCGATAGGATAAATGTGAGTGTTAGCGTGATACCACAAAGTTATTTTGTAAAGCAAATTGCGGGTGATTTAGTGGATGTTAATGTGATGGTGCAGAAAGGAAAAAGTCCAGAGACTTATGAGCCAGCGATAAAACAATTACAAGAGCTATCAAAATCCAGAATCTATTTTGGTATTGGTATGCCTTTTGAAGATGCGTGGCTTGATAGATTCCAATCTGTAAATCCGGATATGTTGATTGTAAAACCTTTGCAAGATGGAATCCTAGATGAATACAATAAGAAATACAATATCAATCACAATGAAAGCCATCACGATCACGACCATCACGATCACAACCATCCGCCTCACATATGGCTATCATTTGAATTATCAAAACTTCACGCTAAAAAAATAGCCGATACTCTAATAAGCATAAATCCAAAAAATACACAAATCTATAAAGAAAATTTAGAAAAATTCATTAATAAAATAGACAATTTGTATAATAGATTTAAAATTATATTTGCAGATTCTAAAAAGTCGTTTTTGGTATTTCACCCAGCATGGAATTACATAGCAAATGAGCTTGGGCTTACTGAATATGCGATACAAGAAGATGGCAAAGAAGCAAAAATAGCTCATACAAGAGATATATTAGAAATTATAGAGGAGAATAATATAAAGGTTATGCTTATACAGCCACAGTTTTCCCAGAAAAATGCACTAACTATAGCAAAAGAAGCAGGGATTGAAGTAAAGCTTGCTGACCCGCTTAGCTATGATTGGCTGAATAATTTAGAAAGCTTTTTAAATGAAATAGCAAATAATTAGGTATTGGTTTATGAATAATATTTTAGTGTGTGAGAATCTAAACTTTAGATATGATAAAGAGTTGGTATTAAAAAATATCAACTTCACGCTAAAATATGGTGATTTTTTGGCAATCATTGGTCCTAATGGCGGTGGAAAAAGCACATTAGCAAAGATTCTGCTAAATTTATTAAAACCTACTTCAGGATCAATTAAATATCCAAACATTACTTTATTTAATAAAAATTCATTAGTTGGTTACACACCGCAAGATACAAGTATCAACAAGGATTTTACTATACAAGCTTTTGATGTTGTGTTGATGGGTTTTTTAGAGAAAAGATTGTTTGGGTATAAAATAACAAAGCAAGATAAAAATGAAGCTTTAGAGATTATGGAAAAGCTGGGCATTGCTAATATTAGATTTAGGAAAATTGGTGATTTATCAGGCGGACAAAGACAGAGAGTTTTGATTGCTAGGGCATTGTGTGGAAATCCAAAACTACTCATATTTGATGAGCCTACTTCAAATATAGATTTACCAACCCAAAAAGAAATCTATAATCTATTAAAAGAGATAAATTCCAATCACACTATAATAGTCGTTACTCATGATATTTCTAATTTACTTGAATATGCAAGCGATGTATTGTTTGTAAATAAAGAATTATTGAGCTATGAATCTTTGCAAGATAATATCGATATTGATAAATATTTTTGCAAGATTACAAATCAATATAAAAATGTAAATAATTATTAATTAAATAGGAGCTTGAAAGTGAAAAATGATTTTGATGTTGTAATTATCGGTGGTGGAGTTTCTGGCTGCGCAACATTTTATACTCTTAATGAATATACAGATATAGGAAAAATTGCATTACTTGATAAATGCGATAAATTAGCTAGTATAAGTTCTAGCTCAAAAGGCAACTCTCAAACCATACACGATGGTTCAATCGAGACAAATTATACGTCTGCAAAGGCTGCTAAGGTGAAGATTGCTGCCGATAAAGTAAAACACTATGCACTTTCTAAGGGACTGCAAAATAAAGTCATATTTAAAATGCAAAAAATTGCAATTGGTGTTGGTGATAAAGAATGTGATTTTATGACAAAAAGGCACGAGGAATTTAAGTCTATTTTTGAGGGTTTGCAATTTTTTAATAAAAATGAAATAAAAAAGATTGAGCCAAAGATTATAGAAGGACTGGATGGAAATGATAGGATTGAAAATATCGTAGCATCTGGATATTTAGAATCCTGGTGTGCGATAAATTTTGAAAAATTAAGTCAAAGTTTTGTAGAAGAAAGTGCAAAATCAAACAAAGATAGTGAAGTATTTTTAAATTTTAAAGTAGTAAAAATAAAAGAGAATCCTAGTGGCGGATATACAATTACATCAAAAGATAATAGAAAGATTAATGCAAAATTTGTACTTGTCAATGCAGGCTCATATTCGCTTCCTCTGGCACAACATTCAGGATATGGCAAGGATTTGGCTTGTTTGCCTGTTGCAGGTAGCTTTTATTTTGTGCCAGGAAATTTGCTAAGAGGAAAAGTATATGGTGTGCAGAATCCAAAATTGCCATTTGCAGCATTGCATGGTGACCCAGATATAGCAATCAGTGGTGTTACAAGGCTTGGACCTACTGCACTTGCTATGCCAAAATTGGAACGCTCAAAATATCTATTTGGAAATATTAGTGGCGAATTACTAACAATTGATTTTAAAGTTGCTGCTATGCAGGTCTTGCTAGATCTATTAAAAGATAGTGAGATTAGGAATTTTGTTTTTAGGAATATGTTTTTTGAAGTGCCATATTTTGGTAAAAGATTGTTTATCAAAGATGCAAGAAAGATTATTCCATCACTAAAGCTAGAAGATTTGACCTATGCAAAAGGTTTTGGTGAAGTTCGTCCCCAAGTAGTTGATATGAGTGCAAAAAAACTAGAGTTAGGCGAAAAAAAGATATTAACAAACAAAGGTATAACTTTTAATATGACGCCATCACCAGGTGCGACAAGCTGTCTTGGTAATGCAGAAATAGATACTTTAGAGATTGCAAAATATCTAAATAAAACATTTGATATTGAAAGATTCTATAAAGATTTAAGCGTGATTAAATAATCTATCACAGCCCAATATTGCTTTATGTGATAAAAAAAAGTAGAATAAGCAACTCTTATATTATTTGTAGGGTTGAAGATTATGCCTAAAATAAAACATTTTTTATCACTTAAAGATTTTAGCAAAGATGAGATTTTACGCATTGTAGATACTAGTGTTAGGATAAAAGAAAATTTTTTAAATGGAAGTAAGATTCAGCCATATTTCAAAGATAAAACTTTGGCTATGATATTTGAAAAAAGTTCGACAAGAACTAGAATAAGTTTTGAGATTGGTGCTTATCAGCTAGGTGGAATGGCGTTGTTTCTGTCAAACAAAGAGATTCAGCTAGGGCGAGGAGAAAGCATCAAAGATACGGCTAGGGTCATTTCATCTATGGCTGATATGATTATGATACGAACATTTGATCATTCTAGGTTAGAAGAATTTAGTAGTTTCTCTAGCAAAGCAGTAATAAATGGTCTTAGCAATGAGTATCACCCTACGCAATTAATAGCAGATTATATGACTATGCTCGAGTGCGGTATTGGTGTTGCAGAATCTAAATATTTGAATCTAAAAAAGCCTATTGTATGTTACATTGGTGATGGAAACAATATGGCACATTCTTGGCTTATGCTTAGCTCAAAACTTGGATTTGAGCTTCGTATTGCCACACCAAAAGGATTTGAGGTTGATTCTGGTATTTTAAATCTAGCACTAGATTTTGCAAAGTCTAGTGGTGCGGTTATCAATATCACAAATAATCCAAAAGATGCAGCAAAAGATGCAAATGTAATAACTACTGATACTTGGGTATCAATGGGGCAAGAAGAAGGAAAAGAAGAAAAAATCAAGCAATTTAGCGGATTTTGTGTAGATTCTAGTATTATGAATTTAGGAAATAATGCGATATTTTTACATTGTTTGCCTGCGTATAGAGGATATGAGGTGAGTGATGAAGTTATAGAATCTAGTAGCAGTAAAGTATTTATTGAAGCAGAAAATAGACTTCACGCACATAAAGGTATAATTGTATTTTTAGAGGAAGAAAATTGGAAAAAATAGATAAAGATCTTACAATCACTATCAAAAGAAGTTCTTTACAATCCACTCCATATAACATTAAAATTGGTGATGATAGTTATGTATTATTATTGGATAGCGAATATAAAAAGATGCAAGAAATAATACGGCTAAATCACGAAGCATTGATGTTTAAAAGCTTGGAAAAAGAGATTCTGCAAGAAATGCCAAGAGACTTCGATGATGTTTTTACTGTAGCAAAAACGCTACTTAAGGGCGTCCAATCCAAAAAGAAGAATCTAACAATCTATGATATTAAGAAAGTTGTTAAAGATATTAAGATTAATTATCCAAATTTATTTATAAATATTGATGAATATTTTAAAGATATGAATATTAATTCTTAAAAATTAGAGAAAGTTTTATGATTGATTTTAAAAAATTTGCCAAATATAGCAAACCGGGTCCAAGATATACGAGTTATCCAACAGCATTAGAATTTAGCGATAGTTTTGATGCTAATTCTTATATAGAATCTTTAGAGCGAAATATGCATTTGCCATTATCTTTATATGTTCATTTACCATTTTGTAAGAGTGCTTGTTATTTTTGTGGTTGTAACGTAATCTATACTAGCAAAGAAGACAAAAAACAAGAATATATCAAATATCTTCAAAAAGAAATTACTTTATTGAAAAAATATCTTGATACAAATAGAGAAGTGTTGCAATTCCATTTTGGTGGCGGGACCCCTACATTTTATGATGCAAAAAGCCTAGATATTATCCTTAAGTCTATTCGCGATGTATTTGGTAATTTTTCAAATAATGCCGAAATAAGCTGTGAAATAGATCCTAGATATTTTAATGAGGAGCAGATGAAGGTATTAAGCGATTATGGATTTAATCGTTTATCTTTTGGAGTGCAAGATTTTGATAGTGATGTACAAAAATCTATTCATAGATTCCAGTCATTTGATTTAGTCCAAGGGGCGGTAGATTTGGCACAGAAATATGGCATTAAATACATTAATTTTGATTTGATATATGGATTGCCAAAGCAAAGTTTGGATAGCTTTAAGGCTACTTTAGATTCTGTCTTAAAGATTAAGCCAACTAGACTTGCTGTATTTAATTATGCACATATTCCTTGGATAAAAAAGACAATGAGAAAAATAGATGAATCTATGTTACCAACTCCATCTATTAAATTATCGATTTTAGAATATGTGATTGATTGCCTAACAAGTAATGGCTATAAAATGATAGGAATGGACCATTTTGCGTTAGAAAATGATGAGCTTTATCAAGCTTCACTAAAGGGTGAATTAAAGCGAAATTTTCAAGGATATACTGCAAAAAAACACACACAGACAATAGGACTTGGTATAACTAGCATAGGAGAAGGACACGATTATTATGCCCAAAATCACAAAGATTTATCTTTGTATATGCAATGTTTAGATAATGGAATCTTACCAATCCAAAGAGGTATAAGGCTTAGTGATGAAGATAGGCTAAGAAAAAATGTAATTATGAGATTGATGAATAATTTGAGATTAGATATTAAACATATAGAAAAGAAATTTGATATCAATTTCAAGGAACATTTCAAAGATTCTATAAATGACTTGCAAGAATATATCAATTTAGGATTGCTTGAGATAAATGATGATGAGATTAAAATAAGCCATACAGGCGGAATGCTTATTAGAAATATTGTAATGGTTTTTGATGAATATTTAATTAAAACAAATACAAATGACAAAAGATTTTCCAAGACGGTTTAACAATGCTAGATTTATCCAATATTAGTTCATCTTGTGTTAAGTGTGCTAAGTGTGTGCCATCTTGCACTATTTATCAAGTAAATAGAGATGAAGTTACATCGCCTAGAGGATTCGTTGATTTGCTTGGAGTGTATAATAAAGGTGGTCTAAAATTAGATAGAAATCTAAAAAATATATTCGAATCTTGTTTTTTATGCACCACTTGCACGACATTATGCCCACAATCAATTGATACTGCTTCAATGATACAGCAAAGTAGGATTGATATAGCAGAAAAATTTGGCATAGCCTGGTATAAAAGATTTTATTTTTATTTATTAAAACATAGAAAGTTGATGGATTTTGTATTTAGCTTTACTAGTTTTGTCGCACCTTGCGTATTTAAAAAAAGAGATGATAGATTAAGAAGCAGGTTTAGCTTCTCCAAGTTTGGTAAAAGGACTATTTTCCCTTTTCAAACAAAGAGCTTTTTACAAAAATACAAAGGATTAATAGAATCTAAAAATAAAAAAAGCAATAAAAAAGTGGCTATTTTTATTGGCTGTCTTAGTAATTACAATTATACGCAAGTAGGAGATTCTTTATTATTTATATTAGACAAATTAGGTATCGATGTTTTTATACCAAAGCAAGAGTGTTGTAGTGCACCGGCATATTTTACAGGTGATATTAAAAGCGCGGTTTATTTAATCACTAAAAATATTGATTTATTTGAAGAATTCATTGATGATGTCGATGCAGTCCTTGTGCCGGAAGCGACATGTGCTGCTATGATTATGGTTGATTGGAAGCACGCATTAGAATACATAAAAGACGATAAAAATATAGCCAGATTGGATAGAATGCTGCCAAAATTTCAAATGGCAACTTCTTATTTATACAATCAAACAAATTTGCTAGACTTGTTAAAACAATCATCAAAAAATGATATAAAAATCACATATCACGACCCATGCCACGCAAAAAAAGTATTAAATGTTTATAAAGAGCCTAGAATCTTGCTTAAACAAAATTATGATTTTATAGAAATGAAAGAATGTGATAGATGTTGTGGTTTTGGCGGTGTTACGATACAAAGTGAGAAATATCATCTTGCATACAATGCAGGCAAAGCAAAGGCAAAAAATATAGAAGATTCTAGTGCTAGTGTGGTTAGCTCGGAGTGTTCTGCTTGTAGAATGCAACTAAATAATGCACTTGATAATATAGATTCTAATGTAGCTTTCAAACACCCATTGGAACTTATAAGGGAGGCATTAAAATGAGATTTGCTAAAAAACTTTTTAATAAAATCAAAAATAGCTTTTATAGAGATATAAATACAAAATTAGACACTTTGCAATTATTATATGGGAGACATTTCTCTTATCATAATAAATATTTAATAGATTCTAAAATTGGGGGGGGGCAGCCACTACATAGAAGATGGTGAATTTAAGATATATAGTCAAAATGGTGAAGATGGGATTATAGATTTTTTATTGCATTTGCTGGATTCTAGTTTGGATAAATACCCAAAAGCTTTCATTGAGTTTGGTGTCGAAAACTATTTGGAATCTAATACTAGATTCTTACTGCAATTTCGTAATTTTTACGGTCTTATCCTTGATGGTTGTAGAGATAATATAAATTTTATAAAATCAGATTCTATATATTGGAAGTATGATTTAGAAGCTCGTTGTGCTTTTATCACAAAAGACAATATTAATGATTTAATAAAGTCTTATTTAGAATCTAGAGAGCTTTCTAATGTTTTGCTGCTTAGTATAGATATTGATGGAAACGATTATTATATTTGGGATAGTATAAATGTGATAGACCCAGCTATCGTTATAATCGAATATAATGCTTTATTTGGTAGTGATAAATGCCTATCAGTCCCTTATAAACAAGATTTTTATAGATTTGATGCACACTATAGCGGACTTTATTTTGGAGCTAGTATAAAGGCTTTGATAAATCTTGGTAAATCTAAAGGCTATCGCTTTGTGGGAGCAGATTCTAGTGGTACAAATTTATTTTTTATAAAAAATAATCTAGATTCCAGCTCTTTGAAAACCTATTCATTAGATGAATATTGCAAAAGACACAAAGCTCGTCAAAGTAGGGATAAAAATGGTAATCTTACATATTTATCTCATAACGATAGATTAAAAGAGATAGAGCATTTGCCTCTAATTAATCCTTTCTCTTAAAAAACTATAACTAGGGAGCTTGCAAGGAAGCTTTAAGTGATTTGTATTTCCACTATGAATCTCACTTAGCTCTCTATTATCTTCTAATAATATCTTTTTAAAGACAATAAAATATTTATCATTTTCTTTGTAGATTGTGCCAATCTCATTATCTACCATCATAGAATCTTTGCATTGCATATTTAGTGGAAATATGATTTCTTTTGCCTCATTTAATCTTATCGTGTGTTTGCATATCGCAAACTCTCCGTCTTCTCTAATCATTGCATTTACTTGATAATTCCCATCACTAATCGCACTTTGATGATTTTGTGTATTGTTCTTTTCATATGGGCGACTCACTATGTATCCATCGGTAAAACCACGATTTTTAAGTGTATTTAATTCATATTGATATATATTTTTTCTACTCTGTCCATTATAAAAATCATCAATAGCCATTCTATAAGTTCTAGTTGATATTGCAGCATAATACGGTGATTTTGTTCGTCCTTCTATTTTGAGTGCCGATATTGCACCAGATTGCAAAATTTCATCTATATGCTGGCTTAGATTCAAATCCTTTGCATTAAAAATATGCGTTCCGATGCCTTCTTCCTCTACAAGTCTCATCATCACACCATTGTCAGGATTTTTTACATAATATTCATAATCAAATCTACAGTCATTCGCACAGCTTCCACGATTTGGCACTCTACCACTTTGCAAGCTTGATATTAGACATCGTCCAGAAAATGCAAAACACATGCTTCCGTGGCAAAATATTTCAATTTCTAAATCTGGGAGTGCTTTTTTTATTTCTATTGCATCTTTTAGGCTTAGTTCTCTTGCTGCTACTATTCGCCGCACGCCCATTTCACAAAAAACTTCTGCATCAAGAATATTTAGCACATTTGCTTGTGTTGATAAATGTAGCGGAATCTTTGGGGCGATTTCTTTGCATAGCTTGATTACACCTGGAGTTGCCACGATAAACGCATCTACATTAATATCACGCATTTTTGCAATGTGTTCTCTTAAGATTTTTAGCTGTGAGTTAAATGGAAAGCCATTGATTGTGGCATATATTTTTTTACCATTATTGTGTGCAAAATCTACGCCATCTTTAAATGTCTCATATGTAAATTCCTTACCAGACCTATTTCTAAGAGAAAAATGACTTACGCCACCATATACTGCGTCAGCACCATATGTTATAGCTATCTTTAATTTTTCTAAATTTCCAGCAGGCGATAATAATTCTACTTTATTAGCTATTGTTTCTTTCCTAATGAAGATATTAATTGTTCTATTTCATCATCATTTATTGCATCACTTGTTGTATCGCCTTCTATGTGTGCAGCGCTCGAGACTCTCTTGTCATCTTCTATATCAGTGTCAAATATAGAACTTAAATACCTTGAAAGTGCTCTAGTAACATTTACAACTCTTTCTATTTTTTGTCTATATATGTCTTGATATTGCATTATGTCCATTGCTTGAAGTATGCAATCTGTCGTATCTACTGTTTTTTCTTCAACTGCAATAATTCGTTTTAGAGAATCATTTGAAGATTCTAGAGATTCTCTAAATGCTTTTATATGCGGGAATTGAATAGATAATTTTTCAAATAGTTTTTTTTGATTTTTTATATGAGTTTTTATTATTTTTAAATCATCTTGCACATTCTCGCTATTTTGACTAATAGACTCCAGCTGGTCAAAAACTTGTGAAGCCTTTGCCTCTAAACCTTTTGTAACATCATCTAATTGATATATCACTTTATGCTCATTTGTCGGTAGTGGTGGCGAACAATCTCTAGAGGCACCAATTTTATAATTGTCATTTTCATAACTATTGCTTGTAGTGTTATTTATGTCGTTTTCAAATGGGTTTTCATCTATGCTTTTATTATTTGTGGTGTTAATGCCATCATCAAATTTGCCCAAAATTAGCTCATTTAATTCTTCTTGTGTCATCATTGCCTCGTATTTATAAATTTTGTGATTCTATAATTGCAAGTCTAAAAATGCTATTAAAGTTATTAAGCTTTATCTTATATAATTCAATTTTCGCTTTATTTGTAATCGTGTTATAAAATCTTAGTAAAAGCTATGGTGCATTTTAAATGAAAAAAATATTCTTTCTTTTGTTTTTTCTTTTTAGTATAAATCTTTATGCTAAGGTAGATTATTTTAGATTATATGGTGATATTTTTGCGTTTTTGCCGGTTTTTGCAGGAATCTATACTTTGGTAGAACAGGACTATGAGGGATTGGCCTATCTTGCTATCTCTACTGCTAGCACTCTTGCTGTTACATTTGCGGTAAAATATGGTTTTGTTGGTATTTCTAAAACCAAGCCAAGCTTAGCTGAGATTTCACGCAGACCAAATGGCAAAGAGTATGAAGGATTCCCTTCGGGACATACATCAAGTGCATTTTCATCTGCCGGTTTTATGCAAAAGAGATACGGACATAGATGGGGAATCCCCACGACTATTTTGGCGGCACTTGTTGGAGTATCGCGAATTACATCAAATAAACATACAATACTTCAGGTTTTGGCTGGTGGTGTTCTTGGGTATAGTATGTCGTATTTTATTACAAAACAAAGAGATGATATTGGTATTTTAATTGATATTGATGAAAGAGAAGCGAAAAATGGCTTTAAGCAGCAGTATTATGGATTATCATTTAATATGGTATTCTAAATGATGAAAATATATTTGGCTTAAATTATTATTAGGGATTTACTTGGAGATATTATCGCTTCAATTCGTTCAATTTGCGTTATTGTCGGCTTTTTTGGTTTCAATTTGTAGCGGTATTGTGGGTTCAATAATCGTTTCAAACAAAACCGTTTTTTTAAGTGGTGGCGTAGCACATAGTGCTTTTGGCGGGGTTGGACTTGCTCTTTATTTTGGCTTCAATGTGATGCTTGGGGCTGCGATCACGAGTATTTTGATGTCTTTATTGCTTTTATATTTTATCATTCATAAAAAGAAAAATATTGATTCGTTTATTGCGGCAGCTTGGGCATTTGGTATGGCTCTTGGTGTGATTTTGATAGATATTACTCCCGGATATGGGATAGATTTGACAAGCTATTTATTTGGCTCAATTCTGGCTGTAAGCAAGATAGATATTGTTATCATCAGTATCTTTGATATACTGCTTATTGCTTTTATCTATTTGTATTATAGGGAGATTCTAGGAATCTTATATGATGAGACATTTTGTAAGTTAAAAAATATCAATATCAATATCTTTTTATTTTGTATTTATATTTTTGTATCACTTGGAATTGTTATGAGTATGAACATAGCGGGATTGATATTAGTCCTTGCTATACTTAGTATTCCTGCATACATCGCAAGTATGTTTGTTAATTCACTTGGTAAAATGATGTTTTTGTCTTTTATGCTATCATTGTTATTTATTTGTGTTGGCTTTTTTGTATCATATCACTATGATTTAAGTATAGGTGCTTGTGTAGTTATGAGTGCCATATTTGGTATGATTCTTAGTAGCATTCTAAAAATAATTTTAAGGAAATGCAATGGATAAAAATATACAAGAAACAGAAAAAAAAGCACTTAGAGCAATAAAAATATCAATAGCATCTATTGTAATATCAATATTTTTGGGGATATTATCTCTTTGGGTTTTGCTAAATCAAGTAACCGTTAGTGTTGGTATAGATAAAAAATTGATAAAAATAGAAAAACAGATGCAAGATATGCAAAAACTTAAAAGCATAGAATCTAGCAAATTAGAATCTAATTAGATGATGTGATATTTTAATATTTGGTTTTATTTTTATAAGTAAGTCTAGATTCTAGGCTTTTCAAGCCTAGAATCTATATGAAGTCTTAGAATTTTACAGCTCCAGTTGTAGCAAGAGGGATGATTCTATTTGAACCACTTGGATAAGAATCGTGTAGTGCTTTGCAGAATGTTCCAGCATTTCCACTACTTGTACCACCAGTTACACCGCTCATTTGGGCTGGATCAAAAATT
>JAFVZI010000010.1 GCA_017508245.1 Helicobacteraceae bacterium | reverse complement strand
ATATGTAGATAAAAGCCTAAAAAGGCAAATTACCATAAATTTAAGTGGCAAAGTGATTGATTATTTCAAAGAAATGGCTGATAAAAAGGGTGTGCCATATCAAACCCTTATCAATATTTTTTTAAATGATTGCGTTGATAATTATGATGCTAAATAGCGGATCTTTATAAACTAGTGAAAAATAATCCAAAAGAAATCATCTCCGATTTTATTAAAATTATTGCATTATATCTAAAGTTATGGGGCTTGATTTAATCACTTAAAAGTTAAGGAGAGTTTGTGGCTTTAAAGCCACAATAAAGTTTATAAAGAGTTATTTTGCAGCTTCTAATGCAGCATTATAGTTTGGTTCATTTGTTATTTCATCACAAATTTCTACATAAACTACTTTGCCATTTTTATCCACCACAATAACTGCTCTTGTAAGTAGTCCTTCTAGTGGAGAATCTTCTATTAATAGACCATAAGCTTTGCCAAATTCTTTTTTTGTAAAGTCACTTAATGTATTTAGATTTTTTATATCATTTGTGCTACAGAATCTATCTTGTGCAAATGGTAAATCCATAGAAACTACATTGATTTCTACTCCACTTAATTTTTCAGCATTTTTATTAAATGTTTTTGCCTGAATTGAGCATACAGGTGTATCAAGACTTGGCACTACATTTATAATTTGGATTTTATCTTTTTTGCCTCCAACTTGGATGGAACTTAAATCTTTTGCTTTTAAAAAAATTGCTGGTGCGTTATCGCCTACTTTGATTTGATTTGCAGATAATGTTACTTCATTTCCTTTAAATTTTACCTTCATAATTGTTCCTTTATTGTTGTTTTAGGGTAGGATTATAACTTAAAATATTAGATTTATTAGCAAAGGAAAATACTTTGGGCAAAAAAAGTTACCTTTTGGATACATCTATAATATTAGATGATATAGAAAATTTAATCTATCTTTATGGTAGCGGTGAAAATGATATTTTTGTTTTAGAGATTACTTTATTAGATATTGGATAAGAAAAAATACAAAATAATTTGCTTTAGTAGAGATTTTTTTCGTGTAATCAAATCAAATGATATGATTAAAAATGAAACAGATTCTATTTTAGGTGGTATGATTCTATAGGGTGAGTTTAAAAATAAGTTGGTAAATTATATTTTGGATGATTGGAGATAGATATATCATCGATATTTAAGTAAATTTGGAATATGCAGTTATGATAAAAGGTATAAATATTATATGAAACCCAGCAAAAATACTATTAGAAGTGATATTTCACAATGATTTGAAAAAGATTTGTAGTTATTTTTTAAGTTCTTTGAAGTATTCTATTTCTATATCATATAGTTCGTATCTTATATTTTTAAATACTTGATAATCACCAAGACTAGAATCTAACTTTAAAATTTCCTCTATCACCCTCGCACTTTCCTGTGAGCGTTTGAAATTTGCAATACTAATATCTCTTAGATTTACTCTTTTTGCCTCACTACTGCTACTTTGCTTTGATACATCATTTTTAATATCTCGATAATGTAGCAAACTAGTATCGATTCTTGCTTTATGTCGAAGGTCTTTTAACTTTATACAAAGTGTTTTGTTGTTTAAAGAATATCGTGTAATATCTTCTATTACACGTATTCCTTCTCTTAACCTATTTAAATTGGCATCAATGATTCTATATATCATTCTCTATTGAGTGAAAGTAATTGCAATAAGGAAATAAATAGGTTCAATACATCTAAATACAGGCTAATCGCAGCCATTATCGGGCTATCATATCTCCCTCGTATAATATTTTGTGTATCGTATGCGATATATAAGCTAAATAATATAGCACCAACAGCGGATATTATTACTTGGATTAGTGGATTGCCCAAGAACAGATTTATTAAGCTTGCAATAACAATAACAATCAGTGCTACAAATAGCATTTTTCCCATATTTGCTAAGTCTTTTGTAGTTTTTAACGCAAAAAATGACATAACACCAAAAATGATTGTTGTCATCAATAAGGCTTGAGTTACGATGCTAGCACCACCAGCTAGTCCTAACACTCTAGCAAGCAATGGCACAAGTGTAACTCCTGTAACAAAGGTAAATGCAAATAATAACATTACATTTACAACAGGCTTTGATTTAAGGAACATAAGCCCAAATAACAATATAAATTCTGCTACAACAAGTCCGATAAATACCGGCATAGTCATATAAGATACAAACCCCATTCCAATATAAGCACCGATTGTTGCAAATAACACTGATGCTGCAAAAAATTTATAAGTTTGTTTTACAAAATTGACAAGAGTATTTTCACTAGCTTCGATAGCTATATCAGCATCTCTAGTATAATTTCTATCATATAAAGACATCTAATTCTCCTTTTTTCCAAAACTTTTTTGTTTTGGTAAATCTCATTATACTATTAATTTTATTAAATTGTTTTATTTAGCCTCATTGCATTCAATACCACACTAATTGAACTTAATCCCATAGCAATCCCTGCAATCATAGGATTTAGTGATAGATTCAGTCCAAAAATATATGGAATCCCAAGTGCAATAGGAATAGTGCAAATATTATAAATAAATGCAAATGCAAGATTTTCTTTTATATTTAAAATCGTTTTTTTGGATAGCAAAATTGCATTATAAATATTATTTAGATTTGAATTTAGTAGCAGAATATCAGCTTGTTTTATTGCTATATCATTTGCAATTGATAGCGAGATTCCAATATCTGCTTTTTTTAAAGCAAGTGCATCATTTATTCCATCGCCAACAAATGCGACTTTTTTATTTTCTTTTTGTAATTTCTCTATAAAATCTAGTTTTTCACTTGGTAATTGCGAGTGATGATAGCTTTCAATTCCACACTGATTTGCCACTCTTTGCACGCATTCTAGTGTATCTCCACTTAAAATTATACTTTTGATATGGATAGATTTTAGGTTTGATACTAATTCTTTTGCATTTTCCCGCGTAGAATCACTTATTTCAAAGATACCACACAAGATTTCATCTACCGATACAAATATTAAAGTATATTTAGAATCTATATTAGAATCTAACCCTACAAATCTTGCATTGCCAATTTTTATAGTTTTATTATCTATTGTGCCATATATTCCGCTACCTATCACAGTTTTGATATTAATTGCTTCTATCTTTTTGTTTATATTTTTAGATGAAATAAAATCAATTATAGCTTTTGATATGATATGCTCACTCTTGGATTCTATGGCATAAATATAAGATAAAAGTTGCCTAGAGTCTATGATATTTTTATCAATGAAATTTACTACTTCTAAATTTCCATTTGTGAGAGTCCCTGTTTTGTCAAAAACTACTACATCAATCCCTCCTAATTTTTCCAAGCTCTCTCCACTTTTAAAGTATATAGCTTTTTTTGAAGCTTTATTTGTAGCAATAAGTATGCTAAGTGGTGTAGCAAGTCCAAGTGCACAAGGACAAGAAATAAGAAGCGTTGAGGTGAGTATGATAAAAGAAAAGTGCAAATCACCTTTTATCAAATACCAGCAAATAGCCCCAGCTAATGCAACAAAAATTATAATAGGTACAAAATAAGCAGATACAATATCAGCTATCCTTGCAATGGGTGCTTTTTTTATTCCTTGCATTAGATTTATGATTTTTCCTATCATAGAATCCGATGCTTTTGCAGTTACTTGCAAGAAAAATTGTTCTCCATAATTTATACTACCACTTAAAATTACTTCGCCTTTTTGTTTTTCTATTTTTTTGCTCTCACCAGTGATTAAGCTGGTATCAAGAATGCAATTAGTGCTTAGCAAGATTCCATCAAGGCTCACAAAAGCTCCTTTTGGAATGGATATGATCTCACCTATATCGATATCATTTATATTTGTTTTTATAGCGGTATTATTCTCATATTTTAAGGCAGTTTTAGGAGCTAGATTTATAAGAGATTCTAATGCACTTTTTGCATTTTGCGTAGCATTGTTTTCAAGTTTTTTCCCCAACATAATAACTGCAATAATCACTCCAGCACTCTCAAAATATACGTTGTGTAGTAGCGAATGATTTTTTTCATTTAGATATAAAATAAGCATATATAAGCTATACAAGACAGCAGAACTACTTCCAAGCATAATGAGAGAATCCATATTTGGCACTAATTTTATCAATGATAAGAATCCCCTTTTAAATATTTGTGAGCCTGCATAAAGTATAGGAAGTAATAATATTATTTCGATGATACAAATTAGCAATTCATTTTTTATATCAAGAACCATACTTGCCATTGAGATGATAAAAAGTGGAATAGCAAATATGATTGCAAGTAGATATTTATTATTTTTATTATTTTTAGAATCTATATTTTTTGTTTCACTTGCTTTATATCCTAGCTTTTCTATTTTGTTTATGATGGTTTGTTTGTCTGTCAGATTCTCATCATATATAATAAAAGCTTGTGCATTTATTAAATCAACCTCGATTTTTTTTATAAATTTTTTTCTACCTAGTGATCTTTCAATAGAGCTAGAACAAGCCACACAGCTCATTCCATCAATCTTTAGTCTCAATTCTTTCATCTTTGTTTCCAAAACTTTGCTTATATTTTGTAGCTATATTCCAATAAAAATATGATATTGTTTTTGATGATTACATCTTTTGTGTATATCGTGTAGAATGGTATTGCAAGCCCCACATCAATAGAGCCTCTTCCAAGTTGTTTGCTTAGACCGAGATTTATATTTAAGCCTTGTGAGAAAAATTTCTGACTTGTATAATATTCACTACCATATCCAAGTCCAGCATATATATGAAATATTTTAAGATTGAGTAAAAAATCAATATTTCCACTAAAAGATAGTGTCCTTGGATTTGAGTTAGCAAGCGGGATTCTGCCACCTAGATTGGCATAGATTCTAATTGCATTTAGGTTTATATATCTAAAGTACCCAAGTTTTGCGTATAAATCAAGCGATATTTGTCTTTTTTCATCATATGCATATATATCTATTCCTCCACCAATTCCAAGCAAAAAATAATCAAGCCTAGCAGGATTTATTTGGTATCCAACTAATCTGTTTGCAGCTTGATTATTTTTTGCAATTTCTCTTCTACTATAATCAGGTTCTTTTTGTATTCCAGTAGGTCTTTGTTGTTTATATATAGATGATGGGTGTAACTGCTTTTGTGGCTCTTGATTTAATGGAGGGTCTTGTAATTTATTGTAGTTAGCATCATAATCATCCAATCTATAATAATTACCTCTTGCATCCAGACTACTACTAGCAAGAATGATAGATATAAAAAATATTATTTTATTTATCGCATATTCCATTATTTGAGCCATATATCAAGCCGCTTTTTGATACGCATATAGTGGCTGTTTGTTTTTGTCTTTTTAAAGTGATTTTCATAGCCTCATCTAATCTTTTTGGTAGAGTTGTACTACTGCCACTGATATTTACTGCACCACAATATGGCATTCCTGTATTATCAAAATAGATTCTTGCTGTATTATTTTCTTTGCAACTACTTGGTGATATGTCATCAATTGTAACATCATATGTCTCTTGCAGTCGGACTTCTTTTGCTATATTGTTTTTGCATTCATTTGGTAGATTATTTTCACTATATCCACTCAAACACGCTTTATTTTGTGGGTCTTTTGCTATCAAATCTCCACTCATCGGTCTTCCATCAAAATTTGTAGTATTTGCACTTCTTGCTGTATCTGCATATATGCTATAACTATGTTTAGTTGTATTGCCATTTAAGTGAAATTGGACTTGCCACATACCCGCCTTCCAATATTGTGCCTGAGTATCTGAATAATTATTTATACTACCGTCTTTCATAGCAAAAAATCTATCATCGGTTTGTGCTAATGATTTTGTATATTTTATATTGTGTATCATATGATCAGCTGCTTGTTGGAGCTTTGTTTGTGGTATATACATAACAGATACTGCAGCCATAACACCAAGCATAACCACAACAAATACCATTTCTATCATAGTAAATGCTTTTTTCATAACCTCTCCTTAGTTTTCATAACAATATCATTATTTTAATATATATTTTATTAAATGTATCCAATTCGTTAATTTATTATTAACTTAATAATAAATCTTATATCTTATATTGTTTTAAAAATATATAAATTCTAAAAATAAATAGATTTTATTGGATCTTGAAATAATTTATCGTATTATGGAAGGTTTTTTTATTTTTTTAATAAGGGGGTATTTATGAAGAAACATATTGTTTTTTTTGAAGCGGTTGGAGGTAGTGATAAGGGTAGAGATGGGCATAGAAAAGATACCGTGCCTATGATGGACTATCTAAAAAAGCTTGGCTTTAGTGCGGAAGTTGTATTTTTCACTGATGAGATTCTAAAAGACGAATCAAAGAAAAATGAAATTTATGAATATGTCAAAAAAAGTGCCGATGCGTATGTTTCTCGTGTGAATCCGGGTAATTTAAAAGAAGAAAAATTATATTTTGATGTATTACGCAAACTCTGTGCCGATGGTGTAATCGGTATGCCACACCCTGATGCGATGATTGGCTATGGTGCAAAAGATGCTTTGACAAAACTCCGCAACACAGAGCTTGTGCCAACAGATACTCTTGCATACTACGACCCAGCAGAAGCTCAAAGAATCGGCATAAAATGGGAAGCAGGTGGAGAATACGATTTTAAGAAAAACTTTCCTAAGACTTTGGCAAAAGGTGAGAGAGTCTTAAAACAAAATCGCGGCTCAACAGGTGAAGGGATTTGGCGTGTGCAAATCAAAGACCCAAGTAAATATGCAGGTGTGAGTGAATTGCCACTTGATGCAGAAATTCGTTGTACTGAAGCTGTGGATAATCACGTAGAAGAACGCAAACTCGGTGAGTTTATGGATTTTTGTGAAAAATACCTTAAAGGTGATAATGGCATGCTTGTAGATATGACATTCTTGCCTCGTATTAAAGAAGGTGAGATTAGAATCCTTATGCTTTACAAAGACCCTATTTATGTCGTGCATAAAAAACCAGCCGAAGGTGCAGATGCATTCTCTGCCACGCTTTTTAGTGGTGCAAAATATCGTTATGACAAACCAGAGCAATGGAGTGAGCTTGTGGGTTATTTCCTAAACAATCTACCGGAGATTAAGAGCAAACTTGGCAATTATGACCTGCCTTTGATTTGGACAGCAGACTTTATCCTTGATACAGATGTAAATGGTAAAGATAAATATGTTTTAGGTGAAATCAACTGCTCTTGTGTGGGCTTTACTTCTCCTGCAGAATTTTTGGATAAAACTGCACGAAAAGTGGCAAACACTATTATAAATATCGTAGAAGATACAAAATCTTAAGCTCTCTTGCATTTAACAATAAACTAGATTCTTTATAGAATCTAGCACAATCCACTTAGAATCTACTCATTATTTATCCATATAATCTATAGGATTCTGCCTCATACTAAACATCTAGTAATATATTTATCTATGTAAATCACGCAGCTAGAGCTTTTATTGTTTCATACTCAACATCTCTATGCAGGAGGCAAAGATAATAATTTTATTTTGATAAATTGAGTTATTGCCTGATAATAAAGATTCTATTTATAAAGTAGCCAATGAAGTAAAAGTAAAACTTCCCTGCATTCTCTAAACAAACTAAAAAATATGTCATTTACACGCCTAGTATTGTGCAAAAATTTTTTATGAATTATATTTTCTCATAAAATCTACAAGTTGATTGTGAAGCATATTTTACAAAATATTATAATTAATGTGCCGTGTTTTTTTGATGGTGTGGTATCAATACTTGAGAATCTCAAATAAAATGTGGCTATTTAGCTATAGCAAGATATATTGACATTATTAAAATCAAACCTAAAATCCGTGCTAGGGAAGTTATTGTGGATATGATTTTGATTAAAGATTTGCAAATATGCTATCTATACGCAATTTTGTGCGATTTATAATCCTCGTTAGAAATGTGAATACTACTCAAACGCGCGATTGCTACATTGATTCTCCCTTTGAATCTTCCAAGATTGAAAGACAATCTAAATCCATATCCATAAAGCCATCAAGACATCGCAATCTTTACAAATACAAATCCTTTACAAATCCTTACTTCATAAACATTTCCAATCCTATTTGCAAGGCATAAGGGATAGAACTACCGTGACTTTGCCCATCTAACTCGATAAATACGATGCTTTTAGGGTTGGGTGCATTTATTTGCAAATCTTGTATTATCTCTTCAAGTTTTATGCTTTGCTTCCTCTTGCTATCTCTCTCCAAGCTACCAAGCGTGAAGATAATAGAATCTGGATTATTCCTTAGCCTCAAAGGTAAAGATAGAAATTTTCCTTCTCCCCACCAAAGTGATGGTGAAGCACAAACATAGTGTGTAAAACTCTGTGGCTCAGATAAAAGTGTATATAAAACAAAAAGTCCGCCAAAAGAATGCCCAAAAAGCAGCTCTTTATGAGGCACTCCAAATCGCTTATGGATAAAGGGCTGCACTTCTTGTGTAATAAAATGTAAAAATATATTAATTCCACCTCCACCGCTAAAAGAATCTTGTAAATCTTCAGTAAGCAAAGGCGTATAGTCATAAGTGCGTAATGCTCTATCATAGGCTAATGGGCTATCGTGTCCTATTGCTACGATAATAGGCAATGATTTGAGGGGCTTAGCAGATTCTTTTGTAGCTATTTCATTGAGTAGCAAAGGGAAAAATGCATTGCCATCTAGTGTATAAAATACACTCTTTTTATCTGCTTTGTGCTTTGGAATAGCAACATAAATATTATAGAATCTCCCCTCTGCATTTTGCATGCGTGTAGTTTCTATCGAAAAAAAATCCTTCGATTCTTGTGTCAGTGGTAGAATCTCTTGCGATGGTGCAGCAAAAACACTACCAAAACATATACAAAGAAATATTAAAATAGTATAACTTTTCATTTTTTTTCTTATCTAAACTTTACTTTTGTTATATGTTTCATAAATTGATATCTTTATTTTAGTGCAACATATTATGGATTGAGTATATAGCATTTATGGATTGTACAAATACTATCCAAATACTTTCTTTAAATATGCCTCATAATCTTTGATATATCGCTCTACTTGTGAATTTTTCATCACATCATTACAGATAAAAGTCGGCAACGCACTCATTCCCATAAACTCGTATGCCTTGTGTAAATGAAAATATACACCATCTATGCCCACATCCTTAAAAAAAGTCCATTAGATTCTATAAAAGCTTCTATGGGTGCATTCTAAGTAAGTGAAAACATATTTTTCTTGTCTTTTAAAAGTCCGCCTACTCCATAACCTTTCGTGGGAGTTGCACTATGACGTCCATATTTACTTTGGCTTTCTTTCATAGCTTTTTGCTTTTGTCATAAAAGTTAGACTTTGGATGATTTTAGATTCTATTTTTTCTTGAATAAAAAGTTTAGCAAGGGGATTGAGAGGTTTTTAAAAGTGAAGTATTTGAAAATTTTGGTTTGTGCGAATCTCTTTGTATTTGCAATACCAACCATTTGTGGTAATAGCTCTAAAAATGAGGTTTGATACTTTTATCATTTAAAATAAATTTTGAAATATTATTTAAAATAAAGCTTCTCTTCAATTTTTTAGGCATTAGATTGATTGTTTCTATTGTGGCAAAAGCAAAATTTATTTTTATAATGGCTTTATTTATAGCTTCATCAATAAACATATTCTTGAATCTTGATAAGGACATTCTAAAGGGAGTTGTTTAATCTTTATATAGCTCTTTTAGGATTTGAAATACAATGAGATTCTAGAATAAACCTCTATTTGCAAAATAGAAATTGCCATTTTATCGCTTCCTTTTTTGGTGAGATTCTAGGATAAATCTACATTTACAAAAACTCCACTCTTAAATAATAATATCGCATTTATGGCTTTTGATTGTCCTAAATAAAGAATGATTTAGGACTATTGGCACTTTTTATATCGCTAATCCTCCCTGAATTGATATGCTTAAGTTTGTTTGCTTCTCTATATCGATTTATATAAGCCAAGATATCTTGATTTTCATATTTTAAATTAATTAATGCCTTAATAATGCCAATTTCATAATCTGATATTGGATTTTTTGCCATTTTTGCTTAGTTTTTGCGCTACAGCATTAAATCACCCATAATTGCTAGTGCTTTTATAGCCGTGGATAATATAAATATCTTTAGCAAAGACATTGATAGATAATGCAATCAAAAAAACTAATAAAATACTAAATTGCTTTGATATAACTCGCAATATTATAAATTCCTTTTTGTTTTTTAATGTTTGATCAAGAGAATAATTACATTGTTTTTTTCAAGTTAGGATATTCTCTATAAAGTTTATCATTAAGTAAAGCACCATTTTCTTTTTTATTTCGTTTTATACCATCGCCTCCCCAAGTCCCCCATTGCTTAAAGAAAAATGCTACTTTTTGTTTCTCACATTGTTTTTTGATATTTAAAATGCAAAATCACCTTTTAATTATCATTCTATTTTATTTCAAACTATTTCAAACTATGCAAAAAGGATTCTATCAATATAGGCAATAGCCTTTCTCACATGCGAAATTTGTTTATTGTTCTTTCTAACACAATGATTATAAAGTACAGAAAGTTCTGATAATATATATTTTTTATCAATTTGGTCTTTATTAAGGCTCATAATCGCAACAGAAATTTTTCTCATATCATTATCTTTTTCAATTATTTCCAACAGACTAACTTTATCATTTATATTCTCAATAAACTCATTGTGATCTTCCAATTTTTCAGGTTTATTTTTATTAATGTTTTCTATTTTCTTATCAACAAAACTCTTTTTTGTTGTATTATTATGAATATTTTTAAGAAATTTTATTAATTTATCTTTATTCATATCTGCTTTTTGCATAAAATATCTCATAGGTAATAGCAAAACTTGAAACTCAGCCATAGCTTCTATACAAGCCTCAGCTTCTTGTTTGTTAATATTTTGTTGTGAGAAAAATATCTTATAAATATATTTTTCATCAATATTTTTATGAACATTGTGTGAAATAATAACTCCATCAGCGGATATTACCTCCACACTCCCTTTTAGAATCAATGTCGGTGCCCCATCTTTTTCAACAAAATTACCTTCTTTGATAAATGCGATTTTTGGCAATAAATCTTGGTTGATCAAAAAATTACCACCTTTTCCTTCGACTTCACCTGTTACCACATTTAAAATTGCTGAATTCTCAATACCATTTTTAAATATAATTTCCATATATTTTTGCATAGTTAAATGTAGTTCTTTTTCTTTTCTTTCATTAATGATTCTTAGTAAATCTAGCTTTGCAATCTTTCTTGTTTCTGCATTGTATCGATAATAAATATCCCCATTATTGTTAATCAGTGGTTTATCATTGGATTCAAAAATTTGTATATATGCCACTAACTTCTGATTAATTTTTTTACAATTCCTTTCAAATCTAATACTTTCTCTAAAATTAGAATTTAAAACTTCATTGATTCTTTTATTATCTTGCATAAAGCTTTTGCATTCTTTTTCATCTATTCCTTTGATGCAATATTTTTTTATACTATCATTATTTTCTTCGGAAATTCCAAAAACTATAAACCCGCCTTTATTATTTGCCATTCCTTGAATGCTTTTTAATAACTTATCATCTTTAATTGCACCAAATGATTGCTTATATTCTATGGTCTCACTTTCTTCATTTTCTATATAATCATCTTTAAATTTAAAAACACTACAAAAATCATCATTCATTGTTGTTGTTTTATATTGTTCTATAAAATTGTTCACTACATCATTCAAAGCGAGTGGTATATCTTTCCCTCTTTTTCCATTTTTTATATCACTAATCCTCCCTGAATTGATATGCTTAAGTTTGTTTGCTTCTCTATACCGATTTATATAAGCCAAAATATCTTGATTTTCATATTTTAAATCAATTAATGCTTTAATAATGCCAATTTCATAATCTGATATTGGATTTTTTGCCATTTTATTCCAAGCTCCTATTTATTTTATCTCAATATACGATTCTAAGTCTATCACTTAGACTAGAATCAAGATTCAAAAAATATTCTAAGCTTAAATCCTCAAAGCCATCGATGAAAATATATTCATTTTGTGTCTTGCATAAAAATTCTAACACTTCTTTATCACAAGCTACGAGATACAAGCAATCCTCACAAGCATAAAGTTTGTTTTCAAAAATTGGCTTTAGGGGTTTATCTAGTGTTTTTCCACTTTGTAGGCTCAAATTTAGTGCTTTATCAAATGGGCTTAACTCTGCGTTACTAAGTAATCCTAAAGTGCCTTGTTTGTCTGTAATGAGTTCGCTCTTGTCGCTTAGGCTTAGCACACTAAAGCAGATAGTAAAATCTGGGTTTGCATTTGCAATTACCTTTCCTTTAGGACTTTATAGGTTTCTTCTAGATTCTTTTCATCTTTTAGATCAGCTTTTATGCGTGCTTCCTCTTTTCTTTTTTCATTAAAAATTTCATATTGTTTATAGGCAATTTTTTGCATTGCTTCTTTTGCGATAGATCCATTATCTTTTAAAATTTCCTTACCTTGAAAGCTAAGTAAAGCATCTACATTTTCCCTCCAAAAATCCATAGTTAGAGTTTTATTATCTTTTACTCTAAGTTCTGCTGATTCTAAAAAGACATTTACTAAGCGATTTAAGCTATCAAGCTCATCTTTGCTCAAATAATTTTTAGCAATAAGAATATCCTCTTTTCTTACTATGCTTCCCTTCCAGCTAGTAAGCCCCATATTTGGCTTACTAGAATCTACTCTTTTAGCTATGATTTCAGCCGCAGTTTGTTTGGTAACCGCATATAAAAGCTTATTTTGTGTGTTTGCAAAAAACATTTGCGTAGCTTTATCGCTAGAGTCATAATCCACACACAAAGCAAACAAATCTTTTAGCTTTTGATAAAATCTTTTTTCACTCGCTCTTATATCCCTGATTTGCTCTAAAAGCTCATCGAAATAATCTGTTCTTCCATTTGGATTTTTAAGCCTATCACTATCTATTAAAAAGCCTTTTTGCAAATAGTTTTTTAAATGCTCATTAGCCCAGATTCTAAACTGCACACCCCTTTTGCTTCTGACACGAAAGCCAATGGCTAAAATCATCTCTAAGGAATAAAATTTTACATTATATTGTTTGTTATCACTTGCAGTTGTCAAGTATTCCTTTACAACTGAAATTTCCTGTAACTCCCCTTCTTCAAGGATATTTTTTATATGCAAACTTATGTTTTGCTTTGAGGTGTCAAAAAGCTTTGCTAAACTTTCTTGATTTAAATACACACTATCGCCAAGCTCATAAAGCTCGACTCTAATCTTTTTATCTTGCGTGGTGTAGAGGATGATGTTATTTTGCATTGCTATTTACTTTCAAAAAACTTATATCCATCTGCGATATAACACACTCCATTGTCACCTAATTCCATCTTGCACGAAATTAAATCAGAACTCATTGAAACCACAAAAGATTTTTGAGACATAGAAGCTGGATAGAGAATAAGGCTTTTTGCGTTTTCTATAGCCATACTGAAATCATCATTTTTATTGTATTTATGCACATAACTCTTATAAAGATATTCAAAAAATATTTTAGAGCTCTTTATTTGTCGTTTGGCTTTTTCTTTATTGTCTTCGCTATTGCTAGATTTTATTTCACAAAAGAATATTTTCAACTCTTTATTTTTTATTAAGAGCACAATAAAATCACAAGATTCTATCTTGTCCTTATTATTGCCAAATAAGTTTGTAATTGACGGACAATTCTTAACATCTTGCTGAATAATCAAAACATCATCTTTTTGATCAAATTTGAAATTGATTTCCTGTATTACACTTTCTTTTTCTTGTTCTTTAACAACAAAATATCTCTCTTTTTGAATAGCTTTTAGGCTACTATGCAGACAATTTTTAAAATCTTTTAACTCCTTATTTACCATCTTGTTTCCTATATATTTCTTCAAAAATCAAACCCTGATTCCCATTTTGACTTTCAATAGCTTCATCAAAAGTCTCCATAAAAATACCTTGTTCTTTTGTTATCTTCACATTTTCTAAAGTATTTTTTCCTTTAATGTTTTTTGCTACATATGCTTTAATCTTATCACTATTTAATTTATACTCTTTTAAGTAACCTCTATTTTTAAGCTTTTGTATTGCTTGGTCTGTTAGATTACTAAGCATGATACAATTACTTAATTCTCTCACAATATAATCGCTATGAGTGGTGATAAAAATTTTAATCCCTGCATTTGCTAGTAGTGCAAAAAGTCTTGCCAATCGAATCTGATTTTTAGGATGCAAGTTAAGCTCTGGCTCATCTATCATCAAAATATCACCTTGTTGTGCTTTGTGTAAAATATAGTAGTTTAACATAAGGAGAGAGCGCACAGAGCTAGATGCTCTTTGTATTGAAAACTTGCCCTTGGTAATTCTCTTTTTAGCTCCCGGTGCAAATTCAACACTTCCTTGGCTTACTATATATTTCCCACCAACTATATCAAATAATAAATCCAAAATTTTTTGATATAGTCCTTTTGCATTAGAATTTTCTTTAACTCCTTTTTGTATGAAACTTATTTCTTTAGCTATGTCTTCTAATTCTCTTATAAAATAAATATTATCTTTAACTGGTTTTGGATATCTAGAATATCGTTTTGTTAAGATTCCAAGGACAGCCTGTTCTATATCACCACTTTTTGCTTTAGAAATTTCATCTACAATTTCATTTTTATTAACATCTAATTCTTTTTGAAACATAGAAGCTCCTGTTCGTTCCGCACTCAATATAAATGCTTTAGGATACTTTGGATACAATGACATCAAAAATACAATCATAAAATGAAGCTTTTTAAATTCTGAATTCATTCCTTTATCTTCAATATGCTTTTTGCCTTTATTGTAATCTAGCTTTATGTAACTTTCAGTAATTTCTACTAATTCAAAGAACTTGTTGTTTTGTAGGGTATTAGTCAAATATTCCGTATTAATTTTATCATTGGTATTTATTTGTTTCATTGATGATCTAAGTTTTGTATCCTCGATAAGACTATGCTCAAAATCATGATCGCTTCCTGCCAATACTTCTGAAAGTTTTTCTTTATAGGTATTTTTCACTCTATCAGTAATATTTTTACAAAACTCTTGAAGTATATTATTTGGTATTTTTATGCAACAATCTTCCATTTCTATTTCATTTAAATGATCTGTTATAGTGTAAAAAAAGATACCTTTTAATTCACTGCTTAAAAAATCTAGATATCCATACAAACTATAAGTTGCATAAGTTTTTCCAGTATTATTTTCACCGCAAATTAAAGTAATATCGCCTACTTCAAATTCTGCTTCATCAAGCATTCCCATATTTTTTAGTTGAATTTTCATTGTTCCCCTTTAGATTCATAAAATTATTTGCAAGATTTTATCCAAACATCAACTTTATATTTATTCATAGGGGTTATATCTGAATTCTTTTTAGTTTCAGAAATTCTGCCAATATTTATATGATTTGACACATCACCTCTTTTTTTGTTGATAAACCCTAATATCTCTTGACCAGTATATTGATCGCCATAATGCTTAAAAACACCCTTAATAAATTCTTTTTCTTTTTGTGTAATTGTAGCCATAATATTCTCCTTTACTCCCCCCCCCCACCAAATGAGATTTCTTAGTTTTGGGTATTTGGTTAAGTCGATAGTTTCTAGATTCGCAATATCATCATTTTCAAACTTGCATGATTGTATGCCATTTTCATCAAGAAAAATACTTTTGATTTCAAGCCCCAAGAGATTTGACATTGTAGTAAAAATATCAAAGCTTTTATTGTATTTGCTCATATCAAGGCAGATTCTCTCTCCTTTTTTAAGCCCTTTGATAAGTTTGCGTGATTTTCTATAATCAATTAAATGCGTTGTCTTGTCGCAAATTTTAAAGGAGTCTGCGTTGTCGGTTCGGTCATTTGCGTCTAGCAAACTCCCTTCGCCTCCGCCTTGACAACCTTCAAAATTCATCGATAATACTTCCGCATTATCACTACTTAATATATATTCACAATTTTCCAAACTCTCTTCATAACTTTCAAGCTCATAGTATCTAAAAGCACCACCACCTTTAAACTCTACTTCCTTGCTAATCCCACTCACAAAACCGCTGATAACCTTTTTCATTCGTGGAATTACCACTTGATAAACATGCTCTCCCATTTCTACACCTAACCATTTACGCCCTAATTTATGAGCAGTGGCTAAGGTCGTGCCACTACCTAAATGATAATCAAAAACTATGGAATCTTCATTGCTACTTGCTTTGATGATTCTTCGTAGCAAAGCTTCAGGTTTTTGGGTTAGATTAGATTCTGCCTCAATGTGTTCTGATGATACAGGATTAATAACAAATATATCATCCCATAAATTTTGTATAGGAGTTCCTTCCCATTCATCTAAATATTGTTTTCTTTCTATGCGTCCATTTTTATCTTTTGGAAACTTTAACTTGTTTTCTTTCTCATATTGTTGCATAGTTTGATAGGAAACAGACCAACCATTTTTTAGAGGTTTGTAACCCTTGTAGTCGTATATTAATGTAGGGCTATAACTCGGACTTACCAAAGGACTTAACCTATATAATCTACCATTGTCATCCTTATATTTAAAACGATTCAAATACTCTTTGTTGTCTTTTTGTAATTCATATTTAAAATCATAAAATTCAGTCTTTGTATAAAAAAATAATATATCCGTAACTATCCCATATTGTCTAGTTTGTCCTAAAGTCCCTTGTTTTCTTCTCCAAATAATCTCATTTCTAAAATTCTCTTCCCCAAATACTTCATTTAAAAGCTCTCTACCACGATAATTCGCATTGTGATCCAAATGTAGATAAAAACTTCCCCTATCGCTTAAAAATTCTTTTGCTAACTCTAAGCGATTATGCATTAAAGAAAGCCAAGTGCTATCTTGAAATCTATCTTTGTATTCAAAATCGCTTCCGGTATTAAATGGCGGATCAATATAGATTAAATCAATCTTGTCTTGATATTTTGGCATGAGAGAATTAAGGGCTTGAAAATTATCACTTTTGATTAGTTCTCCATGTAAAATCTCATCTAAATTATCAAATGCACCCAAAAGCTTATAATAATTCTCTTCGCTCAAATATTTCGTATCAAGAGGCAAAAATTTATATTGCTCATCATTGATATTTTTGATTTCAAAATGCTCATCTATGAGTTTTAATTCTTGCCATTCTTTGATTTGCTGTTTAAAACCTGTGTCTTTAAAGATAGATTCTAGTATTTGCTCTGAATCTCTAGCGTGATTAGAGATAGTATCAAGGCTAAAGACATAATGCACATTTTTAGCAAACTTTGGCTTACACCAAATTGCTTTTAGCTCATCTTCATTTTTGATATAGTGATTTATGATTAGGGATTGAGATTTGCTATCTGTGTAGGTGTAGGGCTTTAAATGCTTTTTATACTCACTATAAAAGTAGTCTTTTGTAAGCTTGATATTTTGCTTCACAGATTCTAAAATCGCTTTTCTTGGGACAAAGATGATAAATTTATTTTGTTTAAATCGTTTATTTAGCTCAAAAATGAGGTTAAGATAGGTGAAAGTTTTGCCCGTGCCTGTTTCCATTAAAATATCTAAATTTAATTTATTGCTTATATTTTGAATTGGCAAAGGTGCAGTCTTATAAAAGGTTTCTAAACACTCTTTTAAATTGTCTTGCTTTTTAAAATCAAAATCCTGCAAGATTTTGATGATATTACCTAAGCAGTTTTGTTGGTAATCTTGTTTTTCAAAAATCATATTTGCTCCATTTATATAAATAAATCATCTTAGCCTATCTATCAAAATTACTTTATTTTATATTTGTAACTTATCTATGATTGTAAGGGATAATTTTGTATTCCACATTATTTTCTTCAACAAATTTTTGTACGCCATAGTCTATATTTTTACAGCTTGTCACAAACACACGCTTCACTTTCTTTTTAGCAAAAATATTGTGGTTTTGCTCCAAATATGCTGTGCAATCTCCCAAAAATAATCGCAAGTGCTCTTGTTTGACTTGTGAGTTCTGCCAATTTTTACATTGAATTAAAAGTGTTTCTTTACCCTTATACGCTATCAGATCAATTCCTTGATCTTTTAAGCCCTCCTTAATACCTTTAAAATATACTTTATAGCCCAATTGCTGATAATACTTGCCAATTTGTAATTCATACTTATCTCCCTTTTGTTTATTTTGCCTACTATATTCTTTAGATACCATATACTTCTTATTTTTTGGCATCAAAAGAAATAAAACAGCAACGATAATAATAAAACTTATAAATTCCATGCTTTCATTCCCTCTATTTTTCTATCGTCCTGTATGAGTTTAAATCACTGCTTCTATCCAGCTAAGGCTATCTTTATCACTCTTTGCACTTATAAATTTACACATCTATCAAGTACTATATAGAATCTCAAAATAAATTCCAATCTTTCTTTATATTTAATATATAGAGTATCTCCAATTAAATATGAAGTTTTATTATTTAGAACATTTAATACAAGATTCTCATAATTCAAGCAAACCCATAGATCCCATAGTATCGATGTTTTGTCTGATTTCCCTACCTCATATTTTGCAATTTATTAGCTTTTTATATAAAAGTACATATTGCGTATTTGAGAATTTAGCCATATATTCTAATATACTAACTACCAGATACAGTAAAGTATAAATTAAATACTTCCTATTTCCTTCCATCCTCTAGCACTTTTGTTTTGCCATTAGAATCTAACTCCAGTACTACATAAGGTAAACCTTGCTTATTTAACTCTTCCATAAAGCAATCTGGGTCATTTTGCTCCATATTCCACACACCGCTACCATTATTGGAATCTATCCCTTGAAATTCTCCACCTTTTGGCATATCGCTATTATCTGCGTTATTTGGTATTTTTGCCACTCCTATGCCCCATTTACCCTCGATGATTAGCTTTGCACCAATCATCGCTGGCACACCTGTGGTATAGCTCACGCCTTGGGCATTCACTTCCTCATAGCATTTTTCGTGTTGGCATACATTGTAAATATAGATTGTTCGTTCTTTGCCATCTTTTAGTCCCTTCATGAAGCAGCCGATATTTGTCTGCCCCTTTGTGCGACTAGCCAAACTTGCAGGGTCTGGCAAAAGTGTCTTCAATATTTGAATAGGTACGATTTTTTGCCCATTATGCTCTATTTCATCGACACGCAAAAGCCCTACATTTTCTAAGCATTTCATATGTGTAAGATAAGATTCTCCAAAGGTCATAAAAAAGCGGATTCTTTGTAATCCTCTAATGTTGCGAATAAGGGATTCTAGCTCCTCGTGATAGAGCAAATAGCTATTTTTCACGCCCACCTCTGGATAATCCCATTCTTTCATCAAAGCAAGAGGGGCGACATCACGCCACTGTCCATTGGCATATGATTCATTACTTAGATTTTGTGTGTTAGATTCCAATTTGAAATGCTTCTCTTCTCGCTCGAATTTCTTATAGATAGAATCTTTTTGCAAATCACTATTTAGAGCAAGATTGGATTCTAGACTCGTGGATTCTGCGATATTAGAATCTACTTTTTGCTTTATCCAATATCTTGCTTTACTGCTCACTTCTCTCAAATTAATCTCTGGATTGAAATTTGTTGCAAAAGCATAGCCGTGGTCTCCTGCATTACAATCTAAAATATCAATGCTATTGATTTCATCAAAATAATGCTTTTGTGCATATGCACAAAATATGTTTGTAACACCTGGGTCAAAACCGCTACCCAAAATAGCAAAAATCCCTGTTTCTTTATAGCGTGTATCATACGCCCATTGTTCTTTGTATTCGAAATGTGCAGAATCTGGGTGTTCATAGTTTGCAGTATCTAAATAATGCGTTTTTGTCCTTAAGCATGCCTCCATTATGCTTAAATCTTGATAAGGTAATGCGACATTGACAACAAGTTTTGGCTTGTATTTTTGGATTAAAGCGACAAGCTCATTTACATTATCAGCATCAACAACATCAATTTCTATTTCACCATAGCCTTTTTGTTTGATAGAATCTGCTATTTCTTGACATTTACTAAGCGTACGCGAAGCTAAAATAATATGCGTAAAAACATCTCTATTCATCGCCATTTTATGTGCTACCACGCCACCTACGCCACCTGCTCCAATCTGTAAAACTACATTATCATTTGCCATCTTTACTCCAAAAAGCTATTTTTTGTAGATTCTATCAAATTAATAGATTTGATTTAGTTTTTATATGTCTTTGAATTTGTATTGATATGTTCTAAGTAGTGCTATAAAAAACGAGCTTATAGTAGGACCAATGATAATCCCCCAGAATCCAAAGCTGGCAAGCCCTGCTAAAATTGCGATAAATATCACCATTTCATTAATTTTTACTGGATTTTTTAACAAAATCTTATTTACTATGTTTATGATTAGCGGTTTTATTACATTATCAATTATTGTGCCGATAAATATCATAGAATATAGTGCAATAAATATTGCTCCACTCAAATCACCACTCCAATATATGTATAAGCTCACAGGCACCCAAATGATAGCACCGCCAACGACAGGTATGATTGATGCTATACCATATAACACACCAAATAAGATTCCACTAAATCCAAAAAATGATACTGCTATACCAAAACTAAATCCTTGAAGTATCATTGATATGATTGTGCTAAAAAATACCACTTTTAGCACACCGCTCACCTCATCTAAAATCTCTTTACTATCAATCTTGTCAAAAGGTATGATGTCAATAATATAATCTCTTAGCAAGATTCCATAGTAATAAAATAGATACAAAAAGATTAATATAAATACAGAATCTGTAATAAAACTAATCCCCACTCTTCCTATTTTGCCGCTAAGATTTACAACATAGCTTGCCAGTGTGTTGATATTGATTGACATTATGAAATCTATCGCATTATCTTTTATTGTTGATGGAAATTGTTCTAGTAGTTCTATACTTTTTACTTTTGATTCATTGATGAATTTTGATAGCTCTCCTATATTGACATTTGAAATATCTTGTATCACATTATTGACTACTAATGTAAGAGGAAGTATGAAGATTCCAAGAAATATTACAATAGTTAAAAATGATGAGATAAAATTATATTTTATAAATCTATCTATAAATCGTTTTAACCCAAATGTAGCCACGCACAAAAGCAAAGCTACTATTAGATTCATCAAAAATGGTTTGTATAGTTGCAATATGTAATAAAATGTAAATGCAAAAATAATCCAAAAGAAGTATTTTGGTTTCAATCCTCACTCCTAAAATAAATTATCACTTGCAATACCTAATAAATCATAAGTTTTTTTTGTAGCAATTCTTCCTTTTGGCGTCCGCTCTACATAGCTATTTGCTAAAAGATACGGTTCTATTACATCTTCTATAGTTCTTTCATCTTCGCTTAGATTTGCAGATATTGTGCTAAGTCCAAGCGGTTTTCCTCTTGCCTTTACTAGTAAATCCAAAAATGCCAAATCTAGCTCATCAAAGCCATTTTCATCTACTCTAAGCTCATTTAGTGCCTTTAGCGTAATGTCAAGACTTATAGAATCTTCATTGTAATATTCACTAAAATCTCGAATCCTTTTTAATAATCTAAGTGCAATCCTAGGTGTGCCTCGAGACCTTTTTGCTATCTCATCACTAGAATCTTGTATGATAGATTTATTTAATTTTTTTGCTGCAAGATTGATTATTTTGGATAGCTCACTTTGCTCATAAAATTGCATTCTAAAAGTCATACCAAATCTATCTCTAAGCGGATTACTAAGCATTCCAGCTCTGGTTGTCGCTCCAATTAGTGTGAATTTTTCTATATCTACTTTTATAGTTTGTGCTGCAGGACCAGAGCCAATGATAATATCTAGCCTAAAATCTTCCATGGCAGAGTAGAGTATCTCTTCGATATTGCTTCCTAGACGATGAATCTCATCAATAAACAATATATCACCTTTATTTAGATTTGTAAGTATTGCTGCTAAATCACCACTTTTTTCAATCATAGGTGCGGAAGTAACTTTTATATTTGTATTCATTTCATTTGCAATAACAAAACTTAGTGTGGTCTTACCAAGTCCAGGTGGTCCAAAAAGTAGTATATGGTCTAAAAATTCACCCCTCTTTTTACTCGCACTTATTGCTATATGAAGATTTTTCTTGATATTTTTTTGCCCTATATATTCATCAAAGTTTTGAGGTCTAAGAGAGCTTTCTTCTTTTTCCTCAAAAGATAGTTTTTCAACTTCTACCATTCGCTGCATTAATAGCTTTCATCGTCATTTGGAAATTGCAGGTTTTTTACATCATTTGCATATTGTTTGATTGCTTTTTTTAATAATTCTTTTCCATTTAGATATTGACGTACAAATTTTGGTTTAAACTCATCAAAAAATCCAAATGCATCGCTCCAAACTAGAATCTGCCCATCTGTATGATTTCCACTTCCAATGCCAATAGTTGGTATATTTAGATTCTGTGTAATATCTCTAGCTATATCACTTTTTGTTCCCTCAATTAGTAAAGAAAAAGCTCCTGCATCTTGGAGTTTTAATGCAAGTTCTAGCATAGAATCTTTTTGCTCTTTGCTTTTGCCTTTTATCTTATATCCGCCTTCAAATCTATAAAATTGTGGCATAAGTCCTATATGTGCCATAGTCGCTATACCATTGTCACTAAGCGTTTTTACCATATCAATTTTGCTTTCATTTACCTCTATCTTAATTGCGTCAGCTCCGCCTTCTTTGTAAAGTTTTGTTGCATTTTTTAAGGCAGATTTATTTGTATTGTATGAACCAAATGGCATATCGGCAACTAATAATGATTTTTTGACTGCTTTTGACACTGCTTGTGTATGGTATATCATAGAATCTATGCTTAATGGAATCGTATCTTTATTTCCACCAAAACTCATTGACAAACTATCACCAACCAATATCATATCGACTTCACCATCGAAAATACCTGCAAACAACGCATCATAAGCAGTAATTGATACAATCTTGTTATTTCCTTTTAGTTTCTGAAAAGTAGAAATTGTAATCTTCATTTATTTCTCTTATTTTTGGTGCTACAAGAATATTAATATTGAATTAAGATTCTCGTAAAAAGTTTATAGCACACCTTGGTCAATCATAGAATCTGCAACTTTTCTAAATCCAGCGATATTTGCACCTACTACTAAATTTCCTGCAGCATTAAACTCTTTTGCAGTTTGACTTGCATTATTAAATATACTTTCCATAATTTGATGCAATCTTTTATCAGTGTATTCAAAAGTCCATGGTGTCATACTAGCATTTTGTGCCATCTCCAAACCACTTACTGCCACTCCACCAGCGTTTGCAGCTTTGCCTGGACCATAACATATTTTTGCATTGATAAATTCATGGACTGCATCTATTGTAGAAGGCATATTTGCACCTTCACTTACACATTTACAGCCATTTTTTAACAAGACTTTTGCATCTTCTTTATTAAGCTCATTTTGTGTTGCACTTGGAAATGCTGCAAAACAAGGCACATGCCATACCGGATTTATGCCATCTTTGTATTTTGACACAGGTGTGTATTGCGAACTTTTCTTTTCCTTTGCATATGCTTCAAGACTTAATCTTTTTACTTCTTTTATTTCTTTTAACAATGCAAGGTCAATTCCATCTTTGTCATAAATCATACCCTTAGAATCGCTAATTGTTACTGGAATCGCACCTAATTGTTGTAACTTTTCAATTGTGTATATTGCGACATTTCCACTTCCAGAAACGGTACAAATTTTTCCTTCTAGTTTCTCACCTTTTTCTTTTAACATATTTTCAGCAAAATATACGCAACCATAACCTGTAGCCTCTGTCCTAACAAGACTTCCACTCCAATTTAGTGCTTTGCCTGTCAAAACTCCATCGAATCTATTTGTAAGCTTTCTATATTGTCCATAAAGATAGCCAATTTCTCTTCCACCTACGCCTATATCACCTGCTGGAACATCAGTATGCGCACCAATATGGCGGTAAAGCTCATTCATAAATGCTTGGCAGAATCTCATAATCTCACCATCGCTCTTTCCTTTTGGATCAAAATCGCTTCCACCCTTTCCGCCGCCCATAGCAAGTGTCGTCAATGCATTTTTAAAAATCTGTTCAAATCCCAAAAACTTGATAATTCCCGGATTTACACTTGGGTGGAATCTAAGTCCGCCTTTGTATGGTCCTATAGCAGAGTTGAACTCGATTCTACAAGCTCTATTTACTTGAACTTTACCATTGTCATCTACCCAAGTTACACGAAAATATATCTCTCTATCAGGTATTACAAGACGTTCTAAAATCGCATTTTGTTCATATTTGTTATATTTTTTTAATACTGGTTCTAGAGATTCTGTTACTTCTTTTACTGCTTGATGAAATTCAAATTGTGTAGGATATTTCTCTTTTATTAAATTGTTTATATTGTTAATGTATTCCATATTTTACTCCTCAATTTTAAAAATACAATATTACTAGTCTTCTATATATTTTTTGAGATTTTTTCCCACTCTAGGATGTTTTAGCTTTTTAATAGCACTAGATTCTATCTGTCTTACCCTCTCTCTTGTAACATTTAGCTCTTTTCCTATTTCTTCAAGAGTTCTATCACTTTCATCATCTAACAACCCAAATCGCATTTTTATTACAGCTCTCTCCCTTTCGTTAAGTTGTAATAAAACCTCATCTATTTGTCCTCTTAAGTCCTCCTTTAATACTTGCTCCATTGGTCCTATAGTATTTTTGTCTTCTACAAAATCCCCATATTTTCCATCTTCATCATTTCCAATCGGTGCATCAAGACTAATTGGTTCTTTTGTCATTTTTATAACATTTTTTATTTTATCTGCAGGAAGTGATACTTCTTTGGCTATGTATTCTATATCCGGTTCTTTGCCATATTTTTGTATGTAATCTCTCTGGGTTTTATTTATTTTATTTACGGTATCAATCATATGGATTGGGATTCTAATAGTTCGTGCTTGGTCTGCAATAGCTCTGCTTATTGCTTGTTTTATCCACCAAGTAGCATATGTTGAGAATCTATAATCTCTTTTGTATTCAAATTTATCTACAGCTTTCATTAGTCCAATATTACCTTCTTGTATCAAATCAAGAAATGGCAAGCCTCTATTTGTGTATTTTTTTGCATTTGATACAACAAGTCTTAGATTGCTTTTTGCCATTTTATTTTTGGCTTTATCTACGATTAATTTTCCTCTTTTGATTTGCTCTAGAATCTCTTTTAATTTTTTCTCATCAAGATTAAAACTATCTTTTGAGGCTTCCTTTGTCTGAAGTAGTTTCTTGATTTCTACATAAGTGCTTACCATCGTAGTTTCTGGGACCGCTTGAGCAATATCAGCTTTTGACATATTTAATATATTTGATAATATTTTTTTATGATTTTCAACGAGTGCTTCATTGAATAATGGCAATCTATACTCAAGTCGCTTCATTTCTTTTTCAAAGCTTTCATCACCTTTTACTACGTTTTCCATAATCTTTACGATTTCTGTAATCAACTTGCTTGTTGGTCCAAGTGCCACTAATTTTTCTTTTAGCACCTCTTTTTTGTGTGCCAATAACAATATATGTCCTAAATCATTTGGATCTTGCGGGACTATTTCTAATGCTTTTAATCTTTCTTTTTTGGCTTTTTCTAGCTCTTTAAAAGCTGCAATAATCACTTTTACTCTTTCACTATCTTTTGATGATGTTTTTTCACCGCTTTTTTCTTCATCATCTTCATTTTCATCACTATCACCATCATCAAAAGAATCTTTATCCTCAAAGTTCTTGAATAGCTCTTTTACTCTTCTTTCTCTATTAATCAATGCGTCTCTATAATTGTAGATAAAATCTGTCAGATACGGCACCGAGCATATCGCATCAATGATTATATTTTCACCAGTTTCTATATTTTTACCAAGTTCTCTTTCTTCTTCTTTTGTAAGGAGTTGGATTTGCCCCATTTCCCTTAGATACATTCGCACAGGACTATCGCTTCTACTCCATTCTAACGATTCTCTTTCTTTCGCAAGGTCAAATTCATCTTCTAGATTCTCATTTATTTGTCTTTGCTTGTTTTCTTTTTCTAAAATTTTTTCTTCATAATTAAGCTGCTTTGCTAATTCTGATGAGCTAAGAAAGGTTTTTTTATATTTTTTTGCTAATTCTTGAATCTTTTTTACTTGTGTTGCTGTTGCAGGTTTTTTTAAGATGGAGGCTATTTCTTCATATGCTACAAACTCACCATCTCTTTGAAATAATTCTACTAATTGTTCTGTTGTTGATTTTGCTTTTGCTTCATTGGATTTAGACACTGCCATATTCCTCGATAGAAGTTTAAAAGAGCCCAATTCTACTATTTTGATACTAAAAATAAACTTATATCATCTAAAGCCCCAATTTTGCCTTGCTTCATCAATCATTGTCTTTTTAATTTCACTGACCATAACGCCTTCTTTATCACCTAGCATATCACCTAGATTCCCATCGGGCAATGCAATAAAAGAATCGCCATAGAATCTCCAAATAATGTTATCTTCTATGTAATTTCCTACTCTATTTACTCTAACTACAAAACAATTATTTAAAAAACTTCTAGTTTGAAGTAGGCGAATCCATCTATCATTAGAACCAAATGTGCTTGCAGTAGGGACTATCACAACATCTACATTTTTCTTTTTTAGCTTTATCCACAATTCATCAAAATGTGTTTCAAATCCAAATAGAACGCTTATGTTTAATCCGCCAATTTTAAAAACTAGAGGGTTTTTTGCTTTTAAATCATTACTGAAAAAATCACTCTCATTCCAATGTTCCATTTGCATTAATCTTTGCGATTGATAAAAATTTGATTTTTTTTCATTAATAACCATGATGCTTTTAAAAATTTGATTATTTTTACATTCATAAATAGGTGCAATAATAGTTGTTTTGTATTTTGTAGCGATAGTTTTAAGATAGGATTGTAATGCTAAAAAATCTTTTTGCAATTGATTATAATTTAGCTTTAATTTTTTAAAAAATGGATTTAATACATATTCACCAAACACGATTAAATCTATATCTTTTTTCTTACAAGAGCTGCTTAGGTATTTATTGAAAGATTTGCTATTTGGTTTGATATTTTCAAATTGTGAGATTAGAATCTTCATTTTATTCCTTTGCATTTTGTGTATTTATATTGTCTTTTTCTTGTGAAGAATCTTTTATCTCTTCGTATTGAATCTTTGCTTCTTCTAGCATTTTTTGTGCTTCTTTTATATTTTCTATACCTTCTTTGTATAGTTTTATTCCATCTTTTAGGCTTAATTCATTATTATTTAGAGATTCTAAGATTTCTTTTACTCTTTGTACTTTTTGTTCAAATTCCATATTTGCTCCTATGATTTTAAAATATTGCTTAAATAATCAGCATATTTATCACACTCAACAAGAAAACTATCGTGCCCATACTCACTTTTTACTTCATAATAATCACATAAATGAGAGCTTCCTATCGCATCCATAGCAGTTTTTATCTCTCGCATCTCGTTTGCAAAAAACATGCTATCCCCGCTAAAACTTATTAAATATAACTTATTTTTGATATTTTTTAGTGCGTCTTCTAAACTGTTAAATCCATAAGATAAATCATAAATACTAATTGCCTTTAATAGATACAATAAACACAATGGGTCAAATTTATTGCAGAAATTTTCACCATTATAATCTAAGTATCGTTCAATCTCAAATCTCCCAAAAAGTTCATACAATCCATCACTATTTACATAATTTCTACCAAATTTATTTTGCATTGTCTCTTTTGTGATATAGTGCAAATATCCAATCATTCTGGCTATTTTTAATCCATTTAGTATAGGTTTATATTCTAAATCATAATTTCCATTATCAAAGTTAGTGTCGCTTATGATCGCCTCACTCATAATTTTATTAAAAGCAATAATATACGGGCTTGTTGCGTGCGTAGTGCTTAGTGCAATAAATTTCTTTGCAATATTTGGATACAAAATAGAAAAACTCAAGGTTTGCATTCCGCCCATAGAGCCGCCAATAATCGCATATAGTTGTTTTATGTCCAGTGAATCTAATAAGATTCTTTGTGCTTTTATCATATCAGATATAGTTACGACAGGAAAACTAAATCTATACGATATATCTTTTGGATAAATTTTGCTAATAGGCGATGTAGAGCCAAATGCACTGCCAATTACATTTGTGCATATCACAAAATATTCATTTGTATCTATGGCTTTATTTGGACCTATTATATTACTCCACCAGCCATATTTTTCATTTAAGCTTCCACTGCAATGCTGTGAGCCTGTGAGAGCGTGGCATACTAATATGCAATTATCCCTTTTTTCATTTAAGCTTCCATATGTGTTATATGCAATATCGTATGGTTCTAAGATTCTACCACTTTGTAGGTATAGTGGGTTTGTAAAATGTGAGATTCTACTTTCTTCATTCATCCGTGGTAATTAGGTGCTTCTTTTGTAATATCGACATCGTGTACGTGAGATTCTCTAAGTCCTGCACTAGTAATTTCAACAAATTCTACCTTTTCCCAAAGGCTTTTTATATCTTTACTTCCTAAATATCCCATAGAGCTTCTTAGCCCACCTTCAAGTTGAAATATAATATTTGCAATTTTTCCCCTATATGGCACTCTTCCTTCGATTCCCTCTGGCACCAATTTTTCTTTTGCAACGCCTTCTTGAAAATATCTATCACTACTTCCCGAAGTCATTGCACCAATGCTTCCCATTCCACGATAGCTCTTGTATTGTCTTCCTTGGTAGATTACAATATCGCCTGGAGCCTCTTCGCAACCTGCAAGCAAGCTTCCTATCATAACACAGCTAGCACCAAGTGCAATTGCTTTTGCTACGTCACCTGAATATTTAATGCCACCATCTGCAATTATTGGAATATTATGTTTTTTTGCTTCACTGGCACAATCCATAATAGCAGAAATTTGGGGCATTCCAACTCCAGCAACAATCCTAGTGGTACATATGCTTCCAGGTCCAATGCCTACTTTTATACCATCTGCCCCAGCATTGATTAAGTCCCTTGTCGCTTCTTTTGTAACTACATTCCCAACGATAAGCTCAACGCTTACTTGTTTTTTGATTAATTCAATAGTTTTTAATACATTTAGTGAATGTCCGTGTGCAGAATCTAGCACTACTACATCAACTCCAGCTTCGGCTAACGCCCTTGCTCTCTCCACTTGAAATACCCCAATAGCGGCACCAACTCTAAGCCTTCCAAAATCATCTTTGTTTGAGTTTGGATATTCGATTCGCTTTTGTATGTCTTTTATGGTAATTAAACCTTTTAGTATATTGTCTTCATTTACTATTGGGAGTTTTTCTATCTTGTGGCTATGCATAATGTTTTTTGCAACTTCAAGACTTGTATTTTCCTTTGCAGTAATTAGTGGTGCTTTTGTCATTACTTCGCCTACTTGTTTGCTTAAATCACTCTCAAATCTAGTATCTCTATTTGTCAGGATTCCAATGAGCTTGCCAGCTTTATCTACAACAGGAACACCAGATATTTTATAATTATCAGTGATTAGTTTTGCATCTGCTAGAGTTCTATCGGCTTGGATGTATATTGGGTCATTTATCACGCCACTTTCACTTTTTTTGACTTTTTTTACTTCATTTATCTGTGCACTCGTATCCATATTTTTATGAATGATTCCAATCCCACCCATTCTAGCCATTGAGATTGCAGTTCTGTGTTCTGTAACGGTATCCATCGCAGCACTCACAAAAGGTGAATTTAATGTTATGTTTTTTGTTAGTTTTGTTTTTAGATTCACCTCTTTTGGCAATACTTCAGAATATGCAGGAATTAATAAAATGTCTTCAAAAGTTAGTGCCTTTTTGATTTCCCTCATTTATTCTCCTTTTAGATTGGATTCTACACTTAGTGCCAAGTCAAGAATATCTTGTTCTTTAAAATGATTACCAATAAATTGCATACCAATAGGTAAATTTGTAGTGCTTTTATCAACAGGAATGCAGATTCCACAAAGCCCAGCAAGATTTACACCAATAGTATAAATATCACTTAGATACATTTCTAGTGGAGTGCATTTTTCACCCAGTTTTGGTGCGATATTTGGTGCAATAGGACTTAGAATAATATCTACACTTTTAAAGATTTCACCATATTGAAATCTTATATAATCTCTCACCTTTTGTGCTTTTAGATAGTAGGCATCATAATATCCACTTGATAGCACGAAATTACCTATTAGAATCCTTCGTTTCACCTCTTCTCCAAATCCTTTGCTTCTAGTTTTTATATATAAGTCTTTTAAGTTTGTAGCTTCATTTGCTCTATTTCCATAACGTATTCCATCAAATCTTGCCAGATTTGAGCTAGCTTCTGCCATTGAGGTTATATAATAGCTTGATATTGCAAAATTACTATCTATCAAATCGATTTCTTTTATATTATGTCCGAGCTTACTTAGCTTATCGACTAAATTGCTGTATGCCGATGCTATTTCGTCATTTGCTTCTTTTATCGTATTTTTTAGGATTCCAATAGTGAATTTTCTATCTTTGTTTAGGTTGTTAAATGTGCTATCTGTAGGTGTATTTTTATTGCTTGTAGAATCCATTCTATCATAGCTTTTTATATAATCAAATAGCAAAGCACAATCTTTTACATCCTGTGTTATTGGTCCTATTTGATCTAGACTTGAACTATATGCTACAAGTCCATATCTACTTACGCTTCCATAGGTTGGCTTTAATCCTACACAACCACAATATCCAGCTGGCTGCCTTATAGAGCCACCAGTATCGCTACCAAGTGCAGCGATTGCAATACCGCCTGCTACTGCTGCAGCACTTCCACTGCTACTACCTCCCGGCACTCTCGTTTTATCCCTTGGATTTTTTGTAGCACCATAAGCACTGGATTCTCCAGTGCTTCCCATAGCAAATTCGTCCATATTTGCTCTACCAAATGGAGTAAGACTATTTTCTTTTAGCTTATTTATTACACTTGCATTATATGGAGATTTGTAACCTTTTAAAATATTGCTTCCACAAGTAATTTCCCAACCTTTTACATTTATGTTGTCTTTTATGAGTATTGGGATTCCAGTGTTATTTATATCTAGTGAAGTTTCGTCTATTATGTAGGCATTTAAGTCAGAGTTTTTTATATCTTGCAAGATTTTGCTTTTAATTTCTCTTAAATCTTCTTCTTTTAGCTTTGTCGCTTCTCTTAATTTTATCATCATAACTCCATTTTGAAAATGCCTTAGAATTATAACTTTTATTTCTATTGTGCTACTTAAAAAATCTCATCTATTATCTGCATATTAAAATTAGAATCAAATCTATCATAAAATGCAAAATTTGCATAATCCAGCCTATCGCTAGATTCTACTTCTAAGACATCTAGAATCGCATTATCTTGTAAATTTCTAGCAAATTTAAATTGTTTTTTGTCGTTTATTATCCCAATTTTTATAATATTTTTATCTTTTAATATATAAAGAAAAGTTTTAAAACTACTATCGCTTAAATCTAGTGCGATTGAATCTGCACTGAAATCTTTGAAGATTTTATCAATTTTTATATTTCTTAGCTGTGTAAATGGCTTTTTTGTATTAAAAAATTTAGAATAGAATCTATCGCTTTTTGCTTTTTTGTAAGCTATGTTTAATTTATGTATGAATTTTCCACCGCCATTTTTGTATATATCATTGGCATCACATAAGATTCCATCAAATCCAACACTAAAAGCCATATATGCGATATGCAACGTGAAGTGATTGCAATAAATGATAGTTTTGATATTTTTGGGAATTTTTGCGTGTAAATAGAATCCATCATATAGATTCTTGCAGTCGATTAAAAATATGCAATCATCTAGTTTTGTGTAGAATCCCAAATCATTTTCATCTTTGATTTTTAATATTTTTGTGCCTTTGTATTCATCAAAATCGTAGAATCTAGAATCTTTGTGATAAAAGATTTTATGACTATTTTTTGTATTAACTTTATCACTAATGATATTTATTCCCATATCAAGTAGTTTTTTTGCTTTGCTGATATCATTTGTTTCACTAAATATTATTTTGTTACCCATTTGTTGCCATTATTCATATTATGAGAATTAACATTATTGTAGAATTTGCTTTTAAAAAATATAAAAGGTTTTTATTTGGTTATTGTAGTTGTAGTTGATTGTTTTATAGACAAGAGTAATGGGACGGCAGTAAGTGCAAATAATTTAGTCTATATGCTAAGAAAAAAAGGGTATAAAGTCCGTGTCGTAGCACCGTATATTGAAGATGAAGATGCATATAGAGTAGATGAGAGATATATTCCATTGGTTACTGAAATATCACATAAACAGCATATGCATTTTGGTAAAGCAGATAAAAAAGTATTAAAAGAAGCATTTAGCGGTGCTGACATAGTGCATTTTTTCTTACCCTTTAAGCTTGAGATTGTTGGTGTAAAAATTGCAAAAGAAATGAAGATTCCATTTATTTGCGGATTTCATCTTCAGCCCGAAAATATCACATACAATGCACATTTAAGGAATATTCCTTTTATTCATCAATTTATATTTTGGTTGTTTAAATATAGAATATACAAATATGCAAAATATATTCATTGTCCTTCAAGTTTAATTGCCGATGAGTTAAGAAAACATAATTACAAGGCAAATTTATGTGTAATTTCAAATGGTTTTACCCCGCGTCTTAAAAAAATGGCAAAAAACAAAATCGATGATTTCTTTCATATCACAATGACTGGTAGATACACACAAGAAAAACGACAAGATTTGCTTATTGAAGCAGTCAGATTGAGTAAATATGAAAAGCAAATAAAGCTCCATATAAAAGGACTTGGACCGCGAGAAGAAGAGTATAAGAAGCTTGCCTCAAAGCTTACATTTGGTGCGGATTTGGGATTTGTAAGTGATGATGAATTGGCAAGATTATATTCTTATACAGATTTGTATGTGCATACTTCTGATGTTGATATAGAATCTATAGCGACACTAGAGGCTATTTCAAATGGTATTACGCCAATTATTTCAGATAGTAAAACTTCGGCTACAAAGCAATTTGCACTAAATGACGATTGTTTGTTTAGGGCAGGAGATGCAAAAGATTTATCAAAAAAGATTGATTATTTTATAGAAAATAGAGATTATTTAAAGGAATTGAGTATTAAATATGAAAGTGTAGCCCAAAAATATGACTTATCATTTTGTGTTGATAAGATGATAGATTTGTATAAAGAGGCTATTTTTGATTTTAAAGCATAGTTTTTGTTATTTTGCTTTCTAGTAGTGATTTTTCCACATAGATTTATGCTTTTTTAGAATTTATGAAATCTATAATCTCTTTTGCTATTTTTAGATTGTTCTTGTTATGGCAATTTATATCGCTTTATAAATCACATTTGCATCTTTAGAGTGAATCAAATTTTGTTTTATTTTGTGTTTTTATTCAATGCGACCATATAATAAGTGCATCGATTGATTCATTGCTATTCCATTCTATTACAGCGGCTTTTGAATTTGGGGCATAATAGACTATATTTTTCCTTAGATTTTGTAAGTTTTCTATTTTCCCATCTTTTAATGCCATATCCTCATATAATCCCACTTGTCCTACACCATCTACTACCATTATTTTTATACCTTTTTTAAGTAAGCCATCAAAATTTTTGATATTTTTTGGATTATTTGGTCGCACTATAATCCCTGCTTCTCTTATATTTAGCACATTTACATCATTGCTTGATAATTGATTTGGCATTGTTTTAATAAAACTCATCGCAGAACTACCTGAATATATAATATCTGCATCTAATTTTGCCTTTTCAATCCACTGCGATGTAGGATCGGCTATGATTTCGACTTTTTTATTACTGGTTTTGTTGAATTCTTGTGCTAATTCTTTTAAAACTGGTGCTGGACCTCCTGGACCATATACTAATACATCCCCGTATAAAACGCTATTTGTGAGTAATATGATTGGTAAAATAATTTTTTTATTGTTTGCTTCTTGTGTAAAATAGGCTGGAATTGCAATCAAACATTGTTAATATTTTTAGAAGTTACTTTTATAATCTGTAATATTTTTGTATGTGATTAAAAAGCAAGTCGTATTTTTATTTGGATTAAAAGATTCTATTGTATGAAAATATGTGTCAATTAGAACTTTTGTAGAAGAATATTCATCGCAATCTTTATTATTACTATTTCCAACGATTCCATAATTATCAAGAGCCGATTCACTCCAACCCCAACTATTTTGTAGATTTGGTATTAATCTTGCTATCAGTGGATATTGTATTTTACTTTTTGCAATAACAGGATTTACTCCTGAATGCCCTAATGTTTTTATATTAAATTTAGATTCTGCTTCCATATGGCTTGTATCTAAAAATTTGCCTAAATCATTTAGCATGATAGTCCATCTAAAAGTTTCATAATCATTTTGTGCTTTTAAACTTTGTCCATAATAATTTGCAAACATTATTAGATAATGAACAAAAATAATAATCAATATGCTAGAGAGAATCTTTCCTTTGTATATAGAATACAGACTCAAAATCCCTACAAATACTCCAAACCCAATAAAACTTCGTGGATAAAAAGTTGGTGTTATGATGATTAGATATAGTCCAAATGAAAGGATAAAGAGTATTATTAATGTAATTATGCTAAGAAAAAATGCCAAAAATTTATTTATCTTTGCATTTAAGATTGATTTTGCAACAAATATAAAAGCAAATCCAAATACTAAATGCAAATATACTCTACTACCCCCGCCCATATCGCTATATATAGTTTTTATATAATTTGTTATGTGTTTATCAAGTCCAATTAGAAAATACTTAAATGGCAATATATGTGTATTTGCATAAGTTGCTTCTGGATTGTAAATCATAAGATACAAGATTCCAACAATAAGATATGAAATGCAAAAACAAATAAGAATCCTAAAAGCCTCTTTTATATCTTTCTCTAAAATCTTTATAAATGCTAGAAAAATAGAAATCATCATATAAATTCCGCTACTTGCTTGATAGCTTGTAAGCATTATTAAAAGTCCAATAATTGATGTAATAACAAAAATCTTTTTGTATCGAATAAAAAGAAAAGGAAATATGCTTGCAAATACACTTAATGCCATGAGAGGAGCATCAAACTTATATGATAGATTCTCTAAATAATAAGGTGAAAGTCCTATGCTTACGCTTGCAAGTAAGGCGATTTTACTATTTAGGAGTTTTTTATCGATTGTTTTTAGAAAAATAATAGATGATATGCTAAGTAGAAAAATACTGATAAATAAACTATATGGAAATGTTACTACAAAATAATCGCTATTTAAGCTAAGTATAGAAGCTGCGATAGTAGAGCTATGTCTATTCCACCAAAAAAATGCAAATGTTCCATAAAGGATTCTATCTCTATCATCTATGTAGTTAAAATTTGCAAGTATTAACGCAGCTAAACCAACCAAATAAACTATAAAAACAAATAATATTTTGTATTTATAGTTTAGCAATTGTTTTAGTTTTGCTAAAAATATTAAATCCAATCTTAGTATTTTTACATTCAAGCTTATAATATCCTTGTTTTAAGAAATATATTCGATGAAATAATGAGGACGATTTTTGCTTTGCTCGTAGATTCTGGCGATGTATTCTCCGATGATTCCAAGTAGCATTATTTGCAATCCTCCAAAAAATGCTATCAAAGTAACGATACTTGGATAACCTTTCACATCATTTCCAAAAGCAAGTGTATCTATTATAATGTGGATTCCATAGATTGATGAAATGACAAAAATCACAAAGCCAATTAATGTAATGATTTTTAGAGGAATAGTAGAAAAGCTTACAATTCCTTCAATCGCATATAAAAATAACTTGATAAAATTCCATTTAGAAGCACCTTGCTCTCTATCTATGTAGTCATATTCTACTATCTCTTTTTGAAATCCTACAAATTCAAATATAGCCTTTGAAAATCTATGATATTCATTCATTTGCAATATGCAATCCAGTGCGTCTCTATGGATTAGCCTAAAATCTCTGACGCCAGATTCTAGTTTTATTGGAGACAAAATATTATTTATTTTATAAAAAACTTCGCTAAAAAATGCTCTAAATCTAGAATCCCCGCTTCTATCTTTTCTTTTTGCAGTAATTAGCTTTAGTTTGCCTTTGGTATTTTTGTATTTTTCAATCATCTCTAATAATAACTCTGGTGGATCTTGCAAATCACAATCCATAATGCAAGTCAAGGTGCTTTTGCTTTCCCTTAGTCCTGCAAACATTGCAGCTTCTTTGCCAAAATTGCGAGAGAATTTTACAAGTTTTATGTTTTTGTTGTTTGCTTGAAGTTTTTTTATTTCTTTGATTGTATTGTCTTTGCTTCCATCATCAACAAATATAAAATAAACTTCATTTATGTTATTTCTATCAGCCCCCCCCCATAGCACATTTTGGACTTTTTTATAAAAGCTTTGCACATTGTCTTCTTCGTTAAAACAAGGAATAATAATACTTAAATCTAATTTATCCATAGTTCTTGCTTATTTCAAATTTGACAGCATTCAGGTATATCAAAGCTAATTTCAAAATTCCTTTCCCTCCAACCTTTAAATCCACCAATAAGAATCGCTACATTCTCATATCCAAGCTTTTTAGCCCATATTGCAGCAGTGATTGTGGCACCTTCTCCATTATCATAAAATATTATTTCTTTTTGTTTATCACCTAGAAACTCTATGAATTTATCTTGTGGGTTGTTGGTGTCTTTTTCCCAGATTCCACTAAAGTTATTATTAAATTCAAAATTTTTTGTATTTTTTATAAATCCAAGTATGTAGATTCCCCTAGGAACCACAGCAATAATTTGCATATCTCCACCACTATCAAGCTTGTTTTTTAGCTCTTTTGTAGTTATTAGGTTGTAGTTATTTTCTTTTGCATTTTTTATATGAGATTCTAGTATCGCTTTTTCTTGCGTATTTAATGCTTCTATATTATTCATATTTTCTTCTATATTTATAAATGACATTTGATTTTTATTACATCCAATAAATAATAAAATAGCTATAAATAAAATCAATTTTTGCATAATGAATCAATTTCGCCTTGTATTTTTATTAATTTCTCTTTTGCTTCATTTAGTGCATTTTTATTGGATTCCACTAGCTCTCTTGGAGCATTTTTGATGAAATTTTGATTTCTAAGCATAGAATCTAGCTTTTCTACTTCTTTTGATATTTTTTCTTTCTTTTTATTCAATTTTGCTTTGATCTCATCAAGGTTTATTTTGTCTGTTGGAATATAAATCTCACAAAATTCCCCAATATCAAATATTGCATTTTCTATTTTTTCGCTAACAAATTCGATGTTTTCGCATTTGCTAAGCTTTGGAATAAAAGTCTTTAATATATCTTTGTTTGCTTCTTTGCTTAGTTTTATATAGCAAAGCGGTATGCTCTTGTTTGCAAAATCAATGACAATTTTTGCTCGCCTTATGCTTGTGGTTATGTCTTTAATCACTTCAAATTCGATTATATCGTTTATATTTTTGTCATATGTTGGGAATTTTTCTATCATAATAGATTTTGAAGATTCTAGATTTGTGCCATTTATTTTATGATATGCAAATTCACTCAAAAATGGCATAAATGGGTGCAGTAATTTCATCGCATCTCCAAAGATTCCACCAAGCTCAAATACAGCATTTTTATCTGCTTTTACAAATTCAATTCCCCAGTCGCAAAAATCATTAAATAAAAATTTATAAATACAACTCGCCGCATCATTAAATCTATAAGATTCTAGAGCGTTTCTCATATCATTTATACAAAGATTAAATCTATAATTGATGTGCTTTCCAAGCGGAGAAGTTATATCTTTTGGATTTATAAAAGCTTTATTTTCATCTTGTTGATTTTTATACATTATCAAAAAATTTAGTGCATTTATGACCTTTGTAGCAAGTGCATTTCCAATGTTCATAGCATTTTTGCTTATTCTTATATCTCGTCCAGCAATGCAATTAAAACTAAGTGTAAAACGCAAAATATCGCTACTATATTCTTGTATAAAAACAAGTGGGTCTAAGACATTGCCTTTTGATTTGCTCATTTTTTTGCCAAATTCATCACATACCAAGGCGTGCAAATATATATCTTTAAATGGCAATTTTGCAAGCAAATTTTCTCCGCTAAATAGCATTCTTGCAACCCAGAAAAACAAAATATCAAAGCTTGTTATGAGTAAATTGTTTGGATAAAAATCACTCAAATCATTCATATTGTATAAAGATTCTGCATTATCCCCATTTCCCCAGCCAAGCGTGCTAAAAGCCCAAAGCCCAGAGCTAAACCAAGTATCAAGCACGTCTTCATCTTGTCGCATTTCTTTGCCACAAGATTCGCATATCTCGCTGTCATTTTGACTTGGTTTTTTCACTCCACAATAATCACAATAAAATACAGGAATCCTGTGTCCCCACCAAAGTTGCCTACTAATGCACCAAGGACGAAGTTCATTCATCCACGCATTAAAATTATTTAGCCATTGTTTTGGGTAGAATCTCGCATCGCCATTATTTACTTTTTTTATCGTTTCTTTTGCAATATCTTGTTTTACAAACCATTGTTTTGATATGTATGGCTCTACGATGTTACCACAGCGATAACATTTACCTACTTGATTTGTATAGTCTTCTATCTTTTCTATAAATCCATTTTCATTTAGTTTTGCTACTATCTTCTCTCTTGCTTCAAGTCGTTCTAAGCCACAAAATTCACCACAATATTCATTTAAGATTCCAAACTTATCAAATATGCTTAAAAATGTCAGATTGTGCCTAAGTCCTACTTCATAGTCGTTTGTATCGTGAGATGGAGTAACTTTTACTACACCGCTTCCAAACTCCATATCAACATAAGAATCTGCAATGATTTCTATTTCTTTGCCGATGAGTGGAAGGATAACTTTTTTGCCTATAATATCCTTGTATCTAGAATCTTGTGGATTTACCATTACTGCTGTATCACCAAAATAAGTTTCTGGGCGAGTGGTGGCGACTACTACATAATCATTGCTATCTTTGAGGAAATATCGCATATAGTAGAGTTTTGTTTTATTTTCTTCAAATTCTACTTCTATATCAGATAATGCACCATCGTGAGTGCACCAATTTACCATATAATCACCTTGATAAATTAGTCCTTTATCATACCACGTTACAAATGCCTTTTTTACAGCATTTTGCAGCCCTTTATCCATAGTAAAACGCAATCTTTTCCAATTAGCCGAAGCACCTAGTCTTTTAAGCTGTGAGATTATTGTTCCGCCACTTTCTTCTTTCCACTTCCATACAGCTTTTAAAAACTCATCTCTTCCTATATCTTCTTTTTTTATACCTTTTGCTAGAAGCTGTCTTTCAACTACATTTTGTGTAGCAATTCCTGCGTGGTCGATTCCAGGTTGCCAAAGCACTCTATATCCATCCATTCGCTTAAATCTAGTGATAATATCTTGAAGGGTATAAGTTAGTGCATGTCCCATATGAAGCGCACCAGTGACATTTGGTGGGGGCATCATAATGCAGAAATTTTTACCATTTGCAATATCTTTGTTTGAATCTAATTCAAAATATCCTCGCTCCTCCCAGATTTGGTAGAATTTCTCCTCTAGAATCTGAGGATTATATTTTTCTATTTCATTTTTTTCTTGCATATTTTAGAGCCTTAAAAATTATTGGTATAAAAATTGCTTACATAGATTTGTAATTTTGGATTTTTTATTTTATCCAAAAATAAATTAATACTAGGAATGCAGCGTGATTTTTGACTTGGTTTCGCCGATACTTGGCTTTGACGAGGTGAGTTCATTAGAGTTTAATAAAATTGATGATTGTTTTGCAAACATTGATAGCAAGGAAGGTTATACTTGGACTTTGGTAAATCCATTTTTGCTTAAATCTTATTCTTTTGAGATTCCATATTATGCAAAGATTTTGCTAGATTTAAAAGATGATAGTCAAATTGAGGTTTATTGTATGGTTGTGTTGCAGAATCCACTTGAAGATTCTAAAGTGCAATTTCTTGCTCCCATAATCTTTAATCATACAAATAAAAAAGCAATTCAATTAGTGCTATCTCCATTGCTTTATCCGCAATTTGCAAAACTAGAATCTCTAAAATCATTTGCCAAATAATTGCCATTAAGTTTATTAAATAAAGAGCAGTTGGAGGCCGCTTGTGCTCCTTTTGGATACAACTTAATTATAGCAAGTGCTGGCACTGGAAAGACTTCTACTATAGTCGGCAGGATAGCGTATCTATTGAAAAATGGTATAGAAGCAAATAAAATTATGTTGCTTACTTTTACAAATAAAGCTTCAAGTGAGATGATAAAACGACTAGAATCTTATTTTCCAAAAGATGTGTTAAAGGATATTCAAGCAGGCACATTTCACGCCGTAGCGTATAGGTATCTAAAAGATAATCACAAGATTCTACTAAAGCAACCAAAAGAATTAAAGGTTTTGCTTAAGAGTATTTATAGCAATAGAATCTTTGGTGATATTGGCTCATCCTCGCCATATAAAGCGGATTATTTGTATGATTTATTTTCACTTTATCTAAATAGCTCTAGTGGCAGTTTTGCTGATTTTATAATAAATCACTCTAGTGAGCATGAAATCTATGCTCCAATTTATGATGATGTATTTATAGAGTTTATGGATTTAAAAAAGCAGTATAACTACGCATCTTATGATGATTTGTTGCTTTTATATCGTGATAAGATAAGAGAAGATTCTATATGTTTTGAAGAGATTCTAGTCGATGAATATCAAGATACAAACTATTTGCAAAATAGCATTATATTTAACACAAAGGCAAAATCTCTTTTTTGTGTGGGCGATTATGATCAAAGTATTTATGCCTTTAATGGCTCTGATATAGGGATAATTGCATCATTTAAAGATAGATATAATGATGCAAATGTATTTAGTTTGACCAAAAATTATCGCTCAAGCAGTAAGATATTAGATGTTGCAAATAGAGTGATTTCAAACAACCCCAGAATCTACCCAAAATATTTAGAAGTGTTAAAAGATGTGAAAGATTCCATTGTCAAGGTATTGAAATTTGACGATACAAAAGAGCAATATCAATTCATAGCAAGACATATTAGAGATTCTAAAACAAAACTAAATAATATTGCAATAATCTTTAGAAATAATGTAAGCTCTGATTATATAGAGGCGTCTTTAAGAGAGCTAGGAATTGGCGTGAAGAAAAAAGGTGCTAGAAGTTTTTTTGAGAGTAAAGAAATTAGTCTTTTTATTGATATTTTAAATTTGTTTTTTAATAAGCACGATATGATGGCTTTTGTGCATATATTATCTATTGGAAATGGCATAGGGGAGAGCATCGCAAAGGATATTTATGATTGCCTTATTAATCTGGGTGATGGTGATATAAAAAAGGGATTGTTTAATCCAAAAAATACAAAAAAACCATATCAAAATAGATTGAAAAACGCACAATTAGGTCTATTTGATGATATGTTTATAGAAGAAGATTCTGCTAGGTTCAATAAAGCACTTAGTAAAAATTTTGCTTCTCATCTCTTGCTCTCCCATCCAAAACTAAAGTTAGAGAGTGCGATATTTTTAGATAAATTTTATAATTTATTTAGTATGAAATATAACAATCTCGATATGTTATTTAATGGCATTTTAAATAGTGAATTTTTTGGTATGGTAAAAGAAAGCATAAGCACTAGTAGAATCAAAAATAAATATAAAATCTTACAAAAAGAAAAAATAGATGAAGAAAAAATCAATATTGATAGAAAACTCTCGATCCTATACAATCTATCAAAAAACTATGATAATTTGGGCAGATTTCTAAATTCAATCACATTAAATAGTGCAGAATCTAGCAATGGGGATGGCGTAAATCTGCTCACTATTCACGCTTCAAAAGGCTTAGAATTTGATGATGTATATGTAATAGATTTGATGGATGGAAGATTTCCAAATATAAAACTCATGTCCAAAAGCGGAAGCTTAGAAGAAGAGAGAAGATTGTTTTATGTAGCGACAACTCGTGCCAAATACAATATATATTTTTCATATGCAAATAAAGATTCTATAAAAAATACTACTTATATTCCATCGATATTTTTAAAAGAAGCTGGGCTAATTTCTTAAATTTATAAGAAAATCTAGTGCATTTAGATAACTTTTTGTGCTGGCCTTATTTTTATACGCAATATCAAATGCCACTCCGTGATCTACTGATGAGCGTAAGATTGGCAAACCAAGTGTGATATTTATACTTTCTTCAAAATAAAGTGCTTTTAGAGGGATTAGCCCTTGGTCGTGATACATTGCTATAAAAACTTTATATTTTTTTCTATTTTCTTTACTAAATGCGATGTCAGGGGAAATCGCACCAAAAAATATATTTTTATTTAGTTTTTTATTTGTATATTCTATTGCTTTATTTATGATTTTATCTTCATTCCCTAGCACCCCACCATCTCCAGCGTGAGGATTTAGTCCTAACACCAAGGCTTTTTCAAATTGAAAGCTTTTATAAAATCGCTCAAAAAAATTACATAAATTTTTAAAACTAATTTTGCTCGCTACTTTGGATAGTGGAATATGGTCGCTAAATAAAGCTACAAACATTTTTTCACACCCAAGCATCATTATCCCATCATCATTGAAATAATGGCTCAAGAAATCTGTATGTCCGACATAGTTTCTATCTGCTAGGTTCCATGCTTTTTTATGAATAGGTAGCGTAAGTAAGGCATCATTTTGCTTTTTTATCACAGAATCTAGAGCACATTTTAGGCTAATAAAACTATATTCTCCACTTTCTTTTGTAATTTTTGCAGGATTTATTATGGAATCTTTGTTTTTTATAGAATCTTGCAAATCTTTGGATAAATATTTTTTGATATTTTTATTTTTGAAACCTCTTGGAATCTCTATCTTCAAGAGTTCGCTTGCGGCACTCAAAATTTCATCATCTACAAAATAAATTGGCTTACATAATTTTGAGATTTTTTTATGTGATTTTAGGGCGATTTCTAAGCCTATGCCATTTATATCCCCAATACTGATTGCAATTTTTTTCATTTTTTTATCAAATCTAACATTTCTTTTATTGCATTTTCAAGTCCGCAAAATACTGCCCTTGCAATGATACTATGTCCGATATTTAGCTCGGTGATTTCATCTATTTTTGTTATTTCTCTTACATTTTGATAGTTTAGTCCGTGTCCTGCATATACTTCCAGTCCTAGATTTTTTGCAAATTTTGCACAATCTTTTAGATTTTCTAGAATCCGATGATATTTTTGAAGCGGATTTTTTATGTCTAATTTGTTGCAAGTAAGGTTTAGATTTGTATTTAATATCAAATACAGATTACTAAAAAGCCCTGTGTGTAGTTCGATAGCATCAGCATTGCATTCTTTTGCTTTTTGTATTTCATTATCATCTGCATCAATAAAAAGCGAAGTTGTAATTCCATTGTCTTTTATTTTTTTGACTATTTCTTTCGTCTTGTCTGTGATTTTTAAGCCACCCTCTGTGGTTACTTCCATTCTATTTTCTGGCACCAATGTAATTGAATGCGGCTTTAATCTTATTAAATAATCAATGATTTCTTTATTTGTGCTAGATTCTACATTGATTTTTATTTGATGAGATTCTATGATTTTTCGAACATCATCATCATTTATGTGTCTTCTATCTTCTCTTAAATGCAAAGTGATTTGGTCTGCTCCTGCATTTTTTACTACAAATATCGCCTCAAGTGGGTCTGGAGAATTTATCTTTCTTGCTTCTCGCAGAGTCGCTATATGGTCTATATTTACGCCAAGTCTCATAGCTAATCCTTTAATCTATCTTTTGTGTAGCTTCCTAGCCATCTTAATCTATCTTTTTTAAGCTCAAAGATTTCTTTTATATTTTTATCATCAATATGTCCTTCAAATTCTATATAAAACCAAAAACTAAATCCTCTATTTTTATGCAAAGGACGAGATTCTAACTTTACTAAATTGATATTTTTTTCATTAAATTCATAAAGCAGTTTTGCTAGAGTCCCAGGTTTATCAGAGTTATTTATAAACGCACATAGCGAAGTTTTGTCATTATTTGTAGGATTTGTTTTAAAATCACTAATGATAAAAAATCTAGTCGTATTTTCATCGCTATCTTCGATATTTTCAAACATTATTGGTAGATTGCATATTTTTGCAGCAACATTTGAACAAATAGCAGCACTATTTGGCGTATTTGACGCAACTTTTGCGGCTTTTGCAGTAGAATCTAGGGGGATTAATTCTGCATCTTGAAGTGAATAATTGCTTAAAAAATTTCTACATTGTCCAAATGCAATATCTTTTGAAAATACTTTTTTGATGTTTGATATTAATTTTTCATTTGAGGCAAAACTATGATGTATGGATAGATTTGCCTCTGCTACGATTTTTACATCATACTTTGCTAAATAATCAAGGCTTTCACTTACAATTCCATTGCTATTATTCTCAATAGGAATTACGCCATATTTTGCTATGCCATTTGCCACATATTTAAAGATAGATTCTATATTGTTGCTTGCTATGCATTCGCTTAATTTGCCAAATTTTTCTACTGCAACTTGATGTGTAAAACTTCCAACAGGTCCTAAAAATGCAACTCTTTGCGGCAATTCCAAGAATCTACTCGTTGCAAATATCTCTTGGTATATTGCTTCGATTCCTTTTTGTGTGATGTTTGTTTTACCTTGTTTTACTAAGCGATGGAGTATTTCTTTTTCTCTTTTTGGGTGATAGATTGCTACATTTGATTTTAGTTTTAATTCGCCTACTTCCTTTACGATACTCATCCTCTTATCAAGAAGATCCAATATTTCATCATCAATTTTATCAATCTTTTCTCTTAGCTTTTTTAAATCCATCACTATTCTCCTAGATATGGCTTTTCATTTGCTATTAAATCCTCAAAGCTTTCTCTTTTGCAAATCAGCCTGTCTTTTCCTCCACTCAAGGCTACTTCGGCACATTTTGTCCTTGAATTGTAATTGCTTGACATACTAAAACCATATGCTCCGGCAGATTCTATTACTATCAAATCCCCGCTTTTTGTAGGTGGTAAGGCTATATTTTTTGCTAGATAATCGCCACTCTCACAAATTGGTCCAACAATATCGGCTTTATCTATGAAATCATTTTTATCTTTTAGAAGTGGTGGAATTTCTACGATTTCATTATCTATACTTATATGCCTTATCCCGTGCTTTGCATTGTAAAGTGAAGGTCGAAGCAAATCATTCATAGCTGCATCAACAATACAAAATCTCTTATCTTTATTGTATTTTTCATATATTACTTTTGATACCAAGATTCCATTATTGCCTACAATATATCGTCCCGGCTCTACTATAATACTCAAATCAAGTCCATTTAGTGCTTTTAAGATTCCTTGTGCATAAGAATACAAATCTATTGTCTTTTCATTTTCATATCTTATGCCTATTCCCCCGCCTATATCGATGAATTTTAAATCAATTTTTAAAGCCAATAGTCCAAATACTAAATCTACCACTTTTTCCATACTTTGCATTATGGGAGTAGAATCTAATAGCTGGCTACCTATATGAAAGTGTAAGGCTATCGGATTTAGATATTTTGAATTATTTGCATATATATACATAGCTTTTGCACTATCCATATCTACGCCAAATTTGTTTTCTTTTAGTCCTGTTGAGATATAAGGATGAGTTTTTGCATCTACATCTGGATTCACTCTAATACCAATTCTTGCACATTTATTCATCATTTTTGCAATATATTCTACTCTTAATAATTCCATCTTAGATTCTATATTTATAAATAATATATCAGAATCTAGGGCTTCTTTTATGTCATCATCATTTTTACCAACTCCACTATAAATGATTTTATATTTTGGGATTCCAGCAAGAAGTGCTCTTTTGACTTCATTTATAGATACACAATCAGCACCACAATCTAGTTTTGCTAAAAATGATAGTAATGATAGATTTGAGTTTGCCTTTAGAGCGTAGCAAAGTAGAGATTTCCTAGCTTTAAATGCTTGTTTGAACTCTGATACTCTATCTTTTATACCATCAAAATCATAAATATATAGCGGAGTTTTATATTTTTTTGCAAGATATATAATAGAATCCTGTGTAATCAATCTCATATTCCCTTATTTAAAATATTAAAATGTGATTCTAAGATAAAAAATGACAAATCAAGCTAAATAATTTGTATTTTATTTTTTTTGCTTAGATACGATTATAATGCTTTGACTAAAAATATATCGAAGAAATTTTTCATCACCTTGAAGGTTTTTTATCATTGCATAAGTTAAATAATTTCTTTCAAAACTGCTAACATATTCTAATTTATCTATATTCAATCAATAATTTATATTTCTATACTAAATAGATAAATAAGACATATATTTTTTGCAATTTATTATCATTTTATGTAGGCAACATTAACGATGTATTTATATAATTTTATGTAATAATCATATTTGATGTTTATGGTATTAATTTATGATATCAATATCAAAAATTTTTAGACACAAAAGGGGAATTGTAGCAAGATAAATAAATGCTAACAGTGGCATTGACATTAGAAATTTTTAGATATAAAAGGAGAATTGCGTTTCCATGTATGATTATAAAAGTGAGATTGATACTAGGCTGATCCTGCCAAAAATGTCAAAGGTCGTGATGCTAAATGATGATTATACAACCCAAGATTTTGTTGTATCCATACTAAAAGATGTATTTAACAAAAATATAAATGAAGCTACAACAATTATGCTTGAGATTCACAATAATGGTAGAGGAATATGTGGAATTTATACATATGATATTGCACAAACAAAAGCAAATATCGCTATACAAAAATCTAGGCAAGCTGGATTCCCGCTAAGAATAATAGTAGAGGAAGAATAGTGAAAAAAATAGATGAAAATTTACATAAAGTTATAAATAATGCATTTGCCCTAGCACAAGAATTAGAACACAATATAATCACCACAGAGCATATTTTCTTATCATTATTAGACAATGTCGATGCAAATAATTTTATAAAAAATCTAGGCGGCGATACAGATGAACTTCATATGCAAATATTAAATTATCTACATACTTTTATAGATAAGGCAAGCGAATTTCAAAAGCCTACATATACAATTCCTTTAGAAAATATTTTCTCTACGATGATAAATGTATCAAATAGTGCAAATAAGCCTTTGGTCGATATCTATGATTTATTGATTGCTATTACATATGATAAAAAGACATATAGCACAATGCTGCTAGAATCTCAAAATATTCAAAGAGCAGATATTTTAGAATCTATCACAAATATGGGTAGAGATGAAGGAAGCAAAATGGATAAGAGCAATCCATTGCAACTTTATACCAGAGAGCTTGTTAGCCTCGCAAAAAGTGGCAAAATAGACCCTGTTATTGGTAGAGATGAAGAGATAAAGCGAGTTTGTGAAGTATTATGTAGGAGAAAGAAAAACAATCCACTTTTAGTCGGTGAACCGGGCGTAGGAAAGACAGCTATTGCAGAAGGGATTGCTTTAAATATCGCAAATAATGATGTGATAAAAGAGATGAAAGATTGTAAGATTTATGCACTAGATATTGGTGCGCTCCTTGCAGGGACAAAATATAGAGGTGATTTTGAAAAACGAATAAAAGATATTTTAAATGCATTGGAAAATATCAAAAATGCAATTATTTTTATTGATGAAATACATACGATTGTAGGTGCGGGTAGCACAAGTGGAGGAAGCATCGATGTTTCAAATCTATTAAAGCCGGCACTTGCAAATGGCACACTTAGGTGCATAGGTGCTACAACCCATAGCGAGTTTAGAAATCATTTTGATAAAGATAAAGCACTATCTCGCCGTTTTGCAAAGATAAATATAGATGAGCCAAGCATAGAAGATGCAATCAAAATATTATCATCGCTTTCGCCAATTTATGAAAAATTTCACAATGTAACATATAGCAAAGAGGCGATAGAATCTTGTGTTACATTATCAAATAAATTTATCAATGATAGATTCTTGCCGGATAAGGCTATTGATTTGTTAGATGAAGCAGGAGCTTATTTTAAAATCTATGGTAAATCAAAATCTAAAAAAATAAATATAAATGTAGCTGATATTGAGTTTTTGATATCAAAAAATACAAAGCTACCATTATCGCAGAATCTAGATGAAAAAACATTACTAAAATCACTAAAAAAACGATTGCAAGCTAGAATCTTTGGACAAAATCAAGCAATAGAATCTTTATATAAAAGTTTGTTAAAAAACAAAGCAGGGCTTGGAAATGCAAATAAACCAATAGGTGTATTTTTATTTACAGGTGCAACAGGTGTAGGAAAAAGTGAGTTAGCAAAAGAACTAGCACTAAATCTAAATATTAATTTTTTACGATTTGATATGAGTGAGTATGCAGAATCTCATACCGTGTCTAGGCTTATTGGCGCACCAGCTGGATATGTTGGTTTTGAGCAGGGTGGATTGTTAGTAGAATCTATTCGCAAGACCCCACATTGTGTATTACTTTTAGATGAAATAGAAAAAGCTCACGAGAGCATTTATAATTTACTTCTTCAGATATTTGATAATGCGACATTAACCGATAATAGCGGCAATAAAGCTAATTTTAGAAATGTGATTATCATAATGACTTCAAATATCACAGCAAAAAATCTTCCTACTCTTGGTTTTGGTATGGATAAAAATTCCTCAAATGATAAATCTATAAAAGATTTATTTTCACCAGAGCTAAAAAATAGAATTGATTGCATTTGTCATTTTAATGACCTAGACGATGATTGCCTAAAATTAATCATCAAAAAACAAATAAAAGATTTAAATTCACAGCTAAAAGGTACGCTAGTTAGCCTAAATGCGAATGTATATGATTATTTGCTTGGATTAGATTTTGATAGAAGCTTAGGTGCAAGAGAGATTGCAAGATTATTGGATATTCATATCAAAACTACACTTAGTGAGTTATTGTTATTTGGGAATCTAAAAGATAATTCAAAGATACAAATATCTTGCAAAAATAAAAAACTAGATTTTAATGTGAAATATTCTTAAATATCTCATCTTTTGCTAAAATCTAAGCTATAAAGGATTGATATGACTATTAGAAAAATCGATACTAATTGGAAAATATACGATGCATTTATTTGGAGAGGTGATTATCTCCACCCAATAAAAGAGTTTAATTCATTTGAATTATCTAAATTGATAGGCATTGATGAACAAAAAGAAATGCTAGTAAAAAATACAGAATCTTTTTTAAATAAAAATAATGGGTTAAATGTATTGTTGTATGGTCCTAGAGGCTGTGGAAAAAGCACTCTTGCAAGAGCTGTATTTACTCATTTTTTAGATTACGGTCTAAAGGTAGTTCAAATATCGACTAGAGATATAGATGTATTTCCTTTGCTTGTAGATGCAATGAGAGTGCAGCCGTATAAATTTATTGTTTTTTGTGATGATTTGAGTTTTGAACAAGGTGATTTGTCATACAAAGCACTAAAAGTAGTGCTTGATGGGTCTATTGAGAAGATTCCAAGTAATATCATTCTTTATGCTACATCAAATAGAAAACACATAATGGCCGAATACGAAAGTGATAATCTAAATACCACTATGATAAATAGAGAATTACATTTTTCTGATGCAGTAGAAGAGAGAATGTCACTAAGTGATAGATTTGGACTTAGTATTCCATTTTATAAGATTAATGCAGAAGAATACCTGCGTATAGTTAGCATTTATCTAAAAGAAGAGTTAAGCGAAGAATTAAAGATAAAGGCTTTATCTTATGCTACGCAAAAAGGTCAAAGAAGTGGTAGAGTTGCTTATGATTTTTTTAGAGCAATAAAAATCGGTTTAATAAAATGATAGGGGTGTAACAATGATTAAAAAATGTTTATTTCCTGCGGCTGGATATGGCACTAGGTTTCTTCCTGCAACGAAAGCTATTCCAAAAGAAATGTTGCCTATAAATTCAAAACCACTCATTCAATATGGTGTTGAAGAGGCATTAGAAGCACATTGCGATACTATGGCGATTGTTACAGGGCGAGGGAAAAGAGCCATTGAAGATCATTTTGATGTGAGCTATGAATTAGAGCATCAATTGAAAACTGCAAAAAAAGAGCATTTATTGCGTGAGACTATCGATGTGATAAATAATTGTTCATTTACATATATTCGTCAAAAAGAGATGAAAGGCTTAGGACATGCTATACTAACAGGTCAGAAGCTAATTGGCAATGAAGCATTTGGTGTGATTTTAGCAGATGATTTATGCATAAATGATTCTGGAAAAAATGTACTTGCTCAAATGTCAGAGTTTTATAATCGCTTTAAATGCTCTATTGTTGCTATACAAGAAGTAGAATCTAGTGATTTGGATAAATATGGCGTTATAGATGGTATTTTCTTAGAAGATTCTATATATGAGATTAAAAGTATGATAGAAAAACCAGAGGCAAAAGAAGCACCAAGCAATCTTGCTGTAATTGGTAGATATATTTTGACACCAGATATTTTTGAGATTCTAAAAGATACGATGCCAGATAAAAGGGGCGAGATTCAAATAACAGATGCACTAAATAGGGCTGCCAAAAATACGAGAGTTTTGGCATATAAATTTAAAGGCATTAGATATGATTGTGGCAGTATCGATGGTTTTATCAAAGCAAATGTAGATTTGTATAATAAAATGAAAGCATAGAATTGTATCAAGTATCATATTTTTTACTTTTTTATATTGTTGAGATTGTAGTTTTATCTATTTTATTATTGATTTTATTTTTTAGTGGATTTTTTAGCCCCACAAAAGAAACGACGATTCCAAAGACAACCCTTGATTTATTAATAGAACAAGTAAAGAATTCCAATGAGGATAAAGATGTGCTAGATTCTGTAATGCATGAATTCTATACACATTTTTACAATATTTCTTCAAAAAGTAAGAATCTTGATAGTTGGCTAAAACTTATTCAAGAAATAACTATGCTTGATTATATGAGTGTTGAACAAGTTGCTAAATTTAGAGATGACTTGTCAAAGAAAAATCCTGGTATCAGACGAGAAATAAAGCAAGCAATAGGCATTAGCTTAAAATATCGAGAAGACAACAAGAAAAAAAGGAAGCAGTAAGAAGAAAGGAAGTATATTGTGGATTATCTAAAAATTAAACAAAGTGACAATTTATGTGGTAGTGTTGAAATTAGTGGAGCCAAGAATTCAGCATTGCCACTTATTGCAGCGACAATTTTAGCGAAAAAGGATGTAGTATTAGGGAATTTGCCTAATGTTGTAGATGTAAAAGTTCTCATAAAATTACTTACTATGCTTGGTGCAAGTAGTAAAGATATAGGTGAAAATAGTGTTAGCATTAATACAAACAATATAAACAATACTCAAGTTGTATATGATATGGTGCGTAAAATGCGTGCTTCTATATTGCTTCTTGGACCTCTCCTTGCTAGGTTTAGAAAATGTCAGGTTAGTCTTCCGGGCGGTTGTGCAATCGGAGCTAGACCTGTTGATTTGCATATTAAAGCTATGAATAATATGGGTGCTGATATTCAAATCACAAATGGATACATTAATGCTATCGCACCAAAAGGGCTAAAAGGAAGCCATATCATTTTTGATAAGATAACTGTAACTGGCACTGAAAATGTGATAATGGCAGCAGCTCTTGCAAAAGGTACAACGACGATAATAAATCCAGCAAAAGAACCAGAGATTGTTCAATTATGCGATGTTTTAAAACAAGCAGGAGTTGAAATCATCGGACAAGGCAGCAATGAAATTGTGATTATTGGGACTGATGGTGAGCTTTTGAATTTTAAAGATATAGAAATTATACCAGATAGAATCGAGGCAGGCACTTATCTTTGTGTAGGTGCTATTACAAATTCTAGTATCACGATAAATAATGTGATACCAAAACACCTTGAGGCAATCACAAATAAACTAAAAGAAATAGGTTTTGGTATAGAAATAGATTCTAGTAGTATTACGATTTTAAAAGCACGAGAATTGAATACATTTGAAATTACTACAAGTGAATATCCTGGATTCCCAACTGATATGCAGGCACAATTTATGGCTCTGGCTACGCAATGCAGTGGTGTAAGCACAATAAAAGAGAGATTGTTTGAAAATCGTTTTATGCACGTAAATGAGTTGCAGAGACTTGGTGCAAATATATCGCTACTTGGTAATGTCGCAAATATAAGTGGCAAAAGTAATCTAATAGGTGCTGATGTGATGGCAACCGACCTACGTGCTAGTAGTGCTTTGATAATTGCTGCACTTATTGCAGGTGGAGAGACAAAGATTCATAGAATCTATCATCTTGATAGAGGATATGAAAAGATAGAGCAAAAACTCTCAAAAATTGGTGTGAAAATAGAACGTTTAAAAGGCGATAAAATCTAAAAGCTTTGAGATGGAAAATGATAAAATAAAAGTTTATGCCAGCAAGAATATTTGCAAAAATGAAAAATAGTGATAATAAAATAGACTTTTAGCAAATCTAAAACATAGAAAATACATCAAATAAAATGGCAATTTATATATTTGCAACAATAATAAATATTTTGATTGCGGACTTGTGGCAATAAGATTGGCTTTTTATTTTTTTGACTATTTCTAATCATAATAACAATCTAGTAAATTTCTATCTTAGACTTTTTGATATTTTTATGATATTTTGGAAGGAAATCATCTGTTATGGTAGTTGTTTGAATAGCTATAAATAGTTTCAAAAATATAAAATAAATATAATCAACTATATTAAATGGTGTATTTGTACTTTTCTTTTGAAGAGGCATTGAGGATCACATCTGTAAAAACCACTTTATATATTTTTTTAAAATATATCAAAACATAATTTTGACCATAAATTATTGATTGTTTGGGTCGATAGAAATCATTTTGAGCGATTTTTAAATATTGAGATTTGGCATTAGCCATATTAATATTTTAAGAAATTTCTAAAGCACGATGGCATGAGCTTTATTAAAAAAATAATATAGAAACTTAAATTATCCTAAATTAGAATCTAAATTCTATTTGCTGCAACAAATATAGAAGCTGTTTTTGCACGCATCACCAAAGGATTATTTATCCCAAATAATCTATCTTTTAACAGCCCTCTTTCATTTTTGCTAAATCCGCCTTCTGGTCCAATAATAAAGCTATTGTGTTTTTTTATGTCGATTCTATTATTATTAAAATCTAGTGCCATAGAATCTTTATAATTATTTAATACCTCATTTAAATTTTTCATTATTTCTATTTTCATAATGCTTAATCTGCCACATTGCATTGATGAATTTAGTAGAATCTTGTGTAATTTTTCAGTATTTATTTTTTCATTTCTTTGACTAAAATCACTATAAAAAAATGTAATCTTTTCTACAAATAATTCATTTAGATATGGTAGAGTTTTGCTAAATTCATTCATATCGATTATTGCTTGAATGATATGTGTATTTGGGCTATTTTGGTCTATAAATACAGAATCTATTAGCTCTATGATTGCTCTCTTTTTTTCTACCTGCAAGATTTTATAATCATAAAGCCTAGAATCTAACATATTTGCTAATATCAAATTATCATTTTTTTGTCGTCTTACATTAAATATATAATGAAAGGCTTCGTTATCTAAGATTATATTTTTTTCTCCAGAATCTTTATGATATAAAAATCGCAAAACATTATCCTATAAAAAATATCAAAATAGCAAAAAGATAGATTGCATAAAAGATTCTACTTTGTTTGATATAGCTTTTTATGAGTGATGGTTTTTTGCGTATAATGCGGAGTTTTTTTATTCTTATTATTTCAAATACAATGACTGCAATGCTTGCAATAATCATCAAAAATATCATAAAATTTATACGAAATTGCATCATTGCAAAAATACTAAATCCACTAATCAAAGTGATTGCAAGTATCCCAAATAACATAGGAGTAAGATACCACATATATTTATGCACTTTATGAAAATCATCAATAAATAAAATGACAAGATTTGCTATGATTATTATTAGCAATGACAATGAAATAACATAGTGGAATCCTATCGCTTGGCTTAGTGCTAATGCCTCCATAAAATCCTCTTTATCACATATAAACCAGTGATTATAACACAGGATGACAAATATTATAGAGATTTTGTTCTAACTGAAGTTTATTATATGCATTAAGATTTGAAGTTTTTGTATCGATTCTAATATCATCGATTTTATTTTATTTGCCTTAATCACTATCTTGAATATTACTTAATGATATGATTTTTGAGTCAAATTATCAAGCATATAAACTTATCTCATTTCTTTGTAAATATTTAAGATGCATTTTAAAATTTTGATAATTTTTGATAAGTGTTGCGTGTTTTACCTAATTGGAGCAAAGGTAAAAGGGCAAAAATAAAACCGCTAGATATTTTGTCAAAATTACAATAGAGATAAAACTAGTAGATAATATTTATGGTACAAAGTCGGTAATGAAATTTATCATTTAAGCATTTAAAAGAATTTTTATTATATCATCCACTTTTATATTTTTATAACTTTAGGTAGTGTTTTGAACGATACAAATATTAATACAAATGAAGCGGTAGTCCTACTAAATATGGGTGGTCCAAATAATTTGCTTGAAGTTGAAACTTTTTTAAACAATATGTTTAATGACCCATTGATTCTAACTATCAAAAATTCTTTTATACGTAAATTTGTTGCAAAGATGATTGTCAATACAAGATTAGAAAAAGCACGAAGTAATTACAAGCATATAGGCTCAAAATCACCTTTAGTAGAGATTACATTTAATTTAACAAAAGTTTTACAAAAATTAGATGCTACCAGATTCTACACTTATGCTATGCGATATACGCCCCCATATAGTGATTTGGTGATAAAAGATTTGATGGATAGAAATATCACAAAAGTTACACTTTTTTCTATGTATCCGCAATACTCAAACACAACTACATTGTCTTCTATAAGGGAATTTATGCGTTGTGTAAAAGAATTGGATTTTAAGGCAGAGATAAATGTGGTCGAAAGCTATCCAGCTTATAGTGGTTTTATAGAATCTTGCATAGAAAAAATAAAAGAGTGTGAAGTAGATTATAGAGATTATGTATTGTTATTATCAGCACATTCAATTCCGCAACAAATGGTAGATAATGGTGACCCATATAAAGATGAAATAGAAAAAAGTGCCGTTGCTTTACAAGAGAAATTGACTAGACAAGGCATAAATTTTAAAAATGTAGTGATTTGTTATCAATCGAAAATGGGACCAATAAAATGGTTAGAGCCGACTACGATTGATACCATTAAGGAATATAGAGATTCTAATATTATGATTTATCCGCTTGCTTTTAGTATAGATAACTCAGAAACGATATATGAGCTTGAGATTGAAAATAGAGAATTAGCCAATAAACTTGGAGTAAAAAGTTATATTGTTTGCAAATGCCCAAACGATTCAGTCACTTTTGCTAAGACTATTATTGATTTAATTGATTTAAAAGGAAAAAGTATCAATGAAGCAAGAATTTAATATATTTTTTACAATATTGTTTAGTTTATTATTTATATCTTGTAGTGATAATAAAATAGATTCTACTTTGATATCAAGTGGTTCTACTATGGATTCTCAAGCAAGAGAAGCAGAAAAGAATCTTGATAAAGCAAGTTATATTGATGTAGCAGATGTATTTTTGGATACAAATGAAATCAATTTTAATAAAGATGTTTTGATTATTTTTGGTAAAAATCATTGCAAGTATTGTGATAATTTGAAGGATATTATAAAAAAAGATGAGAATCTAAAACAAATAATGAAAGATAATTTTAATCCATATTACATAAATACTAGCTATTTAAAAACACATTTAATTAATTTTAATGATAGACAAAGTAGGGTGAATACAAGTGATATTGCTCAATTATTTGCAGTTGATTTTACCCCATCAATTGTATTTTTAAGCAAAAATGGTGATGTGAAGTATTTGTTTCCTGGATTCACACCAAGATTTAAAGATTTGGTATTAGATGTAACAAAAAAAGATAGTGCTATGGGACAATATGAAGATTTGAATAAAAAAATACACAATTTATAAGGGTTTATTAATGAAGATTTTTAAGACATTATTTGCTTCTTTATATGCTGCAATTCCACTTATGGGAGTTTATGCAACTTTGATTGCAATTGCTACGTTTGTAGAAAATGACTATGGGACAGATGCTGCAAGAGCTCTTATATACAATACGTGGTTTTTTAATATTTTGCATTTATGGCTTTTAATTTGTTTGATTGGTACTATCTGGCGATATAAGTTGTTGCAACAAAAGAAATATGCGTCGTTTATACTTCACTTTTCATTTATTGTTATCATCATTGGTGCTGGTATTACCAGATTTTTTGGACATGAGGGTTTGATGCACATTAGAGAGGGCGAAACTACCTCACTTTATACAAGCAGTGATAATTATTTAAATCTCATTGTTCTCGATGGTGATAATAAATACAATCTTCATATTCCGACAAATATTTCTTTTGCTTCTTCTAAAAAACTAGATGAAAAAATAATATTTGGCGATAAAAGCTTTGAGATAAAATCAAATAGTATTACAAAGATAAATGACAATAAAGGAGACCCTACATCTATACTAGAAGGTGCTATATTCTATGATGGTATAGAATATCCACTAACCTTAATTGGTGGTAGTCAAAATGCAAAAGATTCTGTTGTTGATTTTAAAGGCATAAAAGCAATAATAAATTGGGGTCCAAGAATGATTGAATTGCCATTTTCTATTAAGCTTGATGATTTTATTTTAGAGCGATATCCAGGCTCTATGTCGCCATCTTCGTATGAAGCAAAGGTTGTATTATTGGATGAGAAAAACAATGTTGAGATGCCATATCGCATATATATGAATCATACTCTTGATTATGGCGGGTATAGATTTTTTCAAGCACACTATGATGAAGATGAGCTAGGCACAATTTTGAGTATCAATAATGACCCAGGAAAGATTCCGACATATATAGGATATTTTTTGCTTATTGTTGGTTCTTTTTGGATAGTTTTCGCGAAAAACGGGAGATTTAGAAAACTTGGTAAATTTTTGCAGTCTCAAAGCATTTATGTCCTAGCTTTAGTAACATTGGTATCCATAAATGCACCATTAATGGCAGATGATACAAATCAAATAGATGACAAAGCGATAGTTGAACGTCTAATGAAATTGCAAGAAAATTCAAAAGAACATGCAGAAATGTTTGGCAGGCTGCAAGTTCAAGATTATCAAGGTCGAATTAAACCTATGGATACTCTAGCGAGTGAATTAGTACATAAAATGACCAAAAAGGATAATTACAAGAATCTAACAAATATGCAAATTATTCTTGGAATGATTGTGTATTCAAATGATTGGCAAAATATCAAAATGATAAAAATATCTACACCAAAATTAAAAGAGATTCTAGGTGTGAATAGAGATAGCGGATATGTTTCATTTAAAGATTTATTCAATGAAGACGGCACATACAAGCTTACGAATTATGTTGAAGAAGCAAATAGAAAAAAGCCAGCTGAACGTGGAAGTTTTGATAAAGATTTGTTGAATGTTGATGAGAGATTAAATGTCGCTTATGGAATCTTTACAGCACAATTTATAAAAATTTTTCCTATTCCAGACCACGGAGAGACTTGGCTTTCTCCAATTGACATCATAACTTTTAGCAATGAAGAAATATCAAATAAAATTCAATCAATGCTTTTGGCATATTTTGATGGTTTTAGTAAAGGTGTAGAAGATAATGATTGGAGTGAGGCCACAAAAGCATTAGAAGAAATTATTAATTATCAAAAAGAATATACAGATAAATCAATCTATCTAGGTGAAGATAAATTAAATGCAGAGATTATGCTAAATAAATTTAATCTATTCAAACAGCTAATACTCCCTTATACACTTCTTAGTATTGTGATGTTTATCATTGTTTTTATTTGTATTTTTAAATCAAATGATAAACTAAAAAAAATATTAAAGATGTTTTACTATATAGGCGTAGTGCTGTTATTGCTTCATTTATTTGCTTTATTGCTTAGATGGTATGTAGCAGGACACGCACCTTGGAGCAATGCATATGAATCTATGATATATATAGCATTTGTATCTGCGTTATCCGGAATAGTATTTTTTAGACAATCATATCTAGCAATATCTGCGTCATTGTTCCTTGCTGGAATCTCGCTTCTTGTTGCAAATCTTGGCTTTATGGACCCACAAATTGGGAATCTTATGCCTGTATTAAAATCATATTGGCTAAATATCCATGTATCTGTTATAACAGCCAGTTATGGATTCTTAGGATTGTGTTTTGTTCTAGGTATTATTGCCCTCATTCTTATGATATTTAGAAGATTTAAATCTAATAAGCTAGATTCTACTATCAATTCAATTACTATTATAAATGAAATGTCTATGATTTTAGGACTACTTTTGCTTTGTGTAGGAAATTTTCTTGGTGGAGTTTGGGCAAATGAATCTTGGGGTAGATATTGGGGCTGGGATGCACAAGAGACTTGGGCTTTGGTTTCTATTGGAATCTATGCTATTATTTTACACCTTAGATTTATTTGTAAAGCGAACTTGCAATATATATTCTCAAGTGCTAGCGTAATAGGGTTTTTTAGTATATTAATGACATATTATGGTGTGAATTATTATCTATCCGGTTTGCACTCTTATGCATCTGGTGATCCGATGCCTGTGCCAAAATTTTTATATTTTATGGTTGCAGGAATACTAGCAATAATAATAGGAGCGTTTTTCACAAGGAAGATGCAAGGTCTAAAAATATAAAAGAGAGTTTAAAATGTTTAAGAAATTTTTATTGTTTTTGCTTGGATTGATTTTTATTGTTTTGGTTGCAGTTTTTGTGCTTTTATTTACGCCATTTGGTAATAATATTTTAAAACCTCATTTGCAAACTCAAATTGATAAATATTCACCAATTCCACTTACTTTAGATGTTTTTTCACTTAGATTTGGTAGCCTTGATATAGAATTAAATTCAAATGACGATATAAATATCGTATCACATGGGACTTTTTCGCTACTTAGTCAAAATATAGATATAGCATTGGATATATTGCTTAAAAATCCATTAACAAAAACATCACCAGCTGCTACACCAAAAGAATTATTAATAGAAAATGCAATCAGAGGAAAAATTACTAATTTTGAAATTCACACTGTTAGCAACTCTCTTAAAGGTGAATTTAGAATTGATACAACTATCGTCGATTTTAAACCATTGAAAGTTGTTGGAAATATTAAGGATTTGGAACTATAATCTATACTTGCTTTACTCGGTAAAAAGACTTATGCAAAGGGTACGATTGATATTGTTGCAAATATTGTAGGTGATAATAATTTAAAATTTAATGGCCAAGCTCTAGCAAAAGTAAATAATGGTGAAGTATCACGGAATCTTGTCAAAGAAGATTTTGGCGTTAATGTGCCGGATAATTCATTTATGATAAATCTTTTTGCTAATTTCGATGGCACAAATATAGAACATAAATTTGAGTTATTATCAAATGTAGGTAACATTAATTCGACTGGAAACACGATTATCAAGACTTTACGCACGAATTCAACCTATGATGTTGATATGAGTGATTTATCTCTACTCACTCCAATTGTCGGTATGCCGCTTAGAGGTGAATTTAGAACAGATGGTAAAATTGTAGGTGATTCAAAATGGATGAGTATAGATGGTAAGAGCGATGTAGCAGATAGTGTTACAACATATTCTCTGTCACTAAAAAATTATACAAGTCCAAAAGATGCAGTATTAAAAATTAAAAATTTAAAAATTGAGAAAATATTATATATGCTTGTCCAGCCTATATATTCGAATGGCTTATTGAATGCCAATGCTAATTTAGGAGGCATTAGTTCTAGCATAAATGGTGATTATAGTCATACTATAAATGGCACTATCAATGGTAAAGTTGTGAAAAGTAAGTTTGACATGAATATGCCAAATACAAACTACAATCATCAAGCAAATATAAATTTTACAAATGGTAGTGGTAAATTAAATCTGGATTTTATATCAGATATAGTTAGTTTAAATGTGAAAGATGCTTTGGTAAATATAGATTCTCTAGGAGTTAATGCCCCATATACAATTGATATTAAAGATTTAAAGAAATTGGCATTTGTTACAAGCAAAGAATTAAAAGGTAGTTTGAGTGCATATGGTGATGTTGTATGGACGCCTGTTTCTCTTCGTGGAAGTATGAAGAGCGATTTATTTGGTGGAAAATTAGATGTAGAACTGAATAACAATCTAATTAGTGCGACAATAAAAGATATGAATTCACTTGGTGTCTTAGATATGCTTCAATATCCAAAGATTTTTGATTCTGCTATAAATGGCACTTTAAAATATGATAGGCAAACACAAATAGGAAATATGGATTTTATACTATCAAAAGGCTCATTTACTGAAAATAAATTGATGTCAATATTAGAAAAAACCCTCAAATTTGATGGAACAAAAGAGGTATATAATAATATTAAAATCGATGGCAGGATTAACAAAAGTCTAGTTACAGCAAATCTAAATATGCAAAGCAATAATACAAGTATTACCTCAAATGAGGCTACTTTGAATCTAGACAGCAATGATATAAATGCAAAATTATTGTTAAAAGTGCAAAAATATGATTTAGCTGGAACCTTAAGTGGAAAAGCAACAAATCCAAGTATAAGCATCGATACTAGCAAGCTTGGTAAGGATATTATTAATAATGTTATAAACAGTCCAAAAGTTCAAGAAAACGTCCAAAAAATAGAAGATAAGACAAAGGATGCGATAAATAAGGGGCTTAATAAGTTATTTAAAAAATGAATGAGTTCTCTCACATACCAGTTTTACTAAATGAAGTCCTTAAGGAATTTAGAGATTCTAAAGGGACTATAATTGATGCGACATTAGGGCTTGGCGGACATTCTTTTGCATTATTAGAGGAAAATAAAGATATCAATATTATTGGAATTGATAAAGATATAGAAGCTATCACATTAGCAAAAGAGAGACTAAAGAAAAATAGCGATAGATTGGAGGTTGTTCATTCTAATTTTTCAAATGGTATTAAAGAAATCCTATCTAAAAATAATAATATTACTGGAATCTTAGCTGATATTGGCATATCGTCATATCAAGTAGATAATCTTAGTCGAGGTTTTAGTTTTTATAGTGATAATCTTGATATGAGAATGGATTTAGATTCTCATATCACAGCAAAAATGATAATTAATTCATATTCAAAAGATGAACTTCATAGAATTTTTACTGAATACGGAGAAATAAAAAATCCAATTCCGGTTACAAAAATGATACTTGATTATCGCAAAAATCATACAATAAATACTGCAAAAGAATTAAGCCAATTAATAGAATCTAATTCTAAAATTAGCTCAAGAATACACCCAGCTACTCTTGTATTTCAGGCATTACGCATAGAAGTCAATGATGAATTGGGAGAGCTTAAAAGATTTTTAAAAAATATAGAAAATATAAAAAATGTAAAAGTTGCTATAATTTCATTTCATTCACTTGAAGATAGAATAGTGAAAGAAAGGTTTAGGGCTTGGGCAAAATCGTGTATTTGTAGCGACGATACTATAAAATGTATTTGTGGCAATAATTACAAAAAAGGCGATATTTTAAGCAAAAAACCAATTATCCCAAGTCAAAATGAGATTAGGTTAAATAAACGTTCGCGAAGTGCTAAGATGAGGTGTTTTAGATTCTATGAATAATAATGAAGTCAGCTTAGATGAAAAACAAGATTTACTCAATAATTTAGATGACAATAATGAAGGCATAGAACTTAGGCATATATTTTTTGCATATGCGATTTTATTTCTTTGTATAATCTTTTTTGCTCCAAAGATATATTTATCTAGCAATATTTACTATGCCAGTAAAGACATAAACGAATTACAATCAAGAAAAGAAGCTCTAAAAGCAGAAAATGCCGAGTTGCAACAAAGATTAGAAGTCGTAAAATTCAATTTCCTAACGCTTGAAATCGAGGAGATAAAATAATATTAATCTAGCACAAAAGTGCTAAATCTTTAGAATTGGATTCCAGCCTCAATACCATATATTTTTAGTTTTTTGACAGGTGCATTATATGTAAAGAATAGCTGTCCAAATATATCCACAACATTTCCAAGTGAATATCCTACTCCAGCATATACTTTTCCACCTAGCAAGAAATCCCATTTAAATTTTCCTGTAGAATCATCAAAAAACATTGCTTTAAAATTCAATCCATATCTCATTTTCAGACCGCTTGCACCAGCATCATCTTCACCCCAGAACCCAAATGGCATATATATATAATTTGTAGTGTTTTTACTGCTTACTTTTGTCATAAGGCTTTGGTATCCCAGTCCTAGATATGCACTACCTGCCAACATTCCAAGCTTCGCCATATCGTTATCCATTCTGCTGCCAAATCTATATTCTGCTTCCCAAGCGGTATATTTAGATGCAAGGCTATTTGCCTTCACACTTGATGTAAAAGTGGCTCTTCCTAATACTTCGTGTGTGAAATTATCAGTAAAAAATATCGCTCGGATTCCACCATCTTGTGCATTTCCATCTAATTTACCCTGTTCTGTCGGTATATTCACAATTCCAAATCCATATAATGCCTCAAGGCTAAATGTTTTTGCAAAAATAGGTGAAGTTACCAAGATGGCTATGATTAGTTTTTTAAGCATATTAACCCTTTTATTTTTGAAAGTCTTAATTATCGCATTATTGTACCATAAGTTAAGATTATTTGAATAGTATAATTATAGGTTTATATTAATTTTTTGGATATTGTAAAATGAATGACTTAAAACAGAGACTAGATAAAGAATATGAAGCTAGAAATACGGTATTTGAGTTAAGCGAGGATAAGCCAGACCCACTTTTTGCTGTCAAAAAATATTTAGATTCTAAATACATCAGTGAAATTGCTCTAATTTGTGCACTTTTATCATATGGCAATGCAAAGCAGATTCTAAAAACGCTATTATCAATAGATTTTAATGTCATTGATAATAGAGAGGCTATTTTAAATACGTCTTTTCCCTTGTATAGATTCCAAACAAGAGACGATATAAAAAATATATTCTTATGTATGCATGATATTATAGAAAATGGTGGAATAAAAAATATTTTTTTAGATTCTTACAACAAAGAAAACAATGTCTTATTTGGAATAAATGCAATGATAGAATCTCTTAGAAATAGGGTAGAACTGACAAATGGACTTGATTTTTTGATAGGCCGAAAAAGTATAAAATCAAGTGCTTCATCGCCACTAAAAAGATGGAATATGTTTCTTAGATGGTTAGTGAGAAAAGACAATATTGACATTGGAATTTGGGGTGATAGAGTATCTACAAAACACCTCATTTTACCACTTGATACGCATACATTTAAAGTATCTAAAAAACTTGGATTGTTAAATAGAAAGAGTTATGATCTGCAATCGGCATTAGAAATTACAGATAATTTGGCTAAATTTGATAAAGATGACCCTATCAAATATGATTTTGCATTGTATAGAATAGGGCAAGAAAAAATAATTTAGAATTTATTTGCTTAATTGTGCGTTGTTTTCAATATCATTTAGCCATATTAAAATCTTTGCTACACCAAGATAAGATTCTTCATTTATCTCATCACCTATATCAAGATTGATAAGAGAATCCACAAGTTCTTTATTTTGAAATATAGGTATATTGTATTCTTTTGCTTTTTTAATAATTTCAAATGCAATTTTTTCTTTTCCGCTTGCAACTACTTTTGGCACACTTATATTATCGCCATATACAAGTGCCACAGCTTTTTTTGTGTCCATTTTAATAACTCAATAACACAGAATCTATGTCTCTCCAATTTGGAGCAGATTCTACCTTTATGTGTTTTAATATATGATAGATACCTCTATTTATGATGTCAGTTTCAATATTTACTCTTCTATTTATTTGATATGTGTGAAATAATGTATTTTTAAATGTGTGAGGAATGATTGTAAGTTTAAAGATATTTTTTTGCAATGAATTTATGGTGAGGCTTATTCCATCTATGGCAATACTTCCTTTTGGCACTATCAAGGGTATTTTGCTCTCATCAAATTCAATATAAAAGTCAAATCCATTTTCATTTTTTTCTATTTTTCTAATAATCCCTATACAATCAATATGTCCTTGCACTATATGCCCATCCAATCTATCATTTAAAGTTAGAGCCTCTTCTAAATGCACTCTATCTTTTAGATTTTCAATAGCAATATTATTTCTACTTTCTTTGCTAAGCACTGCATCAAATTCACCATTTTTATATCTTGTTGCCGTTAGGCAAATGCCATTTACCGCGATACTTGCACCAATTGTTGGCTTAATATCACTTTTTATTGTGATTGTTTCACCACTAAAATTCTTTACAATTCCTATATGTTTAACCAATCCACTAAACATAAAAAAACCTCTTGCTTTTAGATTCTGCTATTATTTTAACTTAATTTTTATTATGGAGTTTAGTGTGTATATTGATACGCATTGTCATTTAGATAGTAAAGAATACAAAGAGAATCTTGATGAAATAATTACAAATGCCTTTAGTCTTGGAGTGCAAAAGATTATAATTCCCGGAGCTAGTGTAGATGATTTGTCTTATGCAGCACAAATCGCAGAAAAATATAGCGGTGTATTTTTTGCAAGTGGGATTCACCCCATAGAAATCGGTGATTTTGATTTTGATATGCAATCAAAAATAAAAGATATTTTGAGCAATCCAAAATGCGTTGCAATAGGTGAAATAGGGCTTGATTATCACTATTTTGATTCCAATAATTGTGATGATATAAAATTAGCACAAGAGAGGGCTTTTAGATTCCAAATAGAGCTTGCAATCTCCAATAACTTACCAATCATAATTCATACTAGAGATTCTAATGATGATGTAGTTAGAATTTTGAAAGATTATGATAGCGATATTGTGGGTTTGGTTTTTCATTGTTTTGGTGGCGATAAAAGGCTTGTAAATGCATTGTCTTGTCCTACTTATTATGGCATTGGCGGAGTTGTAAGCTTTAAAAATGCACAAAGTTTGCGAGATTGTTTGCAAGATTTGGCATTAGAATCCCTTATTTTAGAGACAGATTCTCCATATTTAGCCCCAATGCCACATAGAGGTAAAATAAATATGCCGGAATATATACCAATCATTGCGGCACGTTTAGGGGATACTTTGCATTTAGATTTAGATACTATCGCTACAAGCACAACAAATAATGCTTTGAAATTATTTAAGATTTGATTTTTTTACAAAAAGCAAAAAAAATACTTTAAGAAAAAATAAGTATAATCTGTGATTTTATAAAATTTTTATATATAGAGGTCTTATTGCGAAATAATTTAGCCAAATTTATTTTTGTTGCCATATTTGTTTCTATAAGCAATGCTAATTTTTATGAGAATCAATTCAGTGCGGGAGAGAGTATTTTAAACGCATTTGATATTGATACTTCATTTCAAGCTGATGTCAGTTTATTTGAAATGCATAATCAAATAATTAGTGGTGAGAGATGGGAATCTTTTATTGATAGTTTTGAGAGAGGATATGTTTATATACCTATTTTAAAACAAATGTTAAGTGATGCAGGGGTTCCACAAGAATTTTTATATTTAGCTATGGCTGAATCTGAATTTTCACCAAGGGCATATTCGCCAAAAAAAGCATCTGGTATTTGGCAAATTATGCCTAGCACAGGAAGGCAGCTAGGTCTTAGAATAGATGATTTTATAGATGAAAGAAGGGACCCGATAAAATCTACCGCTGCAGCCATAAAATATTTGAAGTTTTTATACAATGCAACTGGAAAATGGTATTTAGCAGCAATGGCTTATAATTGTGGTATAGGACGATTGCAAAGAGCTATAAAAGAAGCAGGAAGCGATGATGTTTGGGTATTAATGAATGAGAATAAAAAATATATTCCATCGGAAACGAGAAGTTATATAAGAATGATTATATCTATGGGGGCTGCATTTAATGATATTGGAATCTTAAAAAATGAAGAGAAAGAGTATTTTTTAAATAGAGGCGTAACTACTACTCTAACATCAATCAAGATTCAAGGTGGAGTTAGCCTAGATTCTATTGCAAAAGGTGCAGGCATCAGTCTAAAAGAGCTTAAACAATATAATAGACAATTTAGATATGATTTTTTACCACCATCTGATAAGGTGGAATTTGATGTTTATTTACCATATGAATATTTACTTAGTTTCAAACAAAATTTTGACCCAAAAAAGATAGATTTCAAAACGCATTTTGTTACATATAAGGTTGTAAAAGGCGATAGTTTGTATAGCATATCAAGAAAATATGGTGTTAGCATAAACTCTATAAAAGTCGCAAATAATTTGAAAAAAACATTGATTTCTATTAACCAAAAGTTGATAATTCCACTTACAAATAGCAAATATGCAATGGTAAATAATTCAGTAAATGGGAGATAAGGTTGATTAAGCATATTTATTTAATTACATTATTCATTTTTTTGGCTGGTTGTGCTAGTACTTCTACATATCGTGGAGGGATTGGTTCGTTTCAAGATTATGAGGGGTTTCAAGATTATTTAAATGGTTATTCACCATCAGAATCTAACTATTATAAAGATAATACATATAGCAGTAATTATGATTCAAGAAATAACAATACAACTATATCTAATAATGATCGCACCAAAGAGCAAAATGTTGATCATAGTGTTTCTACGCTTCCACCTCCAGAAAATATACAATTAGGAAATGCAAGGGATTCTGAGGCATTACAAAGAGCCACTATGAAGCCATATCAAATTAATGGTAAATGGTATTATCCGCAAAAAGTTAGTATTGGTGAGAGTTATGATGGTATTGCTAGTTGGTATGGTCCAGATTTCCATAATAAAAAAACATCAAATGGTGAAACTTATGATATGAATCTACACACTGCAGCACACAAAACTCTTCCTATGAATACAATAGTAAAAGTTATAAGTAAAGATACAAATAGAAGCACAATTGTGCGGATAAATGATAGGGGTCCATTTGTTGAAGGTAGGATTATAGATTTATCTGCTGCTGCTGCAAAAGATATTGATATGGTAAAAACTGGAACTGCTAAAGTGAATATTGAAGTAGTTGGCTTCAATGGTGTTGTGTCAGATGATATTGCAAATCAATCAACCATGGTAAGAGATATGGTAAATTCAAGTGAATTAAAAGATGAGTTTAAAGTAGGAAATGTAGAATATAGTGTGTCTGGTGGAAATTTTGCGGTTCAAATTGGTGCATTTAGAAAAGAAAACGGAGCCAATATCTTTAAAGATACCCATAATTATAGTGGATATTCAACTATTATCAAGAGCGGTGAATTAAATGGAGAAGCGATTTATAGAGTATTTGTAACAGGTTTTAAGAGTGAAGATGAAGCTAAAGATTTCATAAAGGATAACAAAATCGATGGTTTCTTGATACGAGATTAGGAGTAAAAATTTATGAAAACACTAACTAGGACTACAAAAGAAACCAACATAACAGCGAAGTTTAATCTTTATGGTAATTCAAAGAGTTCTATTGATACAGGTATAAGTTTTTTTAATCATATGCTCGATTCTTTTGTAAGACATAGTTTGATTGATTTGGAATTACAGTGTAGTGGCGATATAGATGTTGATTATCATCATAGTGTTGAGGATTGTGGTATTGTAATTGGTGAATTATTGCATCAAAGTCTTTATCCGGCAAATGGAATTGAGAGGTTTGGCTATGCTAGTGTTGTGATGGATGAGGCTTGCGTGGAGTGTAGTATTGACGTATCAAATCGTGCTTTTTTGGTATTTGAAGCTCCACTAAGTGGTAAAATAGGGACATTTGATGCTGAATTGGTAGAAGAATTTTTTAGGGCATTGGTATCTAATGCAAATCTGAGTGTCCATATAATCTATAAAAGAGGAAAAAATTTACATCATATAAGCGAAGCTATATTTAAAAGTTTTGCTGTTGCATTTAGAAATGCAGTAAAACAAAATGATAGAATAACTCTTCCATCTACAAAAGGAATGCTGTGATTAAGCTTTTGTGTCTTGATGTAGATGGCACATTGACTGATGGCAAATTACATTTTTCATTTGATATAAATTTAGGCAAATCCTACGAAATAATGAAATCATTTTCTGTTAAAGATGGACTTGGTATAGCATATTGGAACAAGATAGGCAGAAGTGTAGCTATTATTACAGGTAGAAACAGCCCTATCATTGAACATAGAGCAAAAGAAATAGGCATTAGCTATGTATTTATGGGTATAAAAGATAAAGGCAAATGTGTTAGGGAGTTGCAGCAAAAGTTAAACATAGATTCTAGTGCTTGTGCGGCAATTGGTGATGATTTAAATGATATATCTATGTTTAATGAAGTTGCACTTAAATTTGCCCCAAATGATTGTGTTAATGAAATATCAAATATTGCAATTAAGCTAAATAATAATGGTGGAGATGGCGCTATTAGGGAGACAATTGAATATATATTGAAACAAGAAGATATGTATGAAGAATTTATTAAATATTGGAAATAGTGTTTCATTATTTTTTGTATTTTTACTATTTGTTAGCATTGTAATTATTTTTTCATTTGATAAAGATGCAGTCATGCCACATGTAAATGTCGGTGATATACCAAAAATTGAACTCAATAATTTTACCATTTATCAAATAAATAACGAGAATTTGCTTACAAAGTTGTACGCACGAAATGCCAAACAATTTGATAAATTTGAAGAATTTAGCGATGTAATCTTGGAGAGATTGAACAATGATATCATTGATAAGATGGCGACAAAAAGTGCTATTAAAAAAGATAATGTTATATTTTTTGATGATGGTGTGAATAATAGTAGAGATGGCTATGATTTATATTCTACAAAAGCTGTATATCATATAGAGAAAAACATCCTAGAGGGCAATGGTTTTTTTAGTATCAATGGTAATTTTCAAGATATAAAAGGTGATAATATATATTATGATGCAAATGCAGGATTGCTTAGTGCAAAAAATATCAATGCAAAACTCAATGTAAAAAATACTCAAAGAAACAAAAAATGATATTTAGAATCTTATTTATATTTATTGGTGTATTTTTATATGCTGATGATACTTTAGAGGTAAAAGCCTTGCATTTGAAAGCTGATGAAAATAAAGGTATTATTGAATTAGATGAAAATGTAGAAATCAAACGTGGCAAAGATGAACTTTATGCCTCAAAAGTGATTATAAATATAGACAAAAATAGAATGCCTATAAATTATTCTGCATACGGTGGCGTGGATTTTGTTGTTGTTACAAAAGATAATAGAATTTTACAAGGTAAAGCAAATGAAGTGTATTATAATGCCTTAAATGGAGAATACAAGTTAGTTGGTGATAGTAGAGTAACAGAAGATGGTACTACCAATGTTGTTACAGGTGAAGAGATTATTGTTAATAATGACATTGGTTATGTAAATATTACAGGTACAAGTAAAAAGCCAGCAAAAGTAATCTTTACATTAGAAGAAGGCAAAACAAAGTGATACAAAATAATCAAATTTGTGTGCTTTCATCATCATTCATAAAATCGATAGAAAATAAATCTCAAGCTCCAAGTGTGCTTTACAGTGAAATTGCAATTTTAGGACGTAGCAATGTTGGAAAATCTAGTACAATAAATTTACTTTTAAATAATAAAAATTTGGCAAAATCATCATCAACACCGGGTAAAACAAGGCTGATGAATTTTTTTTTATCATCGTGGAGATTAGATGGTGTTGTGTATGATTTGAGATTTATTGATTTCCCGGGCTTTGGATATGCAAAAGTGTCAAAGGAAGAAAGAAATTTATGGGACAAGAATCTAAGTGAGTTTTTGAAAAATAGAGATTCTATAAAATTATTCATCCATTTGATAGATTCAAGGCATACAAATTTAGCGATTGATAATGAAATAAGAATCTTTATCAATAGTTTATTAAAATCAGATTCTAAGATACTTAGTGTTTTTACAAAATGTGATAAATTAAATAAAAATGAATTGATAAAACTAAAAAAAGCAGATTCTATATGCATCTCCTACAATGACAAACAAAGCATAGAATCTTTGCGATTTAGTATATTAAATCATCTTTATGGGGTGTAATGGTGAAATTTAAAATTATAAAGCCAAAAATTTCTGATATACCAAATATGCGAAATCTTGCATTAAAAGAAATTCAAAATGGGGTAATCTTAGATAGAAGTCAAGATGAGATTGCAAATACGATTCGTTCATATAAAGCTATCAAAGATGACAATGGCAATATTATTGCATTTAGTGCACTTTATATTTATTCTATGACTTTGGGTGAAATCAGGTCTTTGGTAGTCAAAGAAGATTTTAGAAGAAAAGGACTTGCCAGTAAGCTTATAAACTCTTTGATAGAAGATGCAAAAGATTTAGGATTAAAAGAGATTCTAGTATTGACATACAAAAGAGAGGTTTTTGAAAAATTAGATTTTAAAGAGATTGATAAAGAAAAAATACCAAATCACAAAATTTGGGCAGATTGTATAAAATGCAAGCGATTTCCTATATGCGACGAGATAGCACTTATCAAAACTTTGTAAAAGCAAGTCTTTTTCAATTTTTTTTGCTTATCTATAATATATTAAGTAGTATATATTTATTTTTGCCACCATTGTTTGGTGTACTTTTTTTATATTTTGTCTTATTGCTTAGAAAGGAGCGATATTATTCATTATATTCATTTGTAGCTGTTATGTGTATATTTGAAATTAGCAAAGGATTTTATCCCGGAATCTTATTTGTTACGTATTCTTTGGTTTATATATTTTTGTTTCCAAATATTGTAAAAATATTTGATAATTTTAATGTTTTTGATATTTTTTATGCGCCTATTATCTATATCTTGTATTTTATATTGAATTTCTTTATTTTACTTTTTTATAACTATGATGTAGATATTTGGAGTCCCATGATTATCTATTATATATTTGTTGAAAGCATTATTGTGTTGGTTGCAAGATGGATATTCGATATAAAATAGTCATCAATATTATGGCGTTAGTCTTTTTGATAATACTAGCTAGATTATATTTTTTATCAATAGTATCACATGAAGAATATGAAAAAGAAGCAAGGCGTAATATAACAAGAATAGAGATGTTAGTTCCTGCACGTGGTCAGATTCTAGATAGAAACAATCAGCCTCTTGCTATAAATTCATTAGGTTACTCAATCTCACTTAGTCCATATTTAGGCAGGAAAAATAATCTTGATACTTTGGATAAAGAAATATCAAAGATTGTATCTTTACTGCCAAACCTAGATGCAAAGCAGCTAAAAGATAATTATATGAATCTATATTCTTCTTATAATCACAACTATATCAAGATAGTAAATTACATTCCATATGAAGAGATGCATAGAGCATATACGATACTTACCCAAAGCGATAATATAAAAGTAAGCAATGCTATAAAAAGATACTATCCAAATAATTCTTTGGCATCTCATGTTATTGGTTATATAGGTTCTGCAAATGATAATGATATGCAAAAAGATGAAAGCTTGAGATTTGTGGGATTAGTCGGCAAAAGTGGGCTAGAGCGATATTATAATGATTTTTTGCAAGGTGAATTAGGCTATATAAAAACAAAAGTCGATGTTTTAAACCAAACAGTTGAAGTAATAGATGAGAATCTAGCAAATAAACGGCGTGATATGACGCTTGGCATTGATATAAGATTGCAAAAAATACTTGACACTGAGTTTGCTGGCAAGGCGGGAGCCGCTATTGTTATGGACGCACATAGTGGTGAGATTCTGTCTTCTGGTAGCTATCCAGAGTATAATCTAAATTATTTTATTGATGGCATATCAAATGAGCAATGGAATGAGCTTATAAATAGTCCAAATAATCCATTTTTAAATAAAATGATCAATGGAACATATCCGCCTGGTAGTGTTGTAAAAATGGGAGTTGGGCTATCATTCTTAGAGTTTGCAGGAATTAATGAATATACAATTATTGATACACCTGCATATTTAGAAGTTGGAAATAGAAGATTTAGAGATTGGAAAGCAGATGGTCACGGAAGTGCAGATTTGATAAAGGCATTGAGAAGAAGCGTAGATGTGTATTTTTATAAACTTAGTCAAAAAATAGGTGATGAAAAGATGGCTTCTACACTCTCAACTATGGGTTTTGGAGAGAAAACCGGAGTTGATTTGCCAAATGAATCTAGTGGAATCTTGCCTACAAAAGAGTGGAAACTTACAAATAGGGGCGAGCCTTGGTTGATTGGTGATACAATCATCACTTCAATAGGTCAAGGATTGTTTTTAGCAACGCCTATGCAAGTTGCTAGATATACTGCATTGCTTGCTACATCAAAGTTACCAACTCCGCATTTCGTAAAGAAATTAGGCGATGAGGAAATATTATTTGAATCAAAAGATGTACTCAATGATTTTCAAAAAAGTAAGCTAAGCAGTATTGCACTTGGTATGTATCAAGCGTGTAATGAAAAAGATGGAACTGCATATAAAGCTACTTCTGCTTCTCCTATTCCCCTTGCTTGCAAAACCGGAACGGCACAAGTTGTCGGAATTCCACAAGACATAATAAGCAGGATTCCAGAAAGTCAAATGGAATATTATCATAGGTCTCATTCGTGGATTACAGCATTTTTGCCATATAAAAATCCAAAATATGTAATCACTATATTAGTTGAGCACGGAGGTAGCGGTGGCAATGCAACTGGTCCAATTATTACAAATATAGTAAAAAAAATGAATGAACTTGGATATTTTAAAAATAATACTATGGATGCAAAAAATTAAGTAAAATTAGCAAAAAGGTTGAATCTTGCTAAATAAAATTGATAATAAAACTATACTAATAACAGGCGGTACTGGTAGCTTTGGCAAGGAATTTGTAAAAACATTATTAGAGAAATACAATCCAAAAAAAATCATCATTTATAGTCGTGATGAATTAAAGCAATATGAAATGGCATTGCATTTTAATGATAAAAGAATGAGATATTTTATAGGTGATGTAAGAGATTTTAAAAGATTGCTTAGTGCTTTAAATGGTGTAGATATATGCATCCACGCTGCCGCATTAAAACAAGTCCCTATTGCAGAATATAATCCAATGGAATGTATAAAAACAAACATCAATGGTGCTAGCAATGTAATAGAAGCTTGTTTGCAAATGAAAGTAAGTGATATTATAGCTTTAAGCACAGATAAAGCAGCAAATCCAATCAATTTGTATGGAGCTACAAAACTATGTAGCGATAAGCTTTTTGTTAGTGCTAATAACATCAAAGGTGCTTTAAAATCAAGATTTAGCGTTGTTAGGTATGGCAATGTTATAGGTAGCAGAGGAAGCGTAGTGCCATTTTTTAAACAATTAAAAGAAGAAAACGCAAAATTTATACCGATTACAGATGAGAGAATGACAAGATTTTTTATCGCTCTAAAAGAGGGTGTAGAGTTTGTATTAAAATCATTAGAGCGAATGCAAGGTGGAGAGATATTTGTGCCTAAGATTCCAAGTGTAAAAATCACAACTCTAGCAAAAGTTATTGCCCCAGAGATTCCACATAAGATAGTGGGTATTCGTCCGGGTGAAAAACTACACGAAATAATGATACCTAGAGATGATTCTAGACTTTGCCTTGAATTTGAAGATTTTTATATATTAAAACCTAGTGTCAATTTTACTTCAAATATTAATTATTCTCTAACTATGTTAAATGAATCTGGCGTAGCTGTATGTGATGATTTTGAGTATAACAGCAATACAAATACAAGATGGTTGTCTCAAATTGAATTAAAGTCGCTTCTTTAGTATTTTAAAATTTTATATAAACTATAATACAAAACAATACAAATTTGGGCTAGAAGGATAAAGGCTTTGACTTTAGGCTATGAAATACCACAAGGTAGTAAAATACATTTTGGAACTAGTGCTAAGATTAAACGCGATATAGAATTAAAAGCAGTTGATATTTTTTATAGAAGTGGATTTGAGGAGATTTCAACACCTAGCTTTAGTTTTAGCAATGATAATAAAGTATCAAGAAATACTATTAGAATAAGCTCTAATAACAATAAGCAAATGATTTTACGGAATGATAATACAACAGATGTAATAAAAATCATACATAGGCATTTAGGAGATATTAACCATAAAAAATGGTTTTATATACAGCCATTTTATTCGTATCCAAGTGCAGAGATTAATCAAATTGGTGCAGAGTTTTTAGATGAAGATTCTCTTGGGAATCTTTTGTGCGTAGCAGTTAGTATTTTTTTAGAATTAAAAATAGAGCCAATTTTGCAAATTTCAAATATGAATATTCCGAGACTTTGTGCAAAAGAAGGAAATCTTGATATTGAAATATTCTCCAAGGCAAAGATTGATAGCATCTTAAAATCTGCATCTTATTTTGCCTCTTTGGTGTCAGTGCAAACAAAGCAAGAGCTTGAATCTTACATAAAAGTAGCACCGAGTTTTTTAAAAGAAGAATTAGAAAATTTGCTTCATATAGCTAGTTATTGTCATTATGAAAATACTATATTTTCTCCACTTTATTATTCACCAAATGGTTATTATGATAGTTTATTTTTTAGAATGTTTGATGGTAATAAGGTTTTGCTTCTTGGCGGAAGGTATGAAATTGATGAGATTAAATCTTGTGGATTTGCAATTTATACAAATGATGTAGTTGATTATATTTTAAATAAGGTGGGTTGATGAGTAAATGTGATGTTGTAGTTGGAATCCAATGGGGAGATGAAGGAAAAGGCAAGATTGTGGATAATCTAGCCAAAAAATATGATATTGTTGTTCGTTATCAAGGCGGTCATAATGCTGGACATACAATAGTTGTAGATGGCAAGAAAGTAGCTCTCCATTTAATTCCAAGTGGAATCTTGTATGATAATTGCCTCAATCTTATAGGAAATGGTGTAGTTGTCAATGCAGAAGCATTTCTTGATGAGGTTTCACATTTTAAAAATGTAGATGGCAGAATCTATATAAGCCCAAAAGCACATTTGATATTGCCATATCACGAAATCATAGATAAATTTAAAGAAAAAGATTCTAAGAGGTCTATTGGTACGACTTGCAAGGGTATTGGTCCTGCATACATTGATAAGGTTGGCAGAATCGGATTTAGAGTAGGGGATTTATTGGATGTAGATAGTATGATTGATAAAATGAAAGATTATCTAAAATCAATAGAATTTTATAGCAGCATTTATAGTGTTAAACTTCCTAGTATAGATGAGCTTGCTTCAAAGATAGTTGCTTATTCAAATCATATTAAGCCATTTATAAAAGATACAAATGAAATACTATGGAATGCAATAGATAATGATAAAAAAATATTACTAGAGGGTGCACAAGGAAGTATGTTAGATATTGACCACGGGACATATCCTTTTGTTACAAGTTCAAATACAATTTCTGCAGGTGCTTGCAGTGGTAGTGGAATCTCACCTCGTGATATTGGTGAAGTGATTGGTATTGCTAAGGCGTATTGCACTAGAGTTGGAAAAGGATATTTTCCAAGTGAAGATTTTGGCAAAGATGGAGAGAGATTGCAAAAAAATGGCTTTGAATTTGGTACTACGACAGGTAGGGCTAGACGATGCGGCTGGTTTGATGCAGTTGCTTGCAAATACGCTATTAGATTAAACGGCGTAACTTCGCTTGCATTAATGAAGCTTGATGTATTAAGTGGATTTGATAGTATAAAGGTTTGTATCGGATACAAAAAAGATGGAAAAGAATTAACCGCCTTTCCATACAGCTTAGATAAGGTAGATCCAATTTATAAAGAATTTGAAGGTTTTGATGATGTTAGCGGTGTGAGAGAGTTTGATAAATTACCAAAAAAAGCACAGGAATATATTTTAGGTTTGGAGCAAATTTTAGAAATTAAGATTTCTATAATCTCAACAAGTCCAGAAAGAGATGATGTTATTAAACGATGACAACAAGATTTGATGCCATATTGAAAATAAAAAAAGATATGCTAAATAGGGTAGAAAGAGAGTTAGTAAAAATCAATAGTGCAATCTCTTTAAAAGAAAATGAAATCACACTTTTAAAAGAGCAACTAAGTAATATGAAAGCACCAAATGTAAGCGTGTATAGAGAATTATTGGCTTTTAAAGATTCTATTTCTGTATCTTTAGATGAAATTATGCAAGAGCAGAATCTCTTAGAAATGATGTATTCAAGCAGGATTGATATAAATAAGCGTTATAAGGCAGCAATGATTGAATATGAAAAGATTAATTATTTGCACCTAGAAGAATTAAAATTAAAATTCGATAAATTAAAAAAAGAAGAACAAAAATCCATAGATGAAATCGGTGGAATCTTATATCATTTAAGAGATAATACAAGATATAAATTGTGATGGCTATTAGGAGATTTGATGACTAGATTAATTTTTCTGTGTTTTTGCATTTTATTTGTTAATGGAAATGAAAATCCAAGTAATGTTGTAGATTGCAATATTATTTTCGAGCAAAGGAAAGATGAATTACTTGGTGAATTGCGAAAAGTAGAAGAACAAAAAAGATTGATGATGACACTTTATAATCAACAACAAGCATCAAATGATAAAAAACTTCAAGAATTAGAGTTAAAAAAACAAAGGGTAGAATCTTTACTAAAAGAGGCAAAAGATAAAGAGAAAGAAATCAGAGATTTAATCAAGCAAAATGAAGAGATTCTGGCAAATATCCAAAATGTAAATAGTGGCAAAATAACCCAGACTTATTCTCAAATGCGAGATTCTAAGGCAGCTCCTATTATAGAAAATATGCCGTTAAAAGATGCCGCAGAATTGCTGTATTTGATGCAGGCAAAAGATATGGGCAAGATTCTATCAAAGATGACACCACAAAGAGCTGCAAAGCTTACTGAAATGTTGAGACTTGGACCACCATTTGAAGATTTGGAGTAATTAAATATTTCCAAACCTCCTATTTCGTTTTTTAAAGTCGCCTATAATTTTTTCTAATTCATCACTTTTAAAATCCGGAAACAATGTATTGCAAAAATAAAGCTCCGCATATGCACTTTGTAATAATAAAAAATTTGAAAGTCTTTTTTCGCCACCTGTGCGTATCAATAAATCAACATCTGGAATATTTGCTGTATCAAGATTAGATTCTATTAGTCTTAGTATTTCATCTTTTGTCGCATTATTTGGAATTTTTGTCTTTGACACGGCTCTTGCAAGCTCATCTTTTGAGCCATAATTTAGTGCTAGAATCTGCGTAAGAGATGTATTTTTTGATGTTTTTTCTTCTAGTGATAATATCAAGTCTCTGAGCTTATTTGAAAAGCCATTCATATCACCAATAACCCTAAATTTAATATTATTATCCATATATGTTGAGACTTCTTTTACTAGATATTCTTCTAGCAATTTCATCAAAAAATTGACTTCTATTTTTGGACGCGACCAATTTTCTGTTGAAAATGCATATAAGCTCAAAAATGAAATATTATTTTTAGCACACCATTTTGTTATATCTCGCACAACATTTACACCTTCTTTATGTCCTTCTGTGCGTTTTAGATTCCGCTCTTTTGCCCATCTACCATTTCCATCCATTATGATTGCAAGATGTTTTAGTTTATTCAATTAAATCCTTTGAGGCGACTTCATCTACAAGATATGCAATATTTTGCCAAGATATATTGCTATAATCATTTAGTCCAATCTCGCACGTAGTAGAGCTACTAAAACCTCTTTTTATTTTCGTTTTATCATAGAAATTTTTCAATCCCTTTAGGGCATTTTTGTTTAGCTCTGGAGTAAAGAAGCCTTTGTTTCCAGCAAATCCACAGCAAAATATAGAATTTTTTATGATTTTTCCATTTGTGCAAAGTTTGCTTATATCTTCTATAATAGAATCTTGATTACTTTTTTTCAACGCACACATAGCATAGACTGCTACATCTTCATTTATTTTATTAATTTTGAGTTTTTTTATTATCACTTCATAGATATATTGTGGCAAATCATAAATTTTTAGGTCAGAATCTTTTAGTATTTTTGATAAATGCATACTACAAGCACTGTGGTCAAGTATGATTGGTATCTTTCCATTATCGCTTGCCTCAAATAGAATCTTTAGTATTTTTTGTGTATTTTCATTATGTAAATTTTTGTATTGTGAAAATGACTTTCCGCAACACATATTCTCTATTTCTTTCGGATATATTACATTGATATTTGCTTTATTGCATAGGGATTCTACTGTCTTGTATAGCGGAGTATCATTTGTCTTAAACGTTCTATTTATGCAAGTGGTGAAATATACGACAGAATCTTTATATTGCGTTTTATGTTGTGGGCTAAATTTGTTACCCTGTGGCAGATTTTTTGGTAGATAAGGTATTTTTCTGCTTATATTTCTAGCTTTTATTGAGAGATTATGAAATATATCTAGACTAAGTGAATGAATAGTATTTAGCCCAATTGATGCACTTTTTGTATAAAAAGACATATTTTTTATTATATGTTTTACAGATTTATTTGTGTCTTTTTGTCTTAAATTTAGGGCAATATTTGCAGTATCAATTTCTAAAGGACACAAACTAGCACACATAGAACAAGCCGCACAGGTTTCATTTCCCATATATTGATATTGCTTTTGCAACTCAGCTAAGAGTGCTATAGATTCTTGCGAGTTTAGCTCCTTTAATCGCTCCATTTCACGCCATATTGTAATTCTCTGTCTTGGATTTAGAGTAAATGCTTCACTAGGGCAAGCTTTTTGGCAGAATCCACATTCCATACACTTATTGATAAAATCTTCTATTTTTGGCATTTCTTTGATGTTTTTTGTATGAATTAGCGGGTCGTTTGTTATTATCACATCTGGATTTAATAGATTTTTTTTATCAAAAATATTTTTGATTCTTTTATTTATTTCATAAGCCTTTTTACCCCATTCCATTTCTACAAATGGAGACATCATCCTTCCTGTGCCATGTTCTGCTTTGATGCTTCCACCCATACTAGATACAATTTTTGCCATATCAAATACAAGATTTTCAAAGTTTTTCTTTTCCTGCTTGTTATTTAGATTTGGTGTGATGATAAAATGCACATTTCCACTTAGAGCGTGTCCAAAGATAATGCCATTGAAATTGTATTTTTTGAATAGATTTTCAATATTTGTTATTCCATCACCAAGTTTGTCAATCTCAAAACATACATCTTCAGTAATCACACTACTGCCATCATCTCTTGCCATTGATGCGATAGGAAGCAAGCCTTTTCTAATCTTCCACCATTTGCTAAATTCATTTTCATCCTGACTATATAGTGGCTCTATTGCCATATTTGTATCTTTTAGAGAATCTTTTATTATTCTTAGATTCTCATCTAATTCACTTTGTAAATCGCTTTGTGTTTGTATCAAAATGCAAGTATATCCCTCTTTTATCTCAAATAATATTTCTGGAATATCTTTTAGATTCTGCACACTTTTTAAGGAATTGTAGTCCATAATCTCGGCACTTTGGATAATATCATCATTTTTAGCTAGGATTTTTACTGCATCACTAGCTTCTAATATATTTTTGTAAAATAGCAATCCGCAAGCTTTGAATTTGCAATCTTTTAGACTATACAATTCAACACTTGATATAAAGCCCAAGGTTCCTTCACTGCCTACAAAAATATGATTTAAAATATCTTTTATATCATCAAAGTCAAGAAGTGAATTGATGGAATATCCCGTCGTATTTTTTATTTTATATTTTTTGTTTATTAATGCTTTTAATGTGGAATCTTGCAATATTTCTTTTCTCAAATCAAGTAGAGAATCTGCTATATGTTTATGTGTTTTAAGGAAAGATTCTACACTTTGTTTGTCAGAAGTATCAAGTATCGTGCCATCTTGTAAAATAACGCGAATTGACTTTATGGTTTGATAACTATTTTGTTTCACTCCGCAGCACATACCACTAGAATTATTCGCTACGATTCCGCCAATCGAAGCCATTGTAATAGTCGCTGGGTCTGGTCCAATTTTTTTATTGCTATCTTTTAGAGCAGCATTTGCATCACTTCCAATAACACCGCAACCAAGCTTAATTGAATTGTTATCTACTTTTATTTTATCCCAATTTGTTGTTGCGATAACCAATATACTATCGCTCAATCCTTGTCCTGATAGAGAACTTCCATATGCTCTAAATGTAAGTGCTAGGTTGTATTCATCACTTAATTTTAATATCTTTATGATTTCATCTTCACTATAAGCTCTAATTACAATTTGTGGTATATATCTATAACAAGATGCATCAGTTCCTAATGCAAATCTCCTTAGATAATCAATGTAGATTCTGTCTTTTAAAAATGCCCTTGCTTTTACATAAAACTCCCTATGTTTTGGTGAAATTTCAATCACGATAATATCCTAAAAAATGAGATTCTCATTTAAACTATTTGTTATTTGTTTTGGAATCTTTGATTTTGTCGTATAGTAGTAGTCTTTACCATTTACATTCTGTCTCCATACACCTTCTGGCACATCAAAATTTCTTTTTAAACCTGGTTCAAATTTCAAAATATTGCTAAAGAAGTGTGAAAATACAGGTGCAGATATGACCCCACCAGATTCATATTCGCCAATAGGTGTATTATCATCTCTACCATACCAAATAACAACTTGCAATGTTGGTGAGAATCCGCTAAACCACGCATCAATATTTTTATTTGATGTTCCAGTTTTGCCTGCTAATTCTATGCCATTTAATTTTGCTCTTTTTCCAGTTCCGTTTTTAACAATATTTTTTAGTGAATCAATAGTGAGAAATGCTTGGTCTTTTGTTGTCATTTCTATTGGATTGTCTTCTATTACATATTTTTCATCGCCATTTATATCTAACACGCTTTTTATTAATTTTGGTTCATTTATAGTGCCATAGTTTGAAAATAAGGAATAATGCCTTGCTGCCTCAAGTGGCGATAAAGTAACGCTTCCTAGTATAATTGACATATCTTTTTGAAGATTTTTAAATCCATAATCTGTCATTTTGTTATAAACATTGTAGAATCCAACTAAATCAACAAGATTGATAGTAGCAAGATTGAGAGAGTATTGAAGAGCTTCTTTTAAGCTAACCAAACCGTTAAAACTTTCATTGAAGTTTCTAGGTCTCCATCTTGTATCTTCTTCTGCAATTTCTCCTATGATTTCATTTTGATTTTGTGTTAGCGTTTCTTGTGTGGTTTCTAGGTTTTGATTGTTATTGCCATTTATTATTTCTAGATTCTCACTAGATTCTTCACCATTGTTTTTTGTGAGTTCTCCAAAACTTTTCGCCGTATCAGAAATGCTACTTGCAGGTGAATATCCCATATCAAAGGCAATTTGATAAATAAAAGGTTTTATTGTGCTTCCAAATTGTCTTTGTGATTGTGTCGCACGATTGAAATTGCTTTTTGCATAATCCACACCACCAACCAAAGCTAATATATTTCCGCTTCCATTTTCTGTAACAACTATCGCTCCATTTAGTGTATCAATTTCACCTTCAGGCATTTCTTTCTTTGCATTTCTGCTCTTTAATCTTTTTTGAATATTGTTATAGCCATAAACAAGGGATTTTTGTGCTACTGCTTGATAATCTAAATCTATATTTGTTTTTACTATATATCCACCAGTTTTTATATCTTTAATATTACTAAGTTGCCTTAATACTTCATCTACTACATAAGGGGCAAGATTCTGGCTTAGTGTGCGATTATATATTTTTGGTCGCTCATTTATTGCTACTTGGTATTCATCTTTGTTTATCCAGCCAATTGAATGCATTCTCTCTAATATGCTATTTGCTCTTGATATTGAAAATTCAAAGTTTTTTATAGGGTCATAATAAGATGGGGCTCTAGGTAGAGCCATAAGCATCGCTGTTTCTTTTAGCGTAAGGCTTTGTAGGTCTTTATTGAAGTATCCGTGTGCTGCAGTTTTCACACCATAGTATCCGTGTCCAAAATAAATATAATTTATATATTTTTCTAATATTTCTTCTTTTGTAAGCACATTTTCTACTTGTATTGCAAGAATCGCTTCTTTTATCTTTCTATCTATTGTTTTTTCATTGGATAATGCTATATTTTTTACCAATTGTTGCGTGATTGTGCTACCACCTTCTATATATCCACCGCTTTTTATGTTTTTTAACATCGCTCTGCTTATTGCATCAAAATTTATACCATTGTGTTCAAAAAACATTGTGTCTTCGACTGCAAGCAATGTTTCTATTATCCTTGGTGGAATCTCATCAAAACTTGCAAAATATCTAAATTTATCTTCAAATACATTTGCTATCAATCTATCTTTTCTATCTAAGATTCTAAGTGCAATTTGTTGTTTGTAGTTTTTTATTTCCGATACTTTGCTTTGTGTTTCATAAATGATTATGCTCGATAAACCAACGATAAAAAATGCCGTTAAAAGTAAAAATGTAAATAATACTTTCCTAGCGATTGGCATAGTGTTTAAATCCTTTTATTTATTTTTGCTAATAAATAATCTCTAAAAGTTGCCGCATTAATCTGCAATTCTAGTGAAAATATTTGAGAATCTAATTTAATATCCAATTTACCATAAAAGCATTTAAACAAATCCCTTATAGATTTGTTTAAAATCCTGTATCAATTTGATTTTATTGCTGTTTGGATTTCTGACATTGTTGATGATATTTTTTCATTTAACATATCATCAATAGCATTAAATATTTGTGTGCTAGATTCTTCTATAGATGTGATTTTGTCATCAATTATGCTTTTTGGTGTAGATTGTTCATTATCAAGTAATTGTCTAGCAAGTGCGTTTGCTTCATTGTGTATATTGTCGTGAGGAGTATCAACTTTTTTATATCCCATAGTATTAGAGAATTCTTTTTTGCCAATACCTTCATAATACCATTTACCAAATCTACAAGAATGTCCATCTACTTGTTTAAATTCATTTGATATTTTGAATATTAGTGAATACATAGCCTGTTTATATGCTACATGATCTACTTTTGCTAGACCGCAAAAGATTCTATCATTAGAACAAGATATTTTTAATTTTGATAGATGAGCGTTATCTTTAAATTCTTTTACCATATCGTGTAATTCATCAATATTATGTTTTACATTTTCTGTAACTTCATTAATATCTTCTGTGCTTGTTTGTATATCACTTGCTTCTTGTTGCATTGATTTTACAACTATAGCTATCTCTTTTGTAGCTTTTTGAGTTTTTTCTGCTAGTTTTCTAACCTCATCAGCAACGACAGCAAATCCTCTTCCATGCTCACCAGCACGAGCTGCTTCTATAGTAGCATTTAATGCCAGTAAGTTTGTTTGTTCTGCTATATCATCAATCAATGAGATTACATTTGTAATTTCATTGCTTCTTTGGATGAGCGAGCCAACAAGGCTAATTTCGCTTTGCATTTTTTCATACAATACATTTATTTGTTGCAATGAAGAATCTGCGATATCAAGACCTTTATCCATCCCTGCTTCTGTAGCAATTGCCGAATCAAATATTTCACGCAATTCATCTACCAATTTTGCAAGTATTTCTTGCGTGAATCTTGTACCTGTTTTCATACTATCACAATATAGTTTTAAAATATCTACACCTTGTCCTTGTCTTGGTGCGATTCGTGGATTTTCTTCAACCAATGAAAATATTGTAACATCTTCATATCTTTTAGACTGTACTAATAAACAATGACTTTTAGTATTTATTCTAGTTATATCTTCTTTCAACAAGGCTTTTATTTCATCAAAACTATGTAGCGATGAAGCACCTTCATTTTTAAATATAACCTCATTATTTCTTATTGCAATTATTGCCTCATTATGTGAAAAATTAGCAATAGCTTTATATACTCCACATTCTTGTTTTAATTCCTGAATCTCTTTTTTGTATGTATTTAATAACTCTTCTGTATTATTGTTAGCCTTTGAACTAAAAAACATCGCTCGTCTCCTTAAAATTTAACAACTTTTATGTAGTATCATGACCGAAATTCTAACATAAATCATTTAATAAATAACAAGCATATATTAATTTACTATATTTAAGTTATAATCTTACACAAGGTTTTCGTTGTTTTTCTAAAATAATTATTCAAGCATTGATGATTTTATATCTCAATGATACAAAAGGCTCTATAAGATGGTATCAAAATTAAACAATCTAGAGATTAAAAATACAGAATCTTTAGAATCTATATTAAACAAGTTGCGACAGGTTGTAGTGGCAAAAAAACTAAAAACTTCAAAACAAAGAGAAGATGTTTTATCAATCATTTACAATAGTAAAGTCCATTTAAGTAGTGAAGCAATTGCTACTGTTATGAAAAATAATAATAAAAATTGTTCCGTTTCATCGGTGTATAGAATCTTACAATTTTTAGAGACGTATGGATTTGTGACCTCAATTGATGTCGATAAAAGTGGTAAAAAATATGAAATCGCATCAAAAGAACCACATTATCATATCATTTGCCTAAGTTGCGGCAATATTGTCGAATTTATTGATAATGACATAAAAAATAAACAGCTTGAAATTGTGGAGATTCTACAATTTCAACTAATTAGCGATAATCTTAAATTATTTGTTCTTTGTGATAAATGTAGAAAAAAACAAAAAGGCTTGCAGACTATTTAAGGTTTGCAGAATCTTTAAAAAAGATTCCATTTATTTAAAGCTATCCCAAGTAAGTGGCTCTCCAAATTTTAGGTCTTTTGTTGCGATTTTGCCTATTATTTCATTTAGATATTTTGGAGGCAGTCCATTATTTGGGCGAATAGATTTGATATTTTCTAAGCTTAATTTTTCGTCTTTTTTTATATCTTTACTTACAAATAGACTTCTTGCAAATTCTCTTCCTTTTGGAAATACATTATTATTTTCTTTTATATTACTAGAATCTATTTTGTAGTTATCATTGCCAATTGCGGCTTTTGTATCTTTTATCGTTTGGACCAATCGTGCAAATTCGACTTTATCCATACTAAATTTGTAATCTAATCCACCATATTTTTTATCCAAAATAAAATGTTTTTCAATCATACTTGCTTTTAGGCTTACTGCTATGATAGCAGCATTTACTCCAATGCTATGGTCTGAGATTCCGTATTTGACACCATATTTTTTTTTATAAATAAGCATATTAGATAGATTTAGTGTATTTATTGGTGCTGGATATAAACTCGTGCATTTTAATATTGTTATGTCATTATTTCCTTCTTGTCTTATTGCTTCTATTGCTTCACTTATTTCATCACCTATTGCAACACCACTTGATAGAATTATAGGTTTTTGTTTTTTTGCTATGTATTGAATAAGTGGAATATCTGTTATCTCAAAACTTGCAATTTTATATATGGGATTGTTTAATTTTTCTAATAAATCTACACCTTCTTTATCAAAAACACTACTAAAACATACTAGATTTATTTTTTTTGCTAATTCAAATAATTCTATATTCCATTCTAGTGGCATATAAACTTCTTTGTATAAATCATATAGATATTTATTATCCCAGATTGTATTTGATTTGATTTTAAAAATATTGCTTTTGCAATTTAGTGTAAGGCTTTCTGGCGTATATGTTTGTAGCTTGACTGCATCAGCACCACATTCTTTTATCGCATATAGACTTTCTTTTGCGAGATTTAAATCTTTATTGTGATTTGCACTAAGCTCTGCAACTATAAACATTCGATCATTCCTTTATTAAGACTAATTCTACCACATCGATAAAATTATCATTTTTTTTGATATAGTTTTTTAAGGTCTTTATCTCATAAAAGCCTTCTTTTGTATAGAATCTTAGTGCTTTGTGATTATTTTTTAGACATTGTGCAAATAGCTTCTTTAGCCCCATTTTTTCAAAACCTATATATTTTATGATTTGCATTAATAAACTTCCATTTGATGTATTTAGATTCGGATTTGTATAGATTCCAATATATGCACTTAAATTTTCCATATCGATATTTGTTAGCGATATTGTGCCTAGTATCTCATTTTTTTTATTTTTTATCGCAAAATAGATTCTATCTACCGCAGAATCCAGATTCTTTATAAATTCAAAATGTTCTTTTTTTGTGATTTTTCTATCCAAAAACATATATTTTGATACTCTTGTATCATTTCGCATATCTAAGATTCTCAATATATCGTTTTGATTTAGATTGGTAAAATTTATAGCAATTAGATTGATTGAATCTAGTTGTATTTGGGTTTTAACCATTGTATTTAGTAATTAGTGTATTTATAAATTCATTTACCTTTGAGCCTATTTCTACTTTTGCTAATTTAGTTGAGAGTTTTTTTCTATCTTTGAATTTTCTTAGTGTTTTTAATAGTCCTCTTATTTGGTGGATATTTGTCGCTATTCGCAAACCTTCTTTTTGCCATACTCTTAGTTGATATGCTTGATTTGGTGCAATTTGCATAGCGATAGTTGGCGTGCAAGTAGATTGCAATTCTACCATCGTTACGCCTCCACCACTTATTGCAAGGTCACAATCTAACATAAGATTTTTAAATACATTAGGACTTAGATTTTTATGCATACTTGTGTTGAAATTGTAACTAATTGGCTTATGTATTTTTCCTAAGACTACATCAATCATCGCATATGGACATTCTTTTTCTACTATATCTAATATGTTTTGAGTATTGTTTGTATAGTCATTGCCACCAAGTGTAATTAGGATTCTGCCTATATCTCTATTTATTATTTTTTGCTCCCTTTTTCTAAATTCTTTTCTTAAAATATAGTATTCGATTCCTGCAAAAATTTCATTTTTTATATCATTTTTATAGAATCTATCTCCAAGTAGCCCACCATTTAAGATAATAGAATCTTGCGGATATTCTATTCTATTGAAGTCATCAAAAAATACGCATACTTTTGCTTTACTACTTATATATTCGCACAATTCTTTATTGGCATAATACGAATCTACTACAACAAGTTTGTTGATAATTATTTCATCAAGATTTGAGTAATCATCACTAATCCATTCTATTTGCTTACAATGCGGCTGTGTATAATCACCTCTACAATAGATGCTAACTTCAAAGCCACCATTTTCTAAATAGTCTTTTAGTGCCTCACACCTGCTTAAATGTCCAAGTCCAAAGCCACCGCCTGCTTCTGTAAAAATTATCGCCTGCATAGTATTTTATATTTCATCTCCGCAATTTCCCAATCATTTTGTGTATTAATATCGACAACATTAATTTCTGGCAATACAATCAAAGTAGAATCTTCACTAAAAATGGGCTTTTTATCTGCAAAAGTTTTTGCATACCCAAAATAAAATTGCCCAGCATCAAAATATACATTCTCCATATCTTGAGTCCTGAAGTTTATAAAATTTTTATTTAATAAATGAAGTTTTTTGTCTCTGATATAAAAACCTCTTAATGGATTTGAATGAAACAAACAAGCACTAAAACAATAAGAATCTTTTTTTAGTTTTTTTAGCCCCGCTTTTAAGAAACTAGAATCCAGTAATGGTGTCGTAGGATAAATGCAACATACAACATCATCATCTTTTAATTTTAGATTTTTTACTTCATAGCTCATCACATCTAGTGTTGTAGTAAAATCATCGCTTAAATTATTTGGTCGAAGTGATGGCACTTCTGCCCCAGATTCTCGTGCTATATTTTTTATTTGATTGCTATTTGTGCTTACTATAACCCTATCAAATATTTTAGATTCTATAGCAACATTTATGGCATATGCAATGATTGGTTTTCCACAAAAGAGCTTTATATTTTTATTTTTTATTCTTTTGCTTCCATCTCTTGCGGGTATGATTGCTATATTCATCCTCAATATGGCCACGCTTGCTCGAGTTCTTTTGAACCCCATTTTTGATGAAGCTTGTTGCTTATATCGCCTTCACTCGCATAATTAAGTTTTAATTCTGAAATAAACTTAGATTCTATACTATTATCCGATGAAATATCATATGGTCTTATGACGCCACTTATCAAAATTACTTTTTTTTCTCCATCGACCATAATTTGTCTAGTGCCTTCTATGTAATAGTTTCCATTATTTAGGACTTTAATCACTCTTGCAGTAATTTCAAGATTTATATCTTCATTTTTATTTTGAGAGCCACCGCCATTAAAATTTGAATTTCCAGCCCCTAAAGTCATATTAAATGCGCTACCATCTTTGAAATCTTGTATATTTTGTGCTATTTCTGGATTGTTGCCTGTATAATTTACAATAGGTGCATTTAGCTCACCACTTTGCGTGCCATTATATGTTTTTTGTGTGCTAAAAGTCGCATTTGAGCTTTCGCTTACTTTTACTAACAAAATATCATTTACTCTCATCGCCCTTCTGTCTGCAAACATAGGACGTTCACCCTGCCCAAATAATGAACCTAGCTTTGGAAATTCCTCTATAAAATCTTTTTCTGGTAGTTCTTCTACGTATTTTGGCGGACTAAAATCCATAATTGGGTCGGCATATAAACTATATGCCAATAAAATAGGAAGCAATAATATTTGTTTTTTTATCATCATTTTACTAATTCCCTTGCTACATTTGATATACTTAATTTAAATCTATGAAAAGCAAAGTTTATTCCAAAATATAATTTTATAAGGATTTAAAAATGAGCATAAAAGAGCAATTAAAAAGTGATTTGAAAGCTGCGATGGTTGCAAATGACGTAATAAGAAGAGATACAATAAGACTCATCAACTCTGCGTTAAAGCAAGTTGAGGTAGATAAGAGAATAGAGCTTAGTAATGATGATGTTATTTCTATTTTACTTACAGCAAAAAAACAAAGACTAGATTCTATTACAGCTTATAAAAAGGCAAATAGAGATGATTTGGTAAAAAAAGAAGAAGATGAGCTAAAAATTATTTTAGAATATTTGCCGAAGCAATTAAGTGATGATGAATTGAGATTGGAGATAAAAAGTATAATAGAATCACTAAATGCAAACGGAATAAAAGATTTAGGGAAAGTTATGACTGCAGCAAAGCCATTGCAAATAAAAGCTGATGGAGCTAGGATTAGCAAGATTGCAAAAGAGCTTTTGGGATAAAATATGTAATATTTTAGATATAATCACCTTTCTAAAATTTTGATTTAAGGAGATTGTATGAATAAAGTATTGGCAATATTATTTGCTATTGGACTTATTAGTGGATTACAGGCAGATGGCTTTGAAATAAAAGGTGTTATTAACAATATTGATAATAATGCAAAAACAATTTCAGTTAATAATATGACTATTCAAGTTATGCCTCAAACTCATATCAAACTTGATGACTGTGGCGTTTTTGGCATGGATGTAAATGGCAAATTTAGTGATTTGGCAGTTGGCTCATTTGTAGAAGTTGAAGCTTGGCCAAATTCTGCTGTAAATGGTGCAGCTGCAAATACTACAACTAGCTATATGGCTTCTGAAATCGAACAAAAATGCGTAAGCAATAGAGCTTATTAATAGGCTTATAATTTAGTTTGAGAATCTCTTAAGAGATTCTCTTTGATATTGTGAGAATCTATGAATTTATTGAATAATATTAATTACTTTAACGAAGCAAAAAGTGTTATACCGGGCGGCGTAAATTCACCTGTGAGGGCTTTTAAATCTGTTGGTGGTAATCCGAGAATTATTCGCGATGCAAGTGGATATTATTTGATTGATGAAGATGGTAACAAATATATAGATTTTATTCAAAGTTGGGGACCATTGATTTTAGGGCATAAAGATTCTGATGTTATTAATGCAGTAAGAGATGCACTAAATAGAGGCTTGGGCTATGGGGCACCGACTGTTGGTGAGACGAAAATAGCAAAAGAGATTATTTCTATCTATGATTGCATTGATAAGATTAGGCTTGTAAGTAGTGGGACTGAGGCTACGATGAGTGCCATTAGATTAGCTAGAGCAGCCACCAATAAAAATGATATTATCAAATTTGATGGCAATTATCACGGGCATAGTGATAGTTTGCTCGTTAGTGCTGGAAGTGGGTGTGCTACATTTGGTTCTCCAAGTTCTCCGGGTGTCCCTAGCGATTTTAGTAAGCATACATTGGTAGCCAGATACAATGATTTAGATTCTGTTGAATCTTGCTTTAAAGTAAGTGGTGATATAGCTTGTGTCATAGTAGAGCCTATTGCTGGAAATATGGGGCTTGTTCCGGGTGATAGAGACTTTATAAATGGACTAAGAGTATTGTGTGATAAATATGATGCATTGCTTATTTTTGATGAGGTTATGAGCGGATTTAGAGTATCGCTAAAAGGTGCATTAAACTATTATGATATTATCCCTGATTTAGCCACATTTGGAAAGGTAATCGGCGGTGGTCTGCCACTTGCTGCTTTTGGCGGTAAGGGCTATATTATGGATTTGTTATCACCGCTTGGAGATGTGTATCAAGCAGGCACTTTAAGTGGGAATCCTATCGCAGTTGCAGCTGGTTATGCGACATTAAAAAAGATAAAACAAGATTCAAATCTCTATGATAGATTAGAAAAATTGGCTATATTGCTAACTTCTGGTATGGTAAAAAAAGCTAATGATTTTGGTTTTGCTATGCAAAGTTGTGTTCGTGGAAGCATGTTTGGATTTTTCTTTTGTGATAGTGAAGTCAAAAACTTTGATGATGCAAAAAAAGTGGATACAAAATTATTTGCGAGGTTCCATCAAAAAATGTTAGAGCAGGGCGTATATTTTGCACCATCAAGTTTTGAGAGTGGCTTTATATGCACTCCTATGAATGAAAGTATTATAAATGAAGTTATTGAGAAATGTGAAGTTGTATTCAATGAGCTAACAAATGAACAATGATGAACCAAAATACAAAAGAATGTTAAGCGGAATCGCTGGATTATCTCTTGGAATCTCTATCGTTGTTGCATTGTTGCTTGGCGTTGGTGCTGGTATGCTATTGCAAAAAATATTTGGTGTATTTTGGGTATTTTGGATAGGTGTATTTTGGGGCGTGTGTGCTGCTATTTTAAATGTATATAAAGCATATAAGTCTCAATTAAAAGAGTTTGAAGAGCTTGCCAAAGACCCAAAATACAATCATAAATAATGACAATATTAGCTTTATCCAATATCTTAGTAGCCTTTATTCTTGCTATTTTTGATATTAGATATTTATATAGTTTTGAAATATCGTTTATTTGCTCTATTCTTATATTTTTTTCATCATTTAAATCTATGCAAAAAAAAGTCCGTATGATGACAGAATTATCAAAAAATGATTCTAATGATGAAGATACTTCTATATCAAAGAGAGAAAAATTCTTTATTGGCACCAGAATCTCATTTGGATTGTTTAGGATATTGTCTTATATTTTTTTAGGATTCTGTATTGTTGGTTTGATAAATAATAAATTATTTTTTATCATTCCATTTATAGCAGGGACTGCTACTTCTAGTGTAGCTATGTCCTTTTGGCTATTAAAAGAAAAGTTATCTAGTTAGAACGATTTGCATATTTTTGCTATATAGCTTTGTTGTTTTGCTATCGCCAGATAATTTAAACTCACCATCTAAATTTTTTAAATACATATTTTCAAATCTATTATCTTCTTCACTTGGACAATACATCTTAGTTACTCCAGCTGTATTAATTATGATACTATCGTTGCCTATGCTAAAACTAGCAAAATAGCTATTGCAACCCGAGTTGCCATAGATTCTATCGCTATCAATATTAAATGTTGCACTTTTTGGAATCTTGATTTCATCACCATTTATTTTTATCGATTCAATCTTATATGCACCATTATTTAGGCTAACCTTTGTATCATTTGGAATCTCTGCACAACCATTAAAGATATACATTATAATGATAAATGTTAAAAGTTTTTTCATTTTATCTTTTCTATCTCCTCTATGATTTGTGTTTTTGATTTTGGTTCAACTAGTCTATTTCCTACTTCTTTCCCATCTTTGAAGAATATTAGAGTTGGTATTCTTCTTATTCCATATTCATTAGACAAATTTTCATTTTCATCTATACTAACTTTTATGATTTTATATTCTTTTTCTAAATCTTTTAAAATCGGTTCAATTCTCACACAATCTCCACACCAAGGTGCATAGAAATCTACTATAACAAATCCATTTGATATTGCATTATTAAAACCTTCCATACGTTTTCTCCTATAATCTAGTTATTGTAAAGTAGCTAAGTATAGCAAGAAAAATAAATAATACAATAGATAGAATAAATATCTTTAAGCCCATTTGTTTGATTTTTTTGAAGTCGATTTGCAAACCTAGTGCAATCATTGCAAATACCAAAAAAAATACTTGATATAGTTTTTATGATTTGTAATATATTTTCTGGAATCTCTATAATAGAATTGATGATGATTGCAAATAAGAAAAATATTGCAAACCAAGGTATGTAGATTTTACCTTTTTGTGTATCTTTGCTTAAAAATGCGATGATTAGCAATAATGGCACAAGCAATATCACCCTAATCATTTTTAAAATGATAGCACTCTCTAAAACATCTTGATTATTTGGACTTGTTATCGCTCCGGCTGCACCTACTACATTTGCTACCTCATGAAGTGTAGCACCCAAAAATAATCCAATTTGTGTATCATCAAGTGGAATAATATTGCTATTTATTAGTATGGGGAATAAAAACATTCCAAGAAGTCCAAAGATTACTATACTAGCTACCGCTACTACGCTTTTATAAGATTCGCTTTTTAGTACAGATTCCAAAGCCAAAATTGCAGCTGCACCACACACGGCACTTCCTGTGCTAATTAGCATCGATATTTGCTTATCTAATTTTAAGATTCTAGTTCCTATAAAATATCCAGAGCTAAAAATCATACCAACGACAATTAATGCCACAAAAGCACCCTTAAAGCCGAGACTTGCAATCCCACTTAAGCTAATATTAAATCCAAAAAGCACGATTCCTATTCTAAGGAGTCGCTTGGCACTAAAATTGATTCCAGATTCTAGATTGTGCTTGTATCGTAAAAATATAAATGAACATACCACACCAAGGCAGATTCCAATAATTAGCACTGATATGTGTATATTTTTGACATAGTCTGTATTCGCTATGATAAATGACAATACAGCAAGTATAGCTATAAAGCAGATACCCAAATAGGTATCTTTTATAAAATTCAATATTCTATTTTGCATATTTTTCAAATCGTAATTAAAAAATTGAAATGATAGCCTAAATTATTATATCTTTAAAGATTGTATTATTTCACATATATTACAATCCTGTTCTTTAAGGTATGGTGGGTGATTGCTTGATTTTTCAAGAGGAAAGTCCGGACTACAATGAAGCAGGATTCCATCTAACAGATGGCTATCGTAAGATAAGGGAAAGTGCAACAGAAAATAAACCGCTATTTATAGTAAGGGTGAAAAGGCGGGGTAAGAGCTCACCGGATTCTGAGCAATTAGAATCGCATTGCAAACCCAATTCGTAGCAAAAAGAGTAGGTTAAAAGCTTCATAATTTTAGCTCTTTGCTAAAAAATTATTGTGAAATAATTTTTAGATAAATAATCACCCTAAATTTATTTTAGACAGAATCCGGCTTATAGCCATACCTTAAAAACTCTTATCAATGCCTGGTCTTAAAACTCTTATAATATTTTTTTATGTTTAAATGTAGATTTTGATTATAATAAAACAATGTCTTAGGTAGTGAAATAAAAATTTATTTGTAAGTATTGGCTTAATAGGAGAATCTATCAAGCCAAAATATTAAAATTTATAATCATAAGTTAGTGATATTGCGTAATTTTGTTTTACTCTATATCTCATATCCCCTATATTTTTAGTTGCTGGATATATTGGAAGAGAGAAAGCTAAACCAAATCTATTGCTATCATAGTTTGCTCCTAAACCAACTCTAGCATCACTATAAAATGCTACACGAGAAGAATCTGTATTAACAATAGTATTATTTAATATTGCTACACCTACACCAAGCCCTACAATCGCATCAAGTGAAAAATTATCTTTTAAATTAAAATTTTTTAAAATTTGGATTCTACCCCACCCTATTAAACTAGGCTTAAATTATTGTTTTATATTGTAAAAAGGGTGATATTTTAGAGCTTTATAAATTCAAAAAGTCCTGTTACGCCATTGTTTTTTATATCTGGAATGTTATTTAGATTCTCATTATAAATCTCAAGATGATTATTTTTGTATTTCATACATAGAACTACATCAAAGCCTGTAATATATCCCATCTCTAGAATCTGCATTTTATCAAGTGTTTGTATTATTGTCTCTGGGCGATATACTCGATGTGCGTTGAAACAAACTTTGTTTATCACCCCAACAGGCACGCTAAAATAGAGTTTTCCATCTTTTTTTAGCACTCTTTGAAATGCTTTTAGTGCGTGTTCCCATGCCATAGGGTCTATTGGATCACCATATCGTCCTAAACCAAAGTGTTCGACACTGCATAATGCTGATAAAGATTCTATGCTTTCACTCTCTATATTTTCTAAATTTGTAGCATCAGCTTGAATATATCTCAACCCCCCCCCCCATCTTTGGTTGTAAAAATGTTGTATTAAAATCATTATTCATAGGGCGAATATCAATTAGATTTACATTTTGATTTGCACCAAGAAGGTGAGCGATAAATCCTTGCACAGATGAACCTACATCATAATGCATATTTGGTTTGTTTTGAGAGACTTTTCTTGCACCCCAAATATCTTGCACAAAATAGCTATTTTCAATCACACCGCCATTGTTTGCGTATTTATCTTCTCTGCAAATATAATCAAATTTATTATTTATGATAAATCTTTTATCTGTGTTTAATTCTTGATATTTTTTTCTATCAGATTCTACTTCCTCTTTGCTCATTATTTTTCTATTCAATTTTTGCTTGTATCTATTAAGTCTATTTTTTATTTTTGTAAAAAATTTCTTTATATTTTTCATTTAAACTCCAAATAAAATAATTTGTAATTATATATTGCATTATTTAAACCAAAATGCAATATCTACAATCATTACACTACTGCTAAATAGGCAAAAATAGATTCTATATTTGCTAAATTGATATCTTTAGTCCTTAAATGTCCTATCAATTAGTGGGTTTTTGATACCAAAACTAGCTAGAATCTCTCTTTCTTTTATCCTATGTTCTCCATTATCTATCTCGTGGTCAAATCCCAAAAGATGCAAAAGACCGTGTGTGAATAAAATAGCTATTTCATCTCTTAGCGAGTGGTTTAGCTCTTTTGTGATTTTTAGTGCAGAATCTATTGAGATTACGATACTTCCAAGTGGTGGATTTTGTATATTTATTCCACTAAAATCAAGAGGAAAAGACAGCACATCTGTTTCATAATCTTTGTTTAAAAATTCTTTATTTAGCCTTTTTATCTCATATTTATCTACTATTATTAATTCGACTTCATTTGGTGTGATGCTATTTTTTATAGTGGTTAAAAAATCAAGAATTTCAATATCTATCCTATTATCTGTTTGATTAAAAAACTTTATCATTACTCTCTCTTTATTGTAATTTCATATAAGCCAAAGTGCTAATTCATCACTTATAAAATAATTTGTAGAATATATTTTATTGTTCTTTTTGCTGCATTTCTTTTCTTGTAATAAAATTTCTAATTTTTTGGTATTTATATTGTCTATATCCACGCCAATCTCACTTCTAAGCCCTAGGAAAATACTCTCAAGTCTCAAATCATCATTACTTAAAGATTCTATGCTATATTTTAGTGGATTTTCTATGTATTTTTTAAAATTACTTTGTTTGTAGATTCTATTATTTTTTATCCTGCCAACCGCACCAAGTCCAACGCCGATGTATTCTTTGCCTTGCCAATATGCAAGATTATGTTTGCTTTTGTGATTTTTTGCATAATTTGATACTTCATATTGATAGAATCCAAGATTATCTAAGGCATTTTTTAAATCATAACATAGCGAATTTTTTAGCGTTGGGTTTTTTTTGATTTTGTGGAATCTGGAATTTTTATCGATGCTTAATGCATAGCAAGAAATATGCCCTATCCCCAAATCATTTGCGATTTTTAACTCAGATTCTAGGGATTTCTTTGTGTCCAGTTTCGTATCATATATCAAATCAATGCTTACAAAAATATCACATAAAATCGCATTTTTGATAAATTTATAGGCTATTTTTGGATCGTGCTTTCTCTCTAATAGCTCTAATTTATCTGCTCTAAAGCTTTGTACTCCTATGCTAAATCTATTTATTCCCAAATTTTTAAATTCACCAAGTGCGTTTATGTCTCTATTTGGATTTAATTCCATTGTGATTTCTGTATCACTATCTATATGAGATTGCAAAATATTAAAAATACTCTCATAGTCTTTTGGATTTAGCGTATTTGGTGTGCCACCACCAAAGAATATAGAATCCAATTTATCCATACCATGTAGAGAGGATTCTAGGTCAATCTTTAGTGAATCTATATATTGATTTTTGAAAGTAATCATATTTTCAAACGAGTTAAAGGCACAATATCCACATTTAGATTCGCAAAATGGAATATGAATATAAAGTAGCAATATTTATCTCCTATTTTTAAAATTTTTTTATCCAATTTTTTATAGAATCTCCAAGTTTTTTTGCTTAAAAAGGTTTTAAAATAGGATTATAATATGCAAGATTTAGAACAATATCGTCCAAATGTCGCAGCTATAATACTATCAGTAAAATATCCAGAAGTTTGTGAATTTTTTATTGCAAAACGAAATGATATAAAAAAATCGCGCAATGTTTGGCAATTCCCACAAGGTGGAATCGATGATGGAGAGACGCCAATATGTGCTCTTTATCGAGAATTAAAAGAAGAAATTGGCACTGATGATGTGGAGGTAATTTCTGAGTATCCATATTGGCTTACATATGATTTTCCAACTGGAGTGATAAGTAATAAAATGTATCCATTTAAAGGACAAAAACAAAAATATTTTTTAGTTAAATTAAGAGCAACATCAAATATCAATCTTGATACGCCGATTCCAGAATTTATAAAATATAAATTTGTAGATTATGATAGGATTTTTCGTAATACCGTTTATTTTAAGAGACCAATTTATAAAAAGGTGCTTGAATATTTTAAGAAAGAAGGGTATATCTAATGCTTGTAGTGCAAAAATATGGCGGGACTAGTGTAGGCGATTGTTCCAAAATAGCAAATGTAGCAAATCGCGTCGCTAGAGTAAAAAAAGAAGGGCATGATGTAGTTGTAGTGGTTTCTGCTATGAGTGGAGAAACTGATAAATTAATAGGATATACAAAATACTTCAATGAGATTCCAAGTCAAAAGGAAGTAGATAAGATTGTAAGCACAGGAGAGATTGTAACAAGCTCACTTCTTTCAATTGCCCTGCAGAATCTTGGATTTAAAGCAATTGGACTTAGTGGTGAAAAAGCGGGTGTGATCACCGATTGTATTCATACAAAAGCAAAAATACAAAAAGTCAATCAAGAAAATATAAATAAATATCTAAAAGATGGTTATATAGTCGTTATTGCAGGATTTCAAGGCATAAGTAAAGATGGTGAAATTACTACTTTGGGTCGTGGAGGGAGTGATTTATCTGCTGTTGCGATAGCCGGTGCATTAAAGGCTGATTTGTGTGAGATTTATACTGACGTAGATGGAGTTTTTACAACCGACCCGCGAATTGAAAGTAAAGCAAAAAAAATTGAAAAAATCAGCTATGATGAGATGTTAGAGCTTGCTTCACTTGGTGCAAAAGTGCTTTTAAATAGGTCTGTTGAGATGGCTAAAAAACTAAATGTTAAAATCATTACAAGAAATTCATTTAATAACAATGAGGGGACTTTGATTACAAATGAGGAGGAGATTATGGAGAAGCCTATAATATCGGGTATAGCACTTGATAAAAATCAGGCAAGAATTAGTATGGTAAATGTAGATGACAAGCCAGGAATTGCAGCCGAACTTTTTACTTCACTTGCAAATTCAAATATAAATGTCGATATGATAGTCCAAACAATAGGTCGCGATGGCAAAACAGATATTGATTTTACCATTCCAAAAACAGATTTAGCTCTTGCAAAGACGATTTTAAGCGATTTTGAGCGATCAAGCCAAAGTATAGAATTTGATGAAAATATTGCAAAAGTATCCATCGTAGGGCTTGGTATGAAGAGTCATTCCGGTGTGGCAAGCAAAACATTTGGCACAATGGCAAAAGAAAATATTAATATTATGATGATTAGCACAAGTGAGATAAAGATATCTATGATTATAGATTTAAAATATGCAGAGCTTGCAGTTAGAGCTTTGCATTCCGCTTATGAATTAGATAAATGAATGATTTAAACTTTGCAAATTGGACATTAGAACTGGCTCGTAAAGATGGTATTTCTATGGGCTGGTTTGAAGAAAGGCGATTTGATTGGTGTCAGATTGCACATAGATTTACAAAAGATATTATAGATGGCAGCACTATTGTTATATGTTCTGATTTGCAGAAGAAATGGTTTTGCGAATATGCTATGCAAGCTATAAATATCAATACTACCAGACCTCTGCTTCCTATCGTAAGCTTGGAATCTATGCTTCCAAAAGATATGACTTTTGATTTGATGTTAGTTGAGGATATGTTAAGTGTCGCATTCAATAATAAATATATCATTTGGTATATTGGACATATAAATAATAAATTAGTAAAACTTGCTACAAATCATCAAAGTAACTTTATATGGTCGTTTGATGGTAATTTGCATACTGCATTCAATCTAAAATCAGATGATGTTAATTCAGATATTAAATTGTTGCAGTTATTTAAGATTCTAAATAAAACGATTGATGCAATGATGTTTGATGAGATTGATGATGGTTATGGAATCTAGCATAGGTGAGATTATCCTAACAAATGATATTGCTTTTGAGATTGAAAGCATAAAATTAGACTATCCAAACAATAGAATTTTTTTTGAGAGTAATTTTAAGATTGATAATGCAAGGGCTGTTATTGATGAATGTCATATCTCATCAAACACGCTTAAATGCATAGTGATTGCTGGCGATAGTTTTGCTCCGCAAGCACAAAATACACTTTTAAAGGTTTTAGAAGAGCCACCAACTAATATAAAATTCATACTCATTACAAAATCTAAAAATGCCATTTTGCCTACGATTTTATCTCGCATGATTGTATTTGACAGAAAGATTGCAGTACAAAGACATAATTTTGATATCGATTTAAACACGCTTACTTTAGCTTCTATAAGGGATTATATAAAGGATTTGAATTATTCAAAAGAAGAGACAAGAAACAAAATAGAAGACCTTCTATTTAGCCTACAAAAGACAAATATCAAATTAAATAGAAATGAGCTAGATTGCTTTAGCGATGCAATAAGTCAATGCAATAGTGGCGGCAATGCCAAATATATTTTTTTGGTGCTTTTGTTGATGATTTTAGAAAATAAAAGAAGAGTTAATAAATGGTAGAAGTTTATAGATTAGAAAATCTATCAAGTCTATATGAAATCGGGGCGACAAAATATGCAAATGATGTAGCTTTTAAAAAAGGCAGAATCTTTTATTTTAAAATCAAAAATATAAAAAATCCGGCAATCCAGATTCTAAAACAAGAATGTCTAAGTGTTGGTGGGGATTTTATCACCCCAAAAGATTCGATTTTATGTAAAGAAGAAAAATATAACGGAATCTTGATAGCTACATTATCGCAGTTGATGCGTATCATTGATAAATGTAAGATTCAGCCATTTGGATTGAAGGAAATGGCTGTGGTGCTAGAATCTCACACTAAAAAATATAACTTTTTGCCTAAGATTATGGGGATTATTAATATTACAGATGATTCTTTTTATGAAGATTCTAGAATAAAAAATATTGATGATATTATTTTAAAGATTGATGATTGGATTAAAGCCGGTGTAGATATTATTGATATTGGTGGCGTATCTACTCGCCCGGAAAGTGAATTTGTAGATTCTAGTGGGGAATTATCTAGGATTAGAGATGCAATAGATGAGCTTTATAGACTCAAATTTATGGATAAAGTCGTATTTAGCATTGATAGTTATAATTTTGATACAATCAGATTCTGCCTTGATAGAGGCTTTAAAATCATAAACGATGTTTATGGGCTAAATGATGAAAATATCATATCCCTTTCAAGAGATTATAAATCGCATTTAGTGCTTATGCATAATAGTTGGATTTATCCACATAAGCAAGATGATATTATTTTAGAACTTGATACTTTTTTTAAACAAAAATTAGAGATTATTTATAAATATGGATTAAATGATGTGATACTTGATATTGGCTTTGGTTTTGGAAAAGATACATTACAGAATCTTGAGTTAATCAAAAATTTGCGACATTTTGCTCATTTTGGATATGAAATATTAGTAGGAGCAAGTAGAAAAAGGACTATTGGCGATATTGTGCAAAAAGATACAAAAGATAGGCTAATTGGGAGTTTGGCACTTCATCAATACGCTATTTTAAACGGTGCGAGTATCATCAGAACTCACGATGTGATAGAGCATATCGATATGCTAAAGATTCTAAAGGCATTGGATTGAATAAAAGACAGATTTTATTAAAACAGCTAGAAAATTATGATAAAAAAAATCTCTCTCATCTAAGTGAAGAAGAATTAACAAATATTTTTAATGAAATCAATAAAGAACGAGTGCTTAATTTTGTTGCTTATAATAGTGGTATAAAAAGCACAAAAGTTGCTAATATTGATGAAGTAGAGCAAAAAATAAAATCAGAGATTGCAAATTCGCAGAATTTTTATGATACATTTTATCAATTATTGCAAAAGCATGCATTTAATAGCATTTATGACATTGCACTTAATGTTGTTGATAGCAAACTTGTTGAAAAGATATTATTTATTTTAGAGATTAAATACAGAGAGTATCAAGAAATATTGCTAGAAGAAATAGCAAGTAGGATGGAGCTTATGCCAGCCGAAGAGGCGGCAGGGTTTATTAGCTTTATTGAACAAAAAAGAGAAGACGTTGAATTTTTGAAAAATATACTGCTTGAGCTAAAAGATAGTGAGATTGGAACTAATATCAATAAAATCACAAATATAAAAAAATACATCATTAGTAATTTTATGCCAGAGGATTTAGAAGACGAATACAAAGATTTTTTTGCACATTCAGATGATAAAAAGGAGTTAATTTTAAGGCTAAAAAATATAAGCAATGCATATTCTAAAAAGCAGCTTAATGATATGACAAAAGAGGATTTAATAGATATTTTGGCATCTATAAAACAAAAAGAGATAGAAGAGAAAAAAGACAAAGAAGATTATGATAAATATCTTGCATTATTTAAAAAAGCCTTGTATGAAGATGACACTTTTAGCTTTAATACTATAGTAATGCAAGTTTTAGAAGATATAAGTCAAGATTGTTTAAAAAATCTAAAACTTACATTAAAAAATGAAGATCCACTATTTGAGAGTAAATTTCAATCTGCACAAAAAGAATGGCAAAAATTTAAATAATCAATATTTTATTTACAATCCTAGAATCTATCATTATTTAACTCCAAATCAAGCGATATTTGTAACGCTCCCCGCTTTGCTTGATAGTCAATACAAAGTATTCCAAATCAAGAAAAACTCACAAGCGACCTAGTAACAGGCTTTTGCTTGATAGTCAATACAAAGTATTCCAAATCTACGTGAATCTATGGTATATATAATCCAATCCATCTCACAGTAGCTATAAAAGAAGTAGCTTAAATTCCTACAATTTTTAGAATTCACATTGATTTTGTACGCAAAGCAGTGTGCTAAAGGGCGAATTATAGCTTTAATTTATTTATTTGCATTTGGTATTCATATCGTAAGCTATCAAGGCTTTTGAGCTTAGAATCTCGCATAATATAAAAATAATTCCAGCCGTTGTGATTGGATTTGTTCAAATGCTTTGCCGCCATTTTATGAATGCTTAGAATCTCGCTTTCATCACGTACTTTTTCTCCTTCATATAAATGACAGATATATACTCCGGCTTTATTATAAAGCCTTTCGTTGCTTATCAAAAAACTAGCCTTTATGAGCGATTTTAAGCTTACTTTTGGGGGCTTTATTTCAAGTTCAGCCCTTGTAATTTTATTGCTTATGATTTCTATTTTATCGATTCGTTTTTGTGCCTCTTGGATATAAAGTTTATTTTGTTCAATGCCCAAAAAATGACGTCCAAATTTTTTTGCGACTACTCCTGTAGTGCCTGTGCCAAAAAATGGGTCTAAAATCAAATCCCCCTCTTTTGAACTAGAAAGCACCACCTTCTCAAGCAAAGATTCTGGCTTTTGCGTAGAATGCACCTTCTTACCATCATCGCCCTTAAGGCGTTCGTTGCCTATGCAAATGCCTATGTTCCATACACTTTTTTCCTGCTTGTTATTGTTTAAATATTTCATCGTTTTGTAATTAAAAGTGTATTTTGCATTTTTATCTTTAGCACACCAAAGCAGTGTTTCGTGGGCATTGCAGAATCTTGTCCCCTTAAAGTTTGGCACAGGATTTGGTTTGGTCCAAATGACATCATTTAGAATCCAAAATCCCAAATCTTGCATTATGTAGCCAAGTCTAAAAATATTTTGAAATGAACCAATAACCCAAATACTGCCATTGTCTTTAAGTATTCTTTTGCATTCACTAAGCCAAGCTTTGCAAAACTCATCATAATGTGCGAGATTATTAAATTTATCCCACTCATCTTCTACTCCCCTAAACTTATCGCCACCTACTCGTAGCAAATCTCCTTCTGTCTGCATAAAATAAGGCGGGTCGGCAAAGATTAGATTTATACTTTTGTTGGGCAAAGTTTTGAGAATCTCCACGCAATCCCCATTTAAAATAATATCTTTTTGCATAGCCCTTGCCCTTTGTTTAGTGTTTGTTTGGCTGTGTTTAAGTGTGTATTCTAGCGAGGTAAAGCTAAAATTCTAATAAGGCTTTGTAATGCTTGTTTTATGCGTAGGAAGATGTATTTTAAACTTATCTAGCCATAATTTAAAAGAAGAGATGTGGCATAAAGTTTATAGAGATGTGAGAAAATGATAAATGTGTTCATATCAATCAAAATTGCAGATGTAGTATAAAGTTTATAGAGATGTGAGAAAATGGGATTTATTTAAAATATAAATATTCAAGTTCAAATATTGACTTGAGGCATCTAAACTTTTGTTTTTATCGCCTCAAAAAATCACTTATATCAAATGGTATAGCTTTAAGAGCATTTTCTATCTTGATATTTATTGTTGGTAGATTTTCTCCCCATACAAATTCTAGTATATGTAGATTTTTATTTATATCTTTGTAGTCTATAAAAATTGTATGAAAATTATCTCTATAAATCGCATTGCCCCGTAATATTTCATCTTTTATTTTATACTCCCATAGAATCTCATTTGTGAGCAGCTTTTCATCAAGCTTGTATATGATTGCCTTTGCATTTATATTATTATCAAATACGATTATATAAATAATATCTTTGTTGTTTAAAAAACGAATCTCTTGCACATTCTCGACTTTACTAAAGTCGCAATTATCACATACTATTTTGCTACCTGTGGCATCGACTAATTCAAATTCATTTTTATCACCACCAAAAATCCACTTTATCTTACTTTTTTTATCTAGCTTGATAATAGAATCTTTGTAGGTAATAAATAAATCATCATTACCATAATACAAGCTTGAAATATTGCTAAATATATCAACTTCAAAAGGAATTTTCCATTTATCTAGAATCTTGAATTTTTTATCTATAAGGGTTATATCATCATTATTTATTTTAAAAAGATTGTCATCAATGTTTAATAATTTTGCAGAATCTTGCATATTGAGCATGAAGATTTTGCCATTTATAATATCAAATGACATATTATTTAGTATAAACATTTTGGGTTTTTGGATAAATTTTGTTTTATCAATATTTGCAAACCATCGCATATTTCCTAGATTATCTATGATAAATGCAGAATCTTCATCAATAACAAAATAAAATCTATTATCAAATTTCATATTATCAATATCGATTTTTTTGCTTGGAAGAGCTTTTGTTTGCAGATAATATGTATCTTTTTTTATTTCATTATTTGTTTTGTATTCAATATCAATTTTGTTATTAAAATCTTCATATAGCCCAAATACTGGTACACCACCATATTCTTTTATTATTTTGTCTGTAATTTGATAGATAAGCGGAATCTCTTTGGTATCTCTTGGATTGATTGTAACTATTGCTTCTTTTATATTTTTGTCTTTTAATATCGCAGTAAGTGGAGATAAAGGAATTACATTAGCACCAAGAAATATAAAAAAGCCAGTTAAAAGAAAGATTATTTTATTCATATTTGTTTATTTATTTTTACCTTGAAAAAAAGTGGTGGACTTTGCAGGACTCGAACCTGCGACCTATCGGTTATGAGCCGATAGCTCTAACCAGCTGAGCTAAAAGTCCATCATTTGGCAAAAGGAGTTGAATTATACTCAAATACAAACCTAAAAGCAAGTAGATTCTGTAATAATGCAAACAATATGCCAAAGGTTAAAAAACTACTTCCACCATAGCTAAGAAAAGGGAGAGGAATCCCAACAACAGGTGCTAATTTTATCGTCATTAATACATTTACACTTACGTGAATAAAGAGTAAAAATCCAATAGAAGCACTCAAAACTTGCAAGATTCTATTTTTCCTATTTGTGTAACTTAGAATAAATAAATGTAATATCAATAATCCATACAAAAACAACACTACCAAAGCACCCAAAAAACCAAATCGCTCCATTAGATAAGAAAATATAAAATCACTCTCTGGCACGGGCAAAAAATTTAGCTGTGCTTGAGTTGTATTTTCTATCTCTTTTCCAAAAAAGCCGCCGCTTCCTATTGCAATCATTGATTGTTGGACTTGATATTGTGGTTTTGAGCTTAGGAATTGCTCGATTCTATTTAGTTGATAGGTGTGCAAATAATTGTTAATAATTGGTTTTATGATTGGAATAGCAATAAGCATGATCGCAATAATAGATGCTATTGTTATAAGTATTTTTTTGTGGATTCCAACCAAAAACAATACGCCATATCCCATTATAAAAATGAGTATTGATGTTCCTAAGTCTGGTTGAATCTTTACTAATACAACAGGAAGCAATATGAAAAATGAATGTTTTAAAAATCCTTTTAATTTATATCCATCTTTCGTTGGCGGGTCATTACTAATATTATATGCTAGCATAAGGATTAATGCACTTTTTGCAAATTCACTCGGCTGCAATGAGATACCAATAAATGGAATCTCAATCCATCTTTGTGCTCCAAATTTGGTAACACCAAAAAATTCAACCAATACAAGCAATATAATGGTCATCCAATAATAAAATGGTATAAGCCAAAAAAATCGCTTTATTGGTATCAGGAAAATCACAAGACTAATGAAAATAGTAATAGATATGTAAATGATTTGTTTTATTGTTAGGCTTGGATTTACTTCATAAATGAGTTTTAAAGATATTAATATTATTGGCAATGTAGTTAGTATGATTAGATAGTCAAAATGTGCAATAACTCTTCTATTGACATTAAACAAACAAAATATCCTTAAAATTAATTTAGTTACAATTCTAACAAAAAACTAATAAAAGCGATTAAATAATTGGAAATTAAATGCGATTCTGCCTCTCTAATAAGGCTTGATTTATTTTTAAGCACTGCATTGGGCATCTCACGAAGTCAGATTCCAAATCTAATAAAAAATAAGCTAATTACTATAAATGGAAATATCGCAAAAAAGGCTGGTATTTTGGTAAAAGAAAATGATATTATCAAAATAGATAAGCTGGAATCTAGCAAGCAAGATTCTGCTTTTTGCATAGATTTTGATATTGAAATCATATATGAAGATGATGATATATTGGTGATTAATAAGCCTCCATATATTGCTACACACGGTGCAACATCGCTGAAAGAAAGTAGTCTTGTAGATTGGCTAAAAGCAAATAATAAGCAGCTCTCAAATATTAGTGGAGAAAAAAGAGAAGGGATAGTTCATCGCCTTGATAAACAAACAAGTGGTGCTATGGTGATTGCTAAAAATAATATCTCGCATTCATCTTTAAGCTTGCAATTACAAAATAAAACAATGGGAAGATTCTATATTGCAATCATTGATGCACCGCTAAAAAGTGATATTGTAATAGAGTGCAATCTAGCTAGAAATCCAAAAAATCGCCTAAAAATATCAAAACAAACAAATGGCAGATACTCAAAAAGTAATTTTTATAAATTATTATTAAGCAAGGATTCTAAAAAAGAATTAATACTTGCAAAGCTCTATACCGGGCGTACACATCAAATTAGAGCACACTTAGAGAGTATCAATAGGCATATTGTTGGTGATAGTCTGTATGGATATAAAGGGGAAAATCTAAGAGTGATGCTGCATTCTTATTTTTTATATTTAGAGCATTTAAAAAATGGTAAAATGTCGTTTCGTGCTAATATTTTTGATGATATGAATTCATATTTAGAAAATAATTTTGATATGGAGATGGTAGGTGAGATTCTTAAAAATATTTCATTTAGCAATTTTAGTAATAGTCTTTAGTGCTTGTTCTAGTACTTTATCGCAGTTTAGCGGAGTAGATAACAATATTCCAAAAATGAAAAATATAAAAACTATAGTCGGCGTTAGTTCGGTCGCATTTGAATGGGATATGATAGTAGATTCAAACATAAAGGGATATCTTGTGTATAGAGATAGTGGCAAAGGCTACGAAGAAATAGCACATATAAAAAATCCACTTACAAGCCATTATGTTGATACAAATTTAATACCAGAAAAAGAATATAGTTATTATTTTTACGTTTTAGGCAAGGATAGATATTCAAATAGAAGCGATATTGTTAAAATCAAAACATTGTATATAGAGCCTGTTGCAAACTTATATGCGTCAAATGATTATTCAAGAAAAGTAAAACTTCTTTGGAATCCTCATCAAAATCATTCAATCTCGCATTATCTAATCCAGCGAAGTAATAATGATAAAAATTTTAAAACTATTGCAACCATTGATAATAGATTATCGGCAGAATATTTTGATGAGAATCTAAATGATGCTAGTTCTTATAGCTACAGAATTATTGCGGTGGATTTTTTGGGTGCACCATCACGTCCAAGTAAGATTGTAGTAGCAAAAACAAAAGATAGGCCGACTTTAAATGCCACTTTGCGTGCTTCAAATGATTATACAGATAAAATAGAGCTAAGCTGGAATCCTGTAAGTGATATTGCAGATTATAAAATTTTTCGTGCAAGTACAATCGATGGAAAATACAATCAAATAGCAACAACAAGCGATACAAAATTTGTAGATGGCAATAAATCACCGGATTCTGAGTATTTTTACAAGATTAGTGGCGTGGATGTTAGTGATATTGAAAGTAAGCAAAGTGAGCCTGTGAGAGGTAGCACAAAGGCATTAATCAAAGCACCAAAAATTACAAAAGGCTATATTGATAACAATAAGGCTAGGATAGAGTGGAGTGGAAGCAGTGATGCAAAATATTATTTAGTATATAGAAAAAGCGGTTTATTTGGTAGTAGTATGAAATTTAGAGTTGATGATAATTATTTTGTAGATAATGATATGTCAGACGATAAAGAATATACTTATTATGTTGTGGCTGTCGATGAATTTGGCACAGAATCTAAAAAATCCCAAGAAATTATTTTGCAGATAAAATAAAATGCCACATTTCTATGCAAGAAAAATAGACAATCCAGCCTATCCAATTAGCAAAGATGGATTTTTATTCTCTCTTGTAGCAAATAATATCAAGCACAATGATGATAATTTGGTGTTAGTTAGATACAAGAATTTTAGTTTTTTCTTTATGCAACAAGATAGGGGTGATAAAGTATTGGTAAAATACAATAAACATCTTAGATTTAACTCGATTGACATCGTAAAAAAAGCATTAAAAACTTATATAAAATTATGCAATGCAGATATTTTATTTCACAATCTAAATCAAAAGAAGGATAAAGAGAATCTAAGCCCATATCTTTTATCGCCTACAAAAGAAAATATTTCTAAGCTTTATGATAAATCAAATCCCCTATCTATTGAGATTGGATTTGGTTCTGGTAGGCATTTGTTAGATTTGGCACAAAAAAATAAAGACACTATATTTTTGGGAATTGAGATTTATAGTAGAGCAATAGAACAGGTGCTAAATCAAATTAGATTATTAGATTTGAAAAATTTATATATCATCAATGCAGATTGTAGAATCTTATTTAATATTTTAGATTCAAATATAGTAGATTCTATATATTTGCATTTTCCGGTGCCTTGGGATAAAAATCCATCAAAAAGAGTATTTAGCAAGGAGTTTTTAAAAGAATCTGAGCGAGTTTTAAAAAAAGGTGGATTTTTGGAATTGCGTAGTGATAGTGCAGAATATTTTTCTTATGCACTAGATATTGCAAATAATTTTAACGCTTTTGATATAGAAAAATCTATCAATTCACAAACACGAATTATTAGCAAATATGAAGCAAGATGGAAAAAACAAAATAAAGATATTTATGAGGCTAGATTTATTTTAAAAGATTCGATAAATTCTACAAATGATGTAGAATCTAATCTTAATTTTGCTAATCTTGATATGGATAAGATTCTAGATTCTAGGGATTTAAAATTATTTGGTGATAATTATTTTTTGCATATAAAAAATATTTATAAATTTGACAATGGTTATGTGCTATTTGTGTTGTTTGGTGCATTTAATGCTCCAAGTAAAATTTATTTATTAATCAATGATTATGGCAATGTAGAGGTTTTAGGCGATATAATAAAAACAAAGTCAAATATCCAATCACTACAATTAATAAAAAAATGGAGCAAGTAATTGAAGCAATCAATCATCACAGCATCAAGTTTAAATCTGGGATATAATAAAGACCCACTTGTGATTACAAATGCAACATTTAAAATAAGAGAAGGAGATTTTGCATTTATCACAGGAGTAAGTGGAAGTGGTAAATCAACTTTGCTTAAATCTATGTATGGAAATCTTCCGATTCGTGATGGGCATCTAAATGTTTGTGGATTCAATCTTCATAATGCAAATAAATCTTCTATTATGAAACTAAGGAGACAAATAGGCATTGTATTTCAAGACTATAAACTCATCAAAGAATGGAATATTGAAAAAAATATTATGTTTCCAATGATAATAAATAATTTTCCAAAAAACACTTGCAAAATCAAAACAGGACGGCTGTTAAAACATATCAAATTAGAGCATAAATCAAATAAATATCCATTAGAATTAAGTGGTGGAGAACAACAAAGAGTAGCTCTTGCACGGGCATTAGCAGGAAATCCAAAGATAATTTTTGCTGATGAACCAACGGGGAATCTTGATGATTATAGTAGTGATATGATTTGGAATCTGCTTAGAGGTGTGAATGAACAACTAAAAATTACAATTGTAGTTGTAACACATAGAATGCCAGATAAAATAGATAGTAATTACAGGCATTTGTATATCGAACATAAGGTCGTCTATGATATGGTTTAGACAATATTTATCTTTACTTGTGCCACTTATTGCACTTCTTATTGGTGTTGAGAGCGTATTGCTTATCAATCGTGCTGTTGTAAGTCACGAGGAAATTATTGGAAAGAATTATGCAATAGTTTTTGTTAGTCAAAATGAGATCAAAGAAGAGGATATAAAAAAATCAATTAGCAATATCCACTCTATCCGTCTTTTAGATACAAGTCAAATATTAAGTGATATAGATTCCAAATTTAAAGATACAAATATTGATGATTTAAAAAGAACTTTACCATTTTTTTATGCTATTACTCTAAATTCATTTCCAAATCAAAATCAAATAAAAGAGCTTGAATCAAATTTAATGTCTTTTGATGGCGTAACTAGAGTTGAATCTTTTAGCAAAACTCACGACCAAACATATAGATTGCTTGTGTTATTAAAAGGGTGTATTTTTGTTTTATCTGGGATTATTTTTATAATAAGTCTATTTTTGATGATTAAACAAATCGAAGTATGGCGATTTGAACACAGTGAGAGAATGGAAATTATGACTTATTTAGGTGTACATTCAAAGATAAAAAATACTCCACTTTATCGCCTGGCACTCGTAGATTCCTTGCTTGCTGCATTGATTGTCATTTTTATTGTTGCTTTTATTGCTAATACGGATAAGATTAATTCCATTGTTTCTATGCTTGGTATAAATATATTTAGCTCAACAATATTTATAATCGATTATTTTGTATTGCTATTTGTAGCTTATGCTATATCTATGATTTCAGTATTTGTGGTAATTTTATTTCAAAAAGAACCTTGATGTATGTAGTTAGATTTTTATTTTGTATATTATTTGTTAGTTTTTTATTTGCTAATACAGATTCTAGAATCCAAGAAAGTAAAGAACGATTAAATACAATCAATTCCAAGCAATCATCACTTAGCAAAAAGCTCAATATTCTTGGTAAGAATATAAATGATAAAAATGCAAAGATTAATGATTTGGATAAACAAATAAAAGATTTACAAAAATCTATAAATCTAAATCAAAAGTTATATCTTGAGCAAGAAAAAATATTTGACAAATACCAAGATAGATTAAATAAATTGACAGATAGATTGAATATTTTGCAAAATGAATTGATAAAAATCATTTTAAAAGACATGACAATTGCTATGATTTTAAATCAAAAAGAGCCACTAAATGAAGAATCAATAGCAAACGAAGAGATTCTAAAACATCTAAGTAATTCAGCAAAAGAAAAGATTAATACTTTGATAAAAGAGCAAGATAACTTAAAAAAAGAGATGAATATAGCACAAGACAAGATTACTAATGCTAGGTCTGTCATAACATCACAAAGAGAAAAAAAGATAGCTTTGGAAAACTCAAAATCACAGCAGCAAGCTTTAGCTAAAAAAATGAAAGATGAAGTAGAATCTTATAATGAAGAGATAAAAAAATTAGATGATGAAAGAACGCAGATTCATCGAATTTTAGTTGATTTAAATATCTTAAAAAAGAAAGAATTAGAAAATCAAGAAGCAAAACGAGAATCTTTACAAAAAGATGATAAAAATGCACCATCAATTGGTAATAATGTCGCACCAATTGAAGTAAGACAAATCGGCAGTTCTTATAGAAATATAAGCACAGCACGATATACAGGCAAAAAAACAATCCCACCACTTAAAAGTTATACAATTGAGACAAAATATGGACCGTATTTTGACCCAGTTTATAAAATAAAAGTATTTAATGAATTTGTAACATTTAGCGTGAAAAAACGAAGTGCGGTATTAAGTGTGCTTGATGGCAAAGTAGTGTTTGCAAAAAGCACGGCTATGCTAAGAATGGTAGTGATAATTGAGCATGGCAACGGTTTGCATACTATTTATTCGTATTTAGACGAAATTCCAAAAAGCATTAAAGTTGGTGCTAGGGTAAAAAAAGGTAATACGATAGCATATGTAAATGATAAACTAAACTTTGAAGTTACCCAAAAAGATAAGCATATTAATCCGCTTGATTTTGTATATGTTAAATAAATAAATAAAAAGAAAAATATGCCGATACTTGTAGGGTCGTTCAGTATTGATAAAAGGAGTTATTGTTATGGATGCAACGATACAAAGTCTGGGCTCTAGCAGTCAATATAGTATAACTCAAGCAAGCAATTATGATAATGTATTAAAACAAAATATACATACTACGCAATTTAGAGTTGAAGATGGCAAGCTTAGCAATTTAAGTGATGATGAAAAGGTCAAATTAGAACAGCAATTGCTTGACTTAGTGAAGGATCTAAATAAAGAAATGGAATCTATCAATACAGATTTGATGTTTGATTATGAGGATTCTATATCATCTTTGGTTTTGACGATTAAGCAAAAAGAAAGTGGTGAGATAATAAGACAAATACCAACTGATGAGGCGATGGAATTGATGAAGAAAATGCGTGATATTATAAGTATCGTATTAGATACACAAGGATAAAGCAATTATATGAATCCATTGAGTTCGCTTGGAGTTGGTAGTGGCGTTTTAAACTATGATGTTATTGATAAGTTAAAAAAAGCTGATGAAAATGCACAAATAGCACCAATTGATAAAAAACTCCAAGAAAATATTAATAAACAAACTGAACTTGTAGGGCTTAAGACTATGCTTGATATAATCAAGAATAGTTCAAAAAAGATTTCTGATTATTCTTCGTATCTACAGAGAAATGCAACATCAAGCGATGAAAGCTCACTCAAGGTAAATGTCAATACTGGTGTGCCTACTCAAGATATAAATGTCAAAGTAAATGAGATTGCTAAAAATTCTATCAATGAAGTAGGACTTAAATTTAGCTCAAGAGAAGATTTGTTTTCTAGTGCAGATACTATGATTAAGATACATATAGATGGGAAAGATTATCAAATCAAAGTAGCTTCAACAGATACATTAGAAAATGTCGCTCAAAAGATTATTGATGAAACAGGTGGCGATATAAATGCGTCTATTATGAAAACTGGAGAAGGCGATAGTGCGTATTCACTAATGATAAATTCAAAACAAACAGGCTCTGGTAGCAATATATATTTTGGTAATACTCTAGTTTCAAAAGATATCATAAATGGTGCATTAAATCTCGTTGATGGAGATTTTAGTATTACTATGATGGATTCTAATGGTGTGAATAAGACTTTTAGGGTTGTTGCATCAAATGATAATGCAGAATCTAAACAAAATGCAAGCATAATAAAAGAAGCAATAATATCTACCATAAAACAAGATGTAGATATGGCAAAGTTGCTAGAAAATGGTGATATTAGCATCGATATTAGCGGTGATGGTAAAAGACTTGTATTAAATGATAAACGCGGTTTTGGCATTAGCATTGATGGTGCAAAATCAGACCAACTTTTTATAAAGAACAATATCCCTGAAGATAGCACTATAGTTGGTAAAAGTCCAATTGAAGCTGGGCTTATTACGGGTGTGATTACAATCGGAGATAAAAATTTAGATTTATCGACAATTACTGCTGATGGCAATACCAAAGAGATGAATGAGGCAGCAATAGTGAGTGCTATTAATGGAATTGATGGACATTATGCAACAATTGATGATAATGGACATTTAGCGATAAACACAAATACTGGTGAAGTATCAATAAAGGCATCAGAAGAGAATAAAGAAGCATTGAAGAAGCTTGGCTTAGAATCTGGTAAGTTTATGGACTGGAGTATTCTTGCTAAAAAAATGAATATTACAAATATCCAAAAAGCTTCAAATGCAAATATCACTTATAATGGTGTTAGCGTATCTCGTCCAAGCAACACTATCGATGATATAACAAGTGGCATTACACTTGAACTTTTATCACCTAGTGATAAAGATATAAATGTAAGTATTGGGAGAAACAATACAACAATCATAGATGAAATTAAGGCTTTTGTTGATGGATATAATCTATTAATACCAAAGCTAAATGAACTAACTAGATATGATGAGGATACAAAGATTGCCGGAATCTTTAATGGTGCAAGCAATATTAGAGCGATAAAAGGTTCTTTACATAGAGCATTGGCAACCGCAAGCTTTATTGATGGCAAATATGAAAGTATGATTGATTATGGGCTTAGCTTTAATGATGATGGTTTGCTTATCTTAGATGAAAGTAAATTACAAAGTCAGCTATCTTCAAATCCAGATAAAGTAAGAGATTTTTTTAAGGGTGGAGTTGCGACGATAAATGGTAAAGAAACCCAAACTCAAGGTATATTTACCCTTGTTTCTAAGGAGTTGGATAATTTGACTACTGGCGATAATGCGATATTAAAATTATTTGAAGAAAGTATCAAAAATGACGATAAGCGTTTGAAGGATGATAGAGCCAGAAGCATTGAATTATTGGATAATAGATATGAAATGATGGCAAATAGATTTGCTGCATATGATAGCCAAATAGCAAGGGCGAACAATTCATTTAATAGTTTAAATATGATGATAGAACAATCATTGGCAGATAAAAGAAAAAATTAAGAGTTAGCAAGGAAATTTATGAATAGTCAAAATGCTTATAATATATATCAGCAAACTCACTCAAAAGTAGAATCCCAACCAAAATTAATCGAAATGTTATATGAGGGGATACTTCGTTTTTCATCTCTTGCAAAAAAAGGGATTGAAAGAGGTGATATAGAAAAAAAGATTTATTATATAAATAGGACTACGGATATTTTTACAGAGCTTTTAAATGTGCTTGATTATGAAAATGGTGGAGATGTAGCACATTATCTAACAGGTCTTTATATGCAACAAATAAAATTTTTAACTCAAGCAAATGTAGAAAATAATATAGAAAAGATTGACATAGTAATAAAGGTTACAAGAGGATTATTAGAGGCTTGGAGAGAGATTCATCAATATGAACTCTAAACTTTGGCTAAATGAGTTGAAAGTCGCAGTTATAAATAATAATGACAAAAATGTCCTCGATTTAATAGAGGATTTACCAAATTTTGATAGTATTGATGATTTGATTTGTGCTAGAGAGATTGTGCTAAGTTTTATTAAAAAGCTTCAAGACGATAAAGATGAACTATATCAGAGTATGCTCAAGTTAAAGCAAACAAGGCTATTTTTGGAGGGATAATTGGAATTTTTACCAGTTAGTATTGATTCTAAAGATATTATCAAAAATTTTTTTAATATGCAGAGAATTGAGGCAAGTGATATGCTTTTTGGGAATCTCTATATATGGCATTTTAGTAGAGAGATAAGTTATTGCATTTTAAATGATTGCTTAGTAATTAAGACAAAATTTGCAAATGAGGAATATCCATTTATTTTTTATCCACTTGGACTTGGAGACAAAATAAAAACGATAAAAAATATGATGGATTATTTTTCATCAAAAAATTGGACATTTTCGCTTAAATCATTAGAATCTCACCAAAAAGACGAATTAGAATCTAATATACCAAATACATTTAATATTTATCCAAATAGAGATAGATTCGATTATCTTTATCAGGTATCAGACTTGATATCTCTAAATGGCAGGAAACTTCATGGAAAGAAAAACCATCTTAACAAATTTTTGAATCTTTATCCAAATTTTGTATATGAAAGAATAGATTCTAGCAATGCCCTAGATGTTCTTGATGCTTATACAATATGGTTTAATGATAATCCAAATATAAATGATGGACTAAAAAATGAATTTAAAGGGATAGAAGCTTCATTAAAAAATTTTGATAGTTTAGATATGAAAGGTGGAATAATTAGAATCGATGATAAAATCGCCGCCTTTAGCCTTGGAGAACAAATAAATAGTAATAGCGTAGTTATACATATAGAAAAAGCAAATACATTTTACGATGGTATTTATCAAGCGATAAATCAGCAGTTTTTATACAATGATTGGAATGATATGGAATTTGTAAATAGAGAGGAAGATTTAGGTATTGCAGGATTAAGACACGCCAAAATGACTTATAATCCTATTAGATTTGTAGAAAAATTTGAAGCAACAATGAAGGAGTAAAAATGATTAAAACAATAGATGAATTTAAAAAATTTGTAGAAGAAGAAAATAAAAAAAATAAGATTCCACTTGGTTTTGGGATTGCAAGAGTTGATTTAGGCAATAAGGGCAATGTTCTTGCAGCTACTTATCCGATACTAAATTGGAGTGGGGAAAATCTAGGAAGTTATGCGGTATTTTGCAGAGCTGCAAAAAAAGCGATAAGCAAAAGTAATAGCGAAGCTATATTTGAAGTGGATAGTGATTTTGTGAGTGAAGCACTAGATTTGTTCAATCCATTTTTAGCAGAATCTCTAAATGACAAGCAATCACATAAAAATATCCAAATCCTACTTGAATTACAAAAAATGCAGAATCTAAAAGCAAGCGATTTTGTATTTCGATTTGTTGTGATTTATGAAGATACACAATGTCAAAGCGTAGAAAGCTCATATATGAAATTGCTCGCATTATCGCTTGGCAAGGCAAAGCTTAGGAGTTTGGTGCTTGATGGTATTTTTGGTTTATTGGAAAATGTCGCTTGGAGTGGCAATAAGCCTTATGAACTTTCATATTTAAGAGATAATGAGATTTATCTAAAGCTAAATGGACTGTATCCTCATATTGATTTTGTTGATAAATTTCCTAGATATTTGATGCAAGTTGTTCCACAATATGACAATATTAGACTATTAGATTCTGCAAAAACTCGTTTTGGTGCATATCTAGGAAGCGGTGGATATACGCAAATGCCAGGTGCTAGCTATGTAAATTTTAATGCTGGTGTAGTTGGCAAATGTATGAATGAAGGTCGTATTTCATCATCTGTAGTCGTTGGCAATGGTAGCGATGTAGGTGGCGGTGCAAGCATACTCGGTGTGCTCAGTGGTGGCAATTCCGAGCCTATTTCTATTGGTGAGAATTGTTTGCTTGGCGTAAATAGCTCCACTGGAATCAGTCTAGGTGATGGTTGTATTGTTGATGGCGGTATAGCAGTGCTTGCTGGGACAATATTTTATATAGATGAAGTTGAAGCAAAAAAGATACAAGAGATAAATACAAGTTTTAATATCAATGAAGATAATCTCTATAAAGGCAGAGAGTTATCAAATAAAAATGGTATTCATTTTAGATGTGATTCAAAAACTGGTAAGATGATAGCTTTTAGAAGTAAAGTTAAAATTGAGTTAAATAAGGATTTGCACTAATCTAAGATTCTAGGCTTTTCAAGCCTAGAATCTATATGAAGTCTTAGAACTTTACAGCTCCAGTTGTAGCAAGAGGGATGATTCTATTTGAACCACTTGGATAAGAATCGTGTAGTGCTTTGCAGAATGTTCCAGCATTTCCACTACTTGTACCACCAGTTACACCGCTCATTTGGGCTGGATCAAAAATT
>JAFVZI010000009.1 GCA_017508245.1 Helicobacteraceae bacterium | reverse complement strand
TTTTCTTTGCTAAAGTATGTATTGCTATAATGCTTAGAAAAATAATTGTCTCTAGTTGCTTTAGTAGTATTATATTGATTTAAATATTTAATAATTTTACTTTTTGAATATTTATCTGTTCCAAACCAAGTTTGATGGCAAGCATAATTGCTATATAAAATATCATTAACGATTAATTGTTTATCTTGAAACAAAGAAGCAACAGAACCAGTTCCTGCAAATAAATCTGCAAAAGTGCTAAAATCACCACATTCGCTAACTATATTATTATAAATAAATTCATTTAGTTTAAATTTATTTCCAAGATAACGTCTGTTATTAATGGCAAATGTTTGAGTAGGTGTTTCGACAAAAGCATTATTAACAACCAAATGTAAGTTGCGTTTAAAATCAGTTGGTTCAATAAAACTGTGAATTTGCTGTTTTTCAAATTCTTTAACTGGCACCCTTCAAACCTCCTCCCAAGTAAATATATTGTAATACAAACATGTTAGGTTTGTCGAATTGTTACATGATGCTGTAAAAAATGTATGCTTTTAAAAGTTGGACAATTAAAACCAACCAATTTGATAAAAATTATTAGAATAATTATTCCTAAAAATTATTTTCAAAAATAACTGTCCGACATTTCAAAACTAGTTGTCCAAAATTCTCATTTTGAGAGTTAAATTCTCGTTTTACAATCAGAAATTCTCAACCTGCAAGACAATTTATACAAATGATGATTTAAGGTTTGAAAGTTAAACCTATGGCGGACAGGGAGGGATTCGAACCCTCGGTAATCTTGCGACTACGCGTCCTTAGCAGGGACGTGGTTTAAGCCAACTCACCCACCGGTCCAAAAATTTGTAGGATTTTGGATTCTACCAAAAAAAATCTTAAATTTAATATTTGTGTAAAAAATATACATTCTTTACAACATAAAATAGCCATTGATTCTAATTAAAATATATTTATTTTATTATATATTTTGAATTTTTAGTATTGGAGTGGGATATGAGTTTTATAGAAGAAATAAAAAAGAGAGCAAAAAGTAATAAAAAAACTATAGTTCTTGTGGAAAGTAGCGATTCTAGGACAATAGAAGCAGCACATAAAGTGATTGAGGAAGGCTTTGCAAACATCATTCTTATTGGCAATAAAGATGAAATTAAAAATAAAACAAAAGGGTTAGATTGCCTCCTTGATAAAGTAGAGATTATAGACCCAAAAGAAAGCGATTTAATAGAATCTTATAGCAATCTATTTGTGGAGTTAAGAGGACACAAAGGAATGACTAAAGAAAAGGCTATTGATTTATTACTAAACAATCCTTTATATTTTGGGGCAGCACTTGTAAAAGACAATAAAGCAAATGGAATGGTAGCAGGAGCTATTAATTCAACTGCAGATGTGCTTAGAGCAGGTTTGCAAATAATAGGCACTGCAAAAGATACAAAGGTGGTATCAAGTATGTTTTTGATGATAGTACCAAATTGCGATTTTGGCTTTAAATATAAAAATAGTGGGATCTTTTGTTTTTCTGATTGTGGATTGATACAAGACCCAAATGCAGAAGAGTTGGCTCAGATTGCGATTTCATCATCTAAAACATTTGCACAACTAACAGGTGGAAAACCAAAAGTCGCATTACTTAGTCACTCTACTAATGGTAGTGCAAGTCATAAAAAAATTGATAAAGTATTAGAAGCACTAGATATAGCAAAGAAAAATGCTCCAAATCTTGATATTGATGGCGAATTACAGCTTGATGCTGCGATAATCCCAAGTGTTGGCAAATCAAAAGCTCCGGATTCTAAAATAGCAGGAAGTGCAAATGTATTGATATTTCCAGACCTAGATGCAGGAAATATAGGATACAAACTAGTTCAAAGACTAGCAAAAGCAGAGGCTTATGGTCCAATAACTCAAGGGATGGCAAAACCAATAAATGATTTAAGTCGTGGGTGCAGTAGTGATGACATCGTTGGCACGATAGCAATAACAGCATTACAAGCAATATAATAAAAACAAAGGAAATATAATGAATATTTTAGTAATCAACTGCGGGAGTTCATCATTAAAATATCAACTTATGGATATTACAAATGAAAATGTTTTAGCATCTGGCATATGCGATAGAATAAGTCTTGATAAAAGTGCAATAAAACATAAAGCAAACAATAAAAAAATAGAAAAACAAGTAGATATGCCAAATCACAAAAGTGCAGCAAAATTAGTATTTGAATTACTAACTGATAGTGAATACGGTGTAATAAAATCACTAGATGATATTAAAGCTGTAGGACATAGAATCGTCCATGGTGGTGAATATTTTTTTAATTCTGTATTGATAGATGATGATGTATTAGCAAAAATCAAAGATTGCAGTGATTTAGCACCTCTTCACAATCCCGTCCATGCAGCAGGTATTGAAGCTTGTAAAGATTTGATGCCAAATACACCTATGGTAGCGGTGTTTGATACGGCATTTCACTCAACAATACCTCAAAAAGCATTTTTATATGCATTACCTTATGAATGGTATGAAAAATATAAAGTTAGAAAATATGGATTCCACGGAACAAGTCATAAATTTGTAAGCCAAAAAACAGCTGAATTTCTAGGGCTTGATATAAATAATTCTAAAATTATTACTTGCCATTTGGGCAATGGCTCATCAATTTGTGCAGTCAAAAATGGTGAAAGTGTTGATACAAGTATGGGACTTACGCCACTAGAAGGAATTATTATGGGGACAAGAAGTGGGGACATAGACCCAACGGTAATGCAATATATAGCAAAAAAAGAGAATCTAAATATTGATGAAATCATTAATATACTAAATAAAAAAAGCGGTGTTCTTGGAATCTCAAAACTATCAAGTGATTTTAGAGATTTATTGAAAGCAGAAGGAGAAGGGCATAAATTAGTAAAATTAGCAAGAGCTGCATTTGCATATAGAGTTGCAAAATACATAGGTTCATATATGGCAGCAATGAATGGAATAGATGCTATATCGTTTTGTGCTGGAGTTGGAGAAAATGCAGTTTATATTAGAGGAATGATAGTTGAAAATTTAGAATTTTTAGGCGTAAAACTAAACCAAGAAATAAATGTCAAAACAATAGGCACAAAAGCTGTTATATCAACTCCAGATTCTAGGGTAAAAGTATGTGTAATACCAACCAATGAGGAATTAGTAATTGCAAAGGATACGTATGAAATAATAAAAAACTTATGAGGTTTTAAGATGAAGAGGATAGAAAAAGATTTTATTGGTGAGATGGAAATAGATGATAGTTGTTATTATGGGATACAAACACTAAGGGCAATAGAAAACTTCCCTATAGACAAGCAAAAACTAAATGACTTTCCAATTTTTATAGATAGTATTGTTATAGTGAAAAAAGCCGCTGCTTTAGCTAACTATGAACTAGGATTATTATCATTTGAACTAAAAGAAGCGATAATAGAGGCGTGTGATAAAATACTAGATGGCGGATATTATTCTCAATTTGTAGTACCAATGATTCAAGGTGGTGCAGGAACCAGCACTAATATGAATGCAAATGAAGTAATAGCAAATATAGCATTAGAGATTCTAGGACATAAAAAGGGCGAATATCAATTTTGCCATCCAAACGACCACATAAACAAGAGTCAATCTACAAATGATGTTTATCCAACTGCAATGAGATTAGCTTTATATATGCGTCTTGGGGAATTGGCAGAATCTATGGACACATTAAATAATTCATTTATGAATAAATCTAAAGAATTTAATGATGTAATAAAGATGGGAAGGACGCAGCTTCAGGATGCAGTGCCTATGACTTTAGGGCGAGAGTTTGCAGCTTTTGGTTTAATGTTGCAAAAAGATAGAGATAGAATTTTAAATTCCAGAGATGAATTTAAAGTGATAAATCTAGGTGGAACAGCAATAGGAACAGGGATTAATGCACCTAAAAATTACAAAGATATAGTTGAAAAAAAGTTACGAGAAATAACAAAAATAGATTTTATCACTGCAAGAGATTTGATAGAAGCTACTCAAAGCACAGGAGCTTATGTCCAAATAAGCGGAATCTTAAAAAGAGCCGCTGTAAAGCTTACAAAGATATGCAATGATTTAAGATTACTTAGTTCTGGACCGCGAGCTGGAATAAATGAAATAAATCTACCAAAAATGCAGCCAGGCAGTTCTATAATGCCTGGAAAAGTAAATCCAGTAATCCCTGAAGTAGTAAATCAAGTATGTTTTTTATTGATAGGAAATGATACAACGATAACAATGGCTGCCGCTGGCGGTCAATTGCAATTAAATGTATTTGAACCTGTGATTATATTTTCACTACTAAACTCTATAAATTTATTACAAAATGCAAACATAACCCTAGCTACTAAATGCATAGATGGAATTACCGCAAATAGAGATATTTGTAAAAATTTTGTATTAAATAGCATAGGATTGGTAACAGCACTAAATCCAAAAATAGGATATGAAAAGTCAGCAGAAGTAGCAAAAATTGCACTAGATTCTAATAGAAGCATAGTCGAAGTTGTGCTTGAAAAAGGGTATTTAACAAAAGATGAACTAGATTTGATACTACAAATAGAAAATATGATCTAATAAATTTGTAATAAACAATTAACATACTATAATATGCACCTCAAGTATTAAAAAAGGAGAAATAATGAAAAAAATAATATTAGCGTTTTTGATGGGCTTACTGCCTTGTGGATTAATCATAGCAAAGGATTATAATGTTGATGTTTCACACTCACAAATTGGGTTTAAGATTAAACATCTAAGCGTAAGCAATGTATCGGGAAATTTTGGTAAATTTGAAGGTAATATAAAAGTTGATAACAATACATTGAGTGCATTAAGTGGAGAAGTTGATATTAGCACAATCAATACTAACAACAAAGATAGAGACGCTCATATACAAAGTCCAGAATATTTTGATACAAAAAAATTTCCAAAAGCAACATTAAAATTAGTTAAAATGAATGGAAGCAATGGCACTTTTGAGCTAACAATAAAAGGCATTACAAAACAAATAACACTAGATGTTGAAGTATTTGGGACATCAAAGAATATGAAAGGCAATGAAGTCGTAGGATTAGAACTAAGTGGAAAAATAAATAGAAAAGATTTTAATATAGCTTCTGGCACTCCAAGTGTTGCACTAAGCGAAGAAGTAACACTTTCAATTAGCATTGAAGGGATTGCAAAATAGCTAAAATATATAGAATCTTGACAAAGATTCTATATTCTACAAACTACTTTCGTGATATTTATAAAAATATAAAAAACATAAATTTATATTCTTTATTTACAAAAAAACAATAAAATAATATAAAAATATACTATATATTCAAACTAGAAAATTAAGCTGAATATTACTCTATAAATATTTTAAGGATAAAAGTTGCTGGTAGATAGTTTTGGGAGGACGATTGATTATATCAGAATCTCTGTTACAAAAAATTGTAATTTTAGATGCAAATATTGTATGCCAAATACGCCAGATGAGATAGCAGAAGACTTAATACCGCTAGATAAAATGCTTGAATTTATAAAAATTGCAATAGATTATGGTGTAAAAAAGATACGAATTACAGGTGGTGAGCCACTACTAAGAAAAGATTTAAGCTCATTTGTAAAAAGCATATATGATTATAAAAATGATATAGAAATAGCCCTTACTACAAATGGCTATTTTTTGAAAAGGTATGCAAAAGAGCTAAAAGATTCTGGATTAAAAAGAATAAATGTATCTCTTGATAGTTTAAAAAAAGAAAAGATAATACTAATATCAAAAAAAGATGCCCTAGATTGTATATTAGAAGGATTGCATGAAGCAAAAAAAGTAAATTTAAAAATAAAGCTAAATATGGTTCCACTAAAGGGGATTAATGATGATGAAATAGTGCCTATGCTTGAATTTGCAAACAAAGAAGGATTCTTGCTTAGATATATAGAATATATGGAAAACAGCTTTGCAAGCGATAAAATTAAGGGTCTAAAATCTTTTGAGATTCTAGAAAATATCCAGAAAAAATATAATTACACGATGATAAAAAAAGAAGTATTTGGACCTGCAAAACTATACAAAATAGATAATACAAACAATGTATTTGGAATCATTGCTCCACATAATGATGAATTTTGCACATCTTGCAATAGGATTAGAATCACTGCTGAAGGCATAATATGTCCTTGCTTATATTTTCAAGATGCAATTGACGCAAGTAAAGCAATAAAAAATAATGATAAAAAAGCTATGGAAGAGTCGCTTTTGAATGCCATAAAAAATAAACCAGAAAAAAATAAATGGAGCGATGGAGAAACTTCAACTAGAGCTTTTTATCATACAGGTGGATAATTTTTTATAAATCAACTTTTATAAATCAACAAATGATGACTGATGCAAAGCAAATGAGCATAGCATTTTAAAATTTGATTAGTAATATTATTTAAAGCTTTTTGTATCAGGCTATCGATTCAATCAATGCCTATATAAGTAGCTAAAATCCAAATAGTAATAAAAATAAGAAGTGATATTAAAAATATAATATCTACAACATACTATACTAAAATCTATAAAATATAATCATAAATTAAATATATCTATGCATACAGAATGAACAATACTTGAAAATTATTAAGAAATTATAAAGTTTATATTAATAAAATCCATTATCATTTTTATTATTATCTTAAAATGATAAATTTTACTAAAAGGAGTTAAGATTGAAGAATAAAAGTATAGTCTTGAGTTTAACGTTAATAACGGCATTAAGCAATTTACTTGGTGATGATATAAAAGACGTAGATTTGGGCGAAAGTGTAGTAAGTGCAACAGGATATGAACAATTACTAAAAGACGCACCTGCAAGCATATCGGTAATTCCAAAAGAGGAATTGCAAAATCGCCCTATTCGAGATTTAGGTGATGCACTGCAAGAAGTGCCGGGCATTGCAACAAGCATAAGTAAAACTGGTTCAAGTTCTATTATGATGAGAGGGCTTGGATCATCATACACTTTGATATTAATTGATGGCAAAAGACAAAATGTCGCTAAAGGGTTTGGAGGAAATGGATTTGACCCTACGAGTGGATTTATGCCACCTATATCTATGATTGAGCGAATAGAAGTTATTAGAGGGCCTGCATCTGTCATATATGGAAGTGACGCATTGGGTGGGGTAATAAATATTATTACAAAAAAGATTCCAGATAAAGCAACAGGAAGTGTTAATCTTGAAACCAGATTGCAAGAACATAGCAATACTTGGGGGCATATGTATGGGTTTAATGGATATGTAGCTACACCGATAATAGACGAAGTGCTATCGATGAATCTTCGTGGTAAATTCAACACAACTGGTAAAAATAGATTCTACAAAAAAGATATTCCCGGATATACAGGCAACAACAATCAGAATCCATATACAAGCCACTCACCAACTGGATATACAACAGCTAGCATTGGTGGAAGGCTAAATTATGTTATAAATAGTGAAAATAGTATTTATATCGATAGTGAATTTAATTATCAAAATCTAGGTTCATTAAATACATCCAGTAGTCAAGTAACTGCAATAAGGGATTACTACAAATATAACACTGTTTTAAATCACGATGCAAGTTATAGTTTTGGCGATTTCAATACTTATTTGCAATTTGCAGATACACAACAAATAAGCCGAGCCAATGTTCCTATCGGTGCAAGTGGCTGGAAAGGGACACCAAATAGGGCTACTATGCAAGATAATAAAGTAATTATATTAAATTCATCGTGGTATCAAAATTATGATTTTTCCACAGCTGGAATCTTAATAGCAAATGCTGGGCTTTATTATATGTATGAACAATTTGAAAAAAGACCGCAAGCAAGCAAACATCAAAATCAAGTAGCATTATTTGGTGAAGCAGAATATATACCAATGGATTTAATATCTACTACATTAGGACTAAGATTGAATTATAGTGATTTGTATAAAGCTATGCCAAACCCTAGATTCTACATCAATCTAAATCCAACAAACTTTCTTACGATAAAAACCGGTATAGCAAGCGGTATGAGTATTCCACAACTAGCATATCTATATGATGGATACACAATCGATAATTCAAATAATCATATCTATGGAAATAAGAATTTAGAGGCGGAAAAAAGCTGGAATTATGAATTAAGCTTTATGTTTGATGTAAATCCAGCATTAATCACACTAACAGGATTCTATACTGATTTTAGAGATAAAATTGATACTATAAATTATACAAGTGGTAATAATGTGCCGGGATATGGAAACTGCGGTGCTAGCACTTGTAGTTTGTATCAAAATGTAGGTAAAGCATTATCAAGCGGATTAGAATTTACATTGCAAATAAAGAGAATCTATGGAGTAGGTTTTGATGCATCCTATGCTTACACATTTACAAAACAACTATCAGGAAAAAATAAAGGTGCTCCGCTAAGCACAGTTCCACGACATAATACATCTGCAAAAATATCATACCAAATAACAGGATTTGAAACATATTTAAGATACGTAGGGAAATACAAAACCCCAACAGGCTTAGCACACAGTGCAAATGCTGGGGTTGGCACTTGGTATAAAGATGTCCACTTATTTGATTTAGGAGCTAACTACAAATTTAATAATACTTGGAATCTAGGACTTGTAATAAACAATCTCTTTGATACAAATTTTGTAGATTATGTAGCTACCAATGGCGGGTCAAACTATACGAATCTATATCAAAGAATGATTCCAGGTAGGAATTATTGGATAAATCTAAGAGCAGAATTTTAATCTATGACAGAAATTTTGGAGCAAAGATGAAATTTTTAAATCTAAATAAAAAAAATTGGATGCAAATCCATACATATTTGAGCTTATTTTTCTTACCAGCTGCTTTTATATATGTTTTGACTGGCGTGTTGTATATTTTTGAGATTAGGCAAAACTCTGGTGCAGATAGATATGAATTTAAACTAGATTCTATGCCACAAAAAGGTGATGAGGCGAAGGTCATCCTAGATACATTAAGAGAAAATAACCTTCCGCTTCCAAAAGACACGACTTTAAAAATGATGAAAGGAAATCCAACAATTGGCAATATAAAATATAGTGCCACACTTGGAAAAGACAAATCTGGAAATGCTTATGTTTATGTGATAGATAGAGGGCTTTATGGGGTGTTGGTTATGATGCATAAAAGTGCTGGGACAAAGCATAATATGCTTGGATTTAAGCTTACATTTTTTGATTTGATTGCGATAGCATTTTCAATCTCAATGATGATATTTTATTTATCTGGGCTGATTGTTACATCATTTTGTAAGAAAAATAGAAAGACTGCAATCACCTATTTTGGTGCTGGATTAGTAATAACGGCAATCGCAATATATTTTAGTATCTAATAAAGAAGCTTTTCAAAGAGAACTTAGAATATAACAAATATTTTTCTAAGTTCGCTTTAAGATTCTCTATTTTCCTCACAAAGAAATAAATTTTTAGGATTCTGCACAAAAATATCCAAACAAAATAGATTCTGCATTTTATGTCCAAAATTCTCCTTTTAGTATTTAAGAGAGTTTTTTATATAATCTTAGATAAAAATAAATACCAAAGGTTTAGATTTTGGATAAAGTTAGTTATAAAGATTCTGGTGTTGATATAAATGAGGGCAATGCTCTAGTAGATAAAATAAAACCTCTTGCAAAAAAGACTTTTGATGATAATGTTATTGGTTCTCTTGGCGGCTTTGCCGGAGCATATGCGATTCCTAGTGGATTTAAAAACCCTGTGATTTTAAGCAGCACTGATGGTGTAGGCACAAAGCTTAGGCTTGCAATAGATAGCGGGCGACTAGACACTATTGGGATTGACTTGGTGGCTATGTGTGTAAATGACTTGATATGCAGTTTCGCAACTCCTATGTTTTTTCTTGATTATTATGCTACAGCGAAGCTAGATAAAAATAGTGCTTTTAGTGTGATAAGGGGCATTGCAGATGGTTGCATCGAAGCTTCTTGTGCTTTGATTGGTGGAGAGAGTGCAGAAATGCCCGGAATGTATCATAATGGCGATTTTGATTTGGCTGGGTTTGCAGTGGGGATTGGCGAGAGAGACGATTTGAATAGAAAAGCAAAAGTTGATGATATTTTGATAGCACTTCCAAGCAGTGGAATTCACTCAAATGGATATTCATTAGTTCGCAAAATTTGCTTTGAAAAACTAAATATGAAATTTGACGATTTGCTAGATGATAGAAAGCTTATAGATGTATTGTTAGAGCCAACTAAAATTTATGTTAAAACCTTTAAAAATATAAAAGACAATATCAATGCACTCTCCCATATCACAGGTGGCGGGATAATAGAGAATCTTCCTAGAGTATTAGGTGGGCTTGGTGCCAAAATAGAAAAAAATCAAATAAAAAATCAAGGTATTTTTAATTTTTTAGCAAAATATGTAGAAGAAAATGAGTTATATAGGACATTTAATATGGGCGTAGGTATGATACTTTCAGTAAGTAGAGAAAACGTTGATTTCGTATTAGAAAAAAGTGACGGCTTCATAATTGGTAAAGTGCAAGAATCTGGCACAATAGAAATAGTTTAAGGAAAAAATATGTTTGAAATTCTTAGCAATATAAATGTTATATTTTATATTATTGCTTATTTGGTGGGCGGGATTCCATTTGGGTATCTAATCGTCAAAAGATTTAAGATAAATCTTTTAGAAATCGGAAGTGGAAGCATTGGTGCTACAAATGTATATAGAGCCTTAAAATTACAAACTCCTTATGCAAAAAAATTATCAATACTTACAATAATCCTAGATTCTACAAAGGGTATGATTGTGGTATTGGTAGCAAAGGTTATGGGACTATCTTATGAAACACAATGGGCGATTGCAGTATTGTCAGTTTTGGGGCATTGCTATAGTCCATATCTAAATTTTAAAGGCGGCAAAGGTGTATCAACAGCTATTGGCTCTACAATATTACTCGTGCCACTAGAGGGGATTATAGGACTTATTGCGTGGTTTATCACAGGAAAAGTATTTAAAGTGTCATCTCTTTCTTCACTAATTGGCGTAAGTATAGGTATCATATCATCATTTTTTATACCGCATTTTAGTCCTGCTATCTCAATAGTATCACAGGTAGGCACACACACACCGCTTATAATATTGCTATGTTTGATAATATACACGCATATACCAAATATAATAAGACTTATAACAAACCAAGAAGGTAAGATTCTTTAGTGGATAATATTTTTAAAATATCGCTAAAAGATTTCAAGATATGCACAATCATTGGAATCTTGGAATTTGAGCGAGAAAACAAGCAAGATATAATCATAGATCTTGAGATTTTATATAGAAATATTGAGATTGTGGATTATTCCTTACTTCATAGTCTAATCATTGATATTTTTAACAAAAATCAATTTTATTATTTAGAAAATGCACTAGATTTTGTGCTAGATTCTATAAAATCAAATTTTAAATATTTAATTAGCATAGATATGACTATAAAAAAACTAAATATATTTGATGATTGCATTGCAAGTGTTAGCAAAAAAATAAATCTGGAGAATCTTCCTTGATTGAAAGCATAGCAAATAATAAAAGATTGACAATAATACTTAGTGGAAACCTTAGAGACAAAATCAAAAAAAGCGAAATAACAGCTTTGGCATTGATGTTAGATTCTGCTGAATTTAGTGAATTTATTATCAATCTAGATGAAATAAACAAATTTGATATGTCCTTTATCATTTTTTTAAAACACTATATAGAAAAAATATAAAGTAAAAATAAGCAAATAACAATCATTGCAAATACACAAAATGCAAAAGAGTTTTTAGAATTTTTAGGAAGTGTAAAAATATCTAAAGAAGATTCTAAGATAAAAGAAAACTTCATAAAACAAAGCATATCAAAGCTTGGAATAGGCATATTTGACGCCATTAATGCTACTATTGATTTTATCAATTTTATTGGAATATTGCTTTATTTTCTTTTTTTATCTATCACAAATCCAAAAACAATAAGATTTAAAGCTATTGCTTATCACATATATCACGGTGTTATTACTGCGATGCCTATCATCTTTATAGTGTCTTTTATCGTAGGTGGAGTTATTGCATATCAAGGTGCCGCTACATTGCAAAGGATGGGATTCCCGCAAGCTAGTGTTGAAATGACTGCAAAACTCACACTTCGAGAAATAGGGCCATTTGTCGTAGCACTGATTGTCGCAGGAAGAAGTGCTTCTGCATATACTGCACAAATTGGTGTTATGAAAATGACAGAAGAAATAAGTGCAATGAGAACAATGAATTTTAATTTGCTAAATTTTATTGTATTGCCTAGATTTATCGCTCTTGTCATTTCGTTTCCACTGATGGTATTTTTGTCTGACTTGGTATCGATATTTGGCTGTATGGTATTTTTAAAAGCTGGATTTGGGATAACATTTGGTGATTATATTTCACAACTAAAAGAGTTTGTAGGAATGAATAGCTTTTGGACTGGAATCATAAAAGCACCATTTTATGCAGCTACTATTGTTATTATCGGTTGTTTTGTCGGATTTAGAGTTGAAAATAGCACTCAAAGCGTTGGAGAAAAAACGACCACGAGTGTTGTGTATGCCTTATTTGGCGTGATTTTGGTAAATGCGATATTTTCTCTAATTTTCACGGAGCTTAGATTTTGAAAAATATAATTGAAGTAAAAGATCTAACAACCTCATATAAAAATAGAATAATCCAAGATAATATTAGCTTTAATATCAAATACAAAGAAATTTTTGGAATCTTAGGTGGAAGTGGAAGTGGAAAATCAACCTTGCTTAGCACGATGATATATCTAAAAGAGCCAGTAAGTGGAAGTATAAAAATTTTTGATTCAGATATTTGGAAAGTAAGTCAAAATAAAAGAAGCATTATCCTTAGAAAATGTGGTGTTGTGTTTCAATTTGGAGCATTGTATTCATCACTAAATGTGCTTGATAATGTAGGGATTATGCTTAAAGAATACAGCTTTTATCCTAAAAAAATCATAGATGAAATATCAAAATATTTTATAAATATCGTTGGATTGCCAAGCTATGTAAAAGATTTGTATCCGCACGAATTAAGTGGTGGAATGAAAAAGAGAGTAGGACTTGCAAGAGCACTTGCTTTCAACCCAAAGATACTTTTTCTTGATGAGCCAACAAGCGGTTTAGACCCACAAAGTGCCGAAAATTTCGATAAACTAATATTGAAACTAAGAGACCATTTTAATTTAAGCGTTGTGATGGTTACTCACGACCTTGATTCTATAAAAGATATAACAGATAGATTTATTTTGCTTGATAATTCAAAAATATTATTCTCTGGAAGTCTAGAGGAATTTAAGCATAGTGAAGCAAACAAGATAGATAATCTATTAAAATCAAAAAGGGGAGAACGACTATGGAAAGAGGAGTAAATTATATTCTAATTGGTTTATGTTTTATAGCCACTCTAATTGGTTTAGTTGTTTTTATATTTTGGTTTGGTGGAAACAATGAATTTGGAAGCAATGTAAAAAAATACAAGGCATATTCGAAAGTGGCGATAGATGGAGTAAGCCCCGATAGTTCCATAAAATACAAAGGAATAAATGTAGGGAAAATTGTAGATATCAATTTTAAAGATAATAATTTTGATGAAATAGAATTTGATTTGATAATTAGGGAAGACTTGCCAATAAAAAAAGATTCTGTTTTAAAAGTGGATCAAAGTGGGATACTTGGAAGCAACTTTTTAAATCTCATACAAAACGATTCAAGCAATGATATGCTTGATGTTGATGGAGTATTACAAATAAAATCAGGTGGAATGTCGCAAATACTAGAATCTGCACCTAGCCTAACAGGAAAGATTGATAGTTTGTTGCAAAATACAAATGAAATAATAAGTCCAGAAAATGTCAAAAACATCACAAGCATATTAGAATCTATAAAAGATTCTGCTATAAAATTAAATAAAATGATGTCTTTGGTGCAAGAAAAGACTAAAGAAATTGGCTCTCTTATTGCAAATGTAAATGATGTATCAAATACTACAAACACAATGTTAAAAACTATCAATCAAAAGATAAATGATGGAGAATACGATATAAAGGATATTTTGACTCCATCGCTAATATCGATTGAAAATTCGATGAATAATATAAATAAACTAGCAGAAGATGGCTCTATTTTGCTTAAAGATTTAAGGGAGAATCCATACAATACAATCTTTGGATATAGGGAAAAATAAGGAAAAATGATGAGATGCAGAATCTTAATATTAATATTTATGACTACATTTTTTAGTGCTTGTGTAGATATAAATCTAAAAAGTGAATTACCAAATATAAATTATTACAAATTAGACACTCTAGTAGCAGAATCTAAAATATGTGATGCTTACAATTTGATAGGATTAGTTGGCATAGAAGTTCCAAGCAAATATCAAAATGCAAAAATCCTATATAGCGAAAATAACAAGGTAAGCGAGTTAAGTGGAGTAAATTTTGCAAATGATATAGTAAATGAAGTAGAGAGTATGCTAATAAAAGAGTTCCACAAACATTGTTTAAAAATCATCAATCCTCCATTTAGTGGTGCTAAAATAGAATCTTATTTGAAACTAAAATTGCTTGATTTTGAAATACAAAAAGATACAATGGAAGCAGTAATGAGCTTTTCATACCAAATAACATCAAAAGGACAAATACATCAATCAGGAATTATAGCCCAGAAGCAATTACTAGATTCATTTGATGAAGAAAGTGCCATAAAAGCAATGCAAGATGTTTCAATATCATCTATAAAAGAATTAGCAAATCAATTGATACCAAAATATTAGAGGCATTGCAATGATAGTAACTCGTTTTGCTCCAAGTCCTACCGGATATTTACACATAGGCGGGCTTAGGACGGCTTTATTTAATTTTTTATACGCAAAAGCAAATAAAGGTAAATTTTTGCTTCGTATTGAAGATACGGATTTTAATAGAAATAGTATCGAAGCTACAGAAGCAATTATAGAGGCATTTGATTGGGTTGGGCTTAATTATGATAATGATGAAATTGTATATCAATCAAAAAGACTAGATGTTTATAAAAAATATATAAATATTTTATTAGAAAAAAAACTAGCTTATTATTGCTATATGTCCAAAGAAGAATTAGATATTTTAAGAGAGCAGCAAAAAAAAGAAGGTAAAACTCCAAGATATGATAATAGATATAGAGATTTTAACGGAATCCCACCAAGTGGAGTAAAGCCGGTTGTAAGAATAAAAGCTCCGCTTGATGGAAATATAGAATTTGTAGATAAACTAAAGGGCAAAATTGCAATTAATGCAAAAGAACTGGATGACTTTATTATTGCAAGAAGCGATGGCACGCCTACGTATAATTTTGTAGTAGCAATAGATGATGCTCTAATGGGCATAACTGATATAATAAGAGGTGATGACCACCTTACAAATACGCCAAAACAAATATTGGTATATAAAGCAATTGACTTTAAGATACCGAATTTTTGCCATATTCCAATGATATTAAATGGAGATGGAAAAAAACTAAGCAAAAGAGATGGTGCTTTGAGTGTTATGGAATATAAGGAAATGGGCTATTTAGCAGAAGCTTTGCTAAATTTTTTGCTTAGACTTGGTTTTAGCTACGGAGATAAAGAGGTATTTAGTATGCAAGAAATGCTAGATTTATTCACATTAGAAAATCTAAGTAGCTCACCATCAATATACAATGAAAGCAAACTATTATGGCTAAACAATCTGTATATAAAAAATACACAAAATAAAAAATTAGAAGAATTGCTAAATATAAATCTAGAATCCAGTAAAAAAGAAGTGCTATTAAAAGAGACTAAAGAGCGAGCAAACACTCTAATAGAGCTAAAAGATATGATAGATTCTATACTAAAAAAAGTAGAATCTATGATGAAAAATTTAGTGCAAAAATAGATAAAGAAGCAAAAGAGATGCTAGTTCCTGCGATAGATTCTATAAATAATTTTAATAGCATTGAAGATATAAATTATTGCTTGCACAACTTCGTAGAAACTAAGAATATCAAAATTGGTAAATTATTTAGTGCTATGCGATGTGCATTGCTTGGGAAAAGTGGCGGGATTGGCATAAACGAGCTTATTTTTATACTTGGAAAAGATGAAACAAAAGATAGAATAGATGCGTTTTTGAACAAAAATTAGTTATATGCTAGGCCTTGATTCTATCTTATGTATGATTTCTTTATGATATAGTGGTTTGTAATTTATCACTCTATACATTATATAAAAATACAATATAGGCATCAAAAAATACAAGAAAAACACATTTAATATATATTTTATACTTAAGCTTAGAATCACACTAAGACCATCACCTATTACTTGCATACTTTTTAGTATTTTTGTTTTCGCTTCATCTAGTGTCTTTTGGGTAGAATCTATTGGATTTGTTATCGTATTTGCCACATCCTTTGCAGTAGCTTGTATATTTTGACCAAAAATACCAATCTCGCCTATTACTTTAGATAATGTGCCTCTTGCATCACCTAGCTCTTCAATCTCTATTTCAACCTTAGGGCTAATCCCTAAAATACCTTTTATATGATTTATCTTTTCATTCAAATCATTATCAATAGTCATATTTGCTTCATTAGATATTATTTTTATCGCACCGATATATAGATTTAATCCGGGATTAAAAAATAACAAAATGATTAGAATCTTTGTTGCAATCGATTTAAATTGAGGCATAAACCTAAATGCAAAAAATAAAATGATTAGAATCTTGATAAATAGAATCTTATTTACAATAAGCAAGATATACTGGATTCCAATCAAAATATTTGCAAGAAAGAAAAAATTAAATATCTTATCTAGTATATCGCTAATTCCATCAGTCAAAGGAAGTGCTCCAGATATTATTTTTAACACTGCTACAACACCTATATTTGTGAGTGCAAAACTAAAAGAATCTTCTATATATTTCAACGCATTTTGATTATACAAATCAAACATAGCAAAAATACAAAACACTAAAAAAATGAGCGTTAAAAACAATTCATTTTTACTTGAAAAAATACGAAATATCATAGATTTTTTAAATCCTCTTCTATTATATTAAAGATACTTGTTGTATCAAGATTCAATATTTTTTCTATCTCTTTTGTCTTGCCGTGCTGAATAAAACAATCTTGAAATTCAAAACTTCTTATTTTTGTAAATATAGAATTTTCTAATAACATGTAGCTAATATTTTGTGCTATACCGCCAAGCCTTACACCATCGCTAAATATATATAGTTTTTTGTGAGTTTTGGCCACCTCTTTTATCAAATCGACATCAAGAGGTTTAGCAAATCTCAAATCAACTAAAGTGGCCTTATTTTTCAGTGCTTCATTTACCAAATATGCTCTTCCTACGCCATTTCCAAAACCTAAAAATGCAATATCACTTCCTTTGTTTAGTATCTCAGCCTTGCCTAATTGAAATTCTTTATTGTGATATGTTTTATTTGGCAGTAAAAACTCACCACGCGGATACCTAAAAGCCAGTGGAGAATCATTATAGTTTGTAGCGAATTCTAGGGCTAATTCTAAGCTTTCATCATCTCTTGGAGCATAAATAACCATATTTGGAATAAGATTTAGATATGAAATATCAAATACGCCCTGATGGGTTTCTCCATCTTCACCGACAATGCCTGCCCTATCGATAGCAAATTTTACAGGCATATTCATGATACTTACATCGTGAATTATACTATCAAATGCTCTTTGTAAAAATGTAGAATATATGACAACAAAAGGCTTATATCCTTCTTTTGCCATTGCTGCCATTGAAGTCGTGGCGTGAGCTTCTGCAATAGCTACATCAAAAAAGCGGTTTGGGAAACTATCAATCAAGAGGTCAAGTCCGGTGCCACTTGGCATAGCAGCAGTAACACCTACTATTTTTTCATCTTTTTTTGCTAATTCTAATAGTTTATTTGCAAATATTTTAGTTGGGCTACTTGCTTTTGTAGGATTTAGCGGAATCCCTGTATCTATGCAAAACGGAGGAACACTATGCCATTTTTCATATTTTCCTTCGGCAATCTTATATCCATATCCTTTGGTAGTTTGTGTATGTATCAAAACTGGTGAATTAAAATTCTTTGCTTTTTGAAATATATTTATCAATTCGCCTATATTATGCCCATCTATTGGTCCAATATAGTTTAATCCTAATTCTTCAAATAAGATTCCTGGAGTGATTAATTTAAAAGATTCTTCAAATCGTTTCGCCATATAAGTAGCGCTATCTGGTAAATTTTGTAGAATTTTTTTTATCCCACCTTTTATTTCTTGATAAAATTTTGTAGCAGTCGTAGAAGATAAACACTTGCTAATTGCACCTATTGGCTTGCTAATACTCATCTCATTATCATTCAAGATAATAATCATTGGATATTTAATATCCCCTATTTCATCAAGTGCTTCATAAGCCAGGCCGGAACTCATAGCACCATCACCAATTAATACGATAGGGACTCTATCTTCATTATTCAATCTTATCGCCCTTGCGACACCTACACCAAGAGAAAGCGAGGTAGAACTATGTCCTGCGATAAAATAATCGCTACTAGATTCGCTTGGCTTTGTAAATCCACTTATTCCATTTGTTTGTCGCAATGTATCGAAACTATCCCATCTATCTGTTATTAATTTGTGGGCGTATGCTTGATGGCTGACATCAAAAATAAAGGGATGTTTTTTGCAGTCAAATACATAATGCATAGCAATTATTAGCTCAACACTACCGAGATTCGAGCTTAAATGCCCGCCATTTTTACTAACAACTTCTATTATTCTATTTCTAATATTTCCTGCTTGAGTGCATAACTCATCTATATTCATATCTTTTAGATTAATCATTTAAAATCTCGCTTAAAAAAAATCTAATCTCTAAAGTTTTCCAATACGCTTTGTTTTAAAATCTGGTATCTTGACATTACATTTCCATCAACATTACCATTATCGCTAATTATCACAACTCCGCCCTTTTGAATTGCATCATCGCCCTTTATTTTAATATTTTGATTATCAGTAAATATATTATTCAAATAATCAAAATCTATTGGATTCACCTTGATAATGATATTTAGATTCATGCTCATTGATTGAAGCAATTCCTTGCTAATCGAAGCTGCTATTTTTGAGCTATTTGCATCAACTTCTTTTACTATTATTTCTTTTGCTATATCAAGAGCAATTGAGCTTAATTCAGATTCTAGATTTACTATTTGTTTTTTTATATTTTCTATCGTTTCATTTAATGTTATGACAGATTTTGTAACCTTTTCTTTTTCTTTTTCTAGTTCATCTTTAAAGCTTAATTTTGCTTTCAACTCACCTTCTTTGAATCCTTCTTCTCTTGCTATTTTTTCTTTTTCATACATCTGTGACTGTAATTTTTCAAATTGCATTTGGAAATTATTTAGTGAATTCGACAAATCATCACTTTTTGTCAAAAGTTTCTCTATCAGCTCTTTTTCTATACTACTTTGTATCATTGATACTTGACTTTGAGTAGGAATATTTTCTTCCATATGGATATTTTTTGGAGTATGCATCTCTTTTATATCTTGTGTATTTATTTTTTTAAACTCATATCGTGCCATATTATGCTTATTTAATTCTTGTAAAGAAATAATGCTTTTATCATTACTATTCGACAACATCATCTTCTTCACCTATTTGTATAGTTCCTTGTTCTGATAGAGTTTGGACAAGTTCTACTACTTTTCTTTGAGAATTTTCTACATCTCTTACCTTAACAACGCCTAGATATTGCAATTCCTCTATGAATTGCTCTCCGGCTCTTTGACTCATATTTGATAAGAATTTTTGTTTTAGTTCTTCTGGTGCTGATTTCAAAGATAATGCTAAATCTTTTTTATCAATATTTTTCAATATCTCTCTAATTGCATTATTGTCAAGCTTGATAATATCTTCAAATGTAAACATCATCTCTTTGATTTTGGCTGCCAATTGCTCATCAATTTGCTCGATATGGGCTATCGTAGTTTTAGCTGCTTTTTGACCTAAACGATTAAATATTTCTGCAACAGCCCTTGGTCCGCCAACTTCAACCTTATAGCTAGCAAGAGAATCTAGCTGATTTTCTAGCACGGCTGAAACTCTCTTTACAATAGGTGGTGCAATATCGCCCAAAGATGCCATTCTTATTGCAACATCGGCTCTTTGATTATCAGAAAAATAACTCAAAGTCTCTGCCGCACTATTTGAATCCATATGTGCAAGTATCAATGCGATTGCTTGTGGGTGTTCACCTGCGATAAATTCCGCAAGCTGCTGCGGTCTTATTTTTGATAAATATGAGAAATTTTGAGCAGTTTGCATTTGTTTTGATAATTTATCAAGAACTCTTTTTGCCTCATCTGGACCAAGAACGCGATACAACAACTCTTTTGCATACTCAAAGCCACCAGTATTTATGTATTGATTTGATTGGAAAATAGCATAAAATTCTTCTAATATTGCTGCACCAATATTTTTATCTGTACCTTTAATTTGTGCTATATATTTAGAAATCTCTGTAATAGAATCTATATCTAAATGAGTGAAAATGTCGCCTGTGATACCATCGCCCAATTGGATTAATAAAATTGCAATCTTTTCTGCCATAGAGAATTCATCGTATTGTGCACGCTGCTTTGGTGTCAGATTAAAAGCCATTTATACCCCTTTCTTGCTACTAATGTCTTCTATCCCTAATTCATCGTGTATCAAGGTTTGAAATAAACTTGCTACTTCGCTTGGATTTTCTGCAACCATAGTTTTCATTTTTTCTAATAACACATCGTATTTGATTTCATCTTCATTAAAGCTGCCAAGTCCAAGCTGGTCTTCTATTTTCTTTCTCATATCATTAACTCTATTGTTTTCTTCTTCGCTATCATCAATTTTAAGCAAAGATTCAACATCATCTTCAACATTATCTGAAACTTCAAGCATTCTTTCTGTAAATGGCACAATAATTTTTTTATAAAAAATAAAGATAATGATTGCAACAATGATATATTTCAAAAGTGGAATGAGTGGAGATAAAATAGAGACAATCTTTTCTAATGTAGTTTTTGGCTTGTAAGAGCCTGTAGTTGAATTTAGCTCAAAATTACTTACACTAACCTCATCACCTCTATTTTGGGAGAATCCTATAGCTTGCTTTACTAGATTGTTTATTTCATTCATCTTCTCAGCACTAATTGGAATATACAATAATTTTTGTGTGCCATTTTCACTTGCTAATTCATAATTACCATCGACTACGACAGCTGCACTCAGCCTTTTTAAAGTTCCAAATTCACCCTTTATTTCAGATATAGTTTTGCTTATTTCATAATTTGTAGTTGTTTGATTTTTTTCATACAATTCTTTAGAATCTAGCGAATCTAGCCCTTGAACTGGACCAATATTGCTAACTGCACCCGGAACACCGCCAATCTCTGGTTCTTTTGCTCCCTGTCTTCTTTCTTCGAGATTCTGCTCGCTTCGCACTACATTATTTGGGTCAAATATTTCTTGTGTGCTATTTTTTTGTGAGAAATCAAATTCTGCTGTAACTTTCGCCACAACCCTATCTTTTCCGCCTACAACAGGTGATAAAACATCTAGGATTTTGTCTTCTAGAATCTTTTCATAATTATTTTTATATTTTAATTGTGCATTTATAGTCTCTGCCGTGATAGTATTTTCATCATTAGAACCTAAGGTTTCACCATTTTGATTAACAATAGCCACATTTTCTTTAGTAAGCTTTGATACAGCAGATGATACAAGATTTTTAATGCCATCTATTTGAGATGGAGAAAGATACATATTTGGGCGAATATCTAGCACGACAGATGCCGTTGGTAAAACCTCTTGACTTACAAAAACACTATCTTTTGGTAATGCTATATGGACGGTAGCGTGGTCTATTGGTTTTAGACTTTCAATCGTCCTTGATAATTCACCCTCTGTTGCCCTTATCAACTTTACTTGCTGTTCAAATTCTGTCATTCCAAAAGACTGCTCATTAAATATCTCAAAGCCAACTTTGCTATTTTTTGGAATACCATTGCTACTTAGTGTTATTCTTTGCTCATATACTACATCTTTTGGGACCAAAATCGTATCTTCTTTTGGAATCTTATAAGGGATATTATTACTTTGTAGATGCTGAATTACCAAAGTATTATCACTTGGACTTAGTCCTTCAAAAAGAACGCCATAATTGCTATATTCATTCCTTTGATTTATAGAAAATACGACAAAATATGAAAGAAACAATACGACAACAACAATGCCACCTATTATGACCATCCTTTGTCGTTTGTTTAATCTCTCATATAATCGTAAGAGCTGATTAAATAATCCCTTTATATCCAATTGTTACCTTTTTAAATATTTATCTATTAATCTTATAGCTATTTTATTTTGTTCTTTTAGGCCTATCGTGATTCTTATTGCATTTATTCCATATGATTTTAAATCTCTAATTATCACACCTTGCTTTAAAAGATATTCACATAAACTGCTAGAATCTATATTTTTTGGCAGCATAAATGTAATAAAATTTGTATAAGATTCTATAAAATCGATATTGTTGCTTTTAGCGAAATCTTCATATGCTTTCATTTCTTTAAAGTTGTTTTTTAAACCATCTTTTAAAAAAGCAGTATCTTGCAATGCAGTAATCGCCGCTTTTAACGAAATATTTGTGATATTAAATGGTGCTCTAAGCTTTGATAATATTTCTATAAATCTAGAATCTGCGATTCCATATCCAACCCTAAGTCCGCCCAGCCCATATAGTTTTGAAAAAGTGCCAAGATAGATACAATTTTTATATAGTTTAACTATTTCTTTTGGTTTTATCTCTTTATTTTTATCTTTGTATGCAGCAAATTCACCGTAAGCACAATCAAGTGCTACAATCGTATCACTTGATATAGAATCTAAGATTCTATACACTTCAATTCTATCCAAACAATCGCCAAGAGGATTATTTGGAAGACATAAAAATACTAAATTTGGCTTTGATTTTTTATAAATTTCTATAAATTGATTTGCATTATGAATGCCATCTTTTGTCTTCAAAACTTTCACTTGATTGTGTGAAGCATAAATCTCATACATAGCAAATGTCAAAGAACTTATTAGCATTTTATCTTCGCTACCACAAGTAGCCTGAACTAATAATTCTATAATTTGGTCGCTACCCTGCCCTATAATGATATTTTTAGAATCTACTCTATATTTTTTAGCTAATGATTTTTTTAGCTCGAACATAGAATCATCTGGGTATCTATATGAATTTTTTGCTTCTTTTTTTATGGTTTTTATCACTTTTTTAGAAGTCCCAAGTGGATTTTCATTACTTGCTAATTTTATTATATCCTTTTGTCTTATCCCATAATCCCTTATTACAAGCTCTATAGGTTTTCCAGCCTCATAGGATTTAAGAGAGGATAGATATTTTTTAAACCCCATTTTAAAAGTTCTCCAAAATACTAAAAAGTAGCAGTGATTCTATCTAATAAAACTTTAGATTCTACAAAGATATTTCATTAATAGTAGCTTTAAAATTTTTATATATAATTTTTAAAAGTTAATTTAATCAAAGGTTGGCAAAAGGTTTATTGATGAGTATTTTTAGGGAATATGATATTAGAGGAATATACCAAAAAGATTTAAATAAAGACATAGTTTTTAGCATTGGAAAATATCTAGCAATAGAGCTTAAAAAAAGAGGTGGAAATAGCATTGCTATTGGCTATGATGCAAGAGTGCATAGCCCAAATTTATTTGATTATATAAGCAATGGGATTAGCAGCGAGGGAGTAAAAATATATTTTATGGGAATGATTCCTACACCTGTGGCTTACTTTAGCCTGTATCATAAATTTGAAAATATGGATAATATCGATGCAAGCATAATGATAACAGGCTCACACAATCCTCCACAATACAACGGCTTTAAAATTACAATGCTAAAAGAACCATTTTATGGAGAAGATATAAAAAAAATTGGCAAATTAGTAGAATCTAGAATCTATGATTTCAAAGAATATACCAGAGATATAACAAATATAAACGCCCTAGATGAGTATATAAATTTTCTTACAAATCATTTTGGTAATTTGAAAAACTTTAGATATAAAGTTGCTCTTGATTGTGGCAATGGAGTAGCAGGGCTTGCTATCACAAAAGTGCTAGAAAATCTAAATATTGATTTTGTAGGACTTTATACAAGCCCAGATGGAACTTTTCCAAATCACCACCCAGACCCTAGCATAGAAGAGAATCTGGCTGATTTGAAAAAAACAATGAAAGAAAATAGTATAAAAATTGGCATTGCTTATGATGGAGATGCAGATAGATTGGCGTTGCTTAGTGAAAATTATTCATTTAAAGGTGATGAGCTTGCGATTTTATTTGCCAAAAAAATGCTTGAAAGTGGTCTAAAACCAGTAATCATCGGTGAAGTAAAATGCTCAAAAATAATGTATGATGAGATAAATAAAATTGGCAAAGCCATAATGTATAAGACAGGACATAGCAACCTAAAAGTAAAACTAAAGGAAACAAACGCACATCTTGCAGCTGAAATGAGCGGACACATATTTTTTAATGATAGATATTTTGGCTATGATGATGCCTTGTATTCGTCACTTAGAGCATTAGAATTATTCTTAGATTCTAGTATTAGGGATGTAGAATCTGCTATAAAAAATCTTCCACAAATGTATTCAACACCAGAAGAAAAAATAGAATCTAGCGAAGAAGAAAAATTTAAAATCATAGAAAACCTTGCTACTAAACTTTCAAATCCACCCAGCGATTTCCCAAAGATTCTAGATATTATCACAATTGATGGGCTTAGAGTCGTATTTGAAAATGGCTGGGGACTTATTCGTGCTAGCAACACAACGCCGATACTTGTCACTAGATTTGAGGCTACTACAAAAGAATTAGCGATATTTTATAAGCAAAAAATGCTTGATTTATTAAGAGATTAAAATGATTACCTTGCAAAATCCACTTGATATGCATATCCACCTAAGGGAAGGTGAGATTTTGAAATCTGTATTAAATTTTAGTGCAAAATATTTTAGTGGTGTGCTTGCTATGCCAAATCTAAAGATTCCACTTGATGATACAAATAGCATCCTAAAATACAAAAAAGAGATAGAAAATACCGCCAAAGAGCTAAATTGTGGTAATTTTATGCCTATTATGAGTATATATCTAAGCGAATCTTTAAACAAGAATGAGCTAATAAAAGCAAAAAAAGAGGGGATAAAGATTCTAAAACTCTATCCAAAAGGTGCTACAACAGGCAGTGAAAATGGAATAAGTGAGATTTTGAATCAAAAGATTTGTGATATTTTTGAAATCGCTCAAGATTTGGGTTTTATCCTCTCAATTCACGGAGAAAGCAATGGCTTTAGCCTGGAGAGAGAATTTGAGTTTGGTGAGATTTTTAGAGAAATAGCAATAAATTTTCCAAGATTAAAAATTATAATGGAGCATTTAAGCGATAGAAGAAGCATTGATTTGCTCAAATATGATAATATTTTTGCAACAATTACACTTCATCATATCACGATGAGTCTTGATGATGTGCTAGGAAGTGGGCTAAATCCACATTATTTCTGCAAGCCTATACTAAAAACCAAAAAAGACAGGGATGCACTTCTTAATCTTGCACTAAGTGGAGATGAAAAAATTAGCTTTGGCTCAGATTCTGCACCACACTTAGAATCCAACAAACTAAAACAAAATGGGGCTGCTGGAATTTTCTCCGCTCCGATACTGCTTCCTAAACTATGCGAAATTTTTGAAAAACATAAAAAGCTGGAAAACTTGCAAAAATTCATCAGTGATAATGCAAGGAAAATCTATGATTTGCAAAACATTCCAAACAAAACAATAACGCTAATAAAAGAAAGTTTTAAAGTCCAAGATTTTATTGTGATAGGCGATGACAGAATCATTCCACTTCTAGCAGGAAAAAGTTTGAGTTGGAGGATCAAAGATTTGTGAACATTTTAGAATCTATAAATAAAGCAAATATTATCATTGATGTTAGAAGTCCTAGTGAATTCAGCCACTCTCATATACCAAATGCACTAAATTTGCCTGTATTTAATGATGATGAATACAAAAAAATAGGGATTCTATACAAACAAAATCCAATCGAAGCAAACTTTTTTGGGGCAAGCATAGCGTGTAGAAATATCGCAAATATGCTAGAGACTAATAGAGATATATTAAATCACAAAAATAAAATCCTACTTTATTGTGCTAGAGGCGGAAATAGAAGTCTTAGCTTATATAGTGTATTAGTAGCTCTAAAATTTAGAGTAGAAAGATTGGAGAATGGATATAAAGCATATAGAAATATCGTATTAAATCATTTAAATAACAAGATTGAGCGAAGTTTTCTCACACTTTGTGGAAACACAGGCTGTGGGAAAAGTGAGCTGATACAAAAAGCACAATCTTGGAGTATAGATTTAGAAATGCTATGTAATCATTTTGGCTCAAGCTTTGGTTTTATAGCCAAAGAAGGAACAAAAACACTAAGCGTAAAGATGTTTCAAAATATGCTTTTTTATAATCTAGTAAGCAAAGAGGGAATCTTACTGATAGAAAATGAAAGTAAAAAACTAGGTGATATAATCATCCCAAAATCGCTTTATGAAGCGTATCAAAATAGCAAAAAGATTCTAATAACCTGTGATTTAGAATATAGAATACAGCGAATCCTAAAGCTCTATCAAAATATCAAAGAAAGTGACTTTTATATCACGATGGAAAAAATTTCACCATATATGAAAAAAGAAATAAAAAATGAAATAATCACCGCATTTAAAAATGATGATAAACATAGGGTGGCAGAATTGCTACTAGTAAAATACTATGACATAAAATATAAAAAATCAAGGTATGATTTTACAGTAAATAGCAACGATATAAATAAAGCGTATGATGAGATTTTGGAGATAAGAGATAACATAAAAATAACAACAAAATCTCAACAAACGATAGTAAAAAACAAAAATCCCAAAAATTAGTCAAATGGCAATAGATTCTATCCAAAGTTAGAATCTATATCCCTCCCATAAGCTTTAAAAGATAAAGACATTAATCTTACTTTAGAATCTATGCTCTCATAAACTCATCAATATCTTGCTTTATTTTTGGCAGGGCAATAGTAGCTGGTTGTATGTAAGCTTTGCTAAAATGCCTTGCGATTTTATTTAGGTCATCAAGATTATTTAAAATACTTTTTGGAACATTTCTAGCAAATCTATCTATTGGCAAGACCTCTCCACTTGTGCCAATTACTACTAGCAAATTTGTAATCCCTAAAAGACTATAGAGTCTAACATATTCTGGAGCTTGCTCACCAAACATCACGATATTATGTCGCACATCATCACTATTACATTTTGGGCAAATTTTGCCCTTGTAGCTTTCAAAACCAATATTAAATACGAATTGACATTTTATACATCTAAGCTCAGGTAAAAATCCGTGCAAATGAATAACATCCTTACAGCCTGCTCTCTCAAGCAAATCATCTACATTTTGTGTCAAAATATACACATTTTCTGGATATTTTGCTTTTATATCGGCAATGATTTTATGTGCTTTATTTGGCTTTACACTTGCAAGTTGTGCTCTTCTTTCATCATAAAATTCCAGCACTTTAAGTGGATTTTTCTTAAATCCTTGAGTGCTACAAACCTCCATAACATCGTATTCTTCCCACAATCCACCACCATCTCTAAAAGTCTTTAAGCCGCTAGCTGCACTAAGCCCAGCTCCGCTTAGAATCATCACATTTTTCTGCATTATAAATCTTTTGTTTAATCTTAATTTTTGCTCTCCAAATATTCCTCATAGCTACCTTTAAAATCAATCATTCTAGCACCATTTTCTGTAGGAATTAATTCTATAATTCTATTTGCAAAAGCATCAATTAATTCTCTATCGTGGCTTACACAAAGTATATTTCCGCTAAATTTATACAAAGCTTCGCCAAGTGCGATAATTGCCTCTAAATCAAGATGATTTGTAGGCTCATCCAGTATTAGAAAATTACCCCCTTCAATCATCAGCTTTGAGAGATACATTCTATGCTTTTCACCACCACTTAAATTATTTAGTTTTTTTTCTTGCTCCTCACCACTAAAAAGCATTCGTCCAAGTGCATTTCTTATCTCTGCACTATCCATTTTTTTATCAAAACTTCTAAGCCATTCATAAAGGCTAGAATCTCCTTTTATCTCTTCGGCAATATTTTGAGGAAAATATCCTTTTTGGATAGTCGCACCAAGCTTTAGATTACCAGAATCTGGTGCCAAATCCTCTACAATAATCTTACACAATGTGCTTTTACCTACGCCATTTGGTCCAATAAGTGCTATCTTTTCACCCGGCAATATTCTTAAATCTATCTTTTCAAATACAAGTTTAGATTCAAAAGATTTGCTTATATTTTCACATTCAAAGACCTCATTGCCAATTTCTCTTTTTGGTTTAAACACAATGCTAGGGTCTCTTCTTGAGCTAACTTTTACTTCCTCTATATTTAGTTTTTCTAGTTGTCTTTGTCTTGAAGTAGCTTGTTTTGCCTTGCTTGCATTTGCCGAAAATCGTCTAATAAAAGATTCTAAATCCTCTTTTTCTTTTAGCTTTTTATTTCTCTCTGCCTCTTGTTGTTTGGCAATAATGCTTGATGCGATATACCAATCATCATAATTACCGCTAAATTCTCTAATAGTGCAAAAATCAAGGTCTAAAATATGCGTGCAAACGGAATTGATAAAATGTCTATCGTGGCTAATTACTACCATCGTTCCTTCGTGATGTTTTAGATTGTTTTCAAGCCATTCAATTGATTTTAAATCAAGATTATTTGTAGGCTCATCTAAAAACAAGATATCAGGTTTTGGAAATAGTACTTGAGCTAGCAGAATCTTAAATTTATCACCATTTGGGATTGTTTTCATTAGATCATTATGCATACTTTGTGGGAATCCAAGCTCTTCTAGAATTTTTGCGATACTTGTATCATATTCATACATAGGGTCTTCTTCGGCACAAATTATTTCTAACTCACCCAATTCTTCATTGACCTTATCATCACTTAAATCCGCATTTTCATATAAATAATTTTTTCTTTTTATTGCATCATACAATCTTTGATTTCCAAGCAATACCGCATCACTAAGACTTAAATCCTCATAAGCGTATTGATTTTGTTTTAAGATTCCAATCTTCAATCCATTTTCAATTACTATCTCACCACTACTAGATTCTAGCTCGCCACTAATAATCTTTAAAAATGTAGATTTTCCGGCACCGTTTGCACCAATAAGACCATATCTTTTATTTTTATCAAGCTTGATATTTATATTTTCAAATAATTTTTTTGTTGGGTAAGTCATCGTCAAATTTATAGTTTGTAGCAAATTATGCTCCTTTTTTTATATATCTTTTTTGAAATAACAATAAAGCCAAAATCACAATAAGCCCGATGGCAATGGTAAGTCCAAATGACCTAAGTGCTAAGATATTACTAAATGATAAGAATCCAAATCCAGCAATAGTGGTTATGCTAGAAAATATTATTGCGTGCAATGTTTTGATATTTTCACCTTCTTTTTCAACATAGATTCCATAATCTACACTTGAAACTACGATAATAAGCAGTGAAAATAAATGCATAATATTTACTTCTGAAGTTAGAAAATAAAGACTTATGATACTAAGTGGAGCTATTGTATAAGAAAAACTCACAAGCGACCTAGTAACAGCAAAAACAATTGCAACCATTATAACAATCACAATGCTAAGAACGATAATCATAGGCTTATAAATACCACTTGTAATCTCATCGCTAAGCTCTTTTATACTTCTTGTATCCACAAAATCCAAATCTTTTATAGATTCTAAATCATTAGAATCTATATTTAGCTTTGTATAAAATTTATCATCTTTTTGCAATATTTTCGCTGTTTGTGGATTTGACTTTAGAGTTATATTACCTGCGATTTTATAAATATTGTTTTGAAGCTCTTCTTTAGAATCTGCATACAATAAGATAGTAGAATCTTGTCCTAATTCTTTGATAAAAAAATCTCTATCAGCAAGTCTTTGTTTGTTTTCATAATCTAATTTCTCTAAGTTATAATCAAGTTTTAAATTTGGCAAACAAACAGCAAGTATGATGATAGAAGTCAGTATAATAAATCTATTATTAATTTTTGGCTTTCTTAGTCTTCTCATATTTTTATAAAATATTGGCTTTTTAAATCGTATTTCTTGATATAAAAATCCGAAAGATAAATAAGAAACAATCAAACAAACCATAGCATAAAGCGATAATTGTGATAGAAGTGGAAATGGCATAAATAAACAAATAAAAAATCCAGCAAATGTAGTAATAAAGCCATAAAATACTGATTTATTAAATTTAAAGTGATGCATATAAAGTCTAAAAAAGTGATGATGAAGCATATAATCGATAGCAAGATTCCCTATTGCTACACCAAAATTTAGCGACATAATATTTACATTATCATAAACCATAGTTACTACAGTAATGCCAAGCAAATTTGCAGATATTATTGTAATTAGCGTATTTAGTGATAAAAATGGGATTCTTAATATAAAAATATATAAAACAATCAAAAATACTATTGATGTAACCATTATCAAATTTACATCATCAAATATAGCTTTGCTATTTTCTATCATCAATATTTCGCTAGAGAAATATTTCAAATCACTAAATTTGCCATCATCTTTTTTTGCAGAATCTATATGGGATTTAAAATTATCATAAAAATCTTGCATTTTTGCATTTTTTTCAATATCAATTATATAAATACCATCTTTTAAATTTATAATATTATTTACATAAGGAAGTAAATCTAGCGAAGCAATAGAATCTTTTGTATATATCAAAACTTGACTAGAATCTTCTAATTCACGATGAATATCTAATATATCTCTTTGCTCAACTTTTGGAAATAAATCCAAAATCTCTGTGCTTAGTTTAGAATCATCAAAACAAAAATAAAAAAATATTAAAGATAAACCTAAAATATAAAAATTGATAAATTTAATAATTTTATTCAATATAAAACTTTCTTTCTAAAATAATTTTAAGCCAAATATTTTTTGACACAAGCTTCAATTTCAAGTGGATTTGACTTTGAAATAAATTCATTTGCTTGCAATGATATAGCCATTGCTTCATTACTGCTTCCACTCATAGATGAATTAACAATGATAGGTAAATGAGCAGTATTTGGATTCTGTTTTACTTGTTTTATCACTTCAAATCCAGATGTTTCTGGCATCTCTAAATCTGTGATAATCATCCCAATTTGTTCTAAATTTGTATCTTTATTAAACAAATAGTCTAACAATTTCTTACCATTTATAAAACTATAATGCTCGACACCAAGTTTATCAAGTATCAATTGAAGTGTTTTTAAAACAATAGGACTATCATCAGCTACTAGAATAGTTTTTGTTATGGTTACCTTTCCTAATTTTTTTAATTCTTTTTCTTTATCTTCTTCAATCCAAGGAAATACATCGACAAGCATTTTTTCAATATCTACAATTTGGACTAATTCACCATTAAAATATCTAGTCCTGCCTATTAATTTATTATTATTCTTATCTCCAATGATTCCTGAACTCTGCTCTATCTCCGTCCATTTTTTGCTAAGAATTCTATCAGCCTCATAGATTCTAACACCTATAGTCCATCTACTAAACTCACAAATCATAATAATATCACCATTTATGGATGTATTTTTTATAATATGCTTTGATATATCTTTTTCTTTATTATTACTATCATAATAAAACCATTTTTTTAAATCTATCAATGGAATAGTAAGACCTCTAATAGTTATTAAACCTTCTATAAGAGAGCTTTTTTCATAACTTATTGCTGTTATATCACCATCGTATTTTATTACTTCTCTTATCTTGAATACATTGGTAGCATACAAATCACTTTTAGCATCTAAACGAAAACACAATAATTGAAGTTCATTGTTTTTATGAAGGCTGGTTATCTGATCAATCTTAGATAAGTTTTCCATAGATAGCCTCTTCTTTCATTATAAATTTAAAATATATGATATACAGAATCCAATTAAAATTATTTAAAATTATGTGCGATTAAATATTCTATGCAAAAATATTCTTAAAAATTTATTTTTGATAGAATTTTTTAAATAAATCTAAATACTTTGAAAAAGGGAGTTTATATGGCAAATATAAAAAAAATAGTTTTAGCTTATAGTGGAGGACTTGATACAAGTGTTATTTTAAAATGGCTTATGGATACTTATCATTGTGAAGTAATTACATTTACTGCAGATATAGGACAAGGAGAAGAGGTAGAACCAGCGAGAGAAAAAGCAATCAAATTAGGAATAAAACCAGAAAATATTTTCATTGAAGATTTAAGAGAAGAATTTATCAAAGACTTTGTATTTCCTATGTTTAGAGCAAATACAATTTATGAAGGCGAATATTTGCTAGGCACAAGCATAGCAAGACCCCTAATTGCAAAAAGATTGGTAGAAATTGCAAAAAAAATAGGTGCTGATGCAATAAGCCACGGAGCGACAGGAAAAGGAAATGATCAAGTGAGGTTTGAAATAGGAGCATATGCACTAAATCCAAATATAAAAGTGATTGCTCCTTGGAGAGAATGGGATTTAAATAGCCGTGAAAAACTTTTGGCTTATGCTGAATCTGCAGGTATTGAAATAGAAAAAAAGAAAAATAAATCTCCTTATTCTATGGATGCAAATTTATTGCATATTAGCTATGAAGGACAGATTCTAGAAGACCCGAATATAGCACCAAATGAAGATATGTGGCGATGGAGTGTAAGTCCAAAAGATGCACCAGATAAACCTACGATCATCACAATAGAATTTAAAAATGGTGATGGAATAGCAATAAATGGAGAAAAATTAAGTCCGGCAAGTTTTTGGGAGAAGCTAAATAAATTTGGCTGTGAAAATGGAATAGGAAGACTTGACTTAGTAGAAAATCGCTACGTAGGAATGAAAAGTAGAGGTTGTTATGAAACCCCCGGAGGCACAATTTATCTAAAAGCTCATCGTGCAATAGAATCTCTTTGTCTTGATAGAGAAGAAGCACATCTAAAAGATTCTCTAATGCCAAAATATGCTGACCTTATTTATAATGGATATTGGTTTAGCCCTGAAAGAGATGCTTTGCAAGCTTTGATTAATAAAACTCAAGAAAAAGTTGAAGGTATCGTGCGTTTAGAACTTTATAAAGGCAATGTAAATATTTTGGGAAGAGAATCCAAAAACTCTCTCTTTAATGCGGCTTATAGCACCTTTGAAGAAGATTCTGTCTATAATCAAAAGGATGCAGCAGGATTTATCAAGCTAAATGCACTTAGATTTATCATCGCAGGGAAAGCAAAGTAGAAATTAAAATGCAAAAACATTTGAATAAAATTGACACAATAAATCTTGGTTCATATTATACACCAAGATTTATTATTGAGATTGCCTACCAAATATGTGAGAGAAGAATTAAGAATCTAGATGATTTTCTATTTTTTGATAGTTCTTGTGGTTATGGAGATTTTTTTATTAAAAATTATAAATATTTAGGGGCAGATATTGATAAGATTGCACTAAATAAAGTGAATAAATCTATAAAAATTATTAATACAAACTCACTCCTAGATGTTTCCCGAGCAAAATTCAGTATTGATGAAAATGAAAATTTAATTATTATAGGAAACCCTCCCTATAATGACAAAACTTCAATAATCAATAATTCCATAAAAAAAGAAGTGTTTAAAATAGATTCTAAATTAATACATAGAGATTTGGGAATCTCATTTTTGCGTTCATTTGCAGTTCTTAAACCACAATATATTTGTGTCTTGCACCCGCTTTCTTATTTGATTAAGCAGACAAATTTTAATGCTCTATTTGATTTTAAAAATAATTATAAGCTTGTTGATTGCTTGGTTATTAGCTCTGCATTTTTTACAAACTCAAAAACATTTTTTCCTATCGCTATTGCATTATATGAAAAAAACAATAAGGGAATGGATTTTAATTTTATTAAAAATTATGAGTTTAAAACTTATGAAGGACAAACTTTTGTGTTAAATAAATTTGATTTTATAGGTAATTATATTACAAAATATCCAAATCCAAAGGATTCCAGAAAAGAGGTGGCATATTTTCATACAATGCGTGACATCAATGCACTCAAACGAAATGCCACATTTATGCCAAATTACAATTCAAATACCATTAGGGTATTTAGTGAGAATTTAAAATACTACTATTATGTTCATCATTTTAAAAAATTTGCAAAAGACTTGCCCTATTATTTTGGCAATTTAGATGTTTTTATTAATCATAAAGAATTTGTAAAAATTGAAAATGATTTTTTAAGTTTCGATGATAACTCTAGTATTAAAAATTATTTTGATAGATTATTTAAGGAGTATGGATATGCTTAAGATATGAATTTCCACTAAGCAAAGCAACGGGCAAGATTCGCATTAAAGAAAGATTGGCATTTAGTGATTATGGAATTCCAGTTGCTCCGACAAAAACAATCATTACACATAAGCATTACATAGAATGGCAAATAGGTTATGATAGAGTGGTAAATAAAGACGAGAATCACCATTTTATCGGTGCCAATAGTAAAAGAAAACAAATTTATGAATTAAGTGAATTTTTGGAATTTGGATTAAAGAATCATTTTATAAGTTTGCAGGATTTGCAAAAATTAAGAGATGAGATTCAAAATAATAAGGATTTTATAGAGGATAGAGAAAAAATAATGCGAAGCAACTTCACAAAAGAAACGATAAATAATTTAAATTTTTTCAAATCAAATGTTAGTTATCCACTCTTAGTCCATCATTTTTCAAGTAAAGATTTGCTTTGTGAAATTATTATAAGAGAAAAGCAATATGCAGTAGGAGTAATGCCAATGCTCTATTTCTGCATAAGCTTAAGTAGTTTTAAAGATGCTGATAATCAAAGTTTTGTTGGCAGACAGATACAGAGTAAGGAAAATGGTTATTTGGAAATAAATCAACAAAATATAGGAGTGTTCCTTCGAATGTTTGAAATTTTTGGTATGTTGAGTAAAGTACATCAGTATGACTGTATGCAAATATTGAATTATTTGATTAAACAATATGATCAGGATTATATTTAGTATTCATCATTGTAGGAAAAGCAAAAAAATAATCTAGATAAATTTTGATTTATACATCAAGATTCTTTACTTCTTTTGCGTGTTCTTGGATAAATTCTCTTCTTGGTTCGACTTCACTACCCATAAATAAAGATAAGATTCTATCACTATTTTCGACATCATCTATATGGACTTTAAGTAAGGAACGATTTTCTTTTGTCATAGTAGTTTCCCATAATTGGTCTGGATTCATCTCGCCTAAACCTTTATATCGCTGTATTGTCGCACCTTTTTTAGCAGAATCTTCTATTTCTTCTAAAAATTCTATTAAATCTTTATTTTCTAAAAATGATAATTGACGATCTCGAATTTTTTCAAAAATATTCTTTGCATCGATGAATTGGCTATCATCAAAAATTTTGCTATTTATATTTAATTCTTGTAGACCTAACTTTGTTTGGGTAAATAAAATAATATTATCAGGGCTTTCTACTTTATTTAGGATATTGCAATTATTTACTTTTAAATAATCCTCTATTTTGTGAGATAAATCAATCAAAGCTAGATTTTTAAAATCATCATTTTCAATCAAAAATCGAATGATATTATTAGAAAAAAATCTCTTTTCTAGTTGCCTTAACAATGCCCGATAAGTAGAAATATTTTTTAAAATATCTATTAATTCGATATTTCCAATCCCACTAAAATTAAAATTTTCAATTCCATTTTCGATTAGGAATGAACTTAAATGTTTGTCATCTTTTAGATAAACATTTTTCTTACCTTTTTTAAATAAATATAAAGGTGGCTGTGCGATATAAATATGCCCATTTTCAATCAATGGTCTTAAATATTTGTAAAAAAATGTAAGAAGAAGCGTTTGAATATGACTACCATCAACATCTGCATCGGTCATCAAAATGATTTTGTGATAGCGGAGTTTTTCTATATCAAATTCTTTATCAATGCCACAACCAAAAGCTGTAATCATACTGATAATTTCATCAGTTTTTAATATTCTATTAATATTACTTTTTTCAACATTTAATATTTTTCCTCTAAGTGGAAGTATAGCTTGATAAGTTCTATCTCTTCCTGTTTTTGCACTACCACCAGCAGAATCCCCTTCTACTAAAAATATTTCTGATATAGTTGGATCTTTGCTTTGACAATCTGCGAGTTTTCCAGGTAATGTCCCAAAACTATTTGTTTCTTTTCTCGTTAATTCCCTTGCTCTTTTTGCTGCTTCTCTTCCTTTTGCTGCAAGCATAGCTTTTTGAATGATAGCTTTCGCATCATTTGGATTTTCTTCAAAGAACTTAGATATTTTTTCATATGTTAATTTTTGAACAATATTTCTAACAAATGAATTCCCAAGCTTACCTTTTGTTTGACCTTCAAATTGTGGTTCCATTACTCTAGCAGAAACAATCGCAACTAAGCCTTCTCTTATATCATCACCTTGGATTTTTACATCTTTATCTCTAGCATTTGCATTTGTATCAATATAATTCATTATCGCTCTACTAAGACCCATTCTAAAGCCACTTTCGTGTGTGCCACCTTCAATTGTCCTAATATTATTGACAAAACTTAATAATTTTTCACTATATGAATTATTATAGGCAAGAGCAATATCAATTTCTACTTCACCATCTTTATCATTAAAACTTATAATTTGTGAAATTAATTCTTTTTCATTTATATCATTTACAAATTCTTTTAATCCACCTTCAAAGCAGAATCTTTCTTTTGTATTTGTATTCTCATCTATAAAATTAATCTCTATATTTTTATTTAGATATGCCATTTCTTTGAAGCGATTTTTTAATATTGTACTATCAAATTGTGTAACTTCCATAATCTTATCATCTGGAATAAATTCAATAATAGTTCCAGTTTTTTTGCTCTCTCCAATAATTGTTAAATCATTTTGTGGAATCCCTTCAGAAAATTCTTGTGAATAAATATTTCCATTTTTATTTATTGTCATAATAAGTTTTTTACTCAAAGCATTTACTACACTCACACCAACTCCATGCAAACCACCAGAAACTTTATAAGTATCTTTATCAAATTTTCCACCAGCGTGAAGTACAGTAAGTACAACTGTGGCAGCAGGTAGATTTTCACCCTCGTGTAAATCTATTGGAATCCCTCTTCCATTATCTTCAACGATAACACTTCCATATTTTGTGAGAGTTATATTTATTTTTGTGCAGAATCCTGCCATCGCTTCGTCTATTGAATTATCTACTACTTCATATACCATATGATGAAGACCATTTATATTAGTATCTCCAATATACATTCCGGGACGTTTTCTAACGGCTTCTAAACCTTTTAAAACTTTTATATTTTTTGAGTTATATTCATTATTCATTATTCACCTACATAGTTTTTTATATGATTGTTGGTATGACAACTAATATAAAATTATCACTTTTTAATAAACAAGCTGAATTTTTATTTTCATTAATTCCAAATTCAAAATGAGTAGAATCTATATTTTTTATATATTCTAAAATGTATTGTGATGTTATACATATTTCTATATTATCATCAATAGAATCTATAAAATCCTTATTTATTTCTTTTTCAATTTCAATTTCTGTTATCGCTTTTGAATCACTATCATTTATGGATTCAAATGTTATTTTTTCCTTATAAAAGTTTAATTTTACTTTTTTTGATACGGAGCTTATTATTTTTAGAGATTCAATCATTTTTTCTTTATCTATTTTTATTTTATATTTTATATTTACATCTTTTGGAATAACTCTCTCATAATCAAGGAAATTACTATTTGGGATTCTGGTAAAAAATGTGTTGGAATCATTTTCTATTATTATGTTATTTTCATTGAAATATATATTTGCTTGTTCATTAAAGAATTTTTGAACTTCAATTATCGCTCTTCTTGGAAACATAAATTTTATTTTTTCTATTGATGGATTGCTAAAACTTATTATTTCAAGTCTCTTTGTATCTGTTGCTACAAAATTTATTTTAGAATCTTTTATATCTATCAAAGCATTTCTTATTTCCATTCTTGAACTATTTGGTTCTATTACTGGGAATATTTTTTTAAGTGAATTTATGATGCTACTTGAATCAATATTTATTTTTGAATTTTTGTAATCACTTGGAAAGTCTGGGAAATTATCTCCTATGAAACTTTGCAATTTTATTTTTGTTTTTTCTTGTTTTATTTCAAGTTCATTTTCATAACTAATTAACTCTATTTCACTATCTTTTAAGTTTTTTAAAACATTTAATATTTCTTTTCCATTAACAGTAATTTTTTCTTCTGTTTGTATCGTTTCATCTTGTATTCTTGTTATTATTCCTATTTCATAATCTGTTGCTTTTAAAGTTAATGTATTTAATTGTGTTTCTATTAGTATGTGAGATGTTATCTGGCTATTATCTCTTTTTTCTAAAAATGGTTGAAAATTGCTTATGATATTTTCTAGTTTGCTTTTGTTTATTTTGATTTTCATTTTCTTTCCTATATATAAATTTTTAGTATTATTTAGTAGCTTGTTGATTATTGTGAATATTTATCAAATTTTACTACTATTGCTTGAAATTACTATGGAAAAAATCATTGAATAATTGTCTCATAAATTCACTTAATTATTTATTTTTATAATCTTTAATTTTATTTTCTATTTCTTCTATTTTTAATTCTAATTCTTTATTATTTTCTATTTCTTCTTGGATTTTTTTCATTGCTTTACTAATTGAGCTGTGGTCTTTGAATTCTAAGAAATTTGCTAATTCCGGCATAGAATTTCTTGTAAGTTTTCTACCTAAATAAATTACTATTTTTTTTGCTAAAAGTATTTCTTTTGTCCTTTTTTTGCTTTTTATATCTGCCGGTTTTATATTTAGATATTTTGATGTTACATTTACTATGTCATTTATCGTAATTTTTTCTGTATTTATATTTTTATAGCTTTTAATAACATTTTTAACAAAATATATTGTTATTTCTTGATTCATAATCGAAGCATATGAATTAATAGTCATCAAAATTCCTTCAATCGTTCTAATATTATTATTTACATTTGTTGCTATAAAATTTATGATTTCATCATTTAATTGTATTAAGTCAAGCTCACATTTTTTTCTTATGATTGCTATTTTTGTTTCTAATTCAGGTGCTTGAATTTGTGCTGTTACACCATTTTGGAATCTGGATTTTAATCTTTCTTCTATACCCAAATCCTTTATTTGTTTATCTGATGTAAAAACTAGTTGTTTGTTATTTTCTTTCAATTCATTTAATGTATGAAAAAATTCTTCTTGAGTTTGTAATTTTCCAATCAAAAATTGAATATCATCTACTAGTAAATAATCACAATTTCTATATTTATTTCTAAATTTATCCATTGTTTTATTTGCTAAATTATATGTGAAATCATTTAGAAATTCTTCGCAGTTTATTAGTATTATATTTTTTTTACCTATATTATAATTTCCAATAGCATTTAATAAGTGAGTTTTTCCAAGTCCCGTATCTCCACTAATAAATAATGGATTATATAAAGTGCCTTGATTTTGTGCTACTTTTTTTGATACATTGAATGCAAATTTATTAGATTCTCCAACTACAAATGTATCAAAGGTAAATGATGGATTTATAATAGATTGTTTTTTATTTATTTGGACTATTTTTATATCGTAGTTGTTTTTATTTTTTCTATTTTTATTATTTTCTTTAACTCTTATTTTTATTATTGGCTTTATTTCTGTCTTATTTTCAAACAAAATAGCAATTTTATCTGCATAATTTCTCTTTACCCAATTTGCTACAAAGATATTATTTGCAAGTAGAATCTTTAAATCTGATTGTGAATTTTCTTCATCAAATGTTAGATTTTTTATGTATCTATTATATTGTTCTTGTGTGATTTCATTTTTTAATTCTTTTAGTATAATATTCCAAATCATCTATTCTCCGTATTTTTAGCGATTTTATTATGTGAAATTAATGTGAATTATATGTGAATATATTTTATCATAAAGGTAATGTTTATGAATATTTTAGGAATTGATCCGGGAAGTAAAAATTGTGGATATGCAATAATTAATGGTGAAAAAAATAAAATAAATTTGATTGAAGCCGGATTTATAAAGATTAAAACTACGGATTTTAAAGAGCAGATTTTAGAGCTTATCAATGGTCTTGATTTGATATTTAAAAGTAAAAATATTGATAGTATCGCAATAGAAAATATATTTTATGCATACAATCCAAAGAGTGTTTTAAAATTGGCACAATTTAGAGGTGCTATTATTTGTAAAATTATGCAAGAATTTGGAAATTTTTACGAATATACACCACTTCAAATAAAAAAATCAATCACAGGCAACGGAAAGGCAGATAAGATTCAAGTTTCATTTATGGTAAGAAAGATTCTAGGGATTAAAAATGAAATAAAGCCTCTTGATATTACAGATGCAATTGCAATTGCAATAACACATCACAATTGCAATAAATAAACTATTCTTCTATATCTAGTTCTATAGATTCAGATTTTTTTGGTGTTGTTTGTTTTTTTGTAGCGGGTTTTTTTGGTTTTTTCTCTATTATTTTTGGCTTTTCAATAGGTTTTTGAATCTCTTTATTTTCCTCTATTTTTTGTGGTTGTTTGATTTCTTCTGGTTTTGATATGACTACATTAAATGTATTATCCAAATACATATTTTTAAAATCTTTATTGTAATTTAGTTGTGGAGCAAATTCTAAATCTTTTTGTTTTATTATTACATTATATTCATCATTTTTTTGTGCATCAAAGATGATTTGTTGTCTCCCTTCTATTACTTGATTTGAATTGTCAATCTCTAAATCTGTTTCTATAAAATCATTGCTTAGATAAAAATCGCTAGGATGTTCTCTATTTATATACCAATTTGGGCTATCCATAGTGATATCTTCAACATTTAAATATTTTTCTATAGTCTTTTTATCACAAGATTTGCAATAAATTAGGTATTTTAAATCTAAATTTGCTTTTTTATCATCTGTATAGCTTATGTTTTTTTCTATTTTTCCTCTAGCAAACAATATACCAACAGGCATAGAATTATCTGCTAGTCTATCATAAACTACCAAATCATTATAATCATATGTTTTTCCATTGCTCTTAAATCTGATGTAGAATACAAGGTCTGTTAATTTTATTTCTTTTGGTTCTACTAGGTCACTTTGATTTATTTTTATAATATTATTGTAATTATTTAGAATCTTTGAGATACCAAAATACATATCAACATCTGCTACTTGTTTATCGCTAAATTCATCTAAATAAACATTTATTTTTGAATTTAATCTATCTGTAATACTTCTTTTAAATTCTATTTTTGCTTCTGAATCTAGACTTAATTCTACTACTCCGTGATTGCAAAGTTGATTTATATTTATTACCTCATTTTTATTATTTACTGCACTTAGTCGAATATTTAGTATAGGATTATATTTAAATGCATTTCTGTCTTCTAATTGACCATAGTATGCGACTTTATAAGGAGATATAATATCAGTTTTTATCATAAAATTATCAGGAATAACATTTATATTTTCTGTGATATTTATTTTTGTGCATTTAGGTTCAAGCTCATTTCCACATTTTTTATAATCACCTTCTATATCAAAATCAATGCTAAGGTCTCCATTTGTTATTGTATTTGCTATAAATGAAGTTAGATATTTATCTGCTTTCCCATCTTTGAATCCTATTATCATAGTATCTTGGATAAATACATCATCATTTGGGTATCCACATTTATTTTGAGTAAATTTTAGATTATTATTATTTGCAAATAATCTACCACTAAATCCAGTATCAATTTCACCTTCTAAATTCAATGCTTTTGAACCTTCAAATGATATATTAATTACGCCAGCTTTTAGGCTTAATGTTCTATCAAGATTCTCACTTCCAAAGGTTGGAATTAAATCAAACTTTGCAGGATTTACTTGTATAGGATTTGTTTCTAATTTTAGATTCTGGCTTTGACATACTATTTTTGTTTTATTATTTGTTGATTTTGGGAACTTTAAATCAATTTTTTCAAACGTATTATTTTTGCTAAGATTAAATAAATATTGAATATTTTCACCATAATAATCCAATACTTCACATTGCACTTTAGTATTATTATTTGCTAGATTGATTACATAAATAGAATTTATATTGTTTTGTGATGAAATTTTATTCCAAACGATATTTTTGTATGGTTTTATTGAATTATTTAGACACTCTATATTGCCATTGCATAATTTAGTAAATTTATCAAATACATTCTGTTCTATGATAGCAAAATCAGCAGTATTATTTATATCAGAATCTACTATAACAGAATCTATTTTTTTGTTATCCAATGTAATATTTGATGGTATATTTTCTTCTACTTCATTAGTAGTCATTGTAGTTTGTGATTTTTCATCGCTAGATTTTGATTTTTTTGTATTGTATCTATCTATTATCTCTTTGCTGAATGCCAGTTGCATAGGCGAGTTACATTTTCCACTATTTTGCCCTTTTATATTTGCTCTATTAAGCGAATTATTAGATGCTATTTTTCCACTCTCAATAAATATTCCATAATTAGGGTCTATATCTAGCTTTGTAATCTCTACATTATAATTATCTTTGATAAGTTTTTTTAATAGATATTCTTTATTGTTTAAATTAAATGGATTTACTTCAGGACCGCATATTATATTGCCATCATAAGGTATGATTGATGCATCTTGAGAATTTATCGCATATATCCCATTAGCAGTCAAGTTTGTATCCATATCATATCTTTTAGAAATATTATCACTATCAATTATATCTATGAAGTCTTTTTGATTACTACCGCCAAAAAAAGTATTTAATTTTATAGTCGCATTAGAGCCACTTGGCATAATTATCGCATTGGCATTGATTTTTGAACCTCTATTTAATATCAAATTACCTTTGCCATTCGTTCCTTCTATGATTTCTAGTATAAAATTTTTAGGATTTTTGGAATTTATCCTTATTCCACTATCTAATATCACATCACCAGCTACAATAAGCATTATATTGTCATTTTCTAATTCTATTTCTTTGTTTGTTTTTAGCGAATAACTCTCATCATTTGCACTATTTTTATTTTCAAAGAATATACCTTCTGTGAATAATTCTCCATCTTGAATCATAGAACAATCTATAACATCATATTCTCTATCTTCATACTGAAATTTTCCATCATAAACGCAGGCATTGTATTTTGTAAATACATTATTATTAGAATCTACAAATTTATGCAGAAAAATCGGAGGATTGTCTATATCTAACTTACATTCTTTTTGATTTTTATCACTAAAATCACAGCTATTTGCAAAAGCAAAGATTGTAAAACAAAATAAAGATAAGATTATTTTTAGCATTATGTTCCCTTAAATTCTATCTGTAAATTGTGGATTTTATCTAAAGTTACATTCAAATATCCACAAATATTTAAACTAAGATTGATTTTTATTAGAAAAATAAAATTTTTTAGCAAAATTAATGACTTTTGTCATTTCATATAATAATCTAAATAATCAAAGATTCTAGTAAGACCAATATGATCTTTATCATTATGATTGCAATAAAACCCATTCTCTTCTAAAAGCTTTATTTGACTCTTGGTCAAAGATATTGTCTATTAAGTATTTCAAGTTCTTTATTTTTTGTTCTACAATACCCATCTATTACCCATCTATAAAAACTTTTTTATTAATATTGATAAATACATTTCATTATTATCTAGATTCTTGATAGTTTCTAGTGTATTTTCAAAATCATAATCATTAAATGTTTATAGAGTTTTGCTAAAGGCATACTTTTGCACATCTCTTTATCACCCAAGTATATTGGTATTATCGAAATTGCAAATGCTTGTATGATTTTTAAATGCGAGGCTAAAACAATCTTTTATAAAATCGCATTTTGCATCTTCTTGTATTGGTAAAATTTCCCATTTATATTATTTTTATCTCTGCTAGCAGAATCCATTTTCTTGTATTTGTTCAAGAAATCAAAAAATCACCTCGAATTTTTGCAGAATTTGAATTTGAAAAAACGCAATTACAAGATTTATCTTTATGTGAATAGAAAAGAGCAGATAGTATAAAAATCTATTCTCAAATTGCATAATCACATACATTGAAGTTAGGAATTGTATCCCAAAAAATAAGATTCTTAACAACCATAGTCGATATGTTTATAGTCAAATACGAAGTAAAGTAGATAATCTGGAGATTCTACTATTTAAGTCTTTCTTTGACAACTTTATTACAAAAGTTGTCATTACCTCTAATCAATAATTTTTGGCTTTATTTTTCACATATCATCCTTTAGTCTAATACTAAAGTCTTTACTCCATCTCTTTGATAGACTAATATTCTTTTTGCTTGCTTTTGATATTTTTTCATAGCATTGTTAAAGTCTTTTGTATTATTTATCGCTATGTCCTCTATTTGAGATATGATATCGCCTTCTTCAAACCCTACTTCTTGAGCTTTGCTATTTTTTGCTACACTGCTAACAATTACACCATTAAGATTATTAGGAAGCCTATTTGCCTGTCTCATTTGATTTGTTATATTCTCTACACTTAATCCATAATTTTTATTAGCTGATGTATTATTATTTTGTGTTTGTTTTGTCTGTGCTATCTCATTATTTTCTAATTTATCTAGTTTTACTTTTGTTGTATATTCTTTTTTGTCTCTTATATATCTTATGGTGATGACTTCATTTGGACTAAAAGAGCCTATCATATTTTTTAATTCTGAAGCACTTTGCACAGGCTTATTATTTACAGCAATTATCAAATCCCATATTTTTAATCCTGCTTTTCCTGCAGCTCCATTGCTATCTACATTTACTAGCACTGCTCCAGTTCTGCCACCATATAAATTAGATAAATTATCAGTTATATCTTGGATTCCAACCCCTAAAAATCCTCTATCAATGCTACCTTTTTCTATTAATACACTTGTGATTTTTTTTACCATATCAGATGGTATTGCAAAGCCTATACCGTGGTTCCCGCCTGTTCTTGAGAGTATTGCAGTGTTTATTCCAATTAATGCACCACGAGAATCTACAAGTGCACCACCTGAATTCCCTGGATTTATTGATGCATCAGTTTGTATAAAGTTTTCATAGTCATTTATTCCAATTCCCGTTTTATTAAGGGCGGATATGATTCCTTGTGTTACACTTTCTCCAACACCAAAAGGATTCCCTATTGCAAATACAATATCGCCTACCATTAAATCATTGCTATCACCTAGCTTTGCAAAAGAAAGATTTTTTTTCTCTATCTTAATCACCGCCAAATCACTTCTTGGATCTTTACCTATTATTTTTGCTTCATATTCTTTTTTTGAGCCATCAGAAAGAGATACTAGAATCTTATCTGCTCCATCTATTACATGATTATTTGTAACTATATATCCATTGCTTGATATAATAACACCGCTCCCAAGTGAACGTTCTATCCTATCTTGTGGCATATTATTGTATAAGTCCCCAAAAAATTGTCTAAACAATGGGTCATTGAACATAGGGTGATTGCCAATATTGTTTGTTACTTTTTTTTGTGTTGATATATTTACCACACTTTTTTTGACTTCATTTATGGCGTTACTATATGAATAAATAGAATTCTGAGATGTGCTAGCATTGTTTCTTTGTGTAACCGATGGCATTTCTTGAAAATTAAATGCACTTAAAAACAAAAGCGGAATAGCTAAAATACTTAACGATTTCATTTTTTTTCCTTTTATGATTATATTTTGTAAATTATATAGCAATTATGTGAATTATTAATGAATTTATTTTTTTTGATATCTATGAAATTAATTATAGAGCTAAGGACTCTAATAGCCATAGAGAATCTGTTTTTAAACCATCGTCTAAATCTTTCATTTATAAAAATATTTTTGATTGTTATTTTTTAAATATACTTGAGCCTATGCGAAGCATATTTGCACCATTTGCAATGGCGATTTTATAATCATTACTCATGCCACAAGATAATATCTCTGCTCCAGAATCTTGCAACTTATCAAATATATCTTTTGTTTTTTTAAAGCAAGATTCTATTATTTTTTTATCATCTGTATTTGCTGCGATTGTCATTATCCCTTCTAATTTGATATTTGGGGCAATTTGTAGAATCTTTTTATAAGATTCTACTGCTTCATCAATGCTAAATCCACTTTTTGTGCTTTCATTTGAGCTATTTACTTGTAATAGGCATTTTAGTTTTGTATTTTGCTTTTCTAATCTAGCTTGTAACTCTTTTGCCAACTCTATAGAATCTAGCGATTGCACCATATAGGGTTTTATTGATATTAGTTGATTGATTTTATTTTTTTGTATGCTTCCTATCATATGCCACTGTAAAGGTAGATTTTCTAGTGTACTAGATTTTTCTTTCAAACTTTGAATCTTATTTTCACCAAAAGCTCTATGTCCTGCACAATAAAGTGCTTTTATATCATCCATGCTGACATATTTTGATACTGCTATTAGATTTATTATTTGATGAGATGAATATTTTAATCTTTCTTTTTCTATCTCTTCAATTAAGATTCTTAGATTATTTTTTAATTGAGATTGCCTATCCATTGCTTACAGCTATTCTCCCTATGTCATTGTATAAGCCTAAAATCATTAATCCAAATAACACAATCCAACCAAATATTGTTAGTTTGTATGCGATATTTTCGTTTAGGGGTCTTTTTGTAAGCCATTCATATAATGTAAATACAATATGCCCGCCATCAAGTGCTGGTATTGGTAGTAGGTTTAAGATTCCAAGATTAATTGATATAAGAGCACTAAGTCCAAGTAATGCAATAAATCCTGCCTCTTGTGCTTGTGCTATGGCTTGCACTATGGCTATTGGTCCGCCTAATTGATTTATTGGCAATATTCCTATAATGATTTTTTGAAGACTAAGCACTATCAATTTTGCTGCAAATATTGTCTCATCTATCGCATAAGGAATTATTTCACTCATTCCATACCTAACCCTAGCTATATCGCCCTTTGCTACAATTCCAATAAAACCTTGTTTTACATCTTCACCAAAAATATTTTTAGAATCTTTCATCTCTGGAGTAATTGTTGTTTGAAATGTTTTATTTCCCCTTTTGTATTCTATATTTATTTCTTGTGTTTGATTACTTATATTTTGGCTTAAATCCCTCCATGTCTTTATTTCATTTCCATTTATTTTTAATATAGTATCGCCTTGCATAAGACCAGCTTTATATGCAGGTGAATTATCTATAGTTTTTCCTATTGTAGGTAGAATCGTTGTAATTCCATAAAAACCAATAAATATATACAAAATAAAAGCTAGCAGTATATTTGCTCCACTTCCTGCAAATAATATGCATATTTTTTTCCAAGGTGCTTTTGTATTATAGCTATCATCATCGTTGCTGATTTCATTTGGATTTAAGTCATCTTGCCCTTTCATCTTTACATAGCCACCAAGCGGTATTGCAGATATGGCATATTCTGTGCCATTATAAGTTTTGGTCCATATTTTTTTTCCAAAACCAACACTAAAAACCTCTACTTTTACACCAAAGAATCTTGCGACAAGAAAATGCCCACTTTCATGAAAAAAAATCAAAAATGATAGGACAATGATTGAGACAATAATCCACATATATTTCTAACTCTTATAATATTGTTTTGTATATTCGTATCCGGAATATATCGTAACTATTGTTGCACACCATAATAATAATGTGCCTCCGGGAAATAAATCTGCTAAAAGAAATGCGATTGCTGCTATTTGTAATCCAGTTTTATATTTTCCTAGATTGCTAGCTGCTACATCTTTTCCATCGCTAGCAGCAATCACTCTAAGTCCAGTTATAAAAAATTCTCTACTTAAAATCAAAAAAATAGCCCAAGGATTTGCTCTATCTAATACAAGTAATCCAATAAATGCACCAAGTATAAGCATTTTGTCTGCAAGCGGGTCAAAAACTTCACCAAATTTGCTTTTGATATTGTAGATTCTTGCAATATATCCATCAAAAAAATCTGTCAAACTAGCTATGCAAAATATTAAACAAGCAAGATAATTAATCCACGAACAATCAATCCAATCTGGAAAAATACTACTGCTATACAATATGACAATAAGCATTAATATGGTCAATAAGATTCTAATTATTGTTAATATATTTGGTATATTTTTGTAGCACATATTCCTAGATAACTCAAAACTTATATTATTGAAATGTTGTTCCGCCATCAATGACGATTGTCTGACCTGTTAGCCATCCACTTTGTGTTTTGTCGCACAAGAAAAATGCAGCTCCTGCTAAATCTTCTGGATTTCCCATTTTCCTCAATGGAGATTGTTTTTCTACCTTTGCTTTTACTTCATCATAATCTGGAAAAGCTCTAAGTGCATCAGTATCAATAGGTCCTCCACTTACTGCATTTACACGGATTCCAAATTCACCAAGTTCTGTTGCGGCATATTTTACCATTGTTTCAACAGCACTTTTAGAGTTTCCGTGTCCTGCATAATTTGGCATATAAACAAGATTCCCAGTAGAGCTTAGAGAAATAATTGCTCCACCACCTACTTCCTTCATCCTTTTTGTAGCTTCTTGTGCACCCACTACGAAAGCCAACACTGTGGCAGTATAGATATTGTTTAATCCTTTTTGTTTCAATCGCATAAAAGGAGCAAATCCGCCTACTACACTTCTGCCATAAATAATTGCATTTGAGATAAAGAAATCTACTCTATCAAAATCTTCATCAATTTGTTTGAAAAGATCTATATATTGTTCTGGCTCTAAAACGTTGAGCGGATAATATTTTGCTTTGATATTATATTTTACACTAACATCATCGGTAATTTTTTTTGCTTCTTCTTCATTTTTGTTATAGGTAAAGGCAATATTTACACCAAATTCAGCAAACCTATAAAGTATAGCTTTTCCTATACCTCTTGTTGCACCGCTTATAACTAGAGTTTTCCCTTTCATATATTCTTCAGTTTTCATTGTTTTACCTCATATTTTTCTAAAGTTTTCTCTAATAATTTTGCATTTTCTTTATTCATTTTACTTAAAGGCAATCTGAATTCTAATGTATCAATTAAACCGCACAGCCACATAGCTGTTTTTATAGGTATAGGATTGGTCTCGCAAAATAATACTTTGTTGATTTCAAATAGATTTGCATTTTCTTTTAGACTATTTTTATAATCACCATTATTTGCATATCTAACTAGACTTACAATCCTATCTGGCAGCAGATTCCCTGTTACAGATACAACACCACATCCACCGCTTGCAAGGATTGGGTAGTTGATAGAATCTTCACCGCTTAATATCTTTAAGGTAGGTATTTTAGCATTTATCTCAACTACCCGCTCTATGTCTCCGGAAGCTTCCTTGATGGCATATATATTTTTATTTTCATTATGTAGTCTTTGTATGGTGCTTATGTCTATGCTTATATTTGTTCTGCTAGGAATATTGTATAACATTACCGGTATATCAATGCTATTTGCGATAGCTAAAAAATGTTGGTATAGTCCTTCTTGTGTTGGTTTATTGTAATAGGGAGATACGCAAAGAATAGAATCAGCCCCCGCTTTTTGTGCGAATTTCGCTAAATCTATGGCTTCTTTTGTCGAATTGCTTCCAGTGCCAGCTAATACCAAAGTGTTGCTTTCTTTGCATATATTTACAGCTGTTTCTATGCACTCCATGTGTTCTTTGTGACTTAATGTCGCAGATTCTCCGGTCGTTCCCACAGTCACACATGCGTCCATTCCATATTTTATCTGTCTTTTTATTATCTTTTCATAGCTAACAAAATCTACTTTATCATTTTTAAATGGTGTAATTAAAGCACTCATTGCACCAGTTACTTCTCTCACTTTTCCACCTTCATTTATTTTCTTAAAAATATTGTAGTCGATGATTCTTTTATAAAATATTTATTTGCAACTTCTATAATATCATCTATGCTTAGTTTATCAAAACTATCCTCATATTCTAATAGTGGCTTTATATTTCCCCTTGCAAAGTAACTTCCATATAGTGATGCAACATGTGAAGAATTTTGTAAGCCAAATATAAAATCAGCCTTTATATTGACCTTTACTTTATCTAATTCACTTTTATTTATCTTCCCCGCTTTTACATCATCTAATTGTTTTAATATAGAAGATTCTAACTCCTCTGCTTTTATGTCTTTATTTCCCATTGCCATTAAGATAAACAAGCTTTCATCTTTCAAATCCATATTGTATGCCTGCACACTCTGTGCTATTTTTTCTTTATTTACTAGATTGTCGACTAAAATTGAGCTTTTGCCACCACTTAAAATATAGCTTAGAGCAGATAGTGCATTTTGGTCTTTGTGCTCAAAGTTTGGAATCTTATAAGCTAAGGCATACAACTCTACTTCCTGGTCTTCTCTTTTTATATCGATAAATCTTTTATCTGTTTGTTTTGGTTCTATTGTGTGTATAGGTGGTATCTCTTTTGTATTTTTTATCGAATTAAAATATTTTTTTGCACTATTAAAAACCATATTAGAATCTATGTCGCCAGCTACTACGATAATGGCATTTTTTGGTTGATAATATGTTTTGTAAAATTCTTTTATATCTTCTATGCTCCAAGATTTTATATCATCCATAAAACCTATCGGGGTCCAATGATACGAATGGTATAAAAATGCAGTATTAAACAATCTAAAATACAAATATCCCATAGGTGAATTATCAGTCCTCCACAGTCTTTCTTCACTCACTACGGCTCTTTCTGTTTGAAACTCATCATCTATTAAAGATAGATTGCTCATCATTTCTGCAAATAACTCTAGGGATTTATCTAAATTACTTTTACTTGATTTTATATAGTATCTAGTATAATCAAAGCTTGTAGAAGCATTTGTATTGCCACCAAATCTTTTTACGATGTTATCAAATTCTCCACTTTTTAATTTTTTTGTGCTTTTAAAATTCATATGTTCTAGCATATGGGCTATGCCACTTTTGCCCATAATCTCATTTCTGCTTCCAACTTTATAGAATACATTAATGTCAATTACGCCACTATTATTGTTCATAGGTATCGCAACGACTTTTAGTCCATTATTTAAATCCAATTCTTCGTATTTATATAATACGCTTGAAAATACATAGCTACTCATCAAAATTACTCCAAATAAAATATTTTTAATCATTTTAAATCCTAATATAAACTTTTTCCAATAGCTTCACTAATATCTTTGAAACCATCTTCAGTTAATTTTTCTAGTATCGTTTTGTTGATTTCTCTTACAATGCAAGGACCTTCAAAAATCATAGCTGTATAAATCTGAATCAATGATGCACCAAGCTTTATTCTTTCATATGCCTCTTCGCCATCATCTATTCCACCTATTGAAATTAGTATTGTTTTTTTAAATAGATTCTCGCTTAGTATCTGAAAGACTTCTTTAGAGCGTTTTTTTAGTGCAGCTCCGCTTATTCCGCCTTTATCTTTTGGATTTTTTACTAGTGAATAATCAACTGTCGTATTTGTAGCAATGATACCACTAGCACCATTATCTATGGCACATTCACAAACTTTTAACATATAATCTATATCCATATCTGGAGAAATTTTTAAAAATATTGGTTTATTTGTCTGGCATCTTAATTCACTTAATAATACTTTTACAAATTCCTCATTTTGCAAATCTCGCAAATTCGGTGTATTTGGAGAAGATAGATTCAGCGTAAAATAATCGCTGGTATTTTTGAAAATAGATACTAACTTTTTATAATCAAATATTACTTTTTCTTCCTCGGTTATTTTGTTTTTGCCTATATTTACACCAATTGGTATGGCATATGGATAGATTCTTTGCAATCTCTCTAATATTTTTTTCCCACCATCATTATTAAAACCCATTGCATTTTGAATGCTTTTTTCTTCTACAAATCTAAAGATTCTAGGTTTTGGATTCCCATCTTGTGGCTTTGGAGTTACTGTCCCTACCTCTATAAAACCAAATCCCAACGCACTTAAAGCTTTTGTCATTGTTGCATTTTTATCAAACCCTGCCCCAAGCCCAACTGGATTATAAAAATTTAATCCACAGACATTTTGTTTTAATCTGTCATCTACTATGCAATATTGTTTTGCTAGATATTCTAATACCATAGGTGTAGCTTGTGCTATAATTAGCAAATTTTCCACTAGTCCGTGCATATTTTCTGGGTCAAATTTGAATAAAATAGGTCTTATTTTTTCATACATAATAAACCTTTACCAAACTAGAAATTCTTTTTTTACTTTATTTAATTCATCAATTTTTGATTTTAGTTTTTCTATTTCTACATCTATTTGCTCTAGCATCCATATTTCTAAGTGAGGAGGATAGTCCATACTGCATCTTTTAATCATAATATAATCTATCAAACTAATTTTATGCATACCTAGTAGAATCTTTATTTCTTGTTGTATGTCTTCTATGTCTCTTATGATTGCATCTATTTTGTCAAACATAATTTACCCACTTTATTTGATACCAGCTTCCACAAGCTTATGAATGTGGATTACACCTTTTATTTCTTTATCTTTGTCGGTTATTATAAGTAATTGAATCTTAGAATCTTCAATTAAACGCAATATATCAAATGCTAATGTATTTTCATCATCGCAGATTTTTGGATTTTTTGTTGCATAATCTAGTGCTTTTTTATCTAAGTCGAAATCGTCTCTTAGCATTGCTCTTCTTAAATCACCATCGCTTAAGATTCCAATTAGCTTATTATTTTCTGCAATCAACACACTTCCTAATTTGCCATTGGTCATTTTTATTATTGCATCTTTTAATGTAATATCTTTTGATATTATTGGCAGATTTTCTTTTTGCATCAAGTCTTTTATCTTTACAAATAGCCTTTTTCCTAGACTGCCACCGGGATGAAAAGCTGCAAAATCACTATCTTTAAAACTCCTTTTTTTCATTAGACATATAGCTATTGCATCGCCTAATGCAAGTGTTAGCGTTGTAGATGATGTCGGTGCTATATTTAGCGGACACGCTTCTTTTGATACGCTAATATCGATAAAATAATCGCCTTGCTTGGATATGGAGCTATTTATACTTTTTGTCATTGTGATTATTTTATATGATAGCCTTCTTAAATGTGGCATTAGACTTGATAATTCATCACTCTCACCGCTATGACTTATAGCAAGCACTATATCATCTTTGCTTATCATTCCTAAATCACCGTGCATAGCTTCTGTAGGGTGAATAAAAAAGCTAGGAGTGCCTGTGCTAGCTAGAGTAGCAGCTATTTTTTGCCCTATCAATCCACTCTTTCCAACACCAGTTACAATAACCTTACCTTTGATATTATAAATTTCATTAATAATTTCATTTATACTAGAATCTATATTCTTTGAAGTTTTTATCAACTCATTTGCTTCATTATTTAGAACTTCTTTTGCAATCTCTTTAAAGTCCATTGTATTTCCTAATGAAACATCATAAGAAATAAATATTTAATACCATTGTTGGGTATCTTTTAAATTTCTTAAATGCAATTTTTCTTAAATAATTTTTAAGATTGCCTTCTAGATTCTTATTTAGGGATTCTGGCTTTGCAGTGCTTATATATAGTTTTATATTATCATCTAGCTCTTTTATAAAGATTTTTTCTTCTTTATCACCAAGTAACCCAAAAGTTTGGATTCTAGGATTATCAACTATTTTAGAATCTTTTATTTGCATACCAATGATTATAATCCCATCTTCTGCTAATTTTTGCCTATCTAATACGGTTAAATTATCTACAATCTTTCCTAGTTGATTGTCAATAAAGAGTTTTCCGTTTTTTACACTTCTAATTTTTTTAATATAATTTGGACAAACTTCAATTTGGTCGCCATCTTCCATAAGCAATATATTTTTCTCTAAAACTCCACATTTTATCGCTGTTTCTTTATGTTTTGCTAGGTGGTTATATTCACCATGAATTGGTAAGAAAAACTTAGGTTTTATAAGTCTTAACATCAATTTTTGTTCTTCTTGTGCGGCGTGTCCGCTTACGTGAATCTCACTAAAGTCTTGATATGCCACTTTTGCACCAGATTTCATCAGGAAATTTATTACTTTAGATACATTTCCTTCATTGCCAGGTATTGGTTTTGCAGATATTATTATTGTATCTGTTGGTTTTATTTTTATATGTCTGTGTTCATCTGTCGCCATTCTATACAATGCACTCATTGTTTCGCCTTGTGAGCCTGTAGTTACGATTAGTATTTCATTATCATTATATTTTTCTACTTCGTGTGCATCTATAAAAGCATTTTGTGGGATATTGATATATCCTAATTGCCTTGCAATTTCAAGATTTTTTTCCATCGACCTGCCAATAACACATATCTTTCTATTAAATTGCAATCCATAATTTATTGCTTGATAAACTCTATGGATATTTGAACTAAATGTGCTCATAATGATTCTATCTTGTGTATTTTTAAACATATTTTCAAAAGATGGACCAACGCTAGATTCGCTTGGAGTATATCCAACTCTGTGTGAATTTGTAGAATCGCTTAACATAAGCATTATTCCGTTTTCACCATAATATGCAAGTCTATGTAAATCCGTAGGAAAACTATCTACTGGAGTATGATCTATTTTAAAATCACCAGTATGCAGTATCACTCCAGCTTGAGTTTTGATAGCTAATGCACTTGCATCAATCACAGAGTGTGTAATATGAATCCATTCGATTTCGAAATCACCAATTTTTATCGGTTTTCTTTTTTCTACAATTCTAAAATATGAACGAAACTTTTTTAATCCGCATTCGTCAAATTTATTTCCAATCATTCCAAGCGGTAGAGGAGTCCCATATATCGGCATTTGTAATTGCTTGAATAAGTGAGGCACAGCACCTATGTGGTCTTCGTGGGCGTGTGTTATTATCAATCCAACTATTTTATCTTTGATTGCGTGGAGATAGCTAAAGTCAGGCACTAAAATATCAACGCCGTGCATATCAGCCTCTGGAAAGCTCATACCTGCATCGATGACTATCGCAGAATCTTGGCTTTCTATAACAGTGATATTTCCACCAATTTCACCAAGCCCTCCAAGTGGGGTGATTCTTATTTTTGCTTTTGTTTTTAAGTCAAGTTTATAATGCGGATTTAGAGTGTTTTTGTGATTTTTGTTATTTAATTCAACAACCTTTTTTAAATCTTTATGCAATCCCAAATTTGATTTTTCATTTAAACCTTCAGAAACACTGCTAACTCCATCTTGTATCTCGGTATTTTTGAAATATTCTTTTTTATCTTTTTTTTGGAAATCTTTATTTTCATCTTTTCTTTTCCATTTTTTAAATAGTCTTTTTCTGTGATTATCTTCATTATCTATGTTTATTTGTTCTTGTTTTATTTCATTGGTTTCATTATTATTTTCTTCCATAATATCATTTCCTTATGAGTTTAAATATTTGGTGATACTGTGATGTATTTAGTTGGTGTGCTCTAGTATTTTTTTTTATGCTTAGAGTTTCTAGTATTTCTTCTATATTGTCTATATAAGATAGATTCTTATATATTGTTTTTCTAGGCGAGGCAAATGCTTGCCTAATCAAATCATAAAAATCTTTTTCTAAGATACTACTATTTTTTCTAATACCAAAAACAGCTGATTCCACTTTTGGAGTAGGACTAAATGCACTCGGTGGAACTATTGATATTAATTCTATCTCTTCGCTTAAACTTTGAGTTATGACGCTAATGGCACAAAATTCACTATCTGAAGTTTTAGCACAAAATTTATAGGCAACTTCTTTTTGCGTCATAACTACCATTCCCACACACATTATATCTTCAAGGGCGTTTAGTATAATTCTAGTCGCTATATAGTATGGCAGGTTGGATACTAAGATATAAGGTTTATCATGCAACCAAAAACTTTCACCTTGATTATTTTTGCTAAACTCTATTGATAGAACATCTTTATTATGTAATTTAAAATTGTCCTTATAGAATCTATTTTCTAAATATTTACATAATCTTTTGTCAATTTCATAAGCAATTAAACTAAAGTTATCCAACAACTTCACACTCAAATCACCCAAGCCAGGTCCAATTTCAATAATATCCAAAGATTTTCTTTTATCTTTGAGAATATTTACCATATTGGACACAGATTCGACGATTCTATCTAAGATGGCTTCATCTTTGAGAAAGTTTTGTCCAAATTTTTTATTTGCCTTTATTATTTAAAATCTCCCAAGCCCTAATAAAGCAATCTTTTTTCTATGCCTTGCCTATGATTCTAACTTTTTTTTGATAAAATATCAAGATTTGTAGGGTTATTAATGAATAGTGAATGGGTGTTTATATGATAAATAATTTAGCATTTAGAATTATTCCATGTCTTGATGTCAAGAATGGTAAAGTTGTAAAAGGAATCAATTTTGTAGATATAAAAGATGTCGGGGATTCAGTAGAGATTGCAAGTGGTTATAATGCACAAATGGCTGATGAGATTGTTTTTTTGGATATTACAGCGACAAATGAAGATAGAAGTACGTTGATAAATGTTGTAAAATCTGTTGCAAGAGAAATATTTATACCATTTACGGTTGGTGGTGGGATTAAAAATCTACAGGATATGTATAATTTATTGGATTCCGGTTGTGATAAGATTAGCATAAATTCATCAGCTATAAGGAATCCATCTTTGATATATGATAGTGCAAAACGTTTTGGTTCTCAATGTATTGTTGTTGCAATTGATGTAAAGAAAATATCAGATTCTAGGTGGAATGTTTTTATTAATGGTGGGAGAATTGATACAGGTATTGATTATTGCACTTGGGTAAAAGAAGTGCAGAATCTTGGTGCAGGCGAGATATTACTAACAAGTATGGATAGTGATGGTACAAAAAATGGTTATGATTTAGAACTTCTTAGATGGACTTCTTCAAATATAAAAATTCCACTTATTGCAAGTGGAGGTGCTGGGAATATGGAACACATAAAGGAGGCATATTTGGCTGGAGCAAATGCAGCTTTGGCTGCTAGTATATTTCACTATAAAGAAATAGAGATTCCAGAATTAAAAAAATACTTAAGGGATTGCAATGTTCCTGTCAGGATTTAATAATGTTTATTTGTGCTAGTGGTGAAAAATTTTCATTTGCAAAAGAAATAGGCGTTGGTCTTGTAGATAGTGCTATGATATTAAGTAGCATTATATTAAAAGATAATCCAAAAGAATTAATATTTATAGGCAGTGCAGGTAGTTATGATAAAACTATAAATATTTTTGATATATTTGTAAGCTCTAGTGCAATGCAAATTGAAACATCATTTATAACACATAATTCATATACTCCGATCTACAATAAAATTGAAAATGTTTCATGTGAAACAACTATGATTATAAATAGTAGCAATTATATTACAACTGATGAAAATATTTCAAATCGATTATTAAATGCAGGAATAAAACTTGAAAATATGGAGTTTTTTAGTATTTTAAGAGTTGCACAATATTTTGAGATTCCAGCATTCGGTATTTTTTGTGTTACTAATTATTGCGATAATAATGCTCATAATGATTTTATAAAAAACCATTCAATAGCAGAGAAATATTTAGAATCCTATGTGAGAGATAATTATGGAAAATATTTTTGATTATAGCTTTGATGAATTAAAAGGATTATTGACCCCATCTTTTCGTGCCAAACAAGTTTGGAATTGGCTATATATCCATTATGAAGATGATTTTTCTATGATGATAAACCTCCCAAAAGAGATAAGAAATAAATTAAATGAACAGTTTAGTGCGAAGAATCTAGATATAGAAAATGTTGCATTAAGCAAAGATGGAACAAAAAAATATTTGTTTCTAACATATGACAATCATACTTTTGAATCTGTGCTTTTAAAAATGAAAGACAAAGAATTTGATGAATATGGAAATATAAAGAATTCGGAAAAATTTACTATTTGTGTTTCATCTCAAATTGGTTGCAAGATTGGTTGTAAATTTTGTTGTACTGGTAAAAATGGATTTACTAGGAATTTAAGCACAGGCGAGATAGTGGAGCAGGTTGTTGCGATAAAGAAAGATAATAACATCATGCCAGAAAAATGCGTAAATATCGTTTATATGGGTATGGGCGAACCACTTGATAATTTTGACAATCTAGTAAAAGCTATAAAAATCATCTCTCACATTGATGGACTTTCTATATCACCAAGAAGACAAACTATATCTACAAGTGGAATCTCACCTATGATTAATGTCCTTGGCAATTTGGATTTGGGCGTGCAATTAGCTATATCACTTCACGCTGTAAATGATAAAACTAGAAATAGGCTTATGCCTATTAATAAACTTTACAATATTGATAGCATTATTAATAGTGTAAAAACTTTTCCAGTTAATGCTAGAAAAAGAGTTATGTTTGAATATTTGATGATAAAAGATGTAAATGATAGTATAGATGATGCAAAGGATTTATTAAAACTTCTTGATGGTATAAAGGCTAAGGTTAATCTAATACTATTTAATCCATTTGAAGGTAGTAATTTTGAACGACCAGATTTAGAAAATGCTAAAAAATTTGCAGATTATCTGCACAATAAGGGCTTATTATGCACTATTAGAGAATCTAAAGGTATTGACATTGATGCTGCTTGTGGGCAACTAAAATATAAAAATAAAAATAAATGTTTCATGTGAAACAATAAGGAAATGCATGCTTCTTGATTTTATATTGATGATATTTTTAGTAATTGTATTTATTGTGGGAATAGTAGGATTCTTGATGTATGCAAATAAAAAATGAGATTATGCAATGTTAGTTCATATTTGTTGCTCTGTTGATAGCCATTATTTTCTACAAGAATTAAAAAAGATTTATCCAAATGAAAAACTAATAGGATTTTTTTACAATCCAAATATTCACCCAAAAGAAGAATATGATTTACGGCTTTTTGATGTAAAACGAAGTTGTGAGATTCTAGATATTGATTTAGTCATTGGTGATTATGATTTAGAATCTTGGCTTGATAGAATCAAAGGTTTTGAAAATGCGGAAGAAAAAGGCGATAGATGCACTATATGTTTTGATGAAAGACTGTTAAAAAGTGCGATATTTGCTATGCAGCTTAATGAAAAATACTTGACTACTACATTGCTAACAAGTCCTATGAAAAATCAAAATGATTTATTTAATCAAGGCAAAAATATTGCAAAGGAATACGGACTTGAATTCATATGTCTTGATACTAGAAGTGATGATGGCACACAAAGACAAAGTAAATTAGCAAAAGATTCTAATCTTTATAGACAAAATTATTGCGGTTGTTTTTATGCACTAGAAAAGCAAAGAATCCGCTCAAATAAAATTGCTTTAGAGATGTTTAGTGATATAGGAAAGCAAGTATTAAAAGGGAATGCACAATGGACTTTAAATACTTTTAAAGAGCTGCATAAATGCGAAAAAAATAACATTCCACATATTTTGCAAAAAGATAATACAAATATTTATAGATTATTGAATGGTTATGTTTTTAAGCAAGATTCTACATCTAAGGATATAATCCCTTCATATATTTTTACACATTCAAAATCATCAAGGAATCTAAAAAGTGGTAATATTTTATGGAAAGAAATAGATTTTGATGATAAGAAGATTATGCTTGGATTCTGTGATAACGCACTATTTATCGATATAAATAGTATCAATTTAGTATTTGGTAAAAACTATAAAAATACACTAGATATGCTTTATAATCCTCCACTTTATGATGATGAATTGGCTTTTAGAGTGAAGATTCTAGGTTTTGAGAGTATAAAGCCATTTATCGTATTAGATTCTACATCCTTTGATAATCTAAAAATAAATATAGATAGTATATTTCAAAATATAGATATTTTCAAGGTTATTAAGTTTTAATTATAAATATTTTAGTAGAATCTATCTCTTTAAATCTTAAATTCACGGACTTATTTTGATGATAGACATAGATAAAATACTAAAAATATTACCGCATAGATATCCAATATTATTAGTTGATAAAATAACTTCATTAAAACCATTCGAGTTTGTTGGAGGCTATAAAAATATAACGATTAATGAGCCTATATTTCTAGGTCATTTTCCAAGCAAAGCTATATATCCAGGCGTTATGATTATTGAAGGTATGGCACAAGCTGGTGGAATCTTGGCTTTTTATAGTGCATATGGCGATAAGGTTGATGAAGCAGAGAAGCTAGTTTATTTTATGAGTATTGATAGGGCAAAATTTAGATCTATGGTACGTCCCGGCGATAGACTTGAATACAAATTGGAAGTATTAAAACATAAAGGCAAGGTTTGGGTCCTTGATGCTAAAGCTTTTGTCGATGGTAAGCTTGTCGCAGAAGCAGAACTAAAAGCTATGCTTGGTGATAATGATGACAATAAGGCGAAGAAATAAATATTATGAATACATCATTAGTTAAAACAAAATGTATAGGAGAGGGAAGCACAATCGGAGAGTTTTGCGTTATCGGTGAAAATGTCCAGATTGGTAAAAATTGCAAAATCCACAACAATGTAACTTTAGATGGCTATACAACAATTGGCGACAATACGACTATTTTCCCAAATGCTGTAATTGGCACTATACCTCAAGATTTAAAGTACAATGGGGAAAAAACAGAACTAATAATTGGTAAAAATAATATCATTAGAGAATTTACTATGTTTAATCCGGGCACTGGAGAAAATGGCAAAACAATTATTGGAGATAATAATTTATTTATGGCTTATGTGCATATAGCACACGATTGTGTTATAGGCAGTGATTGTATATTAGCAAATTGTGCAACTCTTGGCGGACATATTCACATAGGAAATAATGTGAATATTGGCGGACTCAGTGCTATCCATCAGTTTGTACATATCGGTGATGGTTCTATGATAGCTGGTGCTTCGGCATTATCTCAAGATATTCCGCCATATTGCCTTGCAGAAGGTAATAGAGCAGTTATTAGAGGATTAAACAGGCATAAAATGCGAAAGATTTTTAAATCAGAGCAGATAGATGAAATAAGTCGTGCATATAAATTATTATTGTCTGGAAACAAGCCAATTAGAGAGATAGCAGATGAGATTCTTTGCAATACTAATTCAGAGATTGTAAAAAATATTTGTATGTTCATAAAAGATTCTAAACGCGGAATCCCATATAAAAGAGGTAATATCAATGAGTAAAAAGCAATGCAGTATTTGCAGTGCAATAGATAGTGATATAAATCCTATTTTTTCTAAAAAAGGCTTGTTTGTTTGTAGAGATTGTCAAAACAAATATGGAGCTAGCATAGATGACCTTATAAGCAGACTTGATATAGATGGAGAAAATGAAGAATATTATGATTTTGATATAAATTTCAATAATACATCTCCAAAAATTTTAAAAGCTGCATTAGATGAATATGTAATAGGGCAAGATGAAGCAAAGAAACTCTTATCTGTCGCTGTATATAATCACTACAAAAGAATCTTACAAAATAATGATGATGAAGATGATGATGTTGAGATAACAAAATCTAATATTTTATTATTGGGTCCGACAGGAAGTGGAAAGACATTGATGGCAAATACTTTTGCAAGATTTTTAGATGTACCTATAGCAATTTGTGATGCTACTAGTTTAACCCAAGCAGGATATGTTGGTGAAGATGTAGAAAATATACTAACAAGGCTTTATCAAGCAGCAGATTATGATATAAAAAGAACAGAAATGGGTATTGTTTTTATCGATGAGATTGATAAAATTGCTAGAGTTGGCGAGAATCGCTCAATTACTAGAGATGTATCTGGTGAAGGGGTTCAGCAGGCTTTACTTAAAATTATAGAAGGTAGTGTTGTAAATATATCGCCTCAAGGTGGCAGAAAACACCCACACCAAGAATTTATACAAATCAATACCGAAAATATTTTATTTATTTGTGGTGGTGCATTTGATGGATTGAATGATATAATAAAAAGACGTCTTGGTGGAAATATGCTAGGCTTTAATAGCGATAAGAAGATTATCAATAATGATGAGAAATATTTTCATTTAGTAGATTCTAGTGATTTGATGAATTATGGGATGATTCCAGAACTCATTGGTAGATTGCATATAATTGCAACACTTGATGAGATTAATCAAGAGGCAATGTTAAATATATTATTAAAGCCAAAAAATTCCTTAATTAAACAGTATCAAAAAATATTTGCACTTGATGATGTAGAATTAGAGTTTGAAGAAGGAGCATTGAAGCTTATAACACAGAAGGCTATAGAGAGAAAAACGGGTGCAAGAGCATTGCGTGCTATAATGGAAGGTGTTATGATAGATTTGATGTTTGATATAAAAGATTATGCGGGGTATAAAATAGTTATAACGGCTGATTTCGTATCAAAAAATAAACCTCCTATGCTAATCAAAAAGGGATTGAAAAGTACCAAAAGTAAAACTATAAAAAGACAGAGAAGTTAAAAAATAATTCAATAAAAGGATATAAATGATTTTAGACACCATTATCGGTATGTTTTCACAAGATATTGCAATAGACCTTGGCACTGCGAATACCGTCGTTTTGGTTAAGGGTCGTGGTATTGTGATAAATGAACCAAGTATTGTAGCTGTTCAGTCAAACAAGTATAGTAGAAATAAGACTTTAGCTATAGGCAAGGAAGCTAAAGAAATGATGGGGAAAACTCCAGATGGCATTGATGTAATAAGACCTATGAGAAATGGTGTAATAGCTGACTTTGATATGACTGAAAAAATGATTAGGTATTTTATAGAAAAAACACATAATAGAAAAAAAATGATTCGTCCAAGAATCGTTGTTTGTGTACCATATGGGCTTACAGGTGTTGAAAGAAAAGCTGTAAAAGAATCTGCTACAAGTGCGGGTGCAAGAGAGGTATTTTTGATAGAAGAGCCTATGGCAGCTGCAATTGGTGCTGGATTGCCTATCAAAGACCCACAAGGTAGTTTGGTTATTGATATTGGTGGTGGAACTACTGAAATTGGCGTTGTATCTCTTGGAGGGCTTGTGATTAGTAAATCGATTCGTATAGCAGGTGATAGAATGGACGAATCTATTGTTGATTATGTTAGAAAAAAATACAACCTTTTGATTGGTGAGAGAACAGGTGAAGAGATAAAAGTAAAAATAGGTTGTGCATCTCCATTGGATAAAACTTTATCTATGCAGGTTAATGGAAGAGACCAAGTAAGTGGATTGCTAAATACTATTGAGCTTACTAGTGAAGATATTAGAGAAGCTATAAAAGAACCACTAAGAGATATAGCTGATGCACTAAAGAGTGTATTAGAAGTAATGCCACCTGATTTATCTGGTGATATTGTAGAAAATGGGATTGTTTTAACTGGCGGTGGAGCTTTGATAAGAGGAGTTGATAAGTATTTGGCAGATACTGTAAAATTGCCCGTTTATGTAGCTGACGAGCCACTTTTATCGGTCGCTAAAGGGACAGGAAAAGTTCTTGATGAAGATGGAATCTTAGAGCAATTAGTGTACGAAGAGTAATTCTTGATATATGAGAAAGCACAACAAGGTATTATGGATTAGCATAATTATTGTATGTGTTTTATTTGTGCTTGAAATTAATAAAGGTATATTTGCATACGCTACTTTGATTAATAATTTTGTGAGAGAAAATGTATCTAACATAAAAGATGATATGTCATTGGTATTTGATAAATATATAAATCAAGCAGAAGAAATCGAGAATTTAAGCAATATAAAATTGCAAAACGAGAGAATACAGGTCAAATTGCTCGCTTTACAAGATGAAAATAAAAAACTTCTTACACTGCTAAATATCAATACAAAACCAGCTTTGCCAGATATTTTTTTGGCGAAGGCTTATTCATATGTAAATATGGGTAAATATTCTCAAGTATGGTTAAAAAGTGATGAGTTTAGCAATATAGATGAAAATAAAATATTTGGACTTATTAGAAATGGATATGCAGCAGGAATTGCTCTGAATTCGAATGGTAATTTGGTTGGTATTTTAAATGGAGATTCAAAAGCTAGCTATAGTGTTTATATTGGGGATTCTAAGTCGGTTGGAATCCTGAAAAATAATACAAATGGAAATATTGTTATTGAATATATCAATGCTTGGAATGAGATTAAAATAGGAGATGAAGTCATTACAAGCGGACTAGATGGAATCTTTTTTGAAGGTATTAAAGTTGGAAAGATAAAAAAAGTATCACAAGAATATGGCTACATTGTCGCAGAAGTTGATTTGTATAATCAAAATAATGATATAGGATATTTTTGGCTTATTGATATTCCTATGCCCATAAAAGATGGCGTAGATTCTGCTAATTAGATTTTAGATACCTCTGCATTATTATCATTGCACTTATGCTATCAATAGTGCCATTTTTTCGCATTATATGGCTATTATTTCTATCTTGCAATATTTCCTCTGCTTCTTTTGAGCTTAGAGTTTCATCTACAAACTTTATTTCACCAGCAAATTTTAAAAGAGTAATAAAGTGTTTTATTCGTCTTTGCATTTCTTCATTTGCTATGCCGATTATTAGAATCTTTGTATTTTTTGCTATTAGCAAATCATCTAGTTTTTTAGCAGCGTCATTTCTATTTTTTCTAATTATTGGTGCAAGCGGTAAAATGATACCATTTATATATTGTGCTATTCCTATTTTTTTTAATCCAAAATCTACTGCTATCATTTTGTTTTTATCTTATTGTTTTGTCTTACTAAAAGTCCCATAAATTCATATTCCAAAATTTTATCCCCAAATCTCTCCAATGCTATTTCAAAGCTAGGTGCGTTTTTGCAAAATTCCAAAATTTCATCGCTTTTAGATTCTAAAGATTCTATATTTTGTATCTTAGAATCTGGAATGTAGTCTTTTATAAAATTATCAATATCATAGATCACTTTTGCATTTCCATTTATTATTAAAGATTCTGTAAGCGGGCTTTCTTTGTATCTATGGGGGATTGTCCATATTGGTTTATTTAATTCTATTGCAACTTTTGCACTATAATTGGTGCCACTATTTAAATCGCCTTGAGGAAATATTACTATATCACTTAGTGCGATAACTATTCTATTTCTTTCAAGAAAACTATACTTTTTAGGAAAATACGAGCTTTCGTATTCGCTAATCATCAAAGCTTTATTTTTTATATCATTTATTAGTTTGCTATTTTCTTTTGGGTATGTAATATCTAGGCTTGAGGGAGAAATCATTATTGTATTTGGCATTGAATTTAAATGTGCTATAAAATCAACCCCTATTGCTCCACCGCTTATTATTGTGGCATATTTGCTTATTTTTTGTGCTAGTGTCGCGGTTGTTATTTGTGTATATTGATTTGGACGCCTTGTGCCAACAATAGCTATTTTAAAGTTATCTAATAGCTTTCTATTTCCTGTGTAATATAATCTTTTTGGTGGATTTTTTAGAGATTCTAGGGATTTTGGTATTTCAAGCGTATTTATCATTGTTGTATCAAAGTTTTTTGATATTTAAAAGTTGTCTTTATTCTTTCATCATCATCACTTTCAAGCATAGAATCTTCTAGTTTGTTTTTGGTGCAAAAATCTATAATATCATCATCTTTTCCAAAAATATCAATGTAATTATTTATGGTCTTTGTCCAATTTATCGTATCGTTTATGTGATTTTTAAAATCTTGTATATAAGCAATTTTGTATATATTTTTTATATTTTTACTCCAATATTCAATCTTTATATAGTCTTGAAATATGCTCTCTAACTCATCTATCTTGCCATTAAATGCTAAATCTTTTGCTTGTTTATATAGAGTATCAAATTCTTTGCAATAGTCTTTAAATTCGCTTAGATATTGTAATTCTTCAAACTCTAAGGCCAATTTATATACTTTATCTTTTTTGTTTTTAGCAATGAAATCCAGCATTTCTAGTTTTTTTGATGTTGAGATCAAATAGCTTGTTATAATATCCTTGTATGATGGAAAATTCTGCAAAAACCTTGCTAATTTTTCAAACTCATCATATTGTTTGTTATTTTCATAATTTAGTGCTTTTTGGTATATATTATCACCAAGTATCAATACTTTTTTGTATAGCTCTGTATCCTTTAGATATGAAAAATTAGATGTTAGCAAAAAATACTCTTTAAAATTTTGCTCTTTTACGAGATTTTCCGCATCTTTAAAAATATTGATATTGTTTAAAAGTTGCATTATCGCAGGTTTTTTTGGTGTTTTTAGAAATGCTCCTAGAATCTTCTTTGCAGATTCTGCATTGTTTGGGTTTTCTTCAATTATTTTTTTTGCATAATTGAAAGCTTTGTGCCATATATTTTCTAAATCTTCAAAATATGAAGTTTTAAGCAAAAATTTTATTTGCAAAGCCATATTATAAGCTTCTTCATATGCCTTTTCATCTATTAGAGTGCGAAATTTCTTTAGAGTATCTTTAGAATTTAGATAAAAATTAAAAGCTTCTTTTTTTCTCTCATCTCTTATAAATGGCTCTACGAGATTTGTTGCCTCATCTATTTTTTCATAGCTCAATAATTTTACAGCATCTTTTAGCACATCTTCCCAATCATCATCAAAAATCTTTGCACAAGGAAGTAGTGATAAAAAAATATTTTTATCTAACATTTTGCTAGCTTTTGGATAGTCTTTTTTATTGCAAGATTCCATAAATTCGTTATCTTTGTCATTGTAATTTATGATAATCAACTCTCCATTTGTAAAACCAACAAAAATCTTTCCTAAATACAAATATAACGCACTAATTCCACTTGCATTATCAAGTTTTATGTCAAATACTTTTGTATTCTCTTTTAGGTTGATTACATAAATTGTAGAATCTCTTGAACCAACTATTGCTAATTTTTCATCATCATTTATGCAAAATACAGATGGCCACGATGTAAATGGCGTAGAAATATTTATCGTTTGATTTGCTCTTATGTCATAGATGATTGAATTTGAATTTCTTAGCACTATGAATAATTTTGAATTATTATCAAAAAAATCAGCCCATTCTACAACTTCATTTGTATTAAATATATTTGTAATTTTTGTCCTTTGGTAATCAAACACCATATTTGATTTATTGAAGCATGAAGCAAATAAGAATCTAGAATCTTTAGAAAAATTAATACTTGATATATAATCCGGACGATAAGGAAGCGTGATTATTTTTTGAAATTTATTTGTATCATAGATATGCACTCTTCCATCTTCTCCACCACTTGCAAGTATGTTATTATCATTTGAAAATCTTGATGCACTAATGGTTTTTTTGTGGTCATCTAATCTTGTAATTATTCTAGCAGATTCTTGTATTTCTGCAATAGATAATATATTTGATGAACTTTCTGCCAAGCTTATTAGGTTTGCATTCGCACTCGTTGTTTTTGAATATCTATGTGGCAATTCTTTTGAGTTTAATAGCACAGCTAGTTCTTTTAATCGCATCGTTTTATTTATTTTGAATGCAGAATAATGTTGGGTTATTATGATCAAATCATTATTTGATTGGTTGATACTTAAAATACTTCCTTTGAGATGGAATCTATGTGTTATATCAACATTATTCATTTATGAAGCTTTTTGTGTGTATTGCGTTATCTTTGCATTTTGTAATATTTCATCTAATTCGTTTAGATAAATTACATCAACATCTTTAAAAATATTATCTTTTGCTAGTTTTAGTGCGTGTAACGTTTCTTTGTGAGGATGTGCTATAAGTATGGCATAACCTCTTTTTTTTGCGATTTTGACACCTTCTGCGATTTGTTTATTTAGTGCATTTAGCTCAAGACTATTATCTATAAAAATATCTCTATGTAAAATCAATCTATTTTGTTCCTTTGCAATTTCATTTAGCTTTGTATCTGGTGTAGTTCTGCTATCGACAAATTTTATTTCATTATCATCTAATACACTTAGCAATGTCTCTACACTTTTTTTATTTGCTGTGAATTTGCTTCCTGTGTGATTATTGATATATTTTACACTTGGCATAGATGATTTTATAGATTGTATTTTTTTTCTAATTCTACCAATAGAATCGCCTATTTTTATCGTATCTAATTCATCTGTATATTTCTTTGCTTCTAGCGGTAAATGTATCATAAAAAAATCAAGTTTATTAGTCGCATTTATCATATTGATATTATTATTTGGAAATATTGGTGGAGTGAGCTTTAAATCTATTGATTTTATATCATTTAGTTGTTTTATATTTAGTATATCATCAATTATTATTACAATTTTTGGTTTAGAATCTCGCAATGCATTTTGATATGGTATCAGTTGAAGTTTCTCTTCTTGTTTGTTCTCTTCTTTTGGTGTAAATGTTTCTTCTATTATGCTGTCTTTATAGTCTAGTGCCTCTGATGATGTCGGATTCTTATTGTAATCTACTCTTTTTTTATATTGTATTGTGTATGTTTTTGTAGCTTTAGAGTCTTGTTCTAATTGTGCTATTTCTTTGTTTAGATTCTCTATTGTATTATCATTTGGATTTATAAAATTATCGGTTTTTAGCTTGGGTTGTAGTAGCTCTAGGTTTGTTATTAGATAAGATACCGCTAGTATTAAAGATAAAATCATTAATTTATGTATCTTTTTCATTTAATACGATTTCTATTTCTAACATATTTACATTTTGATTAGAATCTGCCTTTATATCTATTTTATTTGTTTGCGTATATTTTTTGATAACTTCTAGAATCTCATTTTTCATATCCTCTATATACGGTATATTTGATGTCCTATCGTGAGCTAGAGCAACCAATAGTCTATTTTTTGCATTATCTGCTGATTTTTTCTTTTTCCAAAAAAACATTTAAACAACCTTATTTAAACAATCTGCTAAAAAAGCTATCATTTTCCACCACAAAAGGCACATCTTTACCTAATATCCTATCGCTTATTCTTTCATACTCTTTTGCACTTTTTGTCTTTTTATTATAGATCACCGGCTCTCCGCTATTTGTCGCCGATACTATTTGTTCGTCTTCTGGTATTAGCCCAATAAGTGGGATTCCAAGTATGGTAAGCACGTCATCACTACTCATCATATCACCTTTTTTTATTAAATCAGGTTTGATTCTATTTATGATTAGATGTTTTTTTACCTCCTCCCCATTTTTTGCTTTATCGCTTTTTGCGTCAATTATGCCAATAACCCTATCTGCATCTCGCACACTGCTAACTTCTGGAGTAACTACGATAAGTGCTCTATCTGCCCAAAAAATAGCGTGTTCAAATCCACTTTCAATACCTGCCGGAGAATCAATAATGATAAAATCGAAGTTCTGTTTTAATTCTTCGATTAGAATCTTTACCTTATCTTTATCAAGAATATTTTTATCTTTATTTTGAGATGCCGGTAAGAAATATAAAGATTTTGCTCTTTTGTCATTGATTAGTGCTTGATTTAGATTACATCTGCCTTCCATCACATCTATTACATCATAGACTATTCTATTTTCAAGACCTAAAATCATATCAAGATTCCTAAGTCCTATATCGAAATCTATCGCTATGACTTTTTTCCCACGATTTGCCAAACCAATGGATATATTTCCAACGGCGGTTGATTTGCCAACACCGCCTTTGCCTGAAGCAACAGTAATAACAATTCCCACAAAATTACCTTTTGTCAAGTTTAAAATCTAATTTAAGTCTTGTAATATAGCAGATTTCATGCAATAAAACCATATAATTAAAAGCTATTGATTGAGTAATCTAAGATTCTAGGCTTTTCAAGCCTAGAATCTATATGAAGTCTTAGAACTTTACAGCTCCAGTTGTAGCAAGTGGGATGATTCTATTTGAATTGCTTGGATAAGAATTTTTTAATGCAGTGCAAAATGTCCCACCACTACCCTG
>JAFVZI010000008.1 GCA_017508245.1 Helicobacteraceae bacterium | reverse complement strand
TGCTCTACCAACTGAGCTATCGAGCCGAAATAAAACTCGGATTTTATACGATAAGCAATTAAAATTTACTTAAAAATTATTCTTATTGTTGTTAAGGTTTATAATAACGCATATCGCTTAAATTCCTCGCCCCTATGTTTATATGATGTAAATTGGTCTAGGCTTGCACACGCAGGAGACAATAAGCAAACACTATTTTTATTATCACTAAATATATTTTTTATAGAATCTATTGCATTTTTTAGAGTATTGGAATCTTTACAAGAGATATTATAGATTCTAGCTAATTGCATGATTTCACTAGAGCATTTTCCAATAGCAAATATTGTTACATTATAAGAAGTAAGTTTGCTAATGAGTGGCTTTAGGCTGACACCTTTATTATCGCCACCAAGAATTAAAAATATTTTTTTATCTTTATAAATTTCCAGGGCATTCAATGTGGCATCTATATTTGTAGCCTTGCTATCATCTATAAATAACCTTCCATTTTTATCTCTAAATTCTTCGATTTTATGACTATCAATTATAAAATTATTTATGATGTTGTAATCAATTTTATTTATTAGAATCCTAGCAATGCAGAGTGCCATAATTGCATCTAGCAAAAATACACCTCTAAAATTTATCTTTTTTTCATCTATGTCGAATTCTTTTGCTAGACTTGAAGTGTTGCTATAAAAATATATGTTTCCTCTAAAATCTTTTATTTTATCTCTATATTTGCTTGGAATGATTGCGTAACTATCTTTTGACATCAATTTTATGGGTTTTAATTTTGCATCAACATAATTTTCAAAACTACCGTGCCATGATATATGGTCTTGTGTGATTGGAAGCAAGGCATAGATTTTTGGATTTGCTTTGTTTGTATAGTGTAGTGTAAAAGAGCTGGTCTCAAGTATCCAAATTTTTGCATTTTTGTCCAAATTGCATAGCGGAATTCCTATATTTCCGCCGCATACACTTCCAAACTCACTAAGCAAAGATTGTGTCATTTGTGTTGTTGTAGTTTTGCCATTTGTTCCACTTATCCATATATTTAGTGCATTGTTTGGATAGAAATAGTCGTATTCGCTTATTAAGTTTCTTGCTTTTTTATTTAATGCAAAAGTAGGTGGGATTCCAGGACTTATTATCTCTAAACTAGAATCTTTGCTATCAAAATACTCTATTGGCAAAAGATTATTTCCAAATTCATCTTTGCTTTTATTGTGAAATTTTTCATCATAAATGTTACAAGGAGATAGAATCTTGCTTAGGGCTTTCATCGTTTGCCCATATCCAAATAGAGAAATCATCGTATTTTGATACTCAAAAGTGCTAATAAATTGCTAAGTAATGCAATAATCCAAAATCGTATAATGATTTTATTTTCGTTCCAACCTTTTACTTCAAAATGGTGATGAATGGGTGCCATAAGAAATATTTTTTTATGCCGTAATTTATAGCTACCGACTTGTAGTATCACGCTTAGTGTTTCAATAACAAAAATAGAGCCAATCAAAATAAGCAAAACTTCATTATTTGATACGATTCCCATATATGCGATAAACCCACCAAGAGCCAAGCTTCCACTATCGCCCATAAAAACCTGTGCAGGATGGCAGTTGTACCACAAAAATCCAAATAATGAGCCAAGCAAGGCAGATGATACGATAAATAATTCACCACTATTAATAATTTTTGGCACTAATAAATATGAGCTAAAGATTGCATTACCTGAGATATATATAAATATACTTAGCGTAGTAATTGCACAAATACTAGGCACTGTTGCAAGTCCATCAAGTCCATCGGTGATATTTACTGCATTACTTGTAGCAATGAAAATTATTGTCCAAAATATGATTGCAAAAAGCCCCATATCAAAGATAGGATTCTTTATAAATGGTATATATAGGTTGCTATTGTGATTTAATAAATATAAACATACAGCTGCTAGAAGTGATACGATGATAAGTAGAGATATTTTTCTCTTAGCACTTATGCCTTTATTGTTTCTATTTGATATTTTTGTGTAATCATCTTTTATTCCAATTAGGCAGAATAATGTCAATATAAAAATTCCAATCAATACATAATAATTACCTATATTGGCACATAAAATACTTGCCATAACGCTACATAAAATAAATATCACACCACCCATTGTCGGTGTGTTTGATTTGACTTTATGTGCGGGAATGAAATCAGATATTGGTTGAGATGCTTTTTTTTGTTTTGCCCATTTTATAAATTTTGGTAAAAAAAACATAGAAAGACCAAATGAGATTATAAAAGCCAAGCCAGCACGAAATGATATATATTGAAATATATTTATTCCAAATTCCGAGTATAGATAATACAACATTAAAAACCCAAAAATTTAAATTATTTTGATAATATTTTGCGGAATTATACTAATTTATACAGGATTCTAAAATGAAAAAAAAAGTTGTATTAGTTATCACTGATGGCATAGGATATAACAAAAGCGATTTGTGGAATGCTTTTGCAAATGCAAAAAAACCCAATTATGATTGGTTATTTAAAAATGTGCCATATTCATATCTTAGCACTTTTGGATTAGATATTGGTCTTCCAGAAGGGCAAATGGGTAATAGTGAAGTAGGGCATATGTGTATTGGTTCTGGAAGGGTTTTGTATCAAGATTTAGTAAAGATTTCTATGTCGTTTGACTTTGATAATCTTCCAAAATCACCACTTGCAAAAAATAAAACTTTGCTTGATTTTACAAAAGATTTAGAAGTGATTCATTTATGTGGTTTGGTTAGTGATGGTGGCGTGCATTCACATATTAGCCATTTGATAGGATTAGCAAAGATTCTAGAATCTTTTGAAAAAACCATCTATCTTCACCTCATCACAGATGGCAGGGATGTGCCTCCATTTAGTGCCACAAAATATATAAAAGAAATAATGGCAATAGAATCTGATAATATAAAAATAGCGACTATTAATGGAAGATTCTATGCAATGGATAGAGATAATAGATGGGAAAGGATAGAAGTCGCATATGATACAATAGTATGTGCTTCTAATCAAAAATCAAATCCGCTAGATTATTTACAATCTCAATATGATAATAACATCACAGATGAGTTTATTATTCCAGCAAGTTTTAATGGCTATAACGGCATGAATGATGGTGATGGATTTATATTTTTTAATTTTAGAAGCGATAGGGCAAGAGAGATTATAAAAGCACTTGGTTTTGATGATTTTAGTGAATTTAAACGCAAGAAAAACCCAAAAGTAAAGATTCTTACTATGTGTGAGTATGATGCGACTTTTCCATATCCTATTTTATTTCCAAAAGAAAAGATACAAGACACATTAGCAGAGATTTTAAGCAAAAATAATCTTACCCAAAGCCATATAGCAGAGACAGAAAAATACGCACATGTAACATTTTTCTTCAATGGTGGCAAAGAAGAACCTTATAATTTTGAAGATAGAATCTTAATTCCATCACCAAAAGTAAAGACTTACGATTTAAAGCCAGAAATGAGTGCAAAAGAAGTTTGTGATGCGGTATTAGAATCTATGGATAAAAATAGAGATTTTATTGTTATCAATTTTGCAAATGGTGATATGGTCGGACATACGGGCAATTATGAAGCTGCGATAAAGGCGGTTGAGGCTGTTGATTTTGAGCTAGGTAGGATTATAAAGAAAGCCAAAGATTGCGATTATTCTTTGATTATTACAAGCGATCACGGGAATTGCGAAAAAATGAAAGATGAAAATGGAAATGTGCTTACGAATCACACCGCTGGATATGTATGGTGTTTTGTCCTTGATAAAGATGTAGAAAAAGTTATTGATGGCAAATTGGACAATATCGCACCAAGTATATTAAAACTACTTGATATTAAGATTCCAGATTCTATGTCAAAACCATTATTTTAAATTTTAAGGGAATTTATGAGATCTAAGTTTTTAACTATATCTATTGATATTTTTTTTATAGCTATTGCAATTTTTATCTCAATATATGCAAGAGAAGCGTTTGTTTATTATAGTAGTGCATTTGCTTATTACTTTTTTGATGGAAATAGGCTTTTGACTACGAATGATGCTTATCATTTTGCTACTGCTACAAAAGATTTGATAAATGGTAATATCAATGATGCATTTTATCCCATAGCAACGCTAGAAATGCCATCGATTTTGAGTGCCACATTTTATTATCTTTTACCGTTTTCTATCGATGATTTGTTTTTCTTTTTGCCAATTATGTTATCTAGTCTTGTAGCAATTCCTGTATATCTTTTGGCAAAAGATATGACAAATAAATATTTTGCTCTTTTTGCTGCAATCCTTACTCCACTCAGCATAGGATATAGCAATAGAACAATAGGTGGATATTATGATACAGATATGCTTGTGCTATTTTTTCCGCTATTTGGCATATATTTTTTATATAGAATCTTAAAACAATACAATCTAAGAGATGTTGTTTTTGCTGCAGTTTTTTTTATATTGGCATTGCTTTGGCATAAAGTTAGTGCAACCTATATCTTGACAGCGAGTATTTTCTTTGCATTTCTTTACCTGCTTATCAAAGATAGAAAGAAACTAAAAGAATATGAAGCACTTGGGATTCTAATCATTTCTATTTCATTTATAAATATTTATATCAAGCTTATTTTGTTGATAATTTTGTTGCATTTTATGAGTGATAAGGTTTTGTTTTTTCAAGACATCACAGATAAGATAAAATCAAAAATAAAATATAAAAGCATACTCATTTTACTTATTGGTTGCGGTGTATTTATCGTATCAAATCTTGATTTGATTACTTCTAGATTCACTACTTATGTAACGGACAAAATGATAGCACAAAGTGCAATCACATTGCATAGTACTTCTGGTACGGTAATGGAGCTAGCTCCGCTTACAATATCAAATCTAGCTGAGCGGACGATGGGCGATAATGCCACATTTGTGATAGGGCTAATTGGTATAATTGTTATGTTTGTAAAAGTAAAGCAAAGTATCATTTTACTTCCATTTTTGCTTTTATCATTTCTAAGTTTAAAGCTGGGGCTTAGATTCTCTATGTTTGGAGCACCTGTTTTTAGTATCGGTTATTTTTATCTTTTGTATTTTTTATTAAATTTTTTAAATGCTTTGTTTAAAGATAAAATGGCATTAAATGGGATAAAATTTATCATCTCTATTTGCTTTGCTTTGTTTGCCATAATGCCAAACTACTATCATACAAAAAATTATTTTGTGCCACCTGTTGTGCTTGGAAATGAAATAGATGCACTTGATTCTATAAAAAAAGATTCTAAGAGTAGAGATGATTTAACTATTTCGTGGTGGGATTATGGATTTCTTATTCCATATTATTCTAATACAAGAGCAATCATCCAAGGCACAGATTTGGATGGAGTAAATCATTTTATCTCTAGTTTTATTTTATCTTCGAGTAGTCAATTGGCATCATATAATATGTCAAAACTTATTGTAGAGGCACTTTATACAGATGATAAAGAGCTAATGAAATATCATAGTTTAGATAGAATCTTGCATAAATATCATGCCATAAAAGATCCAAAATCATTTATGGATAGTTTGGGAGATTCTAGCTTTAGTGCTCCCAAGATAAATCGTAATATTTATTTATATATCCCATACAGCATACTTGCTATACAAACTGCAATCGATGAATTTAGCGATATTGATTATTCAAATGGAAAAGTATTGCACGATGAAAAAAGCAAAACCTTAGCACAATATACCTCTATTGCTGATAAAAACAATTATTATCTGCTTGATGGTGAATTTGAGTTTTATCCAAAAAGTGGCATATTTAAAAGCACAAAGAGTGGCAAATCTATCAATGTGCAACAATTTCATATCATCAATAGGGTCGGTGATGAATTGCAAACTACGACTACAAAATATAGTGATGATAAAAAAAAGCTACATATAATCTATTCAAAAGAATTGAATATGTTTTTTGCAATAGATGAGAGGACAAATAGCTCTCTTAGCGTTCAGTTATTTTTGTATGAAAACTACGATAAGAATCTATTTAGCTTGGTTCATAGTAGCAAAGGTGGAAAAGCCTATAAATTGAAGTAGCATTTTTAAAGATTCAAAGATTTTGTGAGCAATCAAAGCGGAGCATCGCAAATAAATTGAAGTAGTATTTTAAAGATTTAAAGATCGAGTTTGAAAACCCAATCTTTATTTTTAGAATTTGTAAGAAACTTGAGCCCAGAATCTTTGTGCATCAACTTGACCAAATACCATTGCATAATAAGCTGACAATTTAGCACCTTTAGCGATATTTATATCAACTGATGGTGTGATTTCATAGAAAGTTTTATCACTCTCACTCTGTCCATTATTACCTTGGCTTATTGCAAATTGATTTTTACCGCTTATTCCAGCTATATCAAGTCCTATATCGACTATTGATACACTTGCTTTTCCAGCTAAATACCATAGATTTATATGTGTATTTTCTATACCACCTTGTCCATTCCATGAGAAACCATTTCTTCCATTTCCAAAGTTATCATACCACCATTTACCAGCTATATTAAACGAAGCTGTGTTATTTAGTGCTACCCCATATCCACTTCCAAAGCTTCCTACAAAACCAGCTCTAGCCAAAAGCCAATCAGTAGGTTTTGTAGCTACTTGAAGTGTATATAAACCTCTTGAGCTTGAAATTTCCTTTCCAACTACATCATTAGTTCCTAAATTAGCTCCTAATAATCCCCCTCCTAATGCAAGTGTAGCACTATTATAAACATCTGTATAAGCTACCTGAGCTGTAAATGAATATTCTTTACCAATATTAAATTCACCAAATAATGAATTTGCCATATTGCCAATATTAAAATACCAAGCTTTAAATGCAAAATTATCATAATTACCATTTACACCAATTAGACTTAGATTGTTTCCCATACTCGCACTCGCACCTAAACCATTGTTCCCAGAAGTCCAAATACCACCAATGTATTGATTATCTGCTGACCAGCTATCAAACCAACCAAGTGCTATAGTTATTTCATCAACCGGATTGCTAGTTGCAAGAGCACCTACACCTCTATCAGTTGTAGCAGACGAAATAGGAGTAGCAAGCTTCAATTTACCACCTGTAATCGTTGTATTTGCAGCTTCCCATCCATATTGTGCCCATAATGTGCTAACACCAAATACATTTCCGCCACTTATCCCAGCAGATCTACTACTTCTAGAGCCATCTACAGCACCATCTGATCTAGTACCAAATGTTGGTGTTCCACCATAGTGGTAGAACAATCCACCGCCAAAATTAAAACCACTTTTATTTCCAGTAGATAAGTCTAATACAAGTCTCATTATATAGTCACTACCGCCATCATCAGCACCGGTATTTGAGATATGTCTAATAAATGCACTTCCATCTACTTGAACACCCTTTATTGCTTCTTCCAGTGATGCAGCACCAAGACTTGAACTTGCAAGTGCAATCGCCGCAATTAATGAAATTTTTTTCATTCCTTCTCCTTGTGTTTTTTGCGTCATGCCTCAAAAGTATAACTAAAATATTTATTTTTTTTCTATATAAAAAGCACAAAATATTGATAAAAATTAATAGAATTTGATAATAAAATGATTTAGGTTTGCTCGAATCACTTGTAAATTATCTTCTACTAAATATCATTTTGCAAATATTATTTTGTTGCTTACTAACAATTTATTATCGGTGTATTTCAACCATAGAATCTTAAGAGTATAGATTTCTCCAGTCCCAAGTTTTGCAAATGGAAATCTGGAATAATATATCTCTTTTTCGTCATTATTTGATTTTGCAAAACTTGCTTTTATTTGCACGCCTTTTATAAGTAATAATTTTTTAGAATCTCTTGCTATTGTTATTGCTATTTTTGGATTTTTATCTGCTAGTTTTATGTGCTTAGATTCTGGATCACTTTTTATAAGCAGACTAATATTTTTTTCATCAAAAGCATAATAACAACTCGCAGAATATACCCCATCATCATCGATAACACCAAAGCTTAGAAGCTGATTGTTTTGTAAAAATTTTGTGATTAATTTATCCATCATATGCCTTATTTTGGATTTATAAAAGTTGCTATAAATCCACTTTGTTTTATTTTGCCTTTTAGTTTATTTTTGCATCGTAGTATTTTGTAATAGATTTGCTATCGATATTATAAATTTATTTTCACCTAGATTACTGCTCATCATTTCATCATATTCGATAAAATCACCTAGTGAGATGAATCCTAATATATGTTTTATATAACAATTCTGCACTAATATCTACATAAGTAAAAATCTTTTTTTTGAATACACTGGATAATCTCGCATTCCTTTTCATATAGTTTTATTCTTTATATTTTTGTCTTTTTTGGTGTATCGTTGTATCTAGGTAGAATGGTATTTTTGTAAAAGCAAATTATCATCAAATTTGCCAAGATTTTTCATCTTTGCAATATTTTAGCTATATTTGCTTTGTATTAAAGGCTATGCTCTAAACTTTTGAGATTCTGCTAATTTCGCCTTTATTTTTATACTCTCTTTAATCCAATCTGTAAAATGCTTTTATAAATTCTGCTAATTCCGCCTTTTATTATCGGATTTAAATGCAGAATGGGGCTTTTCTAAGGCAATAAGCTGATAATATCCCACTGAAATCTTTTGCTTCATATCACCCATCGTACCTGAAATGATATAGAATCTGCCCTGCTTACTTAAATGTTTCGCTTGTTGCACACCACTTATATTAGGGTAAAATGCTTTTATAAATTCTGCCAATTCCGCCTTTGAGATTGCTTTTGTATTGGACGAAAAAAAGTATCCGCACTATAGGCTTAGTGTATCTTCACTTTTTATGCTTTTGTATGGGGATGGTTTCATGCCAAATACACTAAAACTAAAGCATTTTTGGCGTAATTCCCTTTGGAATCTTTTAATTTTACAGGCTTTACCCCTCCCCATAATCTTTAAGGTATTTTTCATAATGCCGTGTAAGGTAAAGGTTTTTTTAGAATCTTCTTCTTGCTCATCTTAAGATTCTGCATCTTAGAATCCTGTATTGCAGAGTTGAGGTATCAACTCTTAGTGGAGAATTTGTAAGACCTACAAAAGTAGGCTAGATTTGTTGATACTGGAAACTCCGCATTTATGCGTTGGGAGTATGTCATACGACCTCTTTTTCTATACGCTCTTTGGCTATTTCAAAATATTTTTTTCTCAATCTCATAGCCTATAAAAAAGTGATGATTATTCAATGTAGCAAGTGCGTGAGAGCCACTTCCCATAAATGGGTCTAGCACAATTTGCCCCTCTTGCGTAAAAAGCTTGATGAGATGAGAGATGAGACTACAGGTTTGGGCGTTAAATGCTCTATTTTTATATTATTTTCATTTTTTCTTGTGTGTTTGCCCATCTCCATTACATTGCTAAAAAATCTCCCATCTCAACTCTCTTTTGTATTGATAAGCCCTAGTTTATACTCTTGCCAATTTTGCACAAATGTTCCCTCTTTTGGCTTTTGTGCCATTACTATAGGTTCGATTTGTGGCTTTAGTTGATGTTTTGTAGTCCTCTAATTCTTTTATTAAAGATTCTTTTTGCTCTTGTGTGAGGTTTTTATCCTTTTTGATAAAGTGTGTTTGAGAGAATGCTGCCTGTCCCTCATATTTCCACGCCAACATATCTCGTATTTCAAATCCTGCCAAATCTAAGCTCATTTAATCCTACCATAATACTAAATAATATCCCTCTCATCGCTCTACTTCCCAAATAATTTTTACAATTTCATAGAGTAATTTAGAGCGTTCATTGAGAGCATTTTTATCAAAAATTTTATAGGGCTTAAATGAATCACTAAAAATCTTTTCATTGAGCGAGAGAAAATCTTTGTTTGTTCTATGGTAAAAATCCTCACAAAGTGTATGCCCCCATACAAGGCCATTGCTATATGTTTTAAGTTTGTTACGATATTCTTCATTATTCGATGAAATATTAACCTTATCTTTTAAGATCAGCAAACCACCTAATTTATTACGCTCTCTCTCAAATTCCTCTTCACTCTCAAAATAGCTTATATTTGTTGCATTGTGTGATAAGATATGCTCGATATGATACCCTGTTTTATCTCCTGTTTTTGTTGTGATATATAAGACATCGTGCTGGGCTTTTTGATTGATATTATCACACAAGTATTTTTCAACTCGTGCAAACAAATAACGTAAAATCCGCACATTCATATTGCTATAATTTCTTTCTAAGAAGCTAGGGTATTCTAAGAGAGAATCTATTTTTTCTAAACCTCGTTTAACTTTAAAAGTTTCTTTCAGCAAGTTATCAAAAATACTCGGATAGTCCTCTAGTGTAGCTTCTTTTAGTTTATAATTAAGACTATAGGAAATCTCTTGAAATTCATTGCTATCATAAATTCCATTGAGATTTAAAAGCATCCATAATCTGTCGTATTCTTTGGCAATAATTTGTATTTTCTCACTTTCTTGCTCATCATTTACTTTACAAGCTGCAAGGATAATTTGGTATTGCCCAGAAAGTCCATTTTCATTGCTATACTTCAAAAATTCATTTTCACTGCTCGCAATTGTTGCATATAGCTTTGCGTAATAGCTAATATCTTTTTCTATAAAATCTTTGATGTTGCTTTTATGTTTCTCATCTTGTTTTCTAAAGCCCAAGTTTTTAGCTATTTCATTATCCTCAAAAATATATCGATGATAGCTATTATTGATTGCTTTTTCAAGGTCAGAATTTCTCTTAAAAACAAATTTTGACTTTATTAAATCAACAAAAAATTCGTCCACCCACTCCCATTTTGATAACAAATTCAGTGCATTGTCCCATTTTTCACAAAATATCTCTGTGTCATTCTTGTCTAATGCTCCAATAAGCTTACCTTTGAGAATCTCAAATGGCTTTAGAGCTTCCCCTCTATCGTTGATGACCTCAAAGATCATAGGTGTGTCATTTTGGTCAATGACCAATTCCACAAGCACCAATCGTTTAAGAAAATACAAGACAAATATCTGTAGCTTTTTGGATTCTATATCTTTCAATTTAGTATCAAGATATTTTGCTATGTCTTCATAACGTTCTATGAGAGTTTGTTCTGTTTTATTTTTATATTCTGTTGGATATGGTTTGTTATGAAATATGCAATCCATCACATTATATCTTTTGTCATTATCTATATTAAAGATACTTTTAAATCCATTATGACTAAAAATACATTGTTTTATTGTCTCTTGAAGTTCTTTTAGCTCATTATATTTTGATAGTAAGTGATAAAGTTTTGTGGCAATAAGCGTGAGTGTTGAGAGTCTTTGCTGTCCATCTACAATATATTTTATTCCTTCAATATTATTAGTAATATACACATTGAGATAATACCAATTATATTTCTCTAAGGTTTTTTCACTAATTTCACTTTCTTTAAATTTAGCATAACTTAACTCAAACGCATAAAAAATATCATCTAAGAGGGTTTCTGCTGTTTCTTTAGACCATACATACTCTCTTTGATAAAAATCAATTGTATAGGATTTTTGTTTAAGGCAAGTTTCCACGCTCTGTTTATCCGGCTCTATTGTTTTTGGCATATATTCTCCTTATATAGTTCTAAAATTAGGATACCATAACAGATTCTCTTGCAATCAACAATAATCATCAAAAGTATCCCCACCGCTCCACTCTAGCCCTTGTGCTAGTGTAAAATATTTATAACCACCCTCGATAGTAAAAAATGTCCCTAAAGCTGTATGGATAAAGGAATTATTCTCAAAAGTTACTTTAGCTAAGGCATAGTGCTTAACGCCCTCTGGTTCAAACTTGGATAAGATAATAATTGCCCTTTGACTTGAATTTTCTTTGTCTTGTGTTTGGTTATTTCGCATTTCACTTTCTTGTGTAGTATTCTCTGATACTAAGGCAGATTCTATAATCACCGATTTGCCATACTCATTTTGTGAAAATATTTCTCCATTTTTCAAAGCTTTGGCATAATCCTCTAAGGGCATTTCGCTTGGTGCTGTAGGGCAGAGAGGAAAGCTACTTGGTGTCTTCCAATATCGCTGTTTTGCATTTATGGGGGCAAGAGCTTGGGTGGATTCCATAGCTGTATGATTAGAATCTCTATAAATTGTAAAGTTTGGGAATCCAAAATTTCGCTTAGATTCTGTATTTTGCTTGAAATCTATCTTATTATAAATCCACTCCCCAATGCCCCCACCTTGTTTAAATTTATATCCACTGCATTCCAATAATTTTTAATTTTTCTTGTTGTGTCATTGTTGTGCTCCTTAATTTAGAAAGTTGAGCAATTTAATTTCTCATAGCTCCGTCTTTAGCACGGCACCATTTGCGGCGTTACTGACAAGCAAAGAGTAGCGTTTGAGCCATTTGCTTGTGATGTTTTTATTCTGCATAATTTGCTTTGCTATGCCTTGCTCTAGCCATTTTGCCCGCCTAGATTCTAGAATCTTAGAATCCACAAGCAAATTTAGCTCTCCGCGTGAAACAGAAATCTCTATCTCATCACCATCTTCTATCAACGCTATCAAGCCCCCTTCAGCTGCCTCTGGGCTGATATGCCCGATACACGCCCCGCGAGTAGCCCCGCTAAAGCGTCCATCGGTGATAAGTGCCACACTCTCACCCAATCCCATTCCCATAATAAGGCTGGTTGGGCTTAGCATTTCTTGCATTCCCGGACCCCCTTTTGGTCCTTCATAGCGGATAACCACGACATTGCCACTTTTTACCTTACCTCCTGCGATACCTTTAATCGCTTCATCTTGAGAGTTAAAACAAATCGCTTTGCCCTTAAATTCTTTCATAGATTCTGCCACTGCAGCGACTTTCAGCACCGCTCCTTGCTCGCAAAGATTCCCAAAGAGGATTTTAAGTCCACCCACTTGCGAATAAGCATCACTATTATGATGAATGATATTAGAATCTATTATTTTAGATTCTTTTATTCTCTCTCCCAAACTTTCCCCTGTGATAGTAAGATTTTCAAGGTATAGTGTTTTTGTATTTCTTTTGCTTACTTCATTCATCACGGCATTAACACCACCAGCTTTGTTTATATCTTCCATATGTATTGTGCTTATTGCAGGAGCGATTTTAGCAATATGAGCGACATTTTTTGCTATTTCATTGATGTTTTTTAAATCAAAATCAACTTCTGCTTCTTTTGCTATTGCCAGCATATGAAGCACGGTATTTGTGCTACCACCCATAGCCATATCTACTACAAATGCGTTGTGTATAGCTTCTTTGTTTAATATGTTTCTAAATTTAAATTTTTCACTTTTATTTTCATCTTTTGCTATTTCTACGATTCTTCTTGCCGCAGCTCTTAATAACTCTTCTCTTTCTTTTGTGAGGGCTGGAATAGTGCCATTGCCACTAAGTGCTATACCCATAGCTTCACAAAGTGTATTCATAGAATTAGCAGTAAACATTCCACTACAACTCCCACCGCTAGGACAAGCATTGCATTCTATTTCATATAGTTTCTTATCGTCAATTTTTCCACTTGCATATGCACCAACTGCTTCAAATGCGGAGTTTAAATCCAGTATAGTGCCATCATCTAACCTTCCAGCTAACATAGGACCGCCACTTACAAAAATAGCTGGTACATTTACACGCAACGCACCCATAATCATACCTGGCACGATTTTATCACAGTTTGGAATACATATCATCGCATCTAAGGCGTGGGCGTTCATCACGGATTCTATACAATCAGCGATGAGTTCGCGACTAGGAAGCGAATAAAGCATACCACTATGTCCCATAGCAATGCCATCATCTATCCCAATAGTATTAAATTCAAATGGGATTCCACCAGATTTTCTAATTTCATCTTTGATGATCTCGCTATATTTATTTAAAAAGAAATGCCCCGGAATAATGTCAATATAGCTGTTTGCCACGCCGATAAAGGGTTTGGAAAAATCTTCATCTTTTAGCCCTGTCGCCCTTAATAAACTTCTATGAGGGGCTTTTTGATAACCCTTTTTTATGATGTCGCTTCGCATAAAAATCCTTAAAATAGAGATTTTTGGATTCTAGCAAGTTTTGCTTACGCTAAGGATTAGTTTGATTTTAAAATTTAAGTTTATCTTTATAGTTTGTTGTAGCAAATTTACCAAATAAATGCTACACAATGATCTAATTTTTTGATGATTTTTGCTAGATTTTGGTATTGTTGAAATTTTTGTAAAGCAAATATATATAGCAATCATCTATATAAAAGAGGTATTATAAAAATACTAAGAATTGTGAGAATGTAAAGTGATTTGAGCTATTGTAAAGAAAATATGTTTTTTCTTATTGGCTGGATAAGCACGAGAGCTTTTTGATAGAAGATGATGAGTTTGTTGCTGCTTTTAGTCTTAGAATCTAAAATTATTTTAAATGCTTGCGATGTAACTACACTTTTGGTAAAAATAAATTTTCTTGATAACAAAAAGCAATGAAATAAAAAGCCTTTAGATGATTGAAGAATAAATCAAGATATGCTTTGGCAAGAAACTACTATATATAGAGGATAATGAGTTTGCTGTATCAGGCGGTAAGCACTGATATTAATATAGCTTTGGTTATTGTAAGAGTGTTTTTAAAGAGCAAAAGTAGGGCGGATTGATAGAATATATAAAATTTATATCTAAATTATAATGATCGAATAAACTCCATAATTATGAGCCTACAACTTAGAAACCTATATTTATCATTTATTTATACCCTTATTTAGACAAAATACAAAAATATCATTTTCTTTATAAATATCAGGTTGAAAGCTACAAGGATAAAAAGCTAAGCAAAGTTTACTATCCCAATATTAGACTCTAATGATAAGAAATATAACCACAATCCAAATGATAGAAGCTAAAAAATGAAAAAATATAGGAAAATGAAGCTAAAAAATCTACAATTTTACACGAGAGTATTTCACAAGTAGCGATTGGCAGGCTTTTTCTTTGGTTAGTTTTGTATAGATTCTAGCAAAAATAAAAAGTATCAACCTGTATCTCAAAGTATCTATCTCATAATAGCACCATAAAAGCATAGCTTAATACTAGGAGTATTTGTCATTGATAATAGAATCTATTGTAAATACAGCAAAAAGTGGATAAAGATAAAAAGCCAAAATAAGAGGCTTTTGTGATGTTTTTACTGTATTTTTAGGATAAAAATATATTTGTCGCATTTGAATTCAAAAATTTATAATCAATCTTATAAGCTCAAAATTGCAGCATTATGAATTTTAATGAAATGCCCTAAAAATACTAGGCTTTCTGCCCATTAGATGAAATTTATTATGCACTTTTTTTAAATCATCAAATAATTTTAGTGATAGTTCCAGCCCTACTTTTTGTTCTTCTTCTATCCCTTTTTGTGATGCTATATAAAGAGATTCTATCCATTTATCTGGAATATAAACTCCGGGTAATTTATCTCTCAAAAAAATTGCTGTTTTATAGCTAGTAACCGCAAAAAATCCAAGTACAAGGGCAGTATTTGTGCCAAAACTTGTATTCGCTTCATTTATACTAGATAGTAAAAATTCTGCTCTATCTTTGGAATATATAGGTTGCGAGTATAACGCACTTATATTATTGCTACTTATCTTTTTTAAAATCTTATTTTTTATCGACTGTTGGTTATTTGAGTATGAATTGATGACTGCGAAATGATAAATCCTCTGCACTTTTTCTATCAAAGGTTTTTTATTTATTGCTATGCCATTATTTAAATCATCTATTATTGTTGCAAGTTTGCTGGAATTGCTCTCAAATACGCCCTTTGTGCTACCACAATCACCATTTTTTATACTATCGCCCGTAAGTGCAAGAAACAGCCTAAGCCCCAATTCATTTGCAGCTAGTATGTCACCACATAGAGCGATTGAATTTCTATCTCTCATTGATAGTGTGCAAATTATGGGTTTTTGTAATATGTTTTGTAGTTTTATAGAGCTTAAAATTGAAGACGGTTTGAATCTAGCAAGTGGAGAATCTGTAACGACAAACGCATCAATTTTATCGAATGATTTTAGTTCATCTATGTTTTCATCTTTTATTTTAGCACTCAGTTTCGGATTGATTTCTAGGCTAAAAAATGGTGATGTAGAATGAATTTTTTCTACAATAGATTCTATATTTTCAAACATATTAACCTCGCTTTTACACTCCAAAACCTTATGCTAAGTCCTCTCTCACATTTTTTACTGCAATGACTATATTTTTTAGGCTCGGATTTACTTCTTCCCATTTTCTTGTTTTTAACCCACAATCTGGATTTATCCATAATTGTTCTTTTGGCAATACTTCAAGCAAGGCTTTAATTTGTTTTGTTAGCTCTTCTACACTTGGAATCCTAGGGCTATGTATGTCATATACGCCTGGTCCTACTTCATTTTTGTATCCTACTTGTTTGAATACTTTTAATAGTTTATTTCCACTTCTTGCAGTCTCAATGCTAATTACATCCGCATCAAGTGCTTCTATTGTTTTTATAATATCATTGAAATCACTATAGCACATATGTGTGTGAATTTGTGTTTGTGATTTTGCAATGGCAGTTGAAATTTTAAAGCAAAAAAGTGCCCAAGTCTCATATTCTTTGATATTTTCAGCCCTTAGCGGATAACCTTCTTTAAATGCTGCTTCATCAACTTGAATGATTTTTATATTTGCATTTTGTAAGTCATTGATTTCATCAGCAATGCTTATTGCGATTTGCTTACACACATCTTTTCTGGCTAAGTCGTCCCTCACAAAACTCCAATTTAGTATCGTAACTGGACCTGTAAGCATTCCTTTTACTATCTTTTTACTTAGGCTTTGAGCGTATGTTATCCACTCAATTGTCATAGGATTTTTTCTCTCAACATCACCATAAATGATTGGTGGCTTTACACATCTGCTTCCATAACTTTGCACCCACGCATTTTTGCTAAATGCAAAACCTTCTAGTTGCTCGCCAAAATATTCAACCATATCATTTCTTTCTGGCTCACCATGCACCAAAACATCCAATCCAGCTTCTTCTTGGAATCTTATGCAATCTCTTATGTATTCTTTGATGCCTTCATTGTATTTTTCTTGTGAGATTAAGCCTTTTTTTAGATTCTGCCTTAAGGCTCGAATCTCGCTTGTTTGTGGAAATGAACCGATTGTTGTCGTAGGCAATATTGGAAAATTAAAGTTTTCTTTTTGAATCTTAATTCTCGTTTCAAATGGCTCTTCTCGCTGTGTAATTTTATAGTTTTCAACTCTTTGGCGAATATTTTTATTATTTGTTTTAGTAGAGTTTTTGCGATTATCATTGATAGCTTTGTTTGATTGCAAAAAATCTTGAGTATAAGAATCTAAATCACCTTTAAATGCCTTATCTAAAACCTCGAGTTCTTTTATTTTTTCGACTGCAAAACTTAGCCAAGATAATATTGATTTATCCATTTTGTCTTCATCATCTTTGCTAAAAGGCACGTGAAGAAGTGAGCAAGAGGAAGTGATGACAATCCTATTTTTTGGCACTATTTTGCTTATAGATTCTAGGAATCTTAGTTTTTCTTCTAGGTTTGCAACCCAGATATTTCTCCCATCAATCACCCCCGCATATAGAATTTTGTTGCTTTTTGCAATAGATTCTAAAATATTTTTATTTTTTTCTCCATATACAAAATCAAGTCCTATTCCATAAATATCACTCTTTAGCAAAATCTCACTAAATTCATTGCTATGTTCAAAAAATGTGCTTACAATCGCCTTTATACCTTTTTTTGCAATCGAATTATAAATACACTCAATCACATTTCTATCATATATACATTTTAAATCTTTGAAATTATCACTATTTAGCCCTGTTGCAAAAATAGGCTCGCTAAATTCTATCACAACATTAGAATCTAGCTTTGCTATTTCATCAATAAGGTCTAAATATGCACTTTTTAGCTTTTTGAAAATATCTTTTTTATCTCCATCTACAACTTTGCTTAATGCAAAAAAGCTAAACAATCCTATCAAGCTTATTTTTGGATTGTAACCTAAGGCTTTTGCCTCATCGTATTGCATTTTTATAGAACTTACATCCGCTTTATATTCATCATCTATGCTTAATTCTGGCACGACATAGTGATAGTTTGTATTAAACCATTTTGTCATCTCGCAAGCTACATTATTTTTATTTCCTCTAGCCATCGCAAAATAGCCTTCAAGTCCGCTTAAATCTCTAAATCGCTTTGGCTTTGCATTTAGTGCATATGCTAAATCTAACACATTGTCATAATAACTAAAATCATTGACGCAAACAAAATCAAGATTTTTCTGTGCCTCCCAGTGTTTTGCCCTCAATTCTTTTGCTGTATTTTCCAAGTCTTTTTGGCTACATTTATCATTCCAAAAACTCTCTAATGCTTTTTTTAACTCTCTATTTTTGCCAATTCGTGGGAATCCCAAAATACTGCTCATACTAAATCCTTATAAAAATTTCTATAATTATTGCATAAAATAATTAAATACAATATATATTTTTGTTTTTTTGTGAGAAAATCAAAGTTTTGATTTGCTTTTGTTTATGATTGAGGCTACTATATTTTTTTTTATTTTGAATAAAAGGAGAAATATGAGTATTGCAAAAGACAATTTTATATATGTGATTATGCTTGTTTTATTGGCAGTGTTTGCATATATGGACTATAGATATTTGGATTTGGAATTTTTAGCATATACAAATGGCGATGAATTTATGCAATATCATAGCTTGCTTAGAATGTATGAAGGAATCTTGAATTTTAATATTGAAGATTTATTTCGTTTTGATTCTTATGTATATGGGTTTGTATGGCATTTGCTAAATCTCGCTGTAGTAGCACCATTTCATATGATAGGCGATACACATATGGTCATATTTATGCCGAGACTTTTAAGCGGTGTATTTAGCGTGCTTTGTTTATTTATGATTTTTAAGATTGCAAGATTGTTTTTGGACTATTTTTATTCTTATGGAATAGTTTTTCTTGTAATTTTTATGTCTGGATTCTACATAGAAGGATATGTTTTTAAGCCAAATGTTTTTCAGGCATTGTTGCTTCTTGTAAGTTGCTATTTTTTAATAAAAGACAATTTTGTATTTAATAAAAATTTTTATTTTGGTGTTTTATTTTTTGGATTAAGTGTTGGGGCTGCAAAAATTCAGGCTATTATGTTTTTACCACTTATTTATCTATACATTGGCGTTGTATTTTTAAGACAACCAAATATATCTAATTTTAAATTTATCTTAAAATATGGAATCTTTAGCACTTTGGCAATTGTTGCGATATTTGTCATCACAAATCCATATATACTTCACTCACGAGGTTTTGGTGCTTGGTGGTGGTTATTTGTGCATAATATGCAAAGTAATGCTACAAATCACGGAAGCTATATTGATGTGAGCTTGAGTGATAAGATATTTGATGTGATTGATTTTTATTATTTTGAGATAGTATTATTTATTACAATTATCGTATTTTGCTTATTTTTCTTGTATCAATTTTTTAAGAGTAAAGATAAAAATTTGGATATATTTTTCCCAGTGATTTGTTCAATGCTAATTAGCTTATTTTATTTATTTTTCTTTGTAAATAAAACTTGGAGCGGATATTATGTAAGCAGTATTTATTTGTGTGTTTTGGCCTTTATTCCATTTTTTATTAGATTCCATTCTAAGAAATTATTGGCACTTATGCTTTTGCTTCAAATGGGGGGGGTAGCACTAAATAAATCATATTTAGAGGCATTTGATAAATATAATATAGATTTAAGTTTAGCGAAACTTAAAAGCAATGATTTAATCTCCACACTTTCTCCACAACTTAGTCAATGTAAAAAAGATATAAATATCCTGACTGATAACCCTAGCTTTGAATATAACAAACTTGGCATTACTTCAAAAAATATTTTTCAGATATTTGGCAGAATCGAGCCTGATTTCTTTATAGAAGAAGAATTTTTAAAAAAATCAAATTCAAAGAATCTAAAATATTTTTCAAATGCAAATATTGTCATTTTAAACAAAGATTCTATGTGGTTTGATAAAAGTAAAATTAAAAATCCAAATGATGAATTTTTGTTAAAAAGCTTGGATACAATCTCCAAAATGCAAGATTTTGGATTTAAAAGAATTGAGAGTAAGTATTTTATAATTTATATTAGCGATGATTGTTAGTAGAATCTTGTAGAATTCTCTACAAGATTCTATCTATATTCTACCAACTCATCTAATCCAAGCCTGTATCGTTTTTGTTGTTCTTTTATTCTATATCCAAATGTAAGTATGATTGCCACACTTTCTTTAAATGTATCAAGTCCTAAGCATTTATTTACACCATCAATATCAAACCCTTCAATCGGGCAAGAATCTATCCCTATGTATGCAGCATAATTCATCATCGAACTCGCCGCAATATATGCTTGTTTTTGAGTCCAAGCTTTCAGGCTTATACCTTTGTTTTGCATAGATTCTAGAAAGTTTGCATATACTTTGCTCCAAGCCTCCCTTTTTTCTTTTGTGTTACCTCTTCTTATAGACATAGAATCTATATAGTTTGATGGCGGCAAAAGCGGAGAAATAAGAGTTTTTAATACCACTACTTTTGAAGCACTCGTGAGTTGAACTTGGTCCCAACAAATAGCTCTTAATTCCTCTTTTAATTTTTTATCATTTATCACTACAAACCTAGTTGGTTCCATTCCCATTGAGCTTGGAGACAATCTCCCTACTTCTAAAATATTTAAAAAATCTTCTTCTTTTATCTCTTTATTTTCATCAAATATCTTACAGGCATGCCTAAAATGCATAGCTTTTAGAAACTTGTCCATATACCCTCCTTTATGTATTTATATGTTGATATTATATTATTTATCACTATTTTAGTGGTAAATGATTGTTTTTTTAGGGGTGATATGTTACAAGAATTATTAAAAGATACAAAAGCATATCCACAAATTTTAGAATATGAGTTGGCAAGACTAAAAGAGTGTAAGAAAGATATTTATATTTTTGGTGGAATCTTAGGCTGAATGTCGCTTGGTGCTGAAGTGAGGAGATTTTTAGATAAAAATGGAATAGAGATAAAAGGGTATATAGCAAATAAATCATTTATAAAAACAAGTTTTTATCTTGGCAAACCAATATATAGCCTAGAAGATTCCAATCTAGCAAAAGATATTGCAATTGTCATTGGTATGGTTGGAGTAAAAGAAAAGTCAAATGAATTAAAATCTTATGGATATCACAATTTATATTTTTTTAATATTTTTAGAGAAATGCTTGGATTTAGAAAATTTAAATCTTATTTTTTAGCCAATGAAGAAAAATTTGATGAAACCTATAATCTACTAGCTGATAATTTATCAAGAAAGGTAATGCTTGGATATTTAAAAGATAGGGTTTATAATAATTATAGTTCCTTGGTTACAACGCAAGACAAAAGAGGCTATTTCAATGATTTGATTAAATTTGAGGATGGGGAAATTATGATTGATTGTGGTGCTTACGATGGAGATAGTGTATTGGAATTTATTAGACATTGTCCAAATTATTCTAAAGTTTATGCTTTTGAACCAGATAATGACAATTTTAAGAAACTACAACATAATGTATCAAAACACAATGTTTGCTGCATAAATAAAGGTGTTTATAGTAGAGATGATATATTGAGATTTAACGAATCAGGTGATAATGGAGGTGGGCATTTTAGCATAGATGGGCAAATAGAGATTCCAGTGTGTATGATAGATAGTATTGTAGATGGGGGGGGGTGCAACATTTATCAAGATGGATATAGAAGGTGCAGAACTAGAAGCTTTAAGCGGTGCAAGAGAAACTATAAAAAAGTATAATCCAAAACTTACAATATGCATCTATCATAAATTTGAAGATTTAATAACAATTCCGCAATATATTCTTTCACTCAATAAAAATTACAAATTATATTTAAGAAATCGACAAGGTGTAGGCGAAGACACTATTCTTTATTGCCTGCAATAGAATTTTTAAGATTCTCTACCAATGGAGAATCTTATTTTTTTCTTTTTCTCTGATTTGGGTCTAGGAATTTTTTGCGAATTCTGATATTTTGCGGAGTTACCTCCAAAATCTCATCGTCTTCTATCCATTCTAATGCACGTTCTAGTGTAAGGTCTCTTGGCGGGACAAGCTTTATTGCATCATCGCTTCCACTTGCACGCATATTTGTTAAATGCTTTGATTTGATAGGATTGACATCAAGGTCATTATCGCGGCTATGTTCGCCTATGACCATTCCTACATATACTTTTGTTTGTGGTGCGATAAAAAGTACGCCTCGCTCTTGAATATTAAAAAGTGAAAATCCAGTAGCTTCACCATTTTCCATAGATATCAATGCACCATTTTTTCTAGATTCTACATTGCCGCTAAATGGACGAAACTCTAAAAAACTATGATTCATCACGCCTTCGCCTTTTGTGTCAGTCAAAAATTCACTTCTATATCCTATAAGTCCGCGTGCCGGAATCTCAAATTCTAATCTTGTATATCCCTCACCCATTGGATTCATCGCTTTCATCTCAGCTTTTCTTTTGCCTAATCGCTCAATAATTGTTCCACTAAAATCTTGTGGTGTATCAATCACCAAGTGTTCAAATGGTTCGGTTTTCACTCCATTTTCTTCTTTTATTATTACTTCTGGGCGAGAAATGCTAAACTCAAATCCTTCTCTTCTTAGATTTTCAGCCAAAATTGTGATCTGAAGCTCACCTCTTCCACTTACTCTAAATTTTCCCTCACCCATTTCTTCGCATTTCATCGCAATATTTGTCTGCATTTCTTTTAAAAGTCTGTCTTTTAATTTATTTGCTGTTACGTGTTTGCCATCCATTCCAGCTAAAGGACTGTCATTTACTGCAAAATACACACTCATTGTAGGTTCTTCTAAATGCATAGGGTCAAGTGGAATAGGATTGTTTATATCAACAATAGAATCTCCTACATCAATGGCGTTAAATCCAGCTATGGCTACAATATCCCCAGCTTGTGCTTTTTCAATCTCTGTCCTTGCAAGTCCTAAAAAACCTATAAGCTTTGTAATTCTTCCTTTTTCTTTTTCACCATCACTTTTTGCAAGCATAACAATTTCATTCTTTTTAACGCATCCATTAAACACACGAGCAATACCAATTTTCCCCACATAATTATCATAATCAAGAGTAAAAATTTGCATTTGAAGCGGGTTTTCGCTATTGCCACTAGGTGCAGGGACATATTCAAGTATCGCTTCAAATAATGGCTCAAGATTCTTTTTTTCATCATTTAAATTTTTTATGGCATATCCATCTCTAGCCGCAGCATAGATTATTGGAAAGTCCAATTGCTCTTCATTTGCACCCATTGCTACAAATAAATCAAACACTTCATCTACCACTCTATCTGGTTCTGCTGCGGGTTTATCTATTTTATTTACTATCACAATAGGGCGGATTCCAAGATTGAGAGCTTTTTTTACAACAAATTTTGTTTGTGGCATAACTCCTTCTTGTGCATCAACAAGAAGCAAAACGCCATCTACCATTTTTAGCACCCTTTCTACTTCTCCACCAAAATCTGCGTGTCCAGGGGTGTCAATGATGTTTATTTTTGTGCCTTTGTAGTTTATAGCGGTATTTTTTGAAAGTATGGTTATACCTCTTTCTCTCTCTAAATCATTGCTATCCATCACTCTTTCATCAATTTGTTCCCTTTGAGTAAATGTTCCTGACTGTGTAAGTAGCCCATCTACTAATGTTGTTTTTCCGTGATCTACGTGTGCTATTACTGCGATATTTCTTATATTTTGCATATTATCTCTATTTTGAATTTGAAATTAAAAATTTTTGATTCTATAAATTTTTAGCTTTAAAAAATATTTATTGGTCTTACTTGATATTCGTATTTATTTTTAGGAATAGTAATTGCTTGGATATTTAGAATTTATTTTTAGAAATTAGGGATTTTATGATTATAGATAGTGCTAATGAAGCTGTCGCACCGAGTATAGCAAAAAACGCAACAAAAAAATCTTCAAAAAGAAATGGAGTGGATTTTGCTAAATTTTTACACAATCTTGGGAAGACAGACAAACCTACTAAAGAAGTAGAATCTAAGTCAATAAGTCGGCATAAGATTCCACAAAATCATCATAAAACATTAGATTCTAAAACTACACAGCAAGTAAAACCGCTATTGCAAAATAGTTTAATCCAAAAAACTGCTCTAGATTCTACCAGTGGGAATATAGAAGTAGAAAATACTACCCCAATTCAAAATAAAACTATTATTGATGATAAAAAAGAGATTGCAAGTCCAAAATCAAAAGATGAGTTATTTAAAAAAATTTTACAAAATAAACCACAAAATGATAGTTTATTTGCTACTAATAATACGCAAAATACAAAAGATTTAAAGAATCCAAATGAATCAAAAGATGACATTATTAGACCAACAAAAAAAATAGATAACAATGAATCAAAAGATATAGATTTAGAGAATCTGGTAGTCAAATCTGAGTATAAAGAACCAAAAATAGAAAATTTGGATAAAGATATCATTAGACCAAAAGCAAGTAGCGAAGTAAAAGATAATTTAAAAGATTCTAATATAGAAAATACAAAAGAAGAGGCCAAAATATCTAATTTGCAAAAAGAAATACCGCTAAATACAGCAAAAAATGAAAATACAAAAGAAGAAAATAACAAGACTTTAATAAACAATCTTCTCAAAGATGAAGCACCAAGATTTTCCACTTTAAGTGATGATAAAATAAAATTGCCACTTAAAGATACGCTTAAATATGGAGCTTTTAAGGCTTTTGATGCATTGTCTTTGCTCAAACCAAGCGATGGCAAAAAACTAAGCGATTTGATAAAAAAAGCTGATGAATTGGCACTAAACCTCACAAAAATACAGCATAAAAAAGAGATTGTAAAGCCAAGTGAAGTTGGTGCTAAGATTCCACTTGATTTTAAAAATAATGATTTAAAATCAAAAATCGAAACTTCAAAAGATGACTTAAAAAGTCCTAATAAAACAGAAATCACACAAAATATAAAAGAGCAAAATACCAAAGATGCTAATGTTCAAAATATAGATTCTAAGCCAATACAAGCAAAAAATGAATTAAATACAAAAGATATGGCACAGCAAGATTCTAATTTGATGAAAAATGAAGAACTAAAACCAGTAAGTTTAAAATTAAATAATAAAAAAGAGTCAAAGCTTGAGAATGAAGCTAAACAAATAAGTAATGATAAAAATACAGATTCTCCTAATTTGGACAATGTGAAAAATAACCAAACTCAAAAAAATATAGATGTAAAAGAAACTTTCAATGGTTTTACGAGGGCATTAAAACAAGAGATAGTAAATTATAAACCGCCTATCTCAAAGGTAACAATAGAGTTAAATCCTTCAAATTTAGGGAGTATTGAAGTAAGCATTACTCATCAAGGTAAAAATATCCAACTTCAGTTAAATGGCAATCAAAACACTATGAATTTATTCATCCAAAATCAAAGTGATTTACGCACAGCACTAAGCCAGATAGGATATGAAAATATAACAATGAGTTTTTCAAATGGCTCGCAAATGGGATTTAGTGATGGTAGAGGAGAGTGGAGTTTTAAACACATAGACAAATCAATAGATCCTGTTGATGATGATATAGATAATGAAATGGCAAATCTAGAAATCACACTTGTAAATAACTATGCATAAAGGATTATGATGGCAGCAAATAGCATAAGAGAACCAATAAACTTAAATGAAATCAGTGGATACAACAAAGCACAAGAAGCAAAACCAAAGAAAAATACAAATGAACTTGATAATGACGCTTTTATGAAATTGTTTTTAGAGCAGTTAAAAAATCAAGACCCAACTTCACCAATGGAGACTGACAAAATCATTACTCAAACAGCACAATTAACACAAGTTGAAATGCAAGAGCAAACGAAACAAACGATGATTGAAGTTGCAAATGCTATGAAAAGTACGCAAGCTACAAACGAAGAGTTGAAAAACTTTCAAAATGATATGAAAACTACGCTTGAAGCCTTGCTTGCAAGCATAAATAAAAATGCAGAATCTAGTGTTGATAATGTTTCTAATACATATATTTCATCGCCGTATAACAGCATTAATATTATAGGTAAAATCGCAGAAACAAAGATTAATGGATTAAATATTGAGGAAGGCAAAAATATCGATTTTGAGCTTTATTTTGATGAAAATATCGATGCAAATAGAGGTATTCCAAAAATAATGATTTTTAATGACAATAATGAATTAGTGCGGGAGTTTGATATTAGCTCGTATAATGGAAAAGGTGGATATTTGAGTTTTACTTGGGATTCTAGAGATAATTTAGGAGATATTCTTCCAAGCGGTGCTTATAGCGTGATAGCAAATTATAATCAGAATCTAGATGGTAGCTCAAATATCGCTAGACTTGGTAGAGGCGAAGTGCAAAGTATAATCTTTGATGATGGCAAACCGCATTTAAGAATGGGTGATTTAATCGTGCCACTTGAAGAAGCACTGGAATTTTACGCAAAGAAATAAGCAAGGAGATTTAAGATGAATTCTACTTTATTAAATGGATATAGTGGCATTAAAACACATCAATTTGGAATAGATTCTATATCAAACAATATTGCAAATATTAATACAACAGGCTATAGAGCAAATAACCCAGAATTTAAAAGCTTATTTTCTAGTGCATTAACCTCGACAAATCCAAACTCATCTGTATCTAGTGATATAAATTATGGCTCTAGTGCCGCTTCAAATGCAATATCAAATATAAGTGGTAACTATAATGAGAGTGATGGAGAATTAAATGTAGCATATCTTGGAAAAGGTTGGTTTGTGGTTGGCAATAATGAAAATAATACTTTTAGTGTAGAAGAGCCAAATCCAAACACTTTTTTTACTAGAGATGGCTCATTTCTAAGAGATGGAGAAGGGTATATTGTAAATACATCTGGTAATTATATGATGGGTGTTGATTTAGGGAAAATACAAAATGGAGTGTTCGTTAGCAATAAAGAAATAGATTCTCAATTGTTGTCTAGCGAGGATTTAAAACCACTTAGGATTCCGCAGAATTTACATTATGGACCAACACAAACTACAAAAATAGATATTGCTATCAATCTAAATCCAAGTCAAAGCACATTGCCAGCTTATGAAGTATTTTTAGATAGCAATGGAGAGATTGATAATGAGGCTATATTAAATCAAGATGTTAATTCATTATTGGTTGATGGGGAGCAAGTAAATGCGGAAGCATTTAGTGATGTAAGTATAAAAATCACAAAAAATGATGAAAGCAAAGAATATATCTTTCAATATAATGGCGATGGAGAGAATGGCTTTAAAACATTAGTTGAGCTAATAAATAAAATAAAAGAGCAGACGGGATTAGATTTTGGACTTAATCAAGATACTAGTAACATCACCTTAGAGTTAAAAAATGATTCACTTGCGAGTATGAATGTTGAATTAGGTGGAAAATTATTTGATAGATTGGGGCTAAAGGGCTCAAAAGTATTAGATGGTTTAAAAATAAAAGATTTTGATATTACAAAAAATTATTTGGTTGGTGATTATACAAAAATTGATGGTGCTATATTTCAAAGAATAGAGACTGATGGTAGCTCTAATCCACTAGAAGATAGTCAATCTTGGATTCTAGTAGATTCTATCGGAGTAAGCACTTATAACGCAGAATCTAGCTACGATATGAATTCGCTAGTAAAAAATGATGGCAAGATATATCAAAAGATAAGCGAAGTTGCCTCATCTTTGGATGATGTTACAAGTTGGAGGGAGCTTGGTGATGTAAAGCAAATCACAATTACACAATATGATGAAAACACCGAGTATGCAAGAAACTCTTTAGTTTATTTTAATGATTCGGTGTATATAAAAACTGGAGATTCTAGCGATGGTAATCCACAAAATGATAAGATAAATTGGCGATTATTGGATAATGAAAAGTTTTTAAGCAATAAGATAGGGGTTGCAAACTATAAAACTATTACAGAAATATTTGACGAAAATGGGGAAAAGCAATTAATAATTTCGAAATTTATCTTGCAAGATAAATCAAATGATACAAAAGTTTGGAGTGTCAAAACTGCTTTGTATGACAAAGATGGAAAAAATATTATTAGTGATGAAGTATTTAGTAAGATTACATTTGATAAAGATGGCAATGTAATTCAAAGTGATGATATAGAATTAAAGGTAAATGATAGAAGTATCACATATAGCTTAAATGGAAATGAAGATAGAAGAAGCACAAGTTTTGCTTATGTGGATTCATCTATTTTAGAAGAGACAAAAGATGGAGTGCAAAAAGGCGAATTAAGTGAGATTTCTGTTGATAACAATGGTCTTATTAATCTTACATTTTCAAATGGCATTACAGAGGTTATGGGTAGAATAGGTGTTATTGCATTTGTAAATGACCAAGGTTTGCAAAAAACAGGTGGAAATCTATTTGAAATGAATTTGGTAAGTAGAGATGGAGAAGAAAGTATTCCCGCAAGTGGTAATCCTATACTTGGCTGGGACGAAGCGGGGAATCTACGATTTGGACAAATATTGCATAAATATCTTGAGAGTAGCAATGTAAATCCAGTCGATGCTATGACGAATTTAATAATATTCCAACGTGGATATGCAATGAATGCAAAGGCTTTTACAACTGGCGATGATTTGATAAAAGAAGCAATAAACTTAAAACGTTAATAATCTTGTTTATAATACTGTGTGAGTGTAGGTAATCGCCATTTTTTGATATATGCAATTATTCTTAGCAAGAATGCACTTGTTGCAACAAATGAAATGATATAGATGTTGTATTCATCAAAAAAATATGAATATATAAATAATACCAATGCACAGTATATAGCAATGATTCCATAGATTTCACTTCTAAGCAATAATGGAATCTCATTTATTATCGTATCTCTTGTGATACTACCGCCGACTGCCGTAAGAAAGGACAATATAATAACACCAAATAAATTAAAATTTATATCAATTGCAAGTAATGCACCAGATATAGCAAACGCAACTAATCCTATTGCATCCATTACAATAAATAGAATCTTTTGTTCTATCTTGTCATTAACTAGTTTTCTAAATATTATACAACCTATGAAGACTACAAATAGTGTAACGCTTGGATAATAAAAGGTAAAAACAAAAGGCATCCTAGATACTATACTATCGCGTATTATTCCACCACCAAACGATGTTATAGCTGACATTATTGCGATTCCTAAAATATCAAATTGCTTTCTTATGCCAACCAAAAATCCACTAATTGCAAATGCAATGATTCCAATAATATCAAATATCCAAACAACATCCATATTGGTTACCTAAGATCTATCAAAATAATATTTTTATATGGCATATCTAGCTACAACCTTTCCGTGATATTCTATAATTATATTTCCATTTTTATGAACTTTTTTTAGTAGCTGTCCGCCACCTTTTATTCCATAAAACTCCAATCTTTTTTGCATTGCTTTATCATTTATACTCACTCTGGTTATATTTTTTTCTTTTAGCTGTATGCTTATTTCTTTTGCTATATAAAATGAATTTAGAAAAGTTTTATTTGGATTTTCTACTATTAGATATAAATACTTTGAGAATATCAATATTGCTGCTTCTGATATCAGAAATACAAGCACTATCAAAAATCTATTTTTGTATGAATTTTGAAACATAGGAAGTCGCACCCGTATATCACTTAAAAACTGCCTTATCATAAGTGGAATCCCACATAATGACATAAATAAAAATATTTCTTTATCCACATTTTGTCTAATTGATAGCAAGATTCCAACAACAAGACTGCATACGCTCACATATAACAATAGATTTTTCTTTTCTTTTGTTAGATACCTATAAAGTGTATATACATAATATACAAATAATGGTGGTGAATAAAGCAATGCAAGAGAGCCAATAACATCTAAAAATTTCCCACTTGGTTTTCCACTAACATCAATTCCAAATATATACATATTTACAGAAAAACATATAAGTGCAAATACAGCTGTATATGTTTTTTTTAAACTTAGTGCATAAAAAAATAGTGCCAAAAATAACATAAAAATACTTGGACCTAGAAATACGCAAATTACCAATATCAGATAGGCTATTTTATTGTAGGTAATTTCTATATAACAAACTAAAAGCACTACAAAAAGTATGACTGATGATTGATTTAACAATACACCTTGCATAATTACACCGGGTAATAAAGCATATATAATAACACACAAAATCGAATCTTTTTTGTGTTTTAGCACTTTGTTTGATATTAGATATATTAGTGTTAGATTTAGTGCAAATAATGTCATATTTGGGATTCTAAAGGTGTAGTCATTTACCCCAAATATATTTGTGGATAATTTAGCTAATTTTGAAGTGATATTATCATCGCTAAAATATAATACTACTTCTTGATAGCTTATACTAAGCCCGCTAATGATAAATAATAATATGCATATACTACATATTAAAACTAATATAAAATAAAAATCAAATTTATCAATAAAATTCATCTATATTGTAGCCAGCTTGTGCTAGTTTATTTCTAATTTCATTTTGATGCTCAACTCCCTTTGTTTCTAATGCCATACTAATTATTGCATCTCCATAATCAAGTGTTGTCGAGATTCTATTATAATCAACCTTGATGATATTTGCACCTACTTTACACAATATATCCGTTAGTCTCTGCAAGCTTCCGGGTTTGTCAATCAGGATTGTTCTAAATTGCATTTTTCTATATGATTTAATCAAACCTTTTTCAATGATAAGATTTAGCATCGTTACATCAATATTTCCACCACTTAGCACTATTCCTATATTTTTACCTTTTTTGATGTTTAATTTATTGTGCAATATTGCAGCAACTCCAACAGCTCCCGCTCCCTCAACGACCAATTTTTGTTTTTCTAGTAAAAATAATACCGCATTTGCAATCTCCTCATCATCTACCATCACAATATCATCAACACACTCTAATATAAGGTCTAGATTTTTTTTATTTACATCTCTTACTGCAATTCCATCTGCGATTGTTTTGATGCTTTTTGAATTGCATACTTTTTTATTTTTAAATGAATGATACATAGCAGATGCACCAGCTGCAACTACACCAATGATTTTAGTATTTGGACTTATGCTTTTATATGCACTTGAGATTCCAGATATTAGCCCACCACCGCCAACAGGGACTAAAACATAATCAAGACTTTCTTCTTCAATCATTTCTAGTGCTATTATACCTTGACCAATGATTACATCGTCATCACTAAATGGATGAATATATTCTAGGGTTTGAGATTTTGCTAATTCTTTCGCGTATTTGTATGCTTCATCATAATTTTCCCCTGCAAGTATTACCTCAGCACCAAGTGATTTTGTAGATAGCACTTTAAGTAGTGGCGTTGCCTCCGGCATAACTATAACTGCTCTAATTCCAAAATATTTAGCACTATATGCGACACCCTGTGCGTGATTGCCAGCACTTGCAGAAATCACCCCAAGACCTCTTTTTTCATCGCTTAATTTGGCTATTCTATTAAATGCTCCTCTTAATTTGTAAGCACCTGTTTTTTGCAAGTTTTCTTTTTTTAAGAATATATTGTATCCGCTTAATTCGCTAAGACTTGATGCAAATGATAACTCTGTTTTTACAACAATATTTTTAACTCTTGCTCTTGCGGCTTTAAAGCATTCTATTTCTATCATTTCTTCCCCTTGAAGTGTATTTTATTTCTTGAATAATTATTGGCATTGCAACTAAGATTCCAGATAGAATAATTAAACACATCCCAATGATACTATAAATATCAGGAAACATATCGCCCAAAATAATACCAAAAATCAAACTAAATATAATTCTTGTATAATCAATAGGTGCTACAATGCCTGCCGGAGCAAATGTATAAGCTCTAGTGATATAATATTGTCCAATTGTGCCTGTAATCCCAACTAATAAAATATACGCATATTCTTTCATTCCTAATACACTAAATGAATCTTGAAGTATTATCATACCAATGATGCCTAGTATGCTAGCACCAAGCCCAAAACTAAGCATTATTGTTAAATCATCAAAATATCCCTTTAATGATTTTATACTTATAAAGGCAAGTGCTGCAAAGATTCCACTTAGAATTCCAAGTATGATATTTATTATTTTTAGATTTGATGTTTCAGGATTGCTTATTAATATCACACCAATAAAACCTACTATGACGCTAATAATCACCCCTATGTTGGGCTTTTCTCTCAATATTATCCACGCAAATAATGCAGTCCAGATAGGTGCACTTTGTGCAAATGCCACAGAGGTTCCAAGCGATATTGTAGATATGTTATAAAGCATTGCATAAAGTGATAATGAGCCAATCAATGCTCTAAATACCAATCTCCCATAGCCACCTTTTTTATTTTTATGATGTTTTTTCCTCTTGCTTCTTTTGATAAACATAAGCAAGATTATAAAAAAAACCATAGTAATGCCACGAAAAAATATATTTTCATTGATGGTAATAGAATCTGCTAATAATTTCATAGAAGTATTCATCAATGAAAAGAAAAATGCTCCTAAGAGCATATAAAACATACCGATATTTATTAGTTTCGTCCTATTCATTGCCACTCCTATGAAATGGATTCTACTTGTTTTATGTTAGTAAAAGGCTTTAAATATATTTTAGATTCTAGAATCCAATCATTTGGCTTTGAAAATATATGTATTTAGTGGAAGTCTAAAAATATTTTGATGTCCAAATAAGCTATGATTTGATTTTGTAAGATTTAGGTTTGCAAATTTTATTATAGATTTTATATTTACATATGGAATTGTTGGGAAATTGGTCTTATAAATTAGAGTGTATTTATTGTTTAAATCTTGCATATATTTTTCATCAATTTTATTTGTGGTGGTGTTATTTAAGATGATTAAATCTCCACTTTTTAGGGTGTGTAAATCCAGCGAATTAAAATATGTATATGCTTTTTTAGAATCTATTTTTATATCTTTTAGATTTGGCATTGATGTTTTTATATCAAATTCCTTTATATTATAGATTTTATTGAGATACTCTGCATAATATCCAACATAATATTCTGCATAAATCTCTCTTCCTCTACCTGTGCCATCAAAATAAATGTCAGTATTTGGATTGTGTTTTAAATATTTTGCACTAAAATCCAAAATCTCGTTGAATTGCACACCCTGGGCTTTTAGATTTATCATACTGTAGATTCCAAAAAGAAGAGATGAAGAAAAAAATCCAAGCAAGCCCAATATTAGAGCAATTTTTATAACAATAAATTTTATATATTGTTGGTTAATTATAAAATATAATATGCTTGCACCACTAAAAATATAACACGGAAGTAGATAATAGGTCTCAAAGATTCCAAGAAATAAGTATATGCACAAATATACAAAACCAGCACTAAGAAAACTGTCAAAAAATATTTCAAACTTATCTTTTTTGATACAAACTCTAAAAATTCTATATATAAATAAAGTTGGAAGTAAAAAGATGATAATCCCATCATTTAGTATGTAATTGATTATTCCTTGTATGGTTATCGTGATTACATCAGTATTTTGTGTATATCTATCATAGGAGCTTTCTATATTATTAAAAATCAAAATAAAATATAAAATACAATAAATAGTACTACTTAGCATAATCAAGATAGAATATATTATTATGTTTTTATTATTTTTAAAACTTGAGATAAACAATAAAAATCCAATACAAAATGTGGCAATAAAAGTGGGTTCTTTTAGATAAATACTGAGATTTAAAAATAAGATTCCACAGGGTATATATCTTGAATCATTATTTTTTATGATATAAAAAGTGCAAAGCATAAATATGCTCAAAAATAAAATCATATTTTTTTCTGGATAGCAGATTCCAAAAAATATCACAACAAATCCCACACTTAGCATAAATAATGCAATTATCAATAAATTTATTTTTGATGGACTTGTATTGTCTAGAATCTTTAGATAAATAAATGCAAATGCGGTAGCTATGATTGCATTGTATATAAAAAATAAATATGGTGAGCTAGAAAATTGCATAAGTATATTTAAATCGAACGAAGCAAGTGGAAAAAATCTCCCACTACTTGGAGTATATCCATTCCATATGGCTTTTTTATCGTATATATCAAGCCACATCCAAATATCATCTAGGTTAAAAGAATACCTGCTAAATGATATTAGGATAAGATTATAGAATCCTATGAAAAATAAGAATGCTAGAAAACTACTAAATTGCTGCTGCCCCCCCCCTATTTACAAATATCACAATCTATTCCTTCACTTTTATATATTGTTCAAAGAAAGCGTTTTTATTATCTATTGTTATTTTAATCATTGCTTTCCATTCACCCTTTTCTAGCATAACTTCATTTGATTTAAAAATATCACCACTCTTAAGCAATTCACCTAGATTCTTGTCAAATTTTGATACTGCAAAACGAGTTATGATAGATTCTACTTTTGCAGAATCTGGATTTTTGCCATTATTATCCGTGATTTTTACATTAAGAATAAACGGTTCATTAGTATTTATATCAATTGGAATTGATGTTTTTTTATTTACTTTTCTCTCTAGTTCGTGGCTAGTTCCCACACTATCAATATAGTAGAATTTGTATTCTTTTTCTAGCTGATTTTGAGTAAGTAAAATATCATTTATATCTTTATCTACAATTTGTCTTGTAGAAAAATATGCATTGTCATCTTCTGGAGAATATTTTATGGATATATAAACTGTTAATATAATCATACATACCATTATGATTAAAAATAATGCTATGCCTATAGGCCAAAATGTTTTTTTATTGTCCATTATTTGTATTCCTTCTATTTCTAATGATATACATAAAAGCAACTATTCCAAGCATAGAAAATAACATAATATACAAAATGAGTTGAGCTACTGCTTTCGCACCTTTTTCATCTTTTGGAATATTGTGTTCTATTTTTGTATCAAATTTATCTGCTATCAAATCTACACTCTCTATATATCCATTAAACACCACAGCAGATAATGCCTCTGGTGTAATTTCAGAATCTTTTGTTGGTATTAATGGCACCATATACTCCCAATAAACTTTTTTCCTATCAAAGAGATTCTCTTTAGAGCTTATAATATCTATCTTTTTATCATTTTTTATAAGCACAATGGCTACAAATGGCTCTTTGAGCTGCCTAATAAAATTTTCTTTAAAATCTACATAATCCTTACCATCCAAACTCTCACCCATATATACATATAAATTTATTCCTGTTTTTTCTAAGAGTTCTTGTGATACTTTTTGAATAAAATCTGCACTCTTTTGTGTAAGCAGATTGTTTGGGTTTAAGGCAAAATTATTTGCAGGTAGATATGTGTAAAATAGAATAATGAGGATTCCGCATACTGGAATCCTTTTTATCACAAATAGCAAATATTTATACCAAATAAAGAAACATATTTGGTATAAAAGCAATTACAATAGATACGATTGCTAACACCACTAATGCTATAGCAAGCATCTTTTCAACAACAGTAAAATCCATAATCATTCCTTTATTTTTAGTTGATAATGATTCCCATTCGAGCTATTTACCATTTCTATATTTGCTGTATCCAGATTGTAATAATTTGTAGCTTCTCGTTTTTGTACGCCAATAGCACATATGCCAAGACTTACAACAATAGCTAGAAGTAATACAACTGCAATTATAAATCCGCCTAAGCCATTTAGACCAAAATATCCACCGTTCATAAATACCCCCTATTCATTAGATAGTATAAAATTGTTTAACGCTTTTTCTTGAACTTCATTGAAATTTACATAATCAAATGAAGGCATCTTGCCTATATGGCCATTTTTGCCTTTTGATAATACGATTTGTAAAAACTCATATGTGCCGTACTTTGACAAATCTGGAGCAAAATCTGGCATACCTTCTATACCTTTTCCATCTACTCCGTGGCAAGCTGTGCAATTAATAGCAAACAATTCTTTACCTTTTGCGATAGACTGTGCATCACCTGATACTTTTGCATTGGATATTTCTGCCATAACAAAATCTGCAATGGCTTGAGCTTCTTCTTTGCTTACTGCTATTGGTATCATTTCACCAGCTAAAAAATTCATACCTTTGCTACCATTTAGTATCACATTCACTATTTGCTCTTTTCTTCCCCAATCATTTAAATTTGCAGCTTTGCCATCGATGCCACTTTTATCTATCCCGTGGCATTGTGAGCATTGAACTTGAAATATATTATCGCCCATAACAGTCAATTCTGTATCGCTTAGATTCACCCATTTTGCTTCAAAATTTTTATTATAACTATTGACTTCTCTATTATATTCACCAATTTGTGAATAGGCATTTAGTGGATATCCAATGAGCATATACCACAATGCCCAAATAATCACACATAAAAATATAGCAGCCCAACCTATAGGTAAGTCATTTTTAAATTCTTTTATTCCGTCCCATTCTTCTTGTGTTAATACACCATCTGCTTTGCTATGCTTCATTTTATTTAAGTATGTGCTAACTACAAATGCAGTTAATATTAAAATAACAAGAGCTCCAAGCAGACCTAGTATAGTTACACTATCATTGAATAAAGATTGCATTATTTATTCCCCCTTGTCTTTATTAGTTTGTCTTAGTTCTATTGGTGTATCTAAAATACTATCATCTAGAGCAAGTCTTGCATATTTTTCGTAGTCCTTTTTACCGCTTTTTTGAGCACTATACATATAGTATATATATGAATATAAAAATATAACAAGCAGTATAGTTACAATAAAGTATATATATGCTCTAGCTTCTATTAAAAATTCTAGCATTACACACCTCGAAATTATTGAGCCGAAGTCCGTCTTTTTTGACTTAAACTATTCATATATGCAATCAATGCAACTATTTCTTTTACTTCACCTCTATCAAATGCTTCTTTCACTTCTTGATTTTTCATTTCTTCAACAACTATTGCTGCTTCTTGCATAAATCTAGTTTTAGCTTCTTCTAAACTTCCTAGTTTTACTGAATTTTCATCAACATCATATGGAACGCCAAATAATGTTTTCACGGTATATGCTTCTGCATAAGCTGTTTCAAAATCAGTATTCTTTTTAAATGTATGCTTATAGTTTGGCATAATAGAATTAGGCACTACACTAGTAGGTTCATACATGTGATTTGAATGCCAATCAGAACTTCTTGAATCTCCGATTCTATGCAAATCAGGTCCAATTCTCTTTGAACCCCATAAAAATGGTCTATCATAAGCATATTCGCCACTTTTACTGTATTCACCATATCTGTCAGTTTCTGCTTTAAAAGGTCTAATCAACTGCGAATGGCAGTTATAACAACCCTCTTTCATATACACTTGTTTTCCTGCTAGCTCAAGAACGCTATAAGGCTTTAGTCCTTCTATTGGTCTTGCAGTTTTTGCAAAATCAGGAAGTATTTCAACAAGCCCAGCAATAGAGAATACTACTATAAAAGCAACTGTGAAAAAGAAAGGATTTCGTTCTAACCAACTAAACATATCTACCCCCTATTTATTAGACATAGGAGTTGCATATTGAGGCTCCCTATCAAGCTCTCTACCTGCAATCATAGTCATTATAATATTATAAGTAAACATAATAAATCCAAGCAAGTATAATAAACCAGCTACAGACCTAATAACATAGTATAAATGCAACACTGATACTGTATCAATGAATGAATATGCCAAACTTCCAAATTCATCGGTCGCTCTCCACATCATACCTTGAGTAATACCTGATATCCACATACTTGAGAAATAAAGAATAATTCCAAGTGTCATTATCCAAAATTGCATATCCATGATTTTTCTAGAATATATTTCTCTTTTGCAGATTCTAGGAATCATGTGATAGCAAGCTGCAATGATAGTGAATCCTACCCAACCTAAAACTCCATCATGGACATGCCCTACTATCCAATCCGTAAAGTGAGCTAGTGCATTGACAGACCTAATTGATTGAATTGGTCCCTCAAGAGTTGAAAGCATATAGAATGTAGATGCTAATATCAAGAATTTAATCATTGGAGATTCTCTTAGTTGATGCCATTGTCCCCTCATTGTTAAGAGCATATTAATAGCAGTTCCCCAAGAAGGCAATATTAACACAACCGAAAATACAGAACCTAGTGTTTGAACCCAATCTGGAGTTGTAGAGTAAATTAGATGATGTCCGCCAGCCCAAATATATACAAACATCAATCCCCAGAATGAAAATAAAGTAAGTTTATATGAGAATATTGGTTGTCCAGATTCTTTTGGCAAGAAATAATACATAACACCAATGATTCCTGAAGTAAATACAAATGCAACAGCGTTATGTCCCCACCACCACTGAACCATAGCATCATTTGTTCCTGCGTACATAGATACAGAATACCAAATACTACCAACGCCAGAAACAAGATACGTAGGAATTGCAAGATTATTAAAGATATACAAAAATGCAATTGCAACAAAACTTGCTATAAAATACCAAATGCTGATATATAGAGTGTGTTCTCTCCTTACTGCCATAGAGCCAAATAGGCTTACTCCCCATAATACCCATACTACAACCACTATTAAATCAAGTATCCAAGGTAATTCCGCATATTCTTTGGATTGTGTTATCCCGGCAAATAAAGATATAACAGCGACTAATAGTAAAATCAAATATATCCAAAAATGCAATAAACCAACTACTCTTAAAAAAGCATGCTGTTTGTATGTTATTTTCAAAACCCTTTGCCCTAAATAATACCACGCAGCCCAGATTCCACTAAGTGTAAATCCATATATTACACCATTTGTATGAATTGGTCTTAATCTCCCAAAAATACCATATTCTCCAGCAATGTGATTTAGTGCCGGGTAAGCCATCTGAAAAGCAATAATTACACCAACTAGCATACCAACTACACCAAAAATCAAAGTTGTCCATATAAACAGCTTTGCTATTGAATAGTCGTATTCTAATGCACTATTTGTATGCATAGACCCTCCTATTTGTTTTTAAGATTTAAATGCTCATATTATATTATAAAAAAAATTTTTTTATTACTTAAAAATTAATTAAATCTAGTAAAAACTATGCAAAATATTATGTAATTAGGAAGAATATGAATATGTTAAAAATATTCTCTTAAGCTTAATGTGGATACCATTCTTCACCTAACTTAATCTTAAATAAATTCGAGAATATATTTAAATCACATTAGGAGATAATATGCCATTATTAGATAGTTTTAAAGTAGATCACACAAGGATGCCAGCTCCAGCTGTAAGATTAGCAAAAGTTATGCAGACACCAAAAGGCGATGATATATGTGTTTTTGATTTGAGATTTACAATACCAAATCAAGAATTACTGAGTGAAAAGGGGATTCATACACTAGAGCATTTGTTTGCAGGGTTTATGAGAGAGCATTTAAACAGCAATGGTGTTGAGATAATCGATATTTCACCTATGGGCTGTAGAACGGGGTTTTATATGAGTGTTATAGGCAAACCAGCTTGCAATAGTGTAAAAGAAGCTTGGGAAGATTCTATGCGAGATGTATTGAGAGTGAAAAATCAAGAAGATATTCCGGAGTTAAATATTTATCAATGCGGAACTGCTGCTATGCACTCACTAAAAGAAGCACAAGAGATAGCACATAAAGTGCTAGATTCTGGTATTGGAATAATGAATACAGAGGAATTATTGCTTAAAGGTTTTTAGATGAAAAAGATTTTAAATGTTGATGGAATGAGCTGCAATCATTGTATAGAAAAGATTAAAAGATTTGTCGGTGAGTGTGAAGGCGTAGAGATTCTAAAAGTAGATATTGATAATAAGATTCTAGAAGTAGATATTGATGATGAAAGTAGGCTTTTATGTATTATTGAAGCGATAGAAGACGCCGGATTTGAAGTAAAATAAAATCTATCTAAATTTAAAAGAGAGTTTGATGAAATTATCTAAAATATTGATTATTTGTGTGTCTTTATTTTTTATATCGTGTAGCAGTGAGCAGAAAGGAGTTTTAGAAAAGACAAATGGTCTAGTGCAAACGGACATTAAGCCTACGATTTTATTTGATAGTGAAATTACAAAAAACAACAATAATCCAATTGTTGCAAGTGGCGAAATACGAGTAAATGATAATTATTTTATAGGAAGCTATGTGTTTAGCAATGGTAATAGAATGACTTTATTGCCGGATGAACCATTTAGTGGAAATAAAAAATATGAGATAAAAATAGATTCTAGTTTAATCAATAAAAATTCAGATTCTAATATTAATATAAAAAATCTTAAAATGAATTTTGAGACAAAGCCACTAGAAGCACAATTTCAAGATATTAGTTTTATTAGAGATACTCAATTTTTAGACAAGATTAAACTCGAAGCAAAACTGGAATTATCACAAAATATACCGCTAGATGATATAAAAGAGAATCTAAAATTATTGGATTCAAATAAAAATAGTATTGAACTTAGCATAAATAGAGATTTAAATCAACTAAATACTTATTATATTCATTCGATGCTTTTAGATTCTCCAAAACAAAAAGATGAAGCATATAACCTTGTCTTATCAAAAGATATAGGCTTACAAAAAGAAATCAGCCAAGAAATACTAGCACCAAAGAATTTATCACTAGATATAGTTAGCTCAAAAGTAATTAATGGCGACAAAATAAGCATAGAGATAAAGTTTTCAGAAACGCTAGGTTATAACATCAATCTTGATAATTTTATAAGAATCTCTCCAAATGTGAAATTTAGCGTATCTCAAATTGATAATATCATAAATATTATGGGTAATTTTGCCCAAGACAGCGATTATGTAGTTGAGATTTTGAGAGGAATCAAATCACAAAATAGCAAATTAGAAAAAGATGTAAAGATAGATATTAAGACCTATGATATAGCACCAAAGATTCAGTTTTCAAATGATGGAATCTTCCTTCCAGATGTCAATCATAAAAAAATTGCATTCCGCTCTATCAATGTCAAAAAAGCGAATGTCGTAGTAAAAAAAGTATATACAAATAATATAACCCAATTTTTAAATAAGTCATCATTGATAAAAAACAATTCATATAATTATTGGCTTTATGATTTTGGATACATTGGTGATACGATAAAAGAGATGTCTATTGACATAGATTCGCCTAAAAATATTTGGGTGCAAAATGAGCTTGATTTGAGTTTTATCAACGATATTAGTGGTATTTTTATTGTTAGTTTGCATTTTGACCAAGATGGAGTGGATTATAAATTCCCAGCAGGAACAGCACAATGGAAACAAAATAATTATTTTTATGAAAATGGTAGTGTATATAAGCAGCTAGTATTCTCAAATATGGCATTAATCGCACAAAGCTTTTACGATGGAGATAGATATAGAATCATAGCATCTGCAATTGATATAAGAGATAATAAACCACTTAGTGGAGTAAATATCCAATCCATAAGCATAAAAAATCAAATCATATCAAATGGCGTTACAGATAAAGATGGAAATTTGATATTAGATTATTATGGTGGAGAAAATACAAAAGATTTAAAACCTATGTATTTAAGTGGAAGCAAAGATGATAATTTTGCGATTTTACATTTAGATTCTATGAAGTTAAACCTAGATGGTTTTGATGTCGGTGGTGGTGTAGATGATAGTGGTAATGTCAAAGCATTTATATATACAGATAGAGGTGTATATCGTCCCGGTGATACAGCATATCTAAATATCGTTGCAAGAAATGGCATGTCAAATATACAGCACCCAATAAAGCTAACAATTACAACTCCAAGAAATAAAAAGCAAATAAATGAGCTTAGCTTATCTCCTATACAAAATGGAATCTATTATTATGAATTTATGACGGATAAAAACGCAGATACAGGAACTTATAATATAAGTGTAGATATTGGTGGAAACATATTCAATCACAAGATTGCATTTGAAACGATAGTGCCAAATAGAATCAAAGTCGATATTGATGCAGTAAATGAGATTGACTTAAAGAAAGAAAAAAATATCAAATTTGGAATCCAAAGTGATTATTTGTTTGGTGCTCCAGCAAGTAACTTAGAATACAATATAGATGTAGCCATTAGACCAAAAGATTTTATATCTAAAAACTATAAAGATTATGTATTTGAAAATAAGACAAATTTACGTTACCAAGATAATAGAAATTATAGTGGAATCTTAAATAGCGATGGCTTTGCATCAGGCAATATAGACATAAAAAATATTAATAAAATCGATAAAAATCTGGAAGCTTTGCTTATAGCAAGAGTGTTTGAAAACAATGGCAGGCAAGTAAATAATAGAAAAATAGTAGATTTAAAATTCTTTGATAGCTTTGTTGGCATCAAAAAACCTAGCTCAAGATATATCAAACAAGATGATAATGTCAATTTATCTGTAATATTGATTGATGAAAATGAAAAACCTATTGCAAATAGAAAACTAAAATACAAAGTTTATAATAATAATTATTCGTGGTGGTTGGATTATAATAGCTATGAACGATATGCCTTGTCTATAAAAAGCGATAAAAATACAAAGATAGTAAATGAAGGTGAAATAATCACTAATAATAAGGTAAATAATATAAGTTTTAAAGTAAAAGATAGGGGCGAGATTCTGGTAGAAGTGATAGATACTACAAACAATCAAAGTGCATCTATATTTTTGTATTCATCGTCTTGGGGTGAGCCACTTGATATAGATAAAATCACTCAATTGCAAATAAAAACTGATAAAAAAGAATATGTCCATAATGATACAGCAAAAGTCATATTTGAAAGTGTCAAAGGCGGTAAAGCACTAATCACCATAAGTGATAGTAATAATATTTTGGATAGATATTGGATTGATACAAAAAGCAATCAAAGCATTATTGATATTAAAATTGACGAAAAATATTCACCAAATCTATATGCTAGTGTTTTATTGCTTCAGGATTATCAAAATAATGATAATGACCGTTCATTGCGATTATATGGTGTCGTTCCTATAAATATCATAAACAATAAAACAAAGCTAGACATTGACCTAAAAGCGCCAAATGAGATTCTGCCAAATAGCAATCTTCACATTGAAGTCTCAAACCGGCAAAATAAGCAAGTAACTTATACTATAGCCCTAGTAGATGAAGGATTGTTAGGACTTACAAATTTCAAAACCCCTTCACCTTGGGATTATTTCTATGCAAAAATGAAATACAATATAGATACATTTGATACATACGGATATGTTGTAAATAAAGCTACGGGTAAAATAGAGAAAATTTATTCAATTGGTGGTGATGTTTTTCATTCTTATGCAGAATCTGCAAGGGGAAATAGGCAAAAAGATGATAGTGCGGAGCGGTTCAAACCTGTAGCATTTTTTGTAAAACCAGTGCAAAGTGATAAGCAAGGTAAAGCAGATTTTGAATTTAAGCTTCCATCATATTTAGGAAGTTTAAGAGCAATGGTTGTTGCAATAGATGAAAATAACTTTGGTAGTGTGGATAAAAATATAAGAGTAAATGCCCCTGTTGTTATGCTTCCTACAATACCACGAAGCCTAAAAATTAATGATTATTTCAAGATTCCAGTAGAAATAATGCCAATCAAAGATGGTGTAAAAAATGCGACAATTAGCATAGAAAGCAATGGTATTATAACATTTGATAAGAAATCTTATGACCTATCTTTTGAGGATAAAAAATCAAAAATTGTATTTTTTGAAGGTAGAGTGAGAGAAGAGCTTGGTATTGAAGATATTGTCATCACCCTAAAGAGTGGCGATTTTTCTATGCTAGATTCTACAAATATCGATATAAAAGCACCAAATCCATATACAACGATAATAGATAATTTTATAATAGACAATGATAATAAAATTGTCAGGATAGATACCCCATCATCGTTTGTAAATAAATCAAATATTGGAAAAATTACCATTAGTAATACGCCGATTTTGAGTATTGATCATAGATTATTATGGCTTATTAGATACCCATATGGCTGTATTGAACAGACCACTTCAAGCATATTTCCTCAACTCTTTATTGATAAATTAAGCAGTGCAGATTTTATAGATAAACAAACAATGATAGACAATATCAATGCGGGTATCGCAAAAATCGCATTATTTCAAACCAGCGATGGGGGATTCTCATACTGGAAAGGTCAAGGAAATAGTAATTTTTGGGGAAGCAACTACGCTAGCCACTTTTTGTTTATGGCAAAAAAGCAAGGTTTTGCAGTTAGTGATGATATGCTAAATCGAGTGCTTAATTATCAAATAAAAAATGCAAGAAATAAATACAATGATATGTATCCACTGTATCTCCTGGCTCTTAGTGACAATACGCAGCTTGGTATTATGAATGAGATTTATGAAAACAATCTAAACTCTCTAAGTATTGTAAATAAATGGTTGCTTGCTGCAAGCTATAAACTTGCTGGATTTGATGATATAGCTACTAAAATCTCTTTAAATCTTAGCACTAAACCAAATGATTCATCTAATTATTATGATTATAGTTATGGTTCATCACTTAGGAGTAAAGCAATGATACTTCAAGCCTATAAAATCATAAATAATGAGATTCACAAAGATTTATATAATGATATTAAAAATGCATTAGAAAGTGATGAGTGGCTTTCTACGCAAACTATAAGTTATGCGTTGTTGGTGTTGGCAGATATAAAAGAGGATGCAAAAAATAGCAATATTGAAGGCACAATTACAATAAATAATAAAAAGCAGTCATTTAATACAGATTCTTCTAATATTGTATTTAGCCTAAATGATGGGGTTGCAAAGGTAGAATCTAATAAAAATTTGTTTATAAATTATATATGGGAAGGGATTATTGCAAATAATGCAGGTGATAATATCTCTAAAAAATTGAAGTTAAAAAGGGAATTTGTAGAAATTGATAATTATGGCAATGAAATACAAATAGATCCAAGAAATCTAAAAAGCTCAAATAGTTTTTATATAAAACTTACATTAGAAAAGCTAGATTCTAGCAATAAAAACTATTTAGAAAATATCGCTTTAGTTCAAAATTTGCCTAGTGGTTGGGAGATAGAAAACACTAGATTAAATAATGACCCACTTTTAGATAAGGTAGCAAAGGCAAATTCAACCATCACTTATACGGATATTAGAGATGATAAGATTATGTGGTTTTTCAATCTTTATAATAAGCCACAAGTTGTATATGTGAAGATTAATGCGGTTACACCGGGGAATTATACTTTGCCAAGTGCATATGCTGAAGCAATGTATGACGGTAGTTATCAAGCAAGTAGTGATAGCTTTAGAGTAAATGTTCTTAGCAAATAAGAGATTTTAGCGTCTTGTAATTATGCTTAGAATCTCTAAAAAAACTTTGTTTAAAAATAGTGGGATATTTTTAAAAATATCACTATTTTTGTTTTTTATCTTTCTTATTTATTTTTGCTTTATATTTTTTAGTTTCAATCCAAAAGGCGACCCTTTTTCTAGCCGCTATGGCAAAAGTATGTTTGATAGAAATGATGAAGTATTGAGCATATTTTTAAATAAAGATGAACAATGGCATATCAAAAATAGCACAGAGATAAGCCCAAAGCTTAGCATTGCTACGCTTGCATTTGAAGATAGAGATTTTTATTCTCATATTGGCATTAATTTTGGAGCGATTCTAAGAAGTATTTACATCAATGTAAAATACAATAAATGCGTTGGCGGTAGCACGATTACTATGCAAACAATAAAGCTGTTATTTCAAAATAAACGCACATATTTCAATAAGATAAATGAAATGATATTGTCTTTAAGGCTAGAATCTTTATATAGTAAAGATGAGATTTTAGAGATGTATTTTAATAATGCTCCTTATGGTGGCAATATTATTGGCATTGCTGCTGCATCGCTCCTATATTTTCAAAAAAATCCAAAAGATTTGACTTGGGGAGAAAGTGCACTTCTTGCTGTTTTGCCACATTCTCCAGGACTTATTAATGTTAGCAAAAATAGCCATTTATTGCTAAAAAAAAGAAATAGATTATTAGATGAGTTGCACAAGAGAGGGCATATAGATGAGGATAATCTAAAATTAGCAAAAAAAGAAAATTTACCACTAATTAATCGCTCTAAAAATCTCGCTCCACATTTGGCATTTAGATTTGAAAATCATGTGATAAAAACAACATTGGATAAAAATATTCAAATTTTACTAGAAAATAGACTAAAGCTATATCACAAAAAGCTTCTTAATCTTGGCATACAAAATGTAGCTGGAATGATTCTTGATACAAAAAGTAGAGAAGTGCTTGCTTATGGGGCTTCGCAAGATTTTCTTGATATTGATGGCTTTGGGCAAATTGATGGAATATTGGCAAAAAGAAGCCCGGGTTCTGTGCTAAAGCCATTATTATATGCACTTGCTATTGACAATGGAATAATAGTACCACAATCAAAACTAGTCGATGCGCCTACATTGTTTTCAAATTTTAAGCCACGCAATGCGTCAAAAAAGTATTTTGGATTAATTAGTGCGAAAGATTCTTTGATAAAATCGCTAAATGTACCTTTTGTATCACTTTTACAAGAATATGGATATGATAAATTTTTCTTTAATCTAAAAGAGATTCTAAGATTTGGTGATAATAATTTTGAGAGATATGGATTATCTTTGATACTTGGCACAAAAGAAATTAGTATAGAAGACGTAGCAAAGCTTTATGCGGGATTTGGTAATTATGGTGAATTTGGAGATATTTATTATACTAGAGATGATAAGAGAATAGATTCTACTAAACAAATATTTTCAAAAGGTAGTGCTTATTTGATGCTTGATGCACTAAAAAATGTAGAGCGAGTAGGGATTGATAATTATTTTATCAATAAAAAAATATTTTATTGGAAAAGTGGCACTAGCTATGGTAGAAAAGATGCTTGGGCTGCTGGAACTTCACCAAAATACACTATAGTAGTTTGGGCTGGAAATTTTAATGGAGATTCTAATCCAAACTTATTTGGTGTGGATACCGCAGGTGCATTATTGTTTGATATTGTAAATGATTTGGGGAATGTTGGCGGTGAGTTTGAAAAGAGTGATGATTTAAAAGAGATTCTACTAGATTTACCTACAGGCTATAGATATGATGTGGATTATAAAGATATAGAATCTACAAAAGCTTTGTATCCAAAGTCAGCAAAGCCACTAAGAAAATCACCATTTTTAGTAAATGTGTTTTTAAATGATGACTTACAAGAAGTAAATTCGCTTCATAAAGATTTCATCAATGCAAAAGAGATAACGAAAATTGATTTGCCATTATCATTGCTTGAATATTATAAAGAACAAAATGTCAATATCAAAAAAGAAGGCAAAGGTTTGCAGATTCTGTATCCAAAAGACAATCTCTCAATCATTCGCACAAAAGATTTTGGTGGCAAAAACGAGCTAATTGCAAGGATTGCAAATATCAATAACAACAATGTATTTTGGTATCTTGATAAGCGATATTTAGGAGTGAGTAAAAATAATACGATGATTTTAAATCTAGATTCTGGCTATCATACATTGAGTGTGATAGATAGCAATGGAGATAGCCATAGTGTGAATTTTACTATTTCAAAATAGATTATTTGATATATGGCGCATCATATTTTTCAAATGCTAGATTTAAATCTACAAAATATGGCATATGTCCTGTTCTTTGCTCTATTGGAGGTGGTGTCATATAATCTCCATAAAGCTTTGTTAGATATTTATCATAATTATTTGGTGCTTTAAATTTTGTATCTTCAAAATCAAGTTCGATACAGGGGATAAAGTCTTTGTATTCATGATATGCGTTTTTATATACGCTTAGGACAAATGGTGAAGAGATGTATTTTGATTTGTCAAAATCGTATTTATTCTCCAAAACTTGAGCTTTATTTTTGAAATAATCCATAACAAAATCAAACCTCAAAAGCTCCCGCCTAGAATCTAAAATGATTTGTTTTAGTTGTTTTATTAATAGAGGATTTCTATCACTAGCTTTTGCTTTCCAATATTTGTCATATCTGCGGTTTGCATATTTTGCCATTGTCAAAAAATGCTTTATAGATAGGGATTTATCGCTGTCCCCCCCCCCATCTAAGATAAAAATATCAATACCTACACCACTCTTATAATCAACATTATTTTGTGCTATTGTGGATTCTATGCACGTTGTCGTCGTATCTTCTAATTTTCCAAAATTCCAAATATAATTTTTAGTTTTATCCCAATGCTTAAAAATAAATTTTTTATCAAAGATTCCATTTTTGTCAAGCTCTATTAACCTTTGATAATCACTTCTTGGCATATAAAAATCCATATCATCATCCCACGGAATAAAGCCTTTATGTCTTACAGCCCCTAGCAGTGTCCCACACGACATAAAATATCTAAGATTATTTTCATCGCATATTCTTTTAAATTCTTTTGCGACGCCCAAAACTCTATTTTGCAATTCATTCATATTTGCTCCTTATTGGCAATTATAACATTCAATACTTCTATCCATAGCTTCATCTTTTACATCTGGACTTTGACTTCTTAGATAATAAGTAGATTTTAATCCAAGCTTCCAAGCTAACATATATATATCATTTAGATATTTACCACTTGCTTTATCTATCTCCATAAATATATTTACACTTTGTCCTTGGTCTATCCACTTTTGTCTTACACTAGCTACTTTTATAATATCTCTTTGATCTAGGCTATAAGCACTAACATAATAATTATATGTTTCAAGATTTAGATTTGGCACTACATTTGGAATCATTCCACTTAGATTTTCTTCTAACCATTTCTTTTTATATATAGGTTCTATTGTTTGTGTAGTTCCAACAAGTATAGATATAGAGCTTGTAGGTGCTATAGCCATAAGATATCCATTTCTTATGCCTTGAGTTATAACCTTTTGCTTTAGAGTATCCCAATCACATCTATCAAACAAATCTCTATCTACTAGAGATAGAGCTTCATTATTTGCTACATCAATAGGAAATATTCCTTTACTCCAATTAGAGCCTTTGTAGTCAGGATATACACCTTTTTCTTTAGCTATATCGCTACTTGCATTTATAGCATTAAAGCTTATTAGCTCCATAATCCTATCTATTCTATGAAGATGTTCATTACTTCCCCACATTATTTGCTCTTTTGCTAACATTTCTGCTTCACCCATTACACCTAATCCAATAGCTCTATTTTTTAGATTAGTAGTTCTTACTTTTCTTGTTGGATAGAAATTTAAATCTATTACATTATCAAGCATTCTAATAGCAATAGGCACTACTCTTTCTATATCCTCTTTTGTGTTTATTTTAGATAGATTTATACTTGCTAGATTACATACCGCACTCTCACCATCATATCCAACCTTTTCTACTACAAATACTTTTTTGCCATTGATAGAATCTAGTGAGGTTAGTTTATTTGCTTTTTTGCTCAATCCACTATCAAGTGTGATAATATCATCTTCTTCAAATAATTCGATATCACCATTTTCAAATTCTACTTTTACTTTATAATGGCTAGGTGAAGTATTTTGGAATATTTCTGTGCATAAATTTGAGCTTCTTATTATTCCACTATGAGAATTTGGATTTGCTCTGTTAGCATTATCTTTAAAACAAAGAAAAGGTAATCCACTTTCAAAATAGTTTGTTAGTATTTTTTTCCATAAGTCTTTTGCATTGATTACTTCTTTTGATATATCATCTCTTTTTTCAAATTCTATATATTTTGCTTCAAACTCTTTGCCATATAATTCTGTTAGCTCACTTACATCATAAGGGTCAAATAATGTCCATAATCCATTCTCTTGGACTCTTTTCATAAACAAATCACAAATCCATAATGCAGGAAATAAATCGTGAGCTCTTCTTCTTTCTTCACCACTATTTTTTCTTAAATCTATGAAATTTACTACATCTATATGCCATACTTCTAAATATGTAGCTATAGCTCCTTTTCTTGTTCCTAATTGGTCTATTGCTACTGCTAAGTCATTTGTAATTTTTAGAAATGGGACTACTCCACCTGCTACATTCTTGTGGTTATCTATATAACTACCAAGTCCTCTAATCTTAGATACATCATATCCTATACCACCACCATATTTAGATAATAATGCCATTTCTTTATAGCTATCAAATATCCCTTCTATATTATCAGGCATACTACCTACATAACAACTAGATAATTGATGTCTAGGCGTCCTAGCATTTGATAATGTAGGAGTAGCTACCATCACTTCAAATTTAGATAATACATCATAAAATTCCATAGCTTTTTTATTACAATCATTTTCATTTTGAGCTAAAAACATAGATATAGCCATAAACATATGTTGTGGTAGTTCTATAGGATTGTCATTTCTATCTTTTAGTAGATATCTATCATATAATGTTTTTATACCTAGATAATTAAATTGTAAATCTCTCTCTGGCTTTATATAATCATTTAATAAATCTAAATCAAATTTATCACTAAATCCTTTTAAAATCTTATTTTCATTCATACCCTTTTTAAGATAATCTCTTAAATGCTTATATCCTGTAAATCTGCTTACTTTGTGGTATAAATCATATAAGAATAATCGAGATGCTACAAAAGTCCAATTAGGTGTATCTATATCTATCTTATCTACTGCAGTTTTTATTAGAGCTTGTTGTATTTCTTCTGTTGTAATTCCATCTCTAAATAAAATTCTTGCATCAACTTCTAACTCACTTTGACTAACACCTGCTAAATCTTTTACAGCTGAACTTGTATATTTTTGTATTTTTGTAATGTCTAATTCTTCAGTTCTGCCATTTCGCTTTATTACTTTTAAAACACTCATTTGTGGACTCTTGAATATTGAAATTTGAAAGATGTAATTATAATTTGGCTAATATTTAAAAAACAATATAATTCCAGATTTCATATAATCTAGAATTTTACAAAGAAAACAATCTTAGCTTTCGCCTATCATTCTTTTTAAAAGCTTGTCTGCTTTTGTATCTTTTGCTTTTATTGAGCTATTAAATATCACATTTACATATTTTTCATATTCTTCTTGTGAGTTTGTGGCATTATTATCTTTTGGGGTAAGTTTTTTATAAGTGCCATCTTCTTGCAATTCGTGGGCTTGAGTGTTGTCTTCTAGTTGCAATTTTAGTATTCCAAATAATTTATCAGCAATCGACTTATTTGTGATTGGAGTCATTATTTCTACCCTTTTTTCTAGGTTTCTAGGCATAAGGTCGGCACTTGCAAAATAGATTTGTGGATTACCATTTTTAAAATAATAGATTCTGGCATGTTCTAAATATTTGCCAATAATTGAAATGACTCTTATATTTTCACTCATTCCGGCTACTTTTGGTTTTAGACAACATATACCTCTAATTATCATATCGATTTTTACTCCGGCTTTACTTGCCTCATAGAGAGCATTTATCACATCTACATCGACAATAGAATTGGCTTTTAAGATTATATATCCATCTTTGCCATATTTTATTTCATCTCTTATTAATTGTAATATTTTTGGTTTTATTTGTGTTGGTGCCATAAGTATAGAATCTAGTTTGCATTGTTGTGCATATCCTGTAGATAATGTATGAAAGAATTTTACAGCATCATTTGCAATCCCTTCATTTGAAGTAAAATAGCTAATATCAGTATATATTTTTGCTGTTGCAGGATTGTAGTTGCCAGTCGAGAGATGGACATATTTTTTAAATTCACCACCTACTTTTTTGATTACCAATGTTATTTTTGCATGTACTTTAAGTCCTGGGATTCCATAGATTACGTGTGCCCCAGCGGCTTCTAGTGCTTTTGCCCAATATAGATTATTTTCTTCATCAAATCTTGCTTTTAGCTCGACTAGTGCGGTTACTTGTTTGTTATTTTCTGCTGCCTCACTTAGTGCTTTTATTATAGATGAATTTTTGCCAGCACGATAAAGTGTCATTCGTATCGCATATACATCGGGGTCTTTTGCCGCACTAGATATAAAATTTACTATTGAATCAAAGCTTTCATATGGATGAAATAATGCTATATCATTATTGTCTATTGTATGAAAAATATCTGCATTGTTATTTAGTGGAGGCAATATCTTTGCATTAAATATAGGAAGTGTAAGATGAGCAAATTTTTTTGCACCAATTATTTGCCATAATGTGCCTAGATTTAGCGGTATTGAATATTCATATATATCTTCATTTTGAATCTTTATATGATTTGTGATAAATTCAAGCAAACTAGAATCTTCATTTTTTCCTACTTCAAGACGGACTATCTCACCTTTTTTTCTTGCTTTTAGCCCCTCAGTCATAATCTCCATAAAATCATCAGCTTCCTCTTCTTCTATCTCCATATCTGCATTTCTTGTGATTCTAAATGGCGTATATGATATTACTTCGCACCCTTCAAAAACTTCGCCAATAAACTCCCCGACGACATTTTCAATCGGCACATATACTCCTTCTGTGGCTTCTATAAACCTAGGTAGCATTCTGCTAATTCTCACCATTCCAAATTTTATTTTATTTGTAGAATCTTTTAGTTTTATTGCCATAGCAAATGATAGATTATTTAGGTGTGGAAATGGGTGCGTAGAATCTACTATTATCGGCACTATTACAGGATACAAGGATGATTGAAATAATTCCTTTAAATATTTTTTTTGTTCTATCTTTAGCTCACTAAATTTTTTAAAGCTCAAATTTTCTTTTGCCAAATCATTGTTTATCTCAACAAATACTTTTTGTAATTCTGTTTTTTCGTCGTGTATATATTTCCTGATCTCATTTAGTTGTTGCAATGGAGTTAGCTTATCGGCACTATATTCTGTGATTCCAGCTAGATATAGTCTTTTTAATCCGGCCACTCTAACCATATAAAATTCATCTAAATTTGTTCCATATATAGCGATGAATTTCAATCTCTCCAAGAGCGGAATCTTCGTATTTTTCGCTTCATTAAGCACTCTAGTATTAAATGCCAGCCACGATAATTCTCTATTAAAAAATGATTTAGAATCTATTTTCATTTTACCCCTTATAAATGCTAAGATTTATATTTTTTAATTATACATTAAATGGGGTATCTAGCTTATTTATTTTTATATTGTTTTTCTATCAAGTTACACAACATATCTATTAAATCCAATATTTCATTATTTGCGTGTTTTTTGTATATAACTTTATTTATATGATAATAAAACATCATTGTTGTATCCAAAAAATCAAGCAATATAGTTAGCTTTTTATCCACTTTTATATCATTATATTTTAGTGCTTGAAATAGTAGAGATTTTCTAGCATTTCTTACACTTGTATATATTTTCTTTATATTTTGTAGTTTTGCTTTATTTGTATATTCTTTAAAAAATAGATTTGTATAAAAGTTATCAATCTGCTTTAGTTTAGTATTGTTTGGTTCTGCTACAAATGGTTCAAACAATAAATGAAACTGCTCTTTTAGACTATTTAGTTTTTTTATATCGTGCTTAAATTCCTGAGTTTGATTTTTTATAAGCGGATTTATTGCCTGAAACAACAAATCATCTTTGTTCTTAAAATGATAATAAAAGCTTCCCTTTGAGATTCCTAAGTGTTTTAGGATTGTATTTAGAGTTAGAGATTCTATCTCCTCGCTATTTTTGTTTGCCACCAAGAAGTTCTGCAGTTTTTTGATAATTTCATCTTTTTTCATACCCACCCCAAATGTCACTTTTTAGATTTAAAAATGTATTGAATTTTATTATAAACAATACAAAAGTAAATAATTTTATAACAGTTTTATTTTTATTTTTGTAATATTTCAATTGTTTAGAAGCATTTTAAAGTTGTTTATTAAAGATGGCGTGCCCAGAGGGATTCAAACCCCCGACCTACAGGACCGCAACCTGTTGCTCTATTCAGCTGAGCTATGGACACATTTTAAAAATGACGAAATTATATGCTTACAAACCTTGAAAAAACATTATATTTCACATTAAGGAGGTAAAAATGAGATTATTTTCACAATTTTTGTTTGTGTTTTTATTTTTAGCTAGTATCGCTTATGCAGCTGGTGGTGGTAGAGATGAGACGCGAGTTTGCATCAATGAGCACAAAGTCGTTGATTCTAGTAATGTTGGTGGTTCAAAAAAATTCGTCAATTGTGTATGGATAAGTGATTTAGATAAGGTCACAGATGGGAAACCAGGAAGTGGTAGCGGGAGTACAATTTCGTTCAAACAAGATGTCTTAAACGATTCAAATCTTTGTAATAATTACGGATTTTATACTTGCACAGGCGTACCTGATAGACATAGCGAAATTAAATTTAGTAATACAGCAGTGTATAAACCAAATTTCTGCACTCCGCAAAGTAAAGATAATTGTTTCATCAAGAAAACTGGAGGAGGTACTACGCCACCAGAAAAACCAAAGCCAGAAAAACCTGCAGATTTGATTATAGAAGAAATAAATAATATTTTTGGGACAGGAGCAACTCCAAATGTCGTCTATACTAGGACTACAGGCAGTGATTTAAAAGTAAGAATGTATCATAAAAATAATGCTGGAAGTTTTGGTTCAGGACTAAAGAGTGCTACATGCACTGTTTCTGGTAGTGGTGGAACAACTTCTGCTTCTGCTAATTGGGATTTTTGGGGTGGTGGAACGTATGTATTTGAAGTCCAAAGAGGACTTTCAAAGGCAGGATATTATACTCTTCAATGTAGTGGAGTAGATAATAGTAATAACAATGTAGTAAGTCCTAGCTTACGATTTTATGTAGCACCAGCTAGTTATACTGCAGAGCTTAAAATAACTGCTCATAATGGACAAAGCTACACTATAAATAGTCCAAAAGTTACATCTAATGGAGCTACTAAAAAAGTATCTTTAAGCGGTAAAGATATAGTTCAAAAAGTTGGAAGTAGTCTTGATATTGCATTGAGTGGTAGTGCAAATACCAATAGTGGTGGTGTAGATAGTGGTGTGAATACTAGTATGCAAAGATTGGGTGAAATACAAAATGTGATACAAGGTTTAAATGCAGTTTCTGGTACAAGAGTATGTCAAGCCAATGCTCCGACATTGCCAAAAGATTTCAAAACTTCAATAAGCAATGGAAATTTTAGTGGAACCGAAAATTTTAGTTTTGATGATGTTTATAAAGGCAAGATGACTATGTCATACATAGACCAAGATATGAAAAATATCATCGATGGAGAGAAAGCAAGGGGCGGTTGCTCTGGAAATGGTACAAACCATGGAAAATGCCCATTTCCACCGACATTTGAGTTTAGTTTTGATTATCTAATTGTCCCAGATAATTTCGAGATAAAAGTTACCACAATAAAAGGCTCTCCTATAAAAGTGCTTTACTATGGACAAGGTAGTTCTCCTGCAAACGAGGGATCAGTGACATTGCAAGTGATTCCAAAAGGTAGTGCAAATAATTCTTTGAAGAATTTTGTAAATGGCTGTGCTGCGATTGATACAGAATTGGAGCTAAATGGTGCGGATACTTCTATAGTATTCATCGACCCAACAAGTGCGACTACAAGTAGCACTACTACGCTTATAACAGCAAAAGATTTTACATACCAAAGCAATCAAGCTATGGCAAATTTACAGAGAGTCTTAAGCGTGCAAAATACAAAAAATCCTTGGAATCCTAGTATGGTAGCCGAGCCGATAAAATTAGGAACTAGTGTGAACCCTCTCGTTTATTATGCTGGCAAGAAAAATGATAATTCCTACCCACAATACAACCCTAGTTTTGATTCACTAAAGGATGCAATCATACTTAGAGGTAGAGTAAATATGATTGATACAGATAATGCAGGCAATTATTCAACACCACCAACTACTAAAGTGTATTATGAATTCTATTGCCAAACTTGTGATTTAAGCGAAATCAACAAGATAACAGGAGCAAAGAAATATGTAGGAAGTCCAACTTCTGCAGGTTGGTGGATAGACACTACATTTAGTACATTTAATGCA
>JAFVZI010000007.1 GCA_017508245.1 Helicobacteraceae bacterium | reverse complement strand
CCATATACAGGCATAGCAAAAAGCTTAATAAATCTAATAAAACATATAAAAGATACAGAAATTATCCTTTTTACAAATAATAATAAAAAAATAAAACTAGATTTGGGATTTAAATATATATTTATAGATTTAAATGGGGGGGGGGATCTCGCATTATTAGAATCTTGTGATTACTTGCATTATCATCAAAATGGTGGAATCTTGCCAAATTTTAGCAACAATGTTTTAATGATACACGATATTTTGCCACTAATATTAGATAGAAATCCGCTACGAAATTTTAAATACAAACAAAATATGAAAAAACAAATAAAACTAGCAAAAATAATTCTAACACCAAGCCTATATTCAAAAATACAAATACAAAAATATTTCAAGGTTGATAAAGAAATATATGTATTGCCTCACGGTATAGAAAAAATAGAGATACCAAGTAAAAATAGAGGCAACTATTATATTTATGTAGGTGGATACGACCCTAGAAAAGGCTTGGATAATTTATTAGAAACTTTCATTAGACTAAATAAAAAGATTATTTTTGTAGGTGAGATACGATATTTCTCACCATATTTTAGATTCTTAGTGCAAAAAGCAACAGGACTTGGAGTATTAAAACAAAGTGGCTATGTAAGCGAAGGTGAATTAACAAAATTAATAAAAAATGCAAAAGCCTTAATATATCCATCAAAATTTGAGGGTTTTGGTCTGCCGCCATTAGAATCTATGGCACTTGGCACACCTGTAATAACTACTCCATTTAGTAGCATCAAAGAAGTGTGCAAAGAATGTGTTTTATATTTCAATCCAGATATAAAAGATAGCCTTTATAACACAATAATAAAATTTGAAAAGAGCAACATTGCAGAAAAACTCATAGAAATGGGATTGAAAAATGCTACAAGTTTTAGTTGGGAAAAAAGTGCGAGAGAATATATAAAGATTCTACGCAAATCTCATATATCATTACAACAAAAACCTTAATGGTTTGATTTTTTTATCTTTTTGATTATTTGAGATTTGCTAAAATTTTGATTTTTTCTTACAATGCTGATTTTAATTCACTATGAAAGGTTAAATAATGTTAGATTCACACACTAAAGAGATTGTAAAAAGCACGATTCCAGCGCTCAAACAATATGGAGAGGATATTACAAAAGTTTTTTATCGTGAGCTTTTTAGTCGTTATCCACAAGTGCAAGGAATGTTTGATATGGAAAAACAAAAAAATGGAAAACAACCTAAGGCTTTGGCAATGGCGATTTTAAATGCGGCTATTAATATTGATGATCTAGAAAAGATTCGTCGTTCTGTAGAATCTATTGGAAAAACTCACGTGAGTTTAAATGTTTTGCCCGAACATTATCCGCTTGTGGGGGAGTGTTTGCTAGTGGCTATCAAAGAGGTGTTAGGTGAAGCTGCTAATGATGAGGTAATTGAGGCTTGGGGAAAAGCTTATGACGAAATTGCAGATTTTTATATTCATATAGAAGAAGAAATATATAAAGCACAAAAATAAAGCCACAGAAAGCTTTAAAATTGTAAAATTTAGAGCTTTTGTGGAATTTGTATAAAAAGTTAGAAAGTTTGTTTCTTTGAAACATAAAACTCCCAATTAGGAATTTTGGGAGTTTTGCTTAAAATTAGTTTTTATTTTGATCGACAAGCTTATTTGCACCAATCCAAGGCATCATAGCACGAAGTTTTTCGCCCACTTGCTCGATTTTATGGTTGGCTAGATTTTTCCTCTCACTATTCATTCTTGCATACCCTGCTTTTCTCTCTAAGATGAAGTCTTTTGCAAATCGCCCTTCTTGGATATCTTTTAAAATTTCTTTCATTGCTTTTTTAGATTCTGCATTTATTACTCTAGGTCCGCTTACCATATCGCCATATTCTGCAGTATTTGAGATAGAATATCTCATATTTGCCAAACCACCTTCATAAATCAAATCTACGATTAATTTTAATTCGTGCAAACATTCAAAATACGCCATTTCTTCAGGATAACCAGCCTCTACTAATGTCTCAAATCCAGCTTTAACCAAGCTAGTAACTCCACCACAAAGCACAGCTTGCTCACCAAATAAATCTGTTTCAGTTTCATCTTTGAAAGTTGTCTCAATGATTCCACTTTTGCCACCACCAATAGCACTTGCATAGCTTAATGCTAATTGTTTTGAATTGCCATCATAGTCATTAGCAATAGCAATCAAATCTGGGATTCCACCACCTCGGACAAATTCACTTCGCACAGTGTGTCCTGGAGCTTTTGGAGCTATCATTATCACATTTACATTTTTTGGAAAATCGATTTGCCCAAAATGCACATTAAATCCGTGTCCAAATGCAATAGTCTTACTAGGAGCTAAGTTTGGCAATATTTCATCATTAAATACATCTGCTTGGAGCTCATCAGGAATTAGAATCATAATAACATCCGATTGTTTTGTCGCTTCTGCAACACTTAGCACTTTAAAATTTTTAGCCTCTGCCTTTGCTTTTGACTTAGAATTTGGTGCAAGACCGATTACAACATCAACTCCAGAATCTCGTAAATTTTCTGCGTGTGCGTGTCCTTGACTTCCAAAACCAATAACTGCAACTTTTTTACTTTTGATTAGATTCAAATCACAGTCTTTGTCATAATAAACCATTAAAGCCATTTTATATTCCTTATTTTAGATATTTTTAATGCGTTTGGATTATAGTTTATTTTAAATTTCATTCCACTTATAAAACACTTTTTTAAATAATTTGCTATAAATCCCAAAATATCTAACTTTTAAAAAAGCTACTATGAACAATGGATAAATTTTTATTAAATCTCACATTTGGAATGAGTGAAATTCCAAAAAACAAAAGCCATATTTTTAAAGACTTAGATTCTATTGGTGCAATAGAATCTACAAGAAAATCATTCAAGCTAAAAGATGAATTTATTATAGGTTATATCGATGCAGTAGAAAACAAAAAAGAAAAAATATACTTTTTAAGGCCACTAAAAGAAAGTAAAAAAGATTATAAGATTCTAGGCAGAATATATCTTTGTGATAATGATTTGGTTATTGCAAGAAAAAAATCACAAAGAAAAGAAAAAAGACCAAAAGCAGTGATAATTAAGATTCTAAAAAGAGATAATACAAAAGGCATTGGAATCTTAAAAAAAATTAAAAACAATCCAAAAATATATAGCCTAAAAAATGGTGAGATATTGCCTATAAAAGTATCACAAAAATCACTAAATGCACTTCCGCTAAACTGTCTATTTGAAGTTGATTTGAGTAATTTAAAAATACTAAATGTCTTAGGCACGCTAGATGAAGCTAAAAACGACCTCCCAATCGTGCTTTTAACACACAATAAAGTAGAATCTTTTAGCGATGATATTTTATCTTTTTGCAATAGTTGTCGTTCAGAAATAGATTCTAGCTATTATCCAAATAGGATTGATTTAAGCCATTTGCCATTTATTAGTATTGACCCAGATGATGCAAAAGATTTTGATGATGCTTTATACTTTGATGGCAATTATCTTTATGTGGCAATAGCTGATGTAAGCCATTATGTCCCACCAGATTCTACAATCGATAAAGAAGCATTAAATAGGGGATTTAGCATATATTTTCCAAACAAAGTCATACCGATGCTACCAGACATACTTAGCAATGATTTATGTTCGCTAAAAGAGGGAAAAAATCGCCTAAGTTTTATTTGGAAACTAAAGATTGATAAGAAAAATATGCAAATCTCACAAAGTGAGCTATTTGAAGGCATTATAAAAGTATCAAAAAATTACACCTACGATGAGTTCAATAAAATATTGCAAGATAAAGATAATCTTTTTTCTAAACTTTTTACTATCACTTCAAAGATACGCAAAAATCGGCTAAAAAATGGGCTTAATTTTGCAAGTAATGAAGTAAAACTAGAGTTAGATTCTAATTTTGAAATAAAAAATATCACTCAAAAATACGAGTTAGATTCTAATCATTTGGTAGAAGAATGTATGCTACTTGCAAATAAAGAGAGTGCTAAACTGTTAAATAAATATTGTGGAATCTATAGAATCCACGATGAAATAGACGATGTCAATCTAAAATCATTGTTTAGCGATTTGTCATTTTTTGACAAAAAAGGAGACATCAAGTTCAATAAAAAATTAAGCCTAAGAGATAATATTTTTGCATTGCAAAATATGGCAAAAAAGCTAGGTCTAGGCGATATTGTAGATAAAATCATTATCACTTACCTACCAAGAGCAAAATATTCACCAACAAATAGCAGACATTTTGCACTAGGCTTCTCTTCATATTCACATTTTACATCGCCAATTAGGCGATATAGCGATTTAATAGTACATAGAATCCTAAAAGAAATATTACAGAACAATCAAAAAAAGATAAATTATTTAGGCAAAAATTTAGAAGCAGTATGTGCTAGATTGAATTTTTTAGAAAAAGATATTGCAAGCTTAGAACTTGAATTTAACGATAGAAAATTTGCTAGATTCTACAAAGTGGGTGATGTGGTAGATTGCATAATTACGCAAACAAAAGGTGAAATAAAAGCAAAGATTCTTGGCTCAAATGCAAGAATCTTTTTAGATAAAAAATATCAAAAATTTTCAATAACAAAAGCACAAATCACATCAAGCAATATAGAAACTTCGAGGATAGAGGGAAAGATTTTGATTTAAATATTTCATAAAATAATCTTAAGTATAATTCACACAAATTTTTAAGGAGGATTCTATGTTACACGAGTATAGGGAAGAAATTACGGAGTTAAAGATGACAGATGCTCATTTTACAAAGATTTTTGATAAACATAATGAGCTTGATGAAAAAATTGCAGAGGCTGAAAAAGGTGCAATATATATAGATGAATTTGAAATTGATAGAATGAAAAAGGAAAAATTAAAATTAAAAGATGAAGCCTACGCAATAATCTTAGAGTATAAAAAATCCAAACAAAAATAAATGCAGACGAAATATATATTTGTTACGGGGGTGTTTTAAGCTCCCTTGGTAAAGGAATATCTTCATCATCTATCGCCACATTGATAAAACACGCAAACCATAAAGTTTCGATACTTAAAATTGACCCTTATATAAATGTAGATCCGGGGACGATGAGCCCATTAGAACACGGTGAAGTTTTTGTAACATATGATGGTGCAGAAACGGATTTAGACTTGGGGCATTATGAAAGATTCTTGGATATGAATCTTTCAAAAAAACACAACTTCACAACTGGACAAATATATCTTTCGGTCATTGAAAAAGAAAGAAGTGGGTATTATCTTGGTAAAACAATACAAATAGTCCCACATATTGTTGATGAAATCAAACATAGGATCAAAGAAGCTGGAATTGGAAGCGAGTTTTTAATCGTAGAGCTTGGTGGAACTGTTGGCGATATAGAAGGTATGCCGTATTTAGAAGCAATGCGTCAGCTAAAACACGAGCTTGGAAATGGTATGGTAATTAGCATACATGTTACACTTATACCACTCATAAAAGCAGCAGGCGAGCTAAAAACAAAACCTACGCAACACTCTGTCCAAGAGCTAAGAAGGATAGGAATAAATCCGCAAATAATTCTTGCAAGATGTGAAAAACCGCTATCAAGAGATTTAAAACAAAAACTAGCTCTAAGCTGCGATGTAGATGATGACTGTGTGATTGTCGTAGAGGATAGCGATAGCATTTATAAGGTACCACTAAATTTGATGAGGGAAAATATTCTTAGTCCAATATCACGATATTTTAATCTAACATGTCAAATAAGTCCTAAAATGGATGAATGGGATTTTTTGGTAAAGCGAATAATATCTCCAAATAGCGATGTGAAGATAGCATTTGTGGGAAAATACCTTGATTTAAAAGAATCATATAAATCACTTACAGAAGCACTAACTCACAGCGGTGCACATACTGATACAAGGATCGATATAAAATGGATTGATAGCTCGCTACTGGATTCTAATAATATAGATTCTGAACTATGCGATATTGATGCTGTTTTGATACCTGGTGGATTTGGTGAGAGAGGGATTGAAGGTAAGATTCTAGCTACAAAATATGCTAGAGTGAATAATATACCATTTCTTGGAATCTGTCTTGGAATGCAACTTGCAATAATAGAATTTTGTAGAAATGTATTGAATATGAAAGATGCACAAAGTATAGAATTTGACAAAGATACAAAAGAGCCAGTAATTTACCTAATAGAAGATTTTATCGACCAACAAGGCAAAAAGCAATTTAGAACATACACTTCACCTATGGGTGGGACAATGCGACTTGGAGAATATCCTTGCAACCTAAAGCCAAATACAAAAATCCAAAAAGCATATAATAAATCCACAATTTATGAGCGACATCGCCACAGATACGAAGCAAATATAAAATATAAAGAGATTCTAGAAGAAAATGGGATGATTATTAGCGGTCAATCAAATGGACTAATCGAGACTATAGAGCTAAAAGACCATATGTGGTTTATTGGGGTGCAATTCCACCCGGAATTTACTTCAAAATTACAGAATCCAAACCCTATAATATTAGAATTTATAAAACAAGCCAAACAATATAAAAATAGTAAAGATGAGCGTTTTAAAACAAGTTATTGATATTTTAAATAATAGAAATTTAGATACCTTTAAAAAAATAAATCAAATACCATCTTTTGATACTCTTTTTGGAGTAAAAGAAGCTAGCAAAATCATCAAAGATTCTATATTGCAAAATAAAAAAATCGCTGTTGTTGGGGATTATGATGTAGATGGTATAACATCTACTTGTATAATGGATATTTTTTTTAATGATTTAGGGTATCAAAATATCATTTTTAAGATTCCAAATCGTTTTGTTGATGGATACGGAATAAATATTGATATAGTCAAAGAACTTGATGCAGATGTCTATATCACTGTTGATAATGGAATTAATGCTTTTGAAGTGGCTGATTTTTGCAACGCTTTAAATAAGATTCTAATCATTTCAGACCACCACAAACCTCTAATAGTAGATGACAAAGAAATACTTCCCAATGCAAAAGTTATAATAAATCCAAATCAACAATCTTGCAATTTTATACAAAAAGATATATGCGGTGCGGTAGTAGCATTTTATTTATGTGGTGGCATCAAAAATGAACTTGGTGTAAATATCAAGCTTGATAATTACACTCCATTCCTAGCTCTAGCAATCATTGCTGATATGATGCCATTGACATCACTAAATAGAATCTTATTTAAATATGGGATTAGTAACATACAAAAATCAAACATTACAGCATTTAAAATTTTTAAAAGTATCTATGGTGAAATAAATACACAAAATATTAGCTTCAATATTGCACCTACGCTAAATAGTGTCGGCAGACTAGAAGATGCAAAAATAGTGTTAGATTTTTTTAGAGAACAGAATCCAACAAAGGCAGATATGGTATTTAGGCGGTTAATAGAGATAAATAATAAGAGAAAAAATATACAAAATGAAATCACAAAAATCGCACTAAAAAATCCAAGAAAAAGTAAAAAATTTATTTTAAGTTATGGAGAAAACTGGCACGAAGGAGTGCTAGGCATCGTAGCATCAAAGCTTGCAGAAGAATTCAATATGAGTGCATTTTGCCTAAGTCTAAAAAATGGAATCTTAAAAGGCTCCGGTAGAGCAAAAGGCGGTATAAATCTAATACATTCAATCCAAAATTGCAAAGACTTATTACTTGGTTTTGGCGGACATAGTGGAGCTGTGGGTCTTAGCCTAACACTAGAAAATTTGGATAAATTTATAAATGAATTGGATAAAAACTATATAATAGATTCTGAAATCAAACACAAAGAAACAGTTTATATTCGATTATGTGATATTGATGATAAACTATTAGAAGTTTTGGAATCTTATGAACCATATGGTATTGGAAATGAACAAATAGAATTCTATGCAAATGATATTTTGGTAGTAGATTCTATCTTGCTTGGTAAAAACAAAGAACACCAGAGATTGCAATTTAGACAAAATGAAACAATTAGAAGTGGAATCTTATTTAATAATACAGATAAATTGGTAAATAAAAATGTTGATATAACATTTAATATCGCTAGAAATAAATTTAATGAAATACAATTGATGGTTAATAATATAAATTTTAGAGATTAAGGACATTTTTTGTAGAATCCTGCTTCTTTAGAAATACAAAAGAGTTAATATGATTGATGTAAGAGATAAATTTTTAAATTTTTTTAAAAGCAAAGGACATAAGGTATATAGCAGTATGCCACTTGTTCCTGATGACCCTAGCTTATTATTTACAAATGCTGGAATGGTGCAGTTTAAAGATATTTTTACAGGCAAGATTCCAGCCCCAAACAACAAAAGAGCTACAAGCTCGCAGCTATGTATTAGAGCAGGTGGAAAGCATAATGACTTAGAAAATGTAGGATATACAGCAAGACACCATACTCTTTTTGAAATGCTTGGAAATTTTTCATTTGGTGATTATTTTAAAGAAGATGCGATTTCTTTTGCATTTGAGTTTATTACAAAAGAGCTTAAATTTGATATTGAAAAAATATATGTAAGCGTCCATAAAGAAGATAATGAAGCATTTGCTATATGGGAAAAATATCTACCAAAAGAGAGAATTAAGCGATTTGGAGATAAAGATAATTTCTGGCAGATGGGAGATATCGGACCTTGCGGACCTTGTAGTGAAATATATATAGACCAAGGAGAACATAATTTTCACTCAAAAGAAGACTACTTTGGTGGTGAAGGAGATAGATTTTTAGAGATTTGGAATCTTGTATTTATGCAATATGAAAGAGACAAAGATGGCAATCTAACACCTCTACCAAAGCCAAGTATTGATACAGGAATGGGACTAGAGAGGATTATTGCACTGCTTGAGGGTAAAACTAATAACTTTGATACAAGTTTGTTTATGCCACTTATAAACAAAAGCGTAGAGCTAACAAATAAGCCATATAATGATAAATTCAAAGCTTCACATAGGGTCATTGCCGACCATTCACGAAGTATTGCTTTTCTTTTGGCACAAGGTGTAAATTTTGATAAAGAAGGGCGAGGCTATGTCCTTAGGAGAATCTTACGTAGAGCTGTAAGACATGGATATTTGCTTGGTTTAAAAAAGCCATTTTTATATGAAATAATTGGCATTGTTTGCGACAATCTAGCATATCATTACTCATACCTAGCTGACAAAAAAACCTATATACAAAATCAATGTAAAGCAGAGGAAGAAAGATTTTTCTTGACAATAGAATCTGGAATGGAAATATTCAAAAAAGAATTAGAAAAAACAAAAGACACTTTTAGTGGTGAAATAGCTTTTAAACTCTATGATACATATGGATTCCCGCTTGATTTAACACAAGATATGTTAAGAGAAAGAAATATAGGAATTGATACTGGTAGCTTTGAAAAACATATGAATGAGCAAAAGATTCGTGCAAAAAATGCTTGGAAGGGCAGTGGTGATGAAGTCAAAAATGGTGATTTTGCTAGCATATTAGAAGAATTTGGTGAAAATAAATTCATAGGATATGATACAAACAAAGCAAGATGTAAGATTCTAGCCTTGCTTGATATTAATTATAAAAGAGTAGATAAATTAGAAGGCGATGGATATATATTTTTAGATAAGACTCCACTTTATCCAGAAGGCGGAGGACCAATTGGTGATAATGGAGAAATATATAAGAATAATAAATTAATAGGCGAAATAATCTATACAAAAAAATTTTTTGGATTAAATATTAGTGAAGTTAGTATAAAATCTCAAATAAAAATTAATGATGAAGTAGAGATTCTAGTAGATAAAAATAGATTTGAGATTGCAAAGCATCATAGTGCTACACATTTATTACACGCGAACCTAAGAAAGATTCTAGGTACACATATAAGTCAAGCGGGAAGCTTAGTGGAATCAAATAGGCTTAGATTTGATATTACTCACCCAAAGCCAATATCAAAAAAAGAGCTAGATTTGATTGAATTTGACGTAAATCGGATAATAAACCTAGGCTTGGAAGCAAAGATTGAATTTATGCCTATTAATGAAGCGAAATCTAAAGGTGCTATGGCATTGTTTGGTGAAAAATACGGCGATATAGTTAGGGTTATTAGTTTTGGGGATGAAAGTATAGAGTTATGCGGTGGCATACATGTTAATAATACTGCTTTTATAGGCAATTTTTATATCACAAAAGAAAGCGGAATCTCAAGTGGTGTCCGAAGGATTGAAGCAGTATGCGGACTCGCTGGATATAATTATACAAAAAAAAATATAGAGATTTTAAATAATGCAAAAGAATTATTAAAACAAAATGATATTATTCTTGGAATTAATAAGCTAAGAGATTTAATACAAAAACTAAAAGATTTAAAAAATAAGACCGATGAAGGCATAGGGCTAAAAAGTCTAAATTTTGAAATGGTAAAAAATACAAAGCTAATAGTCGCAGAAGTAGGAGAATCTATCAATATAAAAAAAGCAATTGATGAAGCAAAAAAAGACAATGAGAGTGTAGCTATATTTTTAATTTCAAATGATAGTGGCAAAATCAATATTGGCTGTGGTGTGAAAAATATCAGCGATTTGAAAGCAAACGAATGGATAAAGGAAATCTCTAAAATCATTGGTGGTGGTGGAGGTGGAAGAGATGATTTTGCTACAGCTGGTGGAAAATATGCAGATAAAATCATAGAATCTCTAACAAAAGCAAGAGAATATGCACTATCAAAAATATAAGATTCTAAAATACAGAGGATTTTAAGTGGATAATGGGATAATTGCGATTATGCTTGGTATATCACTCATAATGGGACTTCTAGGACTTATCGCATTCCTTTGGGGACTTAGAAGTGGTCAATTTGATGATGAAAATAAATTTACACAAGGAATCCTAATGGATGGCATAGATGAACTAAACGAAGCATATAAAAATACCAATAAAAAGGAGAAAAATGGAAAATAAAATTTATAATATAGCTATAGTTGGTGGCGGACCAGGCGGAATTGCATCTGCTGTTGAGAGTGTAATTTTAAAGATTGATGATATCATTTTGCTTGAAAAGGGCGAAAACCACTCAACTACAATTAGAAGATTTTATAAAGACAATAAAAGAGTTGATAAAGATTATAAAGGTGTCAAAGTAAATTTGGACGGAAATATACGTTTTATGGATGGCACAAAGGAAAGCACTCTTGATTTATTTGATGAGATATTATCAAAAAATAATATTGATGCAAGATTTAAAACAGAAATTGATAACATAAAAAAAGAAGGTGATATTTTCGTTTTACGCACTACAAATGGCGATGAGTTGAAAGCAAGATTTGTTGTGATATCCATCGGTAAAATGGGTGTCCCAAACAAGCCAGCATATCCTATTCCGCTTGATATTAGAAATAAAGTCTTTTTCAATGCAAACTCTATAAACAATGACGATAAAGTGCTTGTTGTTGGTGGTGGAAACTCTGCTGTTGAATACGCATATTTTTTGGCTCAAAGCAACGATACCACGCTAAATTACAGACGAAATGAATTTAGCAGAATCAACGATACAAACAAAGATTTGCTAGATAAAAGTATCAATGAAGGCAAGCTAAAAACAAAACTTGGTGTAGATATTGTAAATCTTGAGGTTCAAGATGGAAAGCCAAAAGTAAATTTTACAGATGGTAGCTCTGAAGTCTTTGATAAAATAGTTTATGCAATTGGTGGAGTTGCACCTATTGATTTCTTAAAAAAATGTGGATTGGAGCTAGATTCTGCTGGTGTGCCAATAGTTAGCAGCTCTTGTGAGAGTTCTATAAAAAATATATTTGTATCTGGGGACTTGCTGTTTAAATCTGGTGGCTCTATCGCCAATGCATTAAATAATGGATTTGATATTGTTACAGAAATATACAAAAGAATGCAAGAAGAAAAATAAAACTACTGGCTTTAATCCTTTATATTTAAGCTAGTTTTTCAATAAAATCAATAGAATAATGAGTTTATTTTAGATTTAAGAGGTTATATAATGGCAAAAAGATGTGTTTTTAGTGGTAAATCGCCTATGGTTGGCAATAATGTAAGCCATGCAAATAATAAAACAAAAAATAGACTTTATCCAAATCTAAGAACAATTAGAGTTACACTTGATGATGGAAGTAAAGTCAAATTAAAAGTTGCAGCATCTACTCTTAGAACAATGAAAAAAAGCTCTTGATTTTAGTGGCTTTTAAAAGCTATGTCTAAGTTATTATGGTTTTTAAACTTTGATAATAGCAAAAAGCCAGATATTGATTTAACTCCAGAACTTTTAAATGAATTATCTCGTTTTAGATTCCCATTTGTAATCGTTCAAATATTTTTAATTATTGGAACACTTGGATATCTAGCATTAGAAGATTACACAATAATTGAGGCTTTTTTTCAAGCTTCATATACATTTACAAATACAGGCTTTGGTGCGTTAAAAGAAGACCAATTTAGTCCAATTACTATCATTTTTACAACGATTTTGATGTTAATTGGTGCAGCTACAATCACACTTTCTGTTGCGGTAGTCGTAAATGTAATTATGGGTGGAAAGCTAATATCCATAATCAAGGAAATAAAAATGATCAACAAAATAGCAAGACTCAAAAATCACTATGTAATTTTTTATCATAATGAATTTTCAATCCAGCTAGCCGAACAATTCCTACAAGCACAGATTCCATTTGTAGTTATTGACCCAAATGAAGATTTTGAAAAAGAAGCTGTAAAGTATAAATACCCTTACTACATAAATGATGACCCGCATTTATTAGATACTATATTAAAAGCTCACTTATCATCCGCAAAAGGTGTTGTTATATTTTCTAAAAATCTTACTGAAAATATTGCACTTATTGTATCTATTAGAATATATGAAAAAGAATTAAGACGACACTCTTACAATATCATATCAATTGCAAACAGCAATGAAGAAATAAGTAGATTAAATAAAATTGGTGCAAATTATATAATTTCACCCACAAATCTTACAGCCCAAAGAATTAGCTCTATTATAATCCAACCCGGAAGTGAAAACATCATAGAGCATTTTATGAGCAAGAAGGAAAATTCTCTAAGCCTTGAAGAAGTCGTCGTACCTAAATATAGTTGGCTTGTTTTAAAGAAATTAAAAGAAGCCCATTTAAGAGAAGTAACAAAAGCAACCGTGATTGGGATAGAACAAAAAGATGGTAAATACATATCTATGCCAACAGGAGATACGCTCATAACAAGTGAATGTAAATTGCTTATCATAGGCAATTCAAGCCATATAAGGCAAACAAAAAGAATTATTATGAAAAAAGAAAAGCCAGAGGAATTAAAATATGTTTGATATTATCCCGCTTAGTGGTGGAATTAGCGTAGTCGATGGAATCTATTGTGATGGGGTGCATTGTGGATTGAAGGCAAACAATGCACTTGATTTGGCATTTATTTATAGCGATACTATGCTAGATGTAGAATCTATTTTTACAAATAATATTTTCAAAGCTGCACCAATTGAATATTATCTAAGACACACAAAAGGCAAGCAAAGCAATTTTGTCCTAATCAACACAAAAAATGCAAATGCGATGACAGGAAGTATAGGCATAGCTGATGTAGGTGAAGTATTAGATGCTCTAGAATCTAAATTTAAAAATATTAAAAATCCTATATTTTCCAGCACAGGCGTGATTGGTCAATACTTACCAAAGGAAAAAATTATTAGTGGTTTTAGTCTATTTAATCTAAAATCTAAAAATCACACAAATGCTTCAAATGCGATTCTCACAACGGATAGATTTAGCAAAGAAGTTGCATTTAAAGTAGATTTAGAAGATTCTACTTTTAAGATTGGTGCAATGGCAAAGGGTGCTGGTATGATAAATCCTGCTATGGCAACGATGCTATGCTTTATTACAACAGACGCAAATATACCAAAAGATGATATGAAAGAGTTGCTAAATGAATGCGTTCAAAATACTTTTAATGCAATCAGTGTAGATGGAGATACAAGCACGAACGATAGCGTATTTTTGATGACAAATAAAAAATCTAAAGCCTACAATAAAGAGGCATTCAAGATGGTGCTAAATTTAGTGATGAAAAAACTCTCAATTGATATACTAAAAGATGGCGAAGGAAGCTCTAAAGTCGTGGCTTTTGAAGTAATAGGGGCAAAAAATAATAATGAAGCGATGGTTTGTGCAAAAGCACTATCAAATTCATTACTAGTAAAAACTGCTCTTTTTGGTTGCGACCCAAATTGGGGGAGAATAGCTTCTACTATTGGCTCGTGTGGAATTTGTGCGGATTCTAATACGCTAAAAATATATATTGGTGATATTATCGTATATGATTGTCAAAAGATATATTTTGAGAATGAAGAAAAAACTGCAAAAATAATGAAGATGGAAGATTTTAAAATCACTTGCAATTTAGGTATAGGTGATGGAAAATTTACTGCCTATGGTTGCGATCTTGGCTATAAATATGTAGAAATCAATTCAGATTATCGAAGCTAGATGTATAAAAAAGATTTGGATAATCTCTTAAAATCTAGCATTCCAAAAGCTAGTTTTTTATATGGAGAATGTGATTTTTTAATAGATTATTATGGGAAAAAAATCAAAAATGCGATAATAAAAAATGGAGATATAGATATATTTTCGTTTTATTTTGATGAGTATAATAAAAATACAATAATTGATATATTTGGCCAACAATCACTATTTGCAACTTTTAGTCTTGTTTATATAAAAATAGATTCTACAAAAATCAAAAAAGGCAAAAATAATGATTTTAAAGAATTGCTAGATATTTTAAAAGACAATACACAAAATTATTTGATAATAGAGTTTTATAATAATGCCTCACAAAACTATATAAAAGATTCAAAAACTATAGCTTTATATTTTAATAACAATGATTTTATAAATGTTAGATTCTTCAAACCAAATATCAAAGAAGCTCTGGAAATCTTACAAGATTCTGCACGATTTCACAAAATAAATATTAGTCAAACAAATCTAGCATATTTGTATGAAAGGCAAAACCAAGAGCTTGGCATATGTGTAAATGAATTGCAAAAATTTAGTATTTTTGATAGAGAAATAACGAAAGCTGATATTGACACACTAAGCTATGGACTTTTTACAAATACGATAGATGAATTATGCGATGCTATGCTTGCAAGAAGAGAGTATATAAAGATACTAATAAAGCTAGAGGAATATGGCATCTCTGATATAGAAATCATAAATGCAATGCATATATACTTTTATAGATTATTTTTGTTTTTCTCTCATATCAAAACAAGTGGCACATATAGCTCAAGAGATGTGCTTGGATATGCTTTACCAAAAAATATTGAAGATAAATATGTGCAATTTGCGACAAGATTAAAAGAATCTCAGTATTTAGAGATATTTAAAACACTAAATAATTGGCGGCTCTTTAATATCACTGGTAAAGATAAAAACTATCTACCAAATTTAATAAAAATTCAAGCAATAATTAAATAGAATGCACACTTTTAAATTTTAAATTCCTTGCTTTAGACAATATGTGTTTAAGGCATAATCCATAAGGAGAAAATATGCGATACTACGAGACTATGTTTATTTTAAAACCTACTCTCACTCAAGAAGAAATCGATACAAAAATTGAATTCTTTAAAAATATACTACTAAGCAACAATGCTACAATCGATGGTTGTATCAATATGGGCATGAGAAATCTTGCATACGAGATTAAAAAAAATAAACGCGGATATTATTATGTCATTTATTTTAAATCTAGTAGCAATGTTATTGTTGAATTGGAGAGAAATTATAGAATCACAGAAGACATACTAAGATTTATTGTCATAAATTACAAAAATAAAAGAGAGCAAAAAACTTGGCAAACTTTGGTTGATATTTCAAATGGCAAACCGGACCCAAGAAAGCAAAAGCCAAAATCAAAGCCAAAGGTTGAAGAAGTAAAAAATGATGATGAAAAGATAGAAGAAATGGCAAAAGATTCTACATTAGAATCTCCTAGCACAAGGGCATAAAGGCACTAATATGTTTAATAAAGTCATAATAGTTGGCAATCTTACTAGGGATGTAGAATTAAAATATTTGCCCAGTGGAAGTGCTGCAGCTACAATAGGGCTTGCTTCAAATAGAAAGTTTAAAAAACAAGATGGAACAATGGCAGACGAAACTTGTTTTGTAGATGTAAAGCTATTTGGAAGGACGGCAGAAGTCGCAAATCAATACCTAAAAAAAGGTTCGCAGATTCTAATAGAAGGGAGACTTGTCTTAGAAACTTGGAATGATGCAACTGGTGCTAAACGAAACAAACATAGCATAATGGCAGAAAATATGCAAATGCTAGGCAAAGCACAAAATAATGATACATCAAACTACAATGAAAACAATTCTATGCAAGATTACCACAGTCAAGACACTATAGAAAATAGAAAAAATATACAAGTTGATATAAACGAAGATGAAATACCATTTTAAAAGGAAATAATATGAATGAGAAAAAAAGATATTCAAAAAGATACTGCAGATACACAGAAGCAAAATTAGAATTTATTGATTACAAAGATATAGAAATGCTTAAATATTCTTTATCAGAGAGATACAAGATCATGCCAAGAAGACTTACAGGTAATACAAAAAAATGGCAAGAAAGAGTTGAAGTGGCAATAAAAAGAGCTAGACATATGGCATTAATACCATATATAATTGACACTAAAAATGTAGTGGATAATCCATTTAAAATAGGATAACTTTTAGATTAATTAGCAGATTCTATATTTTTATGGAATCTTCTAAAGCCTCTTAAATTATATTTTGTAGAATCTAACAAGGCAGTTTATCCTATATTGCAATATTTGCGTTGGTTAATATTATGTTTGTAGCAAGATAGCTTCTAATTAAAGATATTTACCTTAAGGCTAAATCTTGCAAATGAATAAAAACTTATAAATAAAATGCGAGTTTAGCACAAAGCACAATCCCAAAGCCTAAAAATAAGGCGACAGGGTGGATTATATTTGCAAGTGGATTGTGGATTTTAAAAAATTTACAAGATAAAGAAATAATAACCATTAGTAAAATAATGCCTGCAAGAAGCACCTTTAGCCATAAAATCTTTTGCAAATTGCTTGTGAAATAGCCTACATCACTATTTATATATGAGCTAAGCATCATACCACCGGTAATAACAAGCAGTATCAAACAAAGAGGCATTATTTTTACTCCTCTTTGTGCGATTATTCTAAACATTTTATTAGTTACCTCATCACCAAGCTTTTTACGCACTGCAGAAAATAGCACAACATCAGTAAAAATAAAGCCCAAAAAAATGATTGCACAACACAAATGCACGATTAACACATAAGGGTATAAAGCTTCCATTATTTATCCTTGTATTTGTCCTTTTCTAAAATAAAAATGGATTATATCACAACACTATAAACACTAAGCCTTTTTTATAATAAGGTTTTATAAATATTTCTTGATATAAGCAATCTAAACCTATGATTTTTAAGCAATCCAAAAAATAGAATCTAATATATTCTGCCCTACTTTCTTATAATTACTTATTTTATAACTTGCTAAAATTGCCATAGATTCTAACAACAATAATTTAGCCCGCTCCATAATAAATACACGACTTTTAGCTGCAATAGATTTTTTTAATATTCCCATATAAGCCTATGCAAGCTTAAAGTGGAATCTTATATAGTTTTATCCAAAATTGCTTCTATTTTATTTTTTAATTCTACAATCTCACCACGAAAAATATCACAAAATTGCGTCCTATTAAATGTCCTTTGTCGCTTTGCTAAGGCGATTGTATTTTTTATGATAAGCTCTTTACTTTGCTCTTTTGTAATCTTAGAATCCAAAAAAGCGATGATTTCTTTTATGCCTATTGCCTTTAATGTTTGTGAGTGTGGATAAGATGATATTAGATTTCGCACCTCATCTACTAATCCATTTTTATACATTGATTTGGTCCTAGATTCTATATCTTTTATCAAAATATCTTTTGGTTTTATTAATTCGAAAATATTTATTTTTATATTAAGTCTCTCTTTTTTATTTTCCATAAAAAATACACTTGGACTCTTGCCTGTGAGAAAATAAATCTCTAGTCCTTTTGCAATCCTATATACATCATTTTGATGTATCTTTGACGTATAGCTTTCATCAATTTTTGCTAATAATTTATAGGCTTCATGTTTATCTATAAGCAAGGATTCTACATATTTACTAATCTCTTTGTTTGACTGCGGAATCTTTGATAATCCATCAATCATTGATTTTAAATAAAAACTACTACCACCTACGATAATTAGACGTTTTTGGGATAGACTATTTAACAAATCAAAAAATACTTTTGCATTGCATTTTTCATCTGGATTTAGCACATCAATGCCATAATGTTTGATTTGGCTTAATTCAGCTTTGCTTGGTTTTGCAGAAGCAATATCAATATATTTATAAACACTAAGAGAATCTATTGAAAAAATATCAAGTTTATATTTGCAAGCTAAGTAAAACGCAAGAGCACTCTTACCACTTGCAGTCGAACCTACAATGGCATTCAAGATAAAGATTTTGCTTTCTTATGTGCTGCACATACTGCATTTATAAAAGCAGCTCTGGTAGCACTATTTTCTAACTCTACAATACCATCAATCGTAGTTCCGCCTGGACTTGTTGTATCAAGTCTAATTTCATTTGGCGTTTTTACTTGAAGCAATTTTGAAAAACCATCAAACAATCCATTTACTAACTTAGTAGATATATCAAGACTCAAACCCTCTCTCACACCCGCATCAATCAATGCTTCAGCCACTAAGCCAAGATATGCTGGACCACAGCCTGAAATCGCACCGGCACTATTGATTTGCTCTTCTTTATCGACAAAAATACTACTTCCTAGCGTATCAAAAATATCACTTGCTAACCTTTTAACCTCCATATCATCACTATAAATCACGCTCAAACCAGAGCCAACAAGTGATGCAACATTTGGCATAACCCTACAATATGACTTAGAACTCAATACATTTTGTAATCTTGATATACTAACTCCTGCCATAATATTAAAAACTACTCTACTTTGATTTTCATATTTAAAATATTCTAACGCATAAGGTTTGATAGCTAAAATCAGAATCTTGTCTTTGATGTCTATCGTTTTTTGGCTATGGAATGAAGTCGTATTTAATAAGCTATTTGTTTGTATGAAATCTTCTATTTTTTCTTTATCTCTACCAATTATCTCTAATCTAAACTTACCATTAAGACCACAAGCTATGGCTTTTGCCATTTTGCCATAACCAATAATTGAGATTGTTTGCATTATTTTTCTTTTAAAAATTTCGATATTGGCTCAGATATGCTGTATTCTGGATATTTCAGAACATCTAAAACAACTTGTGCCATAGTTTGATTATCAAAATTAAATATGAGCGGAGCCAAAAAATTAATCGTTGAATCTTGGATTTCTTTATATACGACCATAATATTTGCAATTAAAATATTTTTTGATTTTTGTTCATCAATATCTAATAACACTTGTATTGCAGTTGGTATTTCAAAACTATATTCTCGCAAAGCAAAAGGATTTACAAGAGTAAATGATGGCAAATCACCACTTATATTATCTAATCTCATAAAAATATCATCAATTTTTTCTAGCTTCATTCTGCTGACATTTTCAAACCCAAGTATCGGCGACTTTACTTCAAATTCCATTATAAAGATTCCTTTTTTTTAATTGTATTATTTTACTTAATTTTTTCCAAAAATGATAAACTACAAAGCCCTAAAGGATAATGCTTCAAGTAGATGATTTCGCTTTATTATTTCACTTTTGTCAATATCGGCGATGCTTCTACTTAGCTTTATTACCTTGACCCTTCCACGATGACTTAAACCAAACCTATTAATCGCTTGATTTAGCAAATCTTTTGCATTGTCATCTAAAATGCAAAACTTTTCAATTTCATCATCATTTAGCTTTCCATTTAATCTTATCTGCCCTCTTTCTTTTTGCATTTTAAAAGTATCAAGCACGATATTAAACAAATCTTTAGAATGAATCCTTTCATTGCTTTTTGTTTCTTCCATTTTTACAAATAAATCAATCCTATCTAAAAATGGTTCTGAAAGCTTGTTTCTATAACTTTTGATTTCACTATCTTTGCATCTACATTCTTTTACAAGGCTGTATAGATTCCCACAAGGACAAGGATTCATCGCACCGATAAACAATATTGATGATGGATATATGAATTTTAAATTTACTCTTGAAATACTCAATTCGTTGTTTTCTAGCGGTTCTCTTAGAGATTCTAATATGCTTTTGTGAAAATTTGGTAATTCATCAAAAAATAAGATTCCATTATGACTTAGACTAATTTCACCCGGTCTTGCTTCATTTTGCATAATTGAGCCTAGAATCGAAGCTTTTGAACTACTTTGATGTGGATTTCTAAATGGACGAACTGGAGAATACGCTAAGTCTTTATTATTTAACGCATTAATTTTTATACATTCACACATTTCTTCAAAACTAATAGGTGGCAAAATATATTGCATTCGCTTTGCAATCATACTTTTTCCACAACCCGGACTTCCATCAAATATGATATTATGCATTCCAACAGCAGCAATTAATGCTGCTCTTTTTGCAAAAACTTGACCAGCTACATCATAAAAATCAAGCTTGAAGCTATCGTCATAATAATATTTAGTAGAATCTACTTTTAGAGATTTAAAATCAAAATCATATTTTTTAGATTTATTTTGTGGATTTTTAATCAAATCTAGTGCCTCATTTAGATTACTTGCAAAATAAATATTTAGATTCGGTACATTGCAATACAACTTTTCCCCATCTTTTGGCAATAAAACATTACTATTTGGATACGCCTTTACCACTTCTAATAAAAGCGGGTAAATAATAGGAGAATCTTTGATAGTAGAATCTAGCCCAAGCTCGCCAAAAGCAAACCAGTTTGATAAATCAATATCAACCCTATGCAACGCTATAAGCAAAGCTATCGGCAAATCAAAATGCGAGCCATTTTTGACAATATCAGATGGAGATAGATTGATGGTGATTTTAAAATTTGGGGTTTCAAAATTGCTATTTGATAATGCACCATTTACGCGTTGTTTTGCTTCTTGTATAGAATTTCCAGCAAGTCCGGTAATAATAAAACTAGGCAGTCCTTTTTGAAAGATAGATTCTACTTCAACTATCTTTGCCCCTACGCCAAATCTAGTGGCACAAAGTAACTTTTTTACCATTAATTTTTATGAGACTTTTTATTTTTTATATTCTTTGTCAAATTTTTTACGCTTTAAAATCGATAGCTTATCAATAAATAAAATACCATTTAAGTGGTCTATTTCATGCTGTAAAGCAACTGCTAGATAATCATTTGCTTCAATCTCTTTTATTTTGCCTTCTCTATCTTGATATTGAAGTTTTATATAACTATATCTTTTTACATATTCATAAAAATTAGGAATACTAAGACAACCCTCTTGAAATAAAATTTCTCCACTAGATTCTAGAATCTTTGGATTTATCACTTCTATTAAATCTTCTTTATATTGAATCTTATCTTCACGTGGGATATTAACAATCAAGATTCTATCCATTTTACCTATTTGAACACCGGCTAGACCAACTCCATTTTTATTCATCATCGTTTCATACATATTATCTAGCGTTTGATTTAGGACACTACCAAACTCAACAACTTCTTTTGAAACTTCTCTTAGCCTACTATCTGGATAAATCACAATTTCTTCAATCATCATCGTCCTCTTTATAAACTACATATTCAACTTGATTTTGCTGTGCGAGTTTCAATGCTGAAATCGCATAATTTAGAGAATCTTGAGCACTTCTATCTGGCTTAATCTTTGCTATGCCTATATTTAGATTCAGTGTCAATTCATTGCTACTAAGAAATATGTTTGTATTTTTCAATAACTCAACCAATCTTTCACTTGCTTTTTTTGAACTAAAAATATCAGAATGCTTAAGCAGCATACCAAAGATTCCATTGCCAATATAGCCTATCATATCGCTTCTTCTTGATGTCTTTAGTAAGAGTTTTGCGACTGTTTTCATAATAACAATAGCCATTTGTTCATTGCTCAAATATCGTGTAATGCTATATGGTAGTGCCACCATAAGTATCGTAGAATTATGATTAAATTTATTTACTGCCATAGATTCTTCTTGCACTAATTTTATAAAATATCGCTTATTATAAACATCAAATTTCGAATCATAGATAGTATTTATATTGATATTTTCCAATGCCTGCGAGCATTGCTGATAGAGTGATTTTAAAGTGACAACTTTTTTGTCTATAGAATCTTTGCTCTGTTTTAATTTATCTAGCATTTGAGAATCTATATTCACTTGATTTGCTTTTATTAGCTGTTCGTAAAGATCATTCATCATAATGAAACTTTTATATATTGATGAAGCACATTTAAGCAAATCTTTTGTTTTAACAAATGTTATATGAATATTTTTTTCAAAATCTATATTTCTATCATCATTTTTTGCATCAGCTTCAATTAAATCATAAATTTTTTTTTGAAATTCTAAATCATATTTTTCCAATATTTGCTCAAAAAATGCTTGATAATTGGCAGGGAGTGGTGGTATATTTTTACTACTTAAAGCTTTTAACACTTCATTTGAAAGAGAATTTAGGCTAGGTTGTTTTGAAATGTCGCCACTAGGAGTGGTATTTTCTGAATGTAGATTCAAATCGTTGATGTCATCTAAAGTGGTATTGATATTCTCACCTAAATCTAAAGATTCTATCTCATCAACAGATGACTCACTTTTTTCTAACCTTATCAACTTATTGCCTTATTTTAGACTCTTATCTAATATACTATCAATAATCCCGTATTCTCTAGCTTCCTTAGCACTCATAAAAAAGTCCCTATCCGTATCACTAGAAATCTTTTTGATACTTTGATTTGTATTTTTTGCCATTATTTCATTTAGGCTTTTCTTTATGTATAGAATTTCTTTTGCTTGAATCTCAATATCGCTTGCCTGTCCTCTTGCCCCACCTAAGGGCTGATGTATCATTATCCTTGCATTTGGCAAGGCATATCTTTTGCCTTTCGTCCCACTGCTTAGTAAAAATGCTCCCATAGATGCCGCTTGACCTATGCAAATAGTAGAAATATCTGGCTTTATGTAATTCATCGTATCATAAATACTAAAGCCACTTGTAACAGCGCCACCCGGTGAATTTATGTAAATATAAATATCTTTTTGAGGGTCTTCTGCTTCCAAAAATAAAAGCTGTGCTACTATCGATGAAGCGATGTTGTCATCAATCTCACCACTTAAAATTACAACTCTATCTTTTAGCAATCGCGAGTAGATATCATAGCTTCGCTCTCCTCTACTTGTCTTTTCAATAACATAAGGAATATAATTCATCAAAATACCTTTATAATCTTAATCTTGCCCTTATTTGGATTCTACATTAATCTTTTTTTATTGTAGATTCCAATAAATTATTTAGAATCTTATTCTCTAAAATCGTCATTTTCAGTGCTGGTATCATATTATTTTTTTCATAATGCTCAAGGACTTCTTTTGGATTAGCACCCATCATCATAGCCTCATAATAAATTGTTTGATAAAATTCATTATCACTAACTTCTACTTTATTTCTCTTTGCAAATTTATCAATAATAAATGTCAATCTAACACTTTTTTGTGCTTCGTCCCTAAAGGATTCTCGCTTATTCTTTGCTTTGTCTTTATCGTTTTGTAGTTCTTGCAATTCTTCTGTACTAATATTTTGCAAACTATTTCTAAAAATCACATCAATTTCTTGCTCAACGATATTATCTGGCAAATCAAATTTAAAACTATCTATTAGATTCTCTATCAATTTTGGTTTTAAATCATTTAGAGCCTTGTTTTTGTTTTCATTTTCTAATTGGGTTTTGACATTTTCTCTTAAAATTTCTAGAGTTGCGTCTTTGTTATTTGGTATCATTTTCTTTGCAAATTCATCATCAATCTTGCTTGCTTTTGCTTCTTTTATAGCATTTAATTTCACATTAAATCTCGCTTCTTTACCCGCTAGATGAGTAGCATTGTAATTATCTGGAAATTTAACATTAATATCTTTTATATCACCTTTTTTCATACCAATCAATTGCTCTTCAAATCCTTCAATAAAACTCTTTGAACCAATCTCTAAATCATAATTTTTACCTTTTCCGCCCTCAAATGGAGTGTCGCCTAAAAATCCTTCAAAATCTATATTTGCAATATCTTTAGATTCTAACTTTTCTTTTTCTACCTCGACTAAATCACCGCTAGATTTTGCTAACTCCTCAATCCTGGAATTCACATCTTTATCACTTACTTTTTTTAATTCAACAAAAGGGATTAATTTCTCATAATCTGTCAAATCAATATCTGGAAAGATTCCAATTTTTGCTTCTACTTCTATACCATTATCATTATTTTGAAATTTTGTTATCAATGGATTGCCAATAATTCTATCTAATTGAATATTTAACTCTTTTAGAGAATCTCTAACTAAATCATTTAATGCTTCATTTTGGCTGTCTTGAATAATTCTATCTTTGAATCTATTTTCAATAACACTCAAGGGAACTTTTCCTTTTCTAAAACCATCTATCTTCACATTTTTACTTATATTTTGGGCTATTTTTTTCTTTTTTTGATTTATCGTTTCATTATCAATCGTGGTACTTAGCAAGATATTTGCATTATTTATTAGTTTCGCACTCATTATTATTTCCTTACGTTATTAAAGGCTAGATTTAAGTGTGTATTTTAACAAAAAAACATACAATATCCACAATAATATTTTCTTAAGGTATCAAATGTCTTTAGGCAAATTAAGAGCAAAGCTAGAGAACAAAATAAATCTTTCTCCACATTTTGGAGAGATAACACACATCTATTCAAACACCATAAAAGCAAATGGACTAAGAACTTCTATAGGCGATATAGTGAGCATAAAAGGCACCGATAGTGATATTTTGGGGATTGTTAGCACAATAGATGTAGAATCTTTTTCAATCATACCATTTACATCTACACAAGGATATAAAATAGGTGATAAAGTATTTATAAATCAAAGAGGATTAAAAATCGGTGTTGGTGATGGATTGCTTGGTAGGGTTGTAGATCCTATGGCAAACCCAATAGATAATCTTGGTGAAATCAAAAAAGATACTTTTATTCCCATATTAAACAAACCAATAAAAGCTATGAATCGAGGGTTGATTGATGAAAAGTTTAGCGTTGGTGTAAAGAGTATTGATGGATTGCTTACTTGTGGCAAAGGGCAAAAGATGGGAATCTTTGCAGGAAGTGGAGTAGGCAAATCTAGCCTTCTTGGTATGATAGTAAGAGGTTCAAATGCAGATGTAAAAGTTATAGCATTAATTGGTGAGCGAGGCAGGGAAGTACCTGAATTTATTATAAAAAATCTTGGCAATGATTTAACAAATACAGTCATAGTCGTGGCAACAAGCGATGATTCTCCGCTTATGAGAAAATATGGGGCATTTAGTGCAATGTCAATTGCTGAATATTTTAAAAATCAAAACAAAGATGTTTTATTCATAATGGATTCTGTAACAAGATTTGCAATGGCACAAAGAGAAATAGGATTATCGCTTGGTGAGCCACCTACATCAAAAGGTTATCCGCCATCATCACTAAGTTTGCTTCCACAGCTTATGGAACGAGCAGGAAAAGAAGAAAACAAGGGTTCAATAACTGCATTTTTCACCGTGCTTGTCGAAGGTGATGATTTAAATGATCCAATAACAGACCAAAGTAGAAGCATTCTTGATGGACATATTGTTTTAAGTAGAGAATTAGGAGAATTTGGCATATATCCACCGATAAATATACTCTCGTCTGCATCACGCATTATGAATGATATTATCGATAAAAAACATAAAGAAAATGCTATTAAATTCAGAAAAGCATATGCTCTTTTAAAAGAAAATGAGGTTTTAATAAGGATTGGTTCTTACCAAAAAGGAAGTGATAAAGAATTGGACAATGCATTAAGCAAAAAAGACAAATTGGATACATTTTTGCAGCAAGATTCTAGTGAAATACTAGATTTTAATACTATTTACACAAAATTAAATGAAATTTTTCAATAATTAAAATATTGACTACATCTTTTTGCTTTTAAAATAGTATAATCAAACCCCAAACAATAACTTTTAATTAGTTAAATTTTTATTAGATAATTTACTTAAGGAGAATACAAACAAATATTATGAGAGAGGTTTATTTAGACAATAATGCTACTACGATGGTAGATAAAGAAGTTATGCAAGTGATGCAAGATTATTTTTGTAAAAATTATGGAAATCCAAATTCATTACATCACTTTGGTACAGTTACACACAAACCACTAAGAAATGCTTTTGACCAGCTATACACAGGGATAAATGCAGATTCTAGTGATGATATTATTATCACATCTTGTGCGACAGAAAGCAACAATTGGGTTCTTAAGGGTATATATTTTGACAAGGTATTAAAAGAAGGTAAAAATCACATTATAACTACTCAAGTAGAGCACCCAGCTATTGCTTCAACTTGTGCGTTTTTAGAAGAGCTTGGCGTGGAAGTTACATATATTCCTGTGAATAATCAAGCAAATATTGATGTAGATTCTATTAGAGAAGCAATTACTCCAAAAACTGCATTAATAAGTGTGATGTGGGCAAATAATGAAACAGGTGTAGTATTTCCAATAAAAGAAATTGGTGAGCTATGCAAAGAAAAAGACATATTATTTCATACTGATGCCGTCCAAGCAATAGGCAAATTAAAAGTCGATGTCAAGGATGTAAATGTTGATTTTTTAAGCTTTTCAGCTCACAAATTTCATGGACCAAAGGGTATTGGTGGATTGTTTATTAAAAAAGGTGTGGAACTAACTCCACTATTTCATGGTGGCGAACATATGCGTGGCAGAAGAAGCGGAACGCTAAATGTACCCTATATAATAGGAATGGGTAAGGCAATGGAATTGGCAAATAAATGGCTAACTTATGAAAACAACAAAATAAAAGAGCTAAGAGATAAGCTGGAAAATGCACTTATAAAACATGATGATATTATCATTGTAGGCAAAAATACACAAAGAGTTCCAAACACAATACTTGCGAGTATAAGAGGAATCGAAGGCGAAGCAATGCTTTGGGATTTGAATAAAGTAGGGATTGGAGCATCAACAGGAAGTGCTTGTGCTAGTGAAGATTTGGGAGCAAATCCTATTATGACGGCCATTGGAACGGATAAAGAGCTAGCCCACACTGCAATTAGATTATCGTTATCACGATTTACAACAGATGAGGATATCAATTATACGATAGAAATGTTAGACAAGGCTATAAAAAGACTAAGAACGATATCAAGTTCATACTAAAAATTAACAATTATTCAAGGAACAACTATGGGTAAAGATACATTAATTGGCGGTTCATTATGGGACGCATATTCAAATAAAGTCAAAGAAAGGATGGATAATCCAACTCATCTTGGAGTAATCACACAAGAACAAGCTGATGCAAAAGCTGCAAAGCTAATTATTGCAGATTATGGAGCGGAAGCTTGTGGAGATGCTGTAAGATTGTATTGGCTAGTTGATAGCAATGATGTAATTATTGATGCTAAATTTAAAAGCTTTGGTTGCGGGACAGCGATTGCTAGCTCTGATATGATGGTTGAATTATGCCTTGGAAAAAAAGTGCAAGATGCAGTAAAGATAACAAATCTTGATGTTGAAGCTGCATTGCGTGATGACCCAAATATTCCAGCGGTCCCGGGACAAAAAATGCATTGCTCGGTTATGGCATATGATGTTATAAAACAAGCTGCGGGCATGTATTTGGGCAAGAATCCAGATGATTTTGAGAGTGAAACTATAGTATGTGAATGTGCCAGAGTAAGCTTAAGAACGATAAAAGAAGTGATTAGATTAAACAATCTTACAAGTGTTGAAGAAATTACAAACTATACTAAAGCAGGTGCATTTTGCAAAAGTTGCATAAAACCTGGTGGGCACGAAGAAAGACAATATTATCTTGTTGATATTCTAAGAGATACGAGAGCGGAGATGGAGGCACAAAAAGTAAAAGAGATGGCAAATAAAACAAAAGATGGCGATATTAGTTTTGCAGAAATGACAATGGTGCAAAAAGTAAAAGCAATTGATAAAATCATTGATGAAAATATTCGTCCGATGCTTATGATGGACGGTGGAAATATGGAAATCATTGATATAAAAGAAACAAGCGATAATTACATTGATGTATATATTAGATATTTAGGTGCTTGCAATGGTTGTGCTAGCGGATATAGTGGGACTTTATTTGCGATAGAATCTATATTGCAAGAGAGATTAGCAGAAAATATTAGGGTCCTACCTATATGATTGTAGAATCTAAATAAATATCAAATAAGCAAACTATAGCGTAAATCTGCTTCAAGCAGATTCGCATCAAAAACTAGCCCAGGCCTAAAAACATATCAATCAATGATGGAAATAAAATCTCCAATAAAGATTCTATAGTTATTTCAAATCACTAAAAATCAGAAATGATATACGATGCATATATTAAGCAATCAAAATAACAATAAATTTTGCTTTAAATGTTATAATACGAGTTCTATTTATAGATTGAAATAAGGATATTATTTATGAAAAAAACAATTACAATTATTGGTGGAAGTATTGCAGGACTTACTGCAGCGTTAGTTTTGGCTTCAGCTAAAAACGATGAATTAGATTTTGATATAAATATAATAGATAGTGGCAAGCCTGATTTAGGAGCTGTTGCAATATATAATTCTCCATTATTTCCTCGTGGAATTCTAGGAAAAGATATAATAGAGCAAACGCTAAATCAAATAAATTCTTTGCTAAAAGTCAATTATATAAAAGGGCAAATAGAGCAAATTAGTGGTTCTAAGGGTGCATTTGTATCAAAAGGGCAAGATTTAGAATTCAAATCTGATTATATTATCCTAGCAACAGGGGCTAGCAGCTTTAATATAGATGGGCTAGGGGATGTAGTAAAACCTCATAATCTTATGAATAAACCAAATAAGATTCGCCTAGAATATAGCGGTAGGCAAGAAGTAAAACCTGGAATCTATGTCGCAGGAACTGCATCTGGTGTAACATCTATGGTAACAACTGCTATGGGCAGTGCAAGTGAAGCTGCGTGTGCAATATTAAGTGATATAAAAGGTGAAATCGTAGTAGCTCACGATACTCCAACTTCAAGAAAATAACTTTTGGAATCTTAAAGATTCCAAAAAAGTTTTATTTTTCACCACTATTTACAAGCTTCAAAATACATGAAGTATCACAAAGAATTAAAAATTCAAATAAATATTTCACAATCATATTCATAAAATCTCGATATTTTTTTAAATACTTCTATATCGTATGGAGATGGTTTGCCAAATACTTTAATATAACAATTGCTAGAGAAAACTAGAAGCTATCAAACGATGGGGTCTTTAAAAAAGACGATGTCATCAATATATGAATTGTCATATTTTAAAACGCTGTTAGCGTCGAGATTTGCCATTTAAAAATATTGCATATTTTCTATAGCAATAATTATTCAAAAATACCTGCTAAGCCTTAATAAAACTACGCAATATTTATTACAAATTTTATTATCAATTTTTTACATCTATTGCATTGATGAAGCTTTCCATTAAAGTAAAATTTATGATTGATATATTTTGAGATTTAAAATTATCCAAGAAAAAAATACATATTTTTCTGCAAAGATTCTAGAATCTTTGCAAATTATTTTCTTATCAAATATCTTATTGTAGGACCATATTGCTCGATTTTTAATACTTCATAGCCGTGATTTTTAGCATCTACTGGGATATTATTTATACTTTGTGGGCAATCACTGATGACCTCCAAAATCTCACCTTTTTTTAAATCTGGCAATACCTCTAAAGTTTTGATAGCAGGATATGGGCAAGGCTCACCTTGTAAATCCAATCTATAATCTGGTGTCATTTCATTATTCATTAGTTACTCCTTTTTGAAAATTGGTTTCGTCGTTTAGCTAAATAATATTTTTCTAGTGCAATAATTACAATCAAAAATGCTACCAGCAGTAAATAATTCACCAGAAGTCCGCCATAATTACCAAACATTGATAATAAATTTAGTCTAGGAAAGCTCGTAGCCAAAGATTCTGCATAAGAATCCCAAGTTAATGCCAATATTGTCGAGCCTATAACATTTCCAATACCAACAATCCAATAATGCATTTGCCCTTCAACTGCACGATACATCCAACCACATTCACAGCCACCAGCTACAACAATTCCAAATCCAAACAACAATCCACCAATAATTGCATTGGGTCCAGCCCACATAATCTTTGGTGGAAGTCCAAGCATAATATAGCTAAATACACCAATGGTAGAGAGCATCATACCTATTACTACCGCTCTTGCCATATATCCTCGTCCAGTTAGAAAAATATCACGAAAAGCCGAAGTAAAACAAATTTGTGCACGTGATATGATATATCCAAAAGCCACTCCAAAAAGCATTGCAAAGCTTAATACTGGAATCTTCTTGCCCTCCGGAATATTTACAAATGCCAAAGATACAATCCAAGCAATCATAAAAACCACCACAGCAATACCAAAGATAAAGTTTCGTTTTGCATTTTTATTTAAGTCTTCCAACTCTCTTATTTTGCTTACTTTTTGCATTGTGATTTTTGAACGAAAAAACTTACTTGTAGCAACTTTATTGCCAAAATATACTCCAATGAGCGTCGCAATTGTAAAAAACCAAGCATGGAGACTAAATTGAGGTATCCCAGTAAAAAAGCTAGCCAAATTACAACCCATTCCAATCCTAGCTCCAAAACCAGCAATAGCTCCACCAATTAATGCTTGAAACACCCTAGCTTTACTTTGTGGTAGGCGAAATTTGATATTGTTTGCCATCAACGCAGAAGCAAGTGCTCCACCAAACATACCTATAATCATCACTCCATCAACCCTACTAAATGGCGTTCCGTTAAGTCCTATTATTTTAAAATAGCCTAGATTATCCGTATTAACACCGATAAAATTCAAGACATGACCGCCCCAGCGAGTAAATTCGCCTGTAACAGCCCAATAAGTTCCAGTGATACCAAAATAATAAGCAGATAAAATACCTAACATTGCGATAGCGGGGACAGGAGACCAGAATCTAATTAAATAATTTTCTTTGAAGTTTTTAAACATTTTCGTCCTTTTGTGTCGTGCTTTACCTAAAGTCTAAAGGAATCGACAATAATTTATCTTTGAGAGGTTAGATTGTAAGTTGTATTTTCTTAAATATAAATTAAGATTCCATATTAAAGGAATCGATATATTGCTTTATTCTGCCTTCAATACAATCATCAATTTTAATTTGCAGCACTAATATACTAAGTGGCAATTCACAATTTAAAAGCTTAACTAAATCTTTTTTTGTAACAAGCAATGATGTGGCATTTAATCTATCATATTCTTTTGTTATAGATTCTAAGTCAAATCTAGCGTGGTCGCCTAGTGTAATTTTGCCTACTATGTTAGATGGCAAAAAAGAATCTAATCTACAAGGATTTGCAATGGCTGTTACAAGCAACATTCTTTGAGTTTGATCTTGTATTGTAACTTCCCTTTTATAGTCAATCCCTTCTTTTAAAAATAAATCCTTAGGATTCTTATAAAATGGATTCTCTCTATAAATACCACTTGGAATGGTAAATCTAAAATATGGTTTTAACTGCGGTACTAATATAATATTTAGTTTTTTAAAATTAAATCTAAAGCCATCATCTAAAAATACAACTTTAGCACCTAACTCTTTAGCTTTTAAGATTCCTAATTTTCTATTTTTGCATACTATTACACTTGCATTTGGCAAACTTAATGCAAGCATATATGCCTCATCGCCACTTGCTTCTTGACTTGCTTTTATCACTCCATTTTTACTAACAACAAGAAGCCCTTTGCTTTTTCTTTTATACCCCCTAGATACAATTGCTACATTTTCATATTTCTTTGCTAATTCCTGCAACAATGGAGTTTTTCCGCTACCACCAGCTACTAGATTCCCCACACTTACAATTGGAATCTTAAAGTCTATATATCTTTGGAATTTTCGTCTTAATGTTGCTGCTATAAAATACAGAAGCGATATAGGAAGAAGTAAGACACTTAAAGCTTTTTGATAAAAATTAGGCTTATAAAAATAACTATCGATAAATCTCATCAAAATCAAACCTTTGCTATTTTTGGTATCTTGCTTTTAAATCTGTTGTTTTTGATTCTAGTTTGAATAGATTCTATAAACTCCCTCTCAAAGCCTTTATTGAATAGTTGCTTTTTATTTAAGCCAGAATCTATTTGCACCAAAAGCTTATCAATCGTCTCATAACTATATCCCAAATCATCTTCATCACTCTGCCCTACAAATAAATCTGCCGATGGCTTTTTATTAATGATATATTTAGGGATTCCAACTCTTTTTGCAAGCTCAAAAATTTCACTTTTATAAATATTTCCAATGGGATTTATCGCACAAGCCATATCGCCATACAATGTGCCATATCCAAGCATTAATTCACTTTTATTACTCGTGCCAACTACAAGTGCATTATATAAATGAGACTTATCATATAAAATTGCCATACGAATCCTAGCCATAAAATTGCCAATTCTATGAAAATCTTTAGAATCTTCTTTGAGATGTGATACGCAAATAAAATCATCTTGGAACTTGCCGATGTCTATCACCTCGTAATAAAGCCCAATTGACTTAGCAAAATTTATTGCATCATTTGTATTTTTTGGATTAGAAAATATTGAAGGCATAATAAAAGCTCTCGCTCTTTCTTTAAATATTTTATTACAAAAGTATCCAACAACAGCACTATCAATACCGCCACTAAGCCCAAAAACAACGCTATCAAATCCTCTTTTTTTGCTCTCTTTTAAAAGGAATTTTTCTATTTTTTTAATCTTTTTTTGCAAAACTTACCCCAATTATTTTGACTAGATTCTAATAATATTTTTATTTAATTACACTAATGGACACCTATCTTTACTATAATAACAGAATGAAAAAATTAATTTTACAAATTTTACCATACATCAAAGAGCATAGATACAAATTCGTTGCAGCAATGGTTGCTGGGATTGTTACTGCACTTTGCACGGCTTTTATTGCATACCTTGTAAAGCCTGTGCTTGATGATGTCTTTAATGCAAAGAATTCTTTCATGTTGATTATTTTACCAATAGTCGTAATTTTTGCATATCTTGGTAAAAGTGCTGGAATGTATATTCAATCATATTTAATGAATTATATAGGGCTTGATATAGTAAGACAAATAAGAAATGAATTGCTAGAGCATATGCTAAAACTTGAAATTGATTTCTTCAATAAAATGAGAAATGGCGAACTTATAGCAAGAATCACAAATGATATAGAAGCAATTAGAAATGCCGTATCGAATTATATTGGTGATTTTGCAAGGGAGAGCGTCACTTTTATCGCACTTATTGCTGTCGTCATATATCAAAGCCCTAAAATGGCTATGTTTGGAATAATTATAATGGGACTTGCCATGATTCCAGTCAATATTATTGCCAAAAAAATCAAAAGCCGCTCTAAAGCATCAATGGAACAAAATTCAGATATTACATCAAAATTAAATGAAATTTTTAATAATGCAGAGTTGATAAAAGCGAGCAATAGCGAAGATATAGAAGCTAAATATTTCAAAGAAGCAAATTTTAAATTTTTTAGAATCAACATGAAAGTGGTGCAACAAAATCAATTAGTAAATCCGCTTATGGAGTTTTTAGGAGCAATTATTGTCGCAATCATAATATATATAGGTGGACATGAAGTCATAAATGATAGAATGACCACAGGGGAGTTTTTCTCATTTGTTACAGCACTTTTTATGACATACACTCCACTAAAAAAACTAACATCAATATATACAGGCACACAAGGTGCAATCGCTGCTGGAAATAGGATAATAGAAATATTAAATAGAGAACCAAAAATCAAAGATGGAACAAAACCAATAGATAAAAACATAGAATCTATAAAATTTAGTGATGTTAGTTTATATTATGATGGGATTTTGGCACTAAAAAATATCAATATAGATTTTAAATGCAATGAAGTTATAGCACTAAAGGGCAAAAGTGGAAGTGGGAAAAGTTCTATTGTAAATCTTATACTTAGATTATATACGCCAACAAGCGGAAATATCACGATTAATGATATACCAATAGAAAAATACACGCAAAAAAGCATATGTAATAATATAGCTATTGTTACACAAAGAATCTTTATATTTAATGATAGTATCGCGGCAAATGTCGCATACGGACAGAAAATAGATGAAAATAGAATGATAGAAGCATTAAAGCAAGCCTTTGCCTATGATTTTGTAAAAAAACTACCAGATGGAATCTATACAAAACTAGATGAATATGGTGCAAATCTAAGTGGAGGGCAAAGGCAGAGAATAGCAATCGCAAGGGCGATATATAGAAATCCCAAAGTATTAATCTTTGATGAAGCAACAAGTGCACTTGATAAAAACACAGAAGATTCTATAAAGAAAACAATCGAGTTAATCAAGAAAGATAAAATCATAATAATAATAGCCCACAGACCAAGCACGATAAAATTAGCAAATAAAATTATAGAGATAGAAAATGGCAAAATAGTTAATATAGATAAAATATCTACTCCCAAGTAGCAAGAAGATTCTGACTACAAGAAAGAGAATTTTTAAAATATAATGATTTTATGATACTTAAAAATCCATCAAATGATTTATCGAAATCATCATTGATAATAACAAAGTCAAATTTACTGATTGCTTTCATTTCATCATAAGCAAGGCTCAAACGTATATCAATATTCTCTTTGCTATCTAATGCTCGGCTTTTTAATCGTCGTTCTAATGTGGTTTTGTTTGGTGTTGTTATAAATATTGAAGTAGCATTTGGATAATTTTTTTTAATAGATTCTTGACCTTGAATATCAACATCAAATAATACTATTTTACCATCTTTTAACGCATCATCTACTTGTATTTTTTGAGTGCCATAATAATTATTATGCACCTTAGCCCATTCTAAAAAAAGATTGTTTTTGATACCATTCTCAAAGTCTTCTTGTGAAATAAAATGATAATGCACCCCGTCTATCTCACCATCTCTTTTAGTTCTTGTTGTAGATGATACAGAGAAATAAATATTATCAAGCTGTTTAAATAGTCTATCACACAAGCTTGATTTTCCTGCACCGCTTGGACCGGATATGATGATGATATTAGAATCTTTAATCATCACTTTTTTGTTGGAAATGTAATGTTAATCGTAATCTGCACGCCACTTAAAAGCTCTCTTAGTTTGTCAACTGGAAAAGATTTAATAATCTCTGTTAAGTCAATATTTGGATTGCTAACTATATTTGGTGCTACATTAGCATCGATATTATTATGCGATCCTTGAATATCATTTACTTGGTTTGGAATTGTGGATTTTTCTATTGCTTCTGAAGCATCGATATTATTATGCGATCCTTGAATATCATTTACTTGGTTTGGAATTGTGGATTTTTCTATTGCTTCTGACTCTACAGCACTATCTAGTGATGTCAAATCATCATCAAAACTAAAATCATCATTTATATTTGTTTCATCTATCGCTTCACTAAATGCTTCTTGAGTGATAGAATCTAACCCATTATTTGCTATCTTTACATCATTTGAATTCAAATTATTATTTAAATCTTGAGTATCTTCTAAAATATGTGTTACCTCATCAATATCACTTTTATTGAGTATTTTTGGTTCATCAAAAGCAACCGGCTCTTCTTGTAGTTTCAATAAAGCTTCATCATCAAGATTATCTAACTCTTCATCACTTAATTTGCCAATATCAAAATCATCATTTAGACTTTCTTGATAATCACTCTCTGTCTTAAATGTATCTTTTTGTTCTTGTTCTATTTGAAAATCTTTGTCTAAAAAATCTAGCTCATCATCAAAATCAACATCATCAAGACTATCTAACTCATCAAAATTATCAACAACTTCTGCCTGATTAGTATCAATATTGTTTTTAGTATTATCCACAATAGATTCTTGAGATATATTAACCTTCATTCTATCTGTTGTTATCGTATCTGTAAGTTGATTCTCTATGGTAGATTTATCATCTTTTATAGTATCTTTTGGGCTAGTATCAGTATTTTCTTTTTTTGTATAAATATCACCACCAATAATGCTCTTTGGTTTGTCTTTATTTTGATCCCTTAAAAATTCATCTTGCATAGCAAATATAGAACTAAAATCTATATCATCGATATTATTAGCTGTGTAATTTGTATTTGCATTACTTGTATTTGCACTATTTGTTTTATTATCAGTGACAATATCTGGCAATATATCATTTTGCTCATTCAACTTATTGTTTGAAACATTATTAGCTATATTGACGCTACTTATATTGCTAGAAGATTCAGTAGAATCTTCTAGCCCTATGACATCAAACTGATTATTTGTATTAGAATTATCTAAACTCATTGAGCTATCACTTATGTCCGAATCATCGCCATAAGTAAATTTTATTTCATCGTTATCATTCAAATTATTATTTTTTATCATTGTTTCTTCACTATTTTGTGGATTTAAAATCGGCATATTATCTTTTACGCCCGACAAAAATTCATCATTATTATCATCAAATTCTGACAAATCTATATTGTTTATATTTACATTCATATTAGAATTATCAATTTCATCTAATAAATCTATATTGCTTATATTATTATCAAGGTTACTATTGGCATCAAAAGCTTCACTATGCTCTATTTCTGATTCAAAAGATGAAAAACTCATATCGTTACGTTTTTCTTGCTTTAAAACTTCATATATATCTGTTGGCAAGAATGGCTTTCTGATGTAATTGTCAAAACCGGGGATTATCTTAGAATCTTTAGAGATAATAAGGCAAAATTTTGTAGCTATCATTTTACTTTTGATACTTTGAAAATCGCCTGTATCCAATACCCCATCATCAATAAAAATGCAATCATAATCTTCTTGAATAGAAATCTCACTAAGAGAACCAACAAAATCAAGAGAAATATTAGCTTTTCTCGAAGCAATATCAAAAATCTTTTTAACTGCAACATTTATATTAACAAGTAGAAACTTCATCAACTCTCCATAAATAGCCACTTACAACTATGCTTTATACAAATCTTAATACTCTAAAAAATTATAGATTGAAAATTATACTAAAAATTACAATATTGTGAATATAATTCAAATATTATAAAACTTATCATACAAAAAGAGTGGTTAATTTATGAGGTTTATTTTTATTTTTATTATGTTTCCATACTTTGTGTTTGCAGATTCTATGTATTTTATGCCTTATGAAGCAAAAGAAGCCATAAATGCCATTATCAAAGAAATAAAGCAAGCAAAAAGTGAAGTAAATATTGCAGTGTATAGTTTTACAAATAGAGAAATAAGCAAAGCAATCCGTGATACAGCAAAAAAAGGAGTTAGGTTTAATATCATATATGATCATAAAGGCAATATTGATGATAATATGACAACAATAGGATATTTATCAAAACTAAAAAATATATACACTTGCACTCTAAAAGGTAAATTATCAAATAATAAAAAATACTTTGGGATTATGCACAATAAACTTGCAATCATAGATAGTAAAACCATAGTATTTGGCTCTGCAAATTGGTCTAAAAGTGCATTTGATATAAATTATGAGATGTTGTTAATAAGTCAAAATAAAGATTATATCAATCAAGCATCAAAATATTTTAATAAAATGCTTAGTGAGTGCGAAAAATACTGACAATAGATAGCATATACCTAAAAATATTTTTGCATTTTATGTGTTTTCATTATAAAATACGATAGAAATTTTAATATCACTATTATTCAAGGATTGAAATATGGCAATGCCTAGTGTTCCAGAATTGTTGATTATATTGGCGATCGTTGTCTTATTATTTGGTGCAAAAAAGATTCCGGATTTGGCAAAAGGTTTAGGGAGTGGAATTAAAAACTTTAAAAAAGCTGTAAAAGATGATGAGGTAGAAAATACCGCACAAAACACTACGAATACAACGGCTGCAAAAGAGGTAGAAAATAATCAAAATATAAAACAAAATAAAACTGCACAAGAAACAGAAGGCATAAAAAAAGCATAGGGCAGCATGTATAAACATATAAAACGACTCTTAGATTCAAACATAGGCGAAGATGTTGTTTTAGAGATTCCAAAAAATCCTAAGATGGGACACTTCTCTACCCCAATAGCACTGGTGTTGGCAAAAAAACTAAATAAAAATCCAAATGAGATAGCACAAGATATTAAAAAAAAAATAGAATCCGTATTTGAATTTAAAACTATAAATGTAGTCAATGGCTTTATAAATATTGAATTAAGTGATGAATTCCTATCAAAAATCACAAAAGAAACACTATCAAATCCCAATGATTTTGCAAAAAGCAATCATAATAAAAAAATATTATTGGAATTTGTAAGTGCAAATCCAACTGGTCCGCTTCATATAGGACACGCAAGGGGTGCCATCTTTGGCGATACTTTAGCTAGAGTTGGGGAGCATTTAGGATATAGCATAAAAAAAGAGTATTACATAAACGATGCTGGTAGCCAAATAGATATGCTTGGGAATTCTATACTTCTAGCAGGCAGGGAGATTCTAGGATTTGATGTAGAGTATCCAGATGAGTTCTATCGTGGAGAATATATAATAGACATAGCAAAAGATGCGATTAATTACTTTGGAAAGCAAGTATTTATAGATTCTGATATAAAAACTATCGCAAAATTTGGTATGGAGGCGACACTATCGCTCATAAAATCAACTCTAAATGATGCAAAAATATCATTTGATTATTTTGTGAGTGAAAAGTCATTGATTGGTGGATTAAGTGATGTACTAGAAAAACTAGAAAAAAATAATGCAATATATAAGCAAGATTCTAAAATATGGTTAAAATCAAGCCTAAAAGGTGATGAAAAAGATAGAGTAATTATTAGAGAAAGCGGTGAGCCTACTTACTTAGCGGGCGATATTATCTATCATAATAACAAATTTGAGAGACAATATGATTCATATATAAATATCTGGGGTGCAGACCATCACGGATATATAGCAAGAATCAAAGCCAGTATGGATTTTTTAGGATATGATAGTTCAAAACTTGATGTAATATTATCTCAAATGGTAAGTTTATTAAGAGGTGGAAAACCTTATAAAATGAGCAAAAGAGCTGGGAATTTTATATTAATGCAAGATGTTATAGATGATATAGGAATTGATGCTCTTAGATTTGTATTTATAAGCAAAAAAGCAGATACACATTTGGAATTTGATGTTGATGTACTAAAAAATCAAGATTCTAATAATCCAATTTATTATATAAACTATGCAAATGCTAGAATCCACACAATTTTACAAAAAAGCGATGCTAGAATCTCTTATGATTTTAGTAAATTGGATTCTATGTGGAAAGATTTGTTAATCCAAGCATTGTTATTGCAAAGAGTGCTAGAAAATGCATTTGATGAGTATGCCATGCAAAAATTGCCTGAATATTTAAAAAATTTAGCCTCAAAACTTCATTTTTGCTACAATGCATCAAAGATTTTAGATAATCCAAATGAAGATAGCATACTTTGTGTGTTAAAAGTCGTATCTTTATCAATTACAACAGGACTAGGTTTGATGGGAATTAAAGCAAAAACAAAAATGTAATAGGCGGCAAATAATAAAAATGAATGAAAAAATAGATATAGCAGTAATTGGTGGCGGAGTTTGGGGAAGAGCTCTTGCATTTTGTTTTAGTCAAAAAAATAATGTAGGTATATTTTCAAGAAGAGAGTTGAAGTTTTTAAATACTTACTATTCTCATAAGGTAATACAAATTGATTTAAAAGACGCATTAAAATGCAAATACATAATAATAGCTATAAAAAGTCAAGCTATGCGAGAATGGCTCCAAAATGTAGAATTTCATAAAGATTCTATAGTTCTTGTTACATCAAAAGGGATAGAAGCAGATAGCGGTGCTTTTATGAGTGATATTTTTAATGAATATTTTCCAAAGCTAAAAATTGGCTATTTGATGGGTCCATCATTTTCAAAAGAGGTGCTAGAGAGTATGCCTTGTGCATTAAATATACATACAAAACATAATATAAAAAGTATTGCAGATATTTTCCCTAGTTTTATGAAAATATATTTCAACGATGATGTTATCGGCGGTGAAGTGGCCGGTGCTTACAAAAATATCATTGCTATTGCTGGCGGTGTTAGCGATGGGTTAAATCTAGGCAATAATGCAAAAGCTTCTATGCTTGCAAGGGGATTGGTTGAAATGTGTAGATTTGGTATGTATTTTGGTGCAAAAGAATCTACATTTCTTGGACTTAGTGGAGCTGGAGATTTATTTTTGACTGCAAATTCGCAACTATCTCGAAACTATCGTGTAGGTATCTCACTAGCTGATGGAAAGTCATTGAAAAATATACTAAATGAACTAGGTGAAATTGCAGAAGGTGTAGTAAGCACTCAAGCTGTGGTAAAGTTGTCTACAAAGTACAATATATACACACCAATAGCAAATCAAGTATATCAAGTATTAAAAGGTAAATCACCAATGATTAGCGTAAGAGAACTCATTGGGACAGATTTTGAGATTTAAGATAAATCTTTTAATTTATTTTTACCTTCGCCATTTGTTAGAATCTTTAACAACCCATAAAATATTGCTTGATAATAATATTTTAACAAATACTTAAAAGATCGCTTATATCTAGGAATCAAGACATCTCTTTTGGGGTTATCATAGTGCGATTTTGCATCATTAATGATATTTTTTGACAAAGAATAAAGCATAGAATAGTCATAAAGCACCTTCTTTCTTGCTTCTAGCAAAGCATCAAAATTAGTTTCATAAAAATTAGAATCTAATATATTTTCAATCAAATTTAGCGAATCTTGCAAATTATAAATATCGATTTTTATGAATGAATTTTTGGGAAAATACTCATCTACATTGCTCGCACCAAAATAAATTGGGATGCTATATCCAAGATACGAATCCATTATTTTTTCACTAACATAATCGTTTTGCGAATTGTTTTCTATAGCTATTGTATATTTGTATGGCAAGATTCCATCTTTCTTTTCTTGCAATTCAAATTCTGTTTTATTACCAAAAAAATCTATTCTTTTGCCTATATTTGATTTTTTTAATGCAGTTACAAATTTTATTCTATCTAAATGCCCATAAAATGCCTTTTTATCAAAACTGGCAATACAAGACATTTCTTTTGTCTTTTTTGGTGGCGGCATTTTGCATAAAGTATCAAAAGGCACATTTCCAAAACAAAAATAAAGTGCTGGGTGGTGTTTTATAAAAGTAGTATTATTTTTGACAAAAGTTTTTGGGCTTTCTTCTATTAGATTCTTGTCTTTAAATAATTCATCATTAAAGGCAAAAACAACATCACAAAACAAATAATAATCATCAATAATCGCCCATTCATTTTTGAAAGGAATGGAATATTTTTTGGATTCTCTTATATATGGTTCTTGTTGCAAAGCAAATACTCGCTTTGTTTTTACTCTCATATTTTTAAGAGACTTATTTACGACTACAATATAATCACAATCTGCTATCCTACCCCCCCCCTCATTATCATTAGAATCGAATGATACAAATTCTAAAGTATAATCACCAATTTTTATTTTTGAATCATTATTTGGAGATAGAATCTTAATAAAATGTCCAAAATCTCCCTTATAATCACTCAAAATTCCAACTTTTAGTTTCACAAAAGCTCCCAAAAAATAATTGCTATAATAGCGTATTAATTTTGCACAAAGGTGAAATACGATGAAAATTAAAAATAAGTTAAAGACAAAAATCCAAAATATGCTTGGATTAAACAGATTAGAATTAAATTTGCGGGATATAAAAGCTATAAATATCATATCGCAATTAAATATTGACAATGATTTGAGAGATGAATGGCTGTTGTCTTGTTTTCCAAGTATCAGCGGCGGTATAAAATCCACAAAAATAGAGAATCTAAAAAAATATCTAAATATCATAAGACCAGTGCAATGGGGGGGGGCTGCAAAGAGTTGGTGGAGAAAATGATGGCGGATATGCCATGGCAAAACCAAATCCAGAAAATAACGCAACAGCAATATCGCTAGGAGTATCGTCGTATTCACCTTGGGATTTAGAAATGGCAAATATGGGATATAAAGTCTTGCAATACGATGGAAGCATAAACAAAGGTCCATACAATCACCCAAATATTACATTTTATAAAAAATTTGTTGGCACAAAAGATTCTGATGATACAATAACTTTGCAGACAATCATAAAACAAAACAATATCAATCCAAATGCTCATAATATATTGCAATGCGATATTGAAAATCACGAATGGGATATGCTAGAAAATATCGATTTGGAGATGATTTCCTCACATTTCACACAAATTATCTTTGAATTTCATCACTGTAATCCAGAAAATCATACAAAATCACAAAGGCGATTTTGTGTGCTAGAGAATATAAATAAATATTTCACACCAATACACGTGCATTTTAACAATTATGGTAAGATATTTTATAGCAAGGGATTGTTTTTAAGTGATGTATTTGAAGTATCTTATATAAATAATAAACTCATAGAATCTAAAGAATATAAAAGTGGATTCTGCACCATTATAGGGCTTGATGCACCAAATTCTACAAATTTTCCAGAGATTCCAGTGATTTTTCCAAAATAATCTAAAATCTTTGTGCGATAAATCCTCGCACAAAAGATGAATAATCCTTGTAAAAGCAAATATCATCATAGTTTTTCAAATAATCTTTCAGGTATCCTTGATTGTATCCTATTTCGCAACATAAATATTTTGCATCAAGATTTATTATATCTAGCAGTATTTCATCACCCCTATCTCCTCCAAAAAGGGCAATTTCTGGTTCAAAATGCAAATTTGGTGGAATCTTATAAGAGTTTTTAATATATGGTGGATTTGATACGATGAAATCATCTTTTGTTCTATCTATACCATCGAGCAAATTCGTGCAAAATAATGAGATTCTATTCTCCAACGAAGAATCCAAAATGCTTTTTAGTTTGATATTTTTTCTTGCGACTTCCAAAGCTTTGTCGCTTTTATCAGTAGCTACAATCTCCAAATCCTTATGCATAAGCGCCAAGATTATACTAATCACTCCACTACCTACGCCTATTTCAAAAATCTTTTTTATATTGTTTTTTGTAATCATTTTTGATGCATAATCAATGAGTAATTCCGTCTCTGGACGCGGGATTAATGCACATTCATCTATATAAAAATATTGCGAATAAAAACCAACTTTGTTTGTGATATATTCTATTGGATAATTATTATTCAGCTTAGAAATATGCTGCAACAACAATTCAAAATCACTATTTGAAATCTCAAAATCACTATTTGAATGCAAAAAGATTCTGTCTTTTTTAATAATATGGCAGAGCAATATCTCGCATTCTAGTAGTTTTCTAGTGCTATCATTTTTTTGTTTTGCTAAATTTAGTGCATCTTTTATTTTCATTGAAATTTATAATTCAATGCTTTTAATCGTTCAAGCAATGGCGGATGCGACATATAAAAAAATACATAGATTCTATGCGAATATGGAAATGCTTTGTTTTCATTGATAAGCTTTACAAGAGCATTGCCTAAATCGGACTGATTTGTTAGATTTGAGCCAAACTCATCTGCTTTGTATTCTGCAATCCTACTAAAATAATTGATAATAGGTAAAAAATAAAATGATATTAGAGATGAAATGAGTATCAAAACACATAGCACACTTGAAGATGTTTTTTGAAACCCATCAAAAACAAAGCCAGGCAAATTACCCACGATAAAAAATAGACTAAATAAAACAACTGCCATAATTCCTATATTTTTGATTAAATCTTTGTGCTTGAAATGTGCCAATTCGTGTCCTAAAATAGCAAGAAGCTCATTTTGTGTTACTTTTGATAATAATGTATCAAACAACACCACCCTTTTGCTGCTTCCAAGACCGCCAAAATACGCATTTAGCCTGCCATCTCTTTTACTTGCGTCCATCACAAAGATTCCATTTGCTCTAAAGCCAACACTATTCATCATATCGATAATTTTTGATTCCAAATCTTTATCATCAAGCGGACTAAACTTATTAAAAAGTGGAGCGATAATGGTCGGATAAATCACATTTATCAAAACTATGATTAAAAACACCAAAATAAATCCAAAAATCCACCAATTGGAGTAACTACTTATTAAATAAATCAAGGCATAAGATAATATTGAAGCAAAAATAATGAGCAATACAAATGATTTGATAGAATCAATAATATAAAGCTTTATTGTAGTTTTACTAAAACCAAAACTTTTATCAATAATTAGAGTTTTGTATGCACTAAGTGGAAAAGTAAGTATCGAATTTATAATCAAAAATAACACGACAAAAATTACATCATTTAAAATCCCATTTCCAGTAGTTCCACATATTTCTTGCAACATATAAAACCCAAGATTTATCCAAAATACAAATAAAATCGTACTAAAAATAGTCTCAAATATATGAAAATATTGAGTGATGATTGCATAATTTTTTGCAATATTAAAATCCCTAGAATCCAAAATAACAACCTCATCACTCATCTTTATATGTCTAATTTGAAAGATTGCTATCAAACAAACAGGTATCGTATAAAATATAATAAATATCGCACTAATTAACATAAATTTGCCTTTTTTTATAATTGTTGTTTTTTGATTGCCAATTTGTGGATAACAAATAAAAATATAATTGCAATAAAAAATGTAATTATAGACAATATTTGTCCCATTGAAATCCCATAAAAATATCCCATTTGAAAATCTGCTTCCCTAAAAAATTCTACAAAGAATCTAGCAATAGAATAAAATAATAGATACAATCCTATTAACTCACCTTGATATTTAAGCTTTCGTCTAATGAAAAATAAAATTATAAATATGCAGAATCCCTCCAAAAATGCTTCATATAATTGACTTGCATGGACAAGCTTACCATTTACCAAGATTCCGATAGGAAGGTCTGTTTGCCTGCCTACTAATTCTTGATTTAAAAAATTGCCAATTCTGCCTAAAATATATCCAAGAGGCAATGCAATAGCAGCAGAATCCATCAAAAGCAATATTGATTTTTTATATCGTTTTGCATATATAAATGCACCAACAACAAATCCAAAAACGGCACCATGATAGCTCATACCGCTAATGCCTACAAATTTTCCATTTACAAATGGATTAAACATCTCCCAAGGATGAAGCAAATAATAAGAAGTATTTGCATCATATATCAAAATATAGCCAATCCTAGCACCTAAAATAATGCCAATTTCGACATAAATAAAAAACATTTCTAATTCATTATTTTTGATGGGATATTTATCTTTATCCAAAAAATATTTTATAGCAGCAAGGGCTACAATCAAAGCCAATGCATAACAGATTCCATACCAATATATATTTATTCCAAAAATATTGATTGCGACTCTATCTATATAGCTATATATAAGATTCCAATTATTCATATTATTTTATCTTTATGTCAAAAAAATCATCAAAATCTATATCACACAAAAAATTATAAAGTTTTGCGTTACTCACAATAATATCTATATCCCTTTTATCTATCTCTTTTAATTTTAATATATACCCTAAAATATAAGAACTAATAGAGTTTGCATTCATAAAATAAAATACCAATCCCACATCATTGGCAATTTTTGATTTTATGATATTTTTCATTTCCATATATTCTGCATAATCATTCATAACACCAGTTATTAGAATCTCGGCTTTATTTTCTATTAATCTTGTAGATATTTCCAAAAGCTTCCCTTATTACTGCAAAATTTATAATCAAATAAAGATATTTTATAGCTATGCAACATCAATCGTGCAAACGGCTCTCTACCATAAATATTATCACCTAAAATTGGATGATTTATAGAATCTAAATGAAGCCTTATTTGATGTGTGCGTCCAGTTTTTATCACGACCTTTAACAAGGTATTTTTATTTATCAATCTAAGTGGAGTTATATTTGTGATTGCTTTTTTGCCCAATTTATTATCAATTTTGCTTTTTGCATAATTTCCTTTTAGCGTTAAAATTGGTTTATCAATGACCAAATCTTGTGGAATTATTCCTTTTACCAAGGTAAGATATTCTTTATATACCAATCCTTGTTTGAATTCATTTATTACTTTATTTTTAAAATCACTATCTTTTGTAAGTAAAATCACACCACTTGTTTGCTTATCAAGTCGATTAAGCAGCTTATATCCACTAAATTTTTTTTCTAAATCATAAGAATCAAAAAATGGAGGCTTGCTAACTGCAAGTATAAAATTATCCTCAAAAAGCACCTCTGGACTTTCTAATGATAATATTTTTAATGGTGTTTTTGGAGAAACCAAATCACTTGCTCTAATCTTTTTACCATTTACAAAAACAAGTCCTAAATCAAGCATTTCTTTTGCTTTTCTATTAGAAATATTTTCTCTTAATGATAAGATTTTATATGCTTTATCCATTTACCAAACTCACAATCTAATTTAATCCAATATATGCTAACAATCTATCTAATTTATCACTTTGATTTTTAATAAAACTATTTTTTAGAGATTGCAAAGATTCTAATGTAGATTTTAGTTCAAAATCTTGCACCAATTTATAATTTTCTATCAAGTCAAATAAGGCATATTGATTAAAAATATATATTCCAGAAATTAGTTTCACATTAAAAAATGCACACTCAAGAGGATTATGACCTCCGACCTTTACAAAACTACCACCAAGTATGACAACATCTGATACATTATAAATGTTGATTAATTCACCAAGTTTATCTATCAAAATGACATCATAGCTATAATCCAATCCAACTTCGCTAAATCTTCCACATTTGATATTATATTTTGTCAATAAACACCATATTTCATCAAATCGCTCTGGGTGTCGTGGTGCAATACATAATTTATGCTTTTTAGAATCCAAAAAAACATCTATATAACTTTTTAGTATTAATTCTTCTTCACCTCTGTGCGTGCTTGCTGCAAAAATCAACTCACCATCAAATCTATCAAACTCCTTAGAAATACTAAATTTATTTAATGCTTTTATATTTCCAAATATTTCAATATTTTTTGCACCAAGAAATTCTAGCCTACTTTTATCGGCACTGCTTTGGCATAAAACTATATCAATATATTTAAAGACCTGATTATAAAAAAAAAGAATTTTTTTATATTTTGGAAAAGATTTTGATGAGATTCTGGCATTTAGCAAAATTGTATTTGCTCCTACATTCTTGGCACAAAAAAACAATGCAAACCAAAGCTCTGCTTCTAAAACTATTAGCTTTTTTAGATTTTTTGGCATCAAAAATGGTAAGAAAATCTCAAATGGCAAGAATCTGACTTCTATATTTTTATTATCACCAAAAAGTTCCACCGCTCTTTTGTATCCTGTATTTGTTATCGTAGAAATAATAGTCCTATCTTTTAGATATGGCTTTAGAAATTCAAGCGAATTAATCTCACCAAGCGAACAAGCGTGAATCCAAACATAACCATCAAACTTGGTATTTTTTAAAAAAAATCTATTAGGTATAGAATCTTTATATTTTGGCTTTAAAAATGCAAGTCCTAGCAAAAAAGGAAGCGATGACAAATACAATCCGCCACAAAAAATAAAATAAATCGTGGCAAACACGAAAATCCTATTGGGCTATATATAAGATTCTGCCGCAATGCGGACAAGTAATAATATCATCAGACTTTAAAATCTCGCTATAAACCATATCATTGATTCTTATATAGCACCCGCTACAAGCCTGTTTTTTTACTACTACGATACTAGTATCTTTAGCCCATTTTCGTATTTTTTCATAAAAAATCAAAACTTTATTATCAATTTTTTTTACAATTTTTTCTTTATTATCAAATACTTTTTTTAGTTCTGCTTTGACTTTTGCAGTCTTTTTTTGCACATCTTCTTTGCTTTCTTCTATTTCTTTTTTTAAAGCTTCTATTCTATTTTGTATTTCTTCTTCTTTGCTTGCGAAGTTTTCTAGTTCTCTTTCGATGTTTGCTATTTGCTCATTTGCATACACAATTTTTTCTTTTGCAAGTCCATTTTCTGCATCAAGTGCTCGTATTTCTTGCTCACTTTTTACGCTTGCCATTTTTTTATCGATTTGCTCAATTTTCTCACTATTTTCTTGAATGATTAATTCGTTTGCTGCAATATCTACTTTTGCTTTTTTTGCATTGTTTTGCAAAGATTCTAACTCATCTTGAGTTTTTGCTTGAAGTTTCATTTTGTCATTTAATTCATTTTCAATATCTGTTATTTGTGGCTCTAGTCGTGATGCTTCTTTGTCAATCTCTGCCAATGCAATTAAATTTTGCAAGTCTTTATTCATTTTACTATTCCTTAATCTTTCTTAATACTAAATGGATTCTCTAAGTCAAAGATTATAGCATTATAGGAAATATCTTTCAAATATGGAGACAATATCGCACCAAAAAAGCACTCTGAATGATAATGATTTGCATCGATGATTGAGATTCCAAGACTTTTAAATTTCATAACATCGTGATATTTTACATCACCAGTGATTATACAATCAATGTTGCATTCTTTATAAATAGATTCTATTTCTCCTATTCCAGAGCCACACACAATAGCAATTTTTTGAATAATATCTTTACATTTGCTATATCTAATAGAATAATCAAACTTTTTTAGCAAAGCATCAAACTCAAACTTACCATCAACTATACAAGCAATTCCTTTTATATGATAATCATCGAATCCTAGAATCTTTTCTACAAAATATTTATTTAGATGTGTTGTATCAAAATTTGTATGCATTGCAATTAACGAAATATTCTTCTTTATTAGAATCTCAATTATATTGCTTGGATAATCTAAAAAATCAAGCCTTTTTAAAGCTTTGAAAATAAGTGGATGATGGGAGATGATAAGAGAATCTTCTTTCGCAAAGAGTGCTAATTCTTTTGTAACTTCAAGTGTCAAATAAATATCTTTTATATCGGATTCTGCATTTCCTATCAAAAGACCACTATTATCCCATTCCTCTTGCAAAGAAAATGAAGAAATAGAATCTAAATACTTATAAATCTCTATTAGCTTTAGCATTTCTCTAATCTCTTTAATCTCTCATTTTCTTGTTCTTTATACATTATCGCACAAGCCTTTGCAAGCTCTCTAATCTTTAGAATATAATTTTGTCTTTGTGCCACAGATATGGCTTTTCTAGCGTCCAAAACATTGAAAAAATGCGAACACATCATTGTGCAATCATAGGCTGGAAGTGGCAAATTTGCCTTTAGAGATGCTTTTGCTTCATCACTCATCATCTCAAAAAGTGAAAATAACATCCTTGTATTTGCGACTTCAAAACTATATTTTGAAAACTCCCATTCGCTCTCCAAATGCACATCAGCATAACTAACAACCTTAGAATTTGCATTTGAAAATTCTATATCAAAGATAGATTCTACACCTTGAATATACATAGCAAGCCGCTCTACCCCATAAGTTATCTCAATAGGCACAGGAAAACAAGGCACGCCACCTACTTGTTGAAAATATGTAAATTGTGTTACTTCCATACCATCAAGCCACACTTCCCAGCCAAGCCCCCATGCACCGAGCGTAGGAGATTCCCAATTATCTTCAATAAACCTAACATCGTGCTTATTTGTATCAATTCCAATAGCTCTTAGGCTTTCTAAATACAAATCTTGAATACTAGAAGGACTTGGTTTTATTAACACTTGAAATTGATAATAGCTGCCAAGTCTATTTGGATTTTGTGCATACCTGCCATCTGTTGGTCTTCTTGAAGGCGCTACATAAGCCACGCTCCAAGAAGTAGAATCTAAACTTCTAAGCAATGTAGCTGGGTGAAATGTCCCTGCCCCTGCTGGAATATCATAAGGCTGCAAAAGGAGACAGCCTTGCTCTTTCCAAAATTCTTGAAGTTTCAATAAAATATCACAAAAGCTAAGCATTATCCTACCTTCCTTCTCCATCATTTTTAGGAATCAATATATTGCATGTATTATTTATTTTATTTAGAATCTTGTAATTATCTGGAAGATTCTCCTCTGAAAAATCACAATCTATAATCATAGGCTTGTTTTCTTTTAAATACTGGCTAAATTTCTCATCAATATCTGGCAATACGCTCTTGCGATTAAAACTACCATAATAATAAGGAAATTTATGAGCAATATCGACTTTTGGACCACTGAATAATAAAAATAAAAAATTATTAATATTAACCAGCTCTCCATTAAATATAATCTTTGTATCTGGATTTTTGCGATGATAATTTTCTATAGATAAAAGCAAATTATTTAGATGAAGTGCATATTCATCTTTGAATGCCATATTTTTATATGGTGAATTACTTGGCATTTTTTGGTGATTGCTTCTAATGTGAAACATATTTTCATAATTTATCTCGACTCTATATACAAACTGAGCAATTTTAGAATGATTTATAAGCAAAAATGTTACTGCCATAAAGACACTTGAAATTAATTTGATATCTTTATGATAGAAACACAAGCGTAAAGCATCTATAAAAAGCCAGATTCCAAGTCCAAATTGAACTCTGATTCTAGTATCTTCATTTATTGGGTAATTAAATACAATAGTAGATAAAACTACAAGTGAAGTGGCAAATTTTATAATATCTTCGCTTGATACACTAGAATCTAGCCCAAATCGCACTCTTAGTGGTTGATATAAAAAATACAAACAAGGAATAATGACAATAAACCAATATGATAAATATCTCATAAAATACCCATGCCAGTCCATACCATCTGCTGTATAGTCAAATATAGATTTTGCTACGCTAGATATAGTATTTTCATATCCAATTGCAGGCTGCGCCATATCTACAAGTGTGCCAAAACTAGTCCATAGAATCTCTAGTCCCTCAAATCCATTTCTAATGATAATAAAAATAAAAAATAATAAATTTGCTATCAAAAATGATGAGATGATAAACTTAAGCATCATTTTTTTATCATAATCTTTTATCTGTTTTGTATAAAATAAAATCAAAGGCAATGCTAAAAACACAAAGCTAATAACTATTCCTTGTTGTCGCATATATGGTAACATAAAAGCAACGATTCCGACGATAACAAGGCTTATTTTTTTATATGAAGTTTTATCTATCTTAAAATAAAGTGCAAAAAAGTAGATTCCAATAGCTACAAAAAGCATAATCACATCGTTAAACCAAGGATTATCTCTACCTGTGTGGCTGAGCAAAATAGTAAGAATAGCTAATTTTGCAAATATACCTGGCATAACAAGCCTTGCACATTTATAAATAAAAATCATTGTTATAAACACAATGATTCCATCGCTTATACCAAGGCTAACTTGACTAACACCAAAAAAATGAAAAAAGATTCCAATAACAATTGGAATAAAAACAGAATGAGGCGAATAAAAATCAATACCCGGAAGTATGCCTTCTTTTGCCATTCCACCAAGATATGAAAAAAATGCTAAATGATGATCGTGATTGTCTTCATATAAAAAAATACTACCAGCTGCATAAAAGTTAATCAAAAGCACGCAAAAGATAACTATCCAAAAAAATAGATTAAAAATCATATAAATAGATGCTTTTATGCCATCTTTTGTTTTTAATAAATAAATAAAATCCACTTAACATAACCCTGTAAAGTTTGAATAAAAGAAATGTTTATTGTATCTAAAAAGCGTTATATTTAAATTTTAAGATACTTTAAAATTATTTTTAAGTAGATTTTATCATTGGACTTTTTAAAAGGAGGAAAGATGAAAATAATAGAATTTGACGGAAAAACACCGAATATAAATAAGAGTGTGAAAATTTTTGATAATGTAATGATAATAGGTGATGTCGAAATTGGTGAAGACTCTAGTGTATGGTTTGGAAGTATTATACGAGGTGATGTGAATAAAATTGTAATAGGAGATAGGACAAATATACAAGATTTAGTAATCATACATACATATCAACCAGATGATGGTATGTTCCCAAATGGTCTTGGTGTAAATGTAGGAAATGATGTAACAATAGGACATAGAGTTACTTTGCACGCGTGCAAAATAGGAAATAGATGTTTAATTGGAATGGGTTCTGTGATACTTGATAATGCAGAAGTTGGAGATGATTGTTTTATCACTGCAAGCAGTTTATTACCAAAAAACAAAAAATACCCACCTAGATCGCTAATCTCTGGGAATCCCGCAAAAGTCGTTCGCCAACTTAGAGAAGAAGAAATTTTAAATATTAAAAAAGAAGCCGCATTTTATGTAAATTTAAAAAATCAATACAAATGATTATTGTTTTAGATTCTAAGAATTGCTTAGTAATTATCATAGTATAAATGATGGCTATAAAAATAATGGGATAAAGAGCAGTTAAGTGAATATTTATGCTCTTTTTCTGACTATTATTTTATCACATCACCATTTGTAGTATGTATTTCATAAAAAGTTTGTAAAACCAAGAATAAAAGCGATATAAAAATTGATATTTTATTGCAGTGATTACTTTGTGTTTTGGTGAATCTATCATTACTCATATTATTTATGCTATTTCTACCACTAATGTTTTTCAACACATACAAAATACCATAAATAGTAGGTAATTATTGCCAATAAATTAAAATAACCCACACCCAATAATTTTATTATCCCAATACGCAACTCTATTTAAGACAAGCAACAAGCACGTACCGGTTTGACTAAATTCTAGAATACGCAACTAGATGTTTTTTTACAAATATAAGAATCTCGCCATTTTTATTGATATTCTTGATGTTTATGGTTGTGGTAGTAGAATCTGCATTTTTATCACATTCTTTTCTATCATAGCTTCATTAAAATCTTAAAAATTTTCACTAATCCAATTATAAATTCAATGATATAAACAATAGATATTACAATAAGTTGTAAAACTTATGGGTTATAAAGATTGGCAATAACAATGATTCCTAAAAATAACTTCAACTTATTTTTATAAAGGCTTTTAGCGATTAGTTTTCTTTATCTAAGCTCATTGCCAATCTTTATCGAATTTGATTTAAATTTTAATAGCCCTGCATTTACAATTTTGCTTCTAGATTCTACAAATAGAATCTAGATTGTTTTTATTTTGCTAAAAGCACAATATCTGGAATTATATAGTTTAAATAAGTCGCTATTACAAAAGTCCAAACCGCAATTATCACGATAAATGCAATGCTATATTTTATAGTAAAGCGGAATAACTCACTCTCACGACCTACCAGACCAACAGCAGCACAGGCAATAGCGATACTTTGTGGGCTTATCATCTTACCAACCACACCGCCAACTGAATTTGCTGCTAAGAATAGTGCTTCTCCAATTCCAAGCTCTCTTGCTGTTACTTGTTGAAGTGGTCCAAAAAGTAGGTTTGAACTAGTATCAGACCCTGTGATAAACACACCAAGCCAACCAATAATAGGACTAAAGAAGCTAAATGCATCGCCAGTTTGTGCAAATGCAAGTCCCAAAGTAGCACTCATGCCACTATTTTTTGAGACAAAAGCAAAAGCTACAACAAGACCGATCGTAAGACAAGGAATAGCCATTTCTTTTAGAGTATCCCAAAAGCATTCGCTTGCATCGCTAGCCTTAATTTTCAAAAACCAAATACTTAAAAACGCTGCTAATAAAATCGCACTTCCGGCTTGAAGTCCTATAAAACTAATAGTTTGAGAAAGTCCTATTGCATTGCCATTTGGATCTGTTATACTTGAAGCAAGATTGCTAGCGGTTATACTAACTACGGTGTAATCAAGGATGCCACCTTTGGCAAAAAGAGCTTTAAACCAATCTTGTGTCCAAAGAATAATGCATAGAATTAGTAAAATAAATGGTAACCAAGCTTTAAAAATAACAGAAAGACTTAGATTTGCCTTATTTGAAAAATCTTTTTCATCATCTAAACGAAATACATTTTTAACAGACCAAAACTTCAAAAATATCGTTGTACAGGCAATTGAAACTACAGCTGAAAGAATATCTGGCAATTCTGCACCAAGATAATTTGAGCTAAGGAATTGAGTTCCAGTAAAGCTAAGTGCTGCGACTAATATCGCAGGAAAAGTCTCTTTTACACCCTTAAATCCATCCATCAAAAATACAATAAAAAATGGAATTGTTAAACTAAGTGGCACAAGCATACGACCAACCATCGCGGAAACTGCATGTTGCTCAACGCCAACTAGATTTGTCATTGCGATAATTGGAATTCCAACTGCACCAAAAGCTACAGGTGCAGTATTTGCGATAAGACAAAGTCCTGCTGCATAAAGTGGCTTTAGTCCAAGACCTACAAGCAATGCTGCTGTGATAGCGACTGGACCACCAAAACCAATAGCTCCTTCCAAGAATGAACCAAAACAGAATCCTATTAATATCACTTGAATGCGATGGTCTGGCGTAATACCCATAACAGACTGCTTAATAACCTCAAAAGAACCTGATTTAACTGATAGTTTATATAAAAATATTGCTGCGATAATAATCCACGCAATTGGCCACATACCTTGTGTAAAGCCTTGAATAAAACTAGCACCAATCAAAGAAAATGGCATTTCATATCCAAAAAATGCTACCACAGATGCTAAAACTAGTGTTAAAAACCCAGCTTGATAACCTTTTAGCTTAAAAACAAGCAAACAAAGCAAAAAACATAAAATAGGTAAAAAAGCTAAGGTCGCACTCAACCAAATATTACCAAGTGGATCATAATTTTGAATAAACATAAGCAATCTCCTTATTAAAAACATTATTTCTAACCAAATAGACGATTCTAAACTAAAATTGAGTAATATATGAGAAATATTTAAAAACATTACTAAATATCTATTTTTTGGTAACATTTTTATATTAAAAGGAATAAAATGAAAGCTGGAGATAAAGCACCTATATTTAATACTAAGAATCAAGATGGTGATGATGTGTCATTATGCGACTTTGGAAATAAGACTATTGTTTTATATTTTTACCCAAAGGATATGACAAAGGGTTGCACAATTGAGGGCAAAGAATTTAGTGAATTGGTAGAAGAATTTGATGCTTTGAATGCGGTAGTTGTAGGTATTAGTCCAGATAGCATTAAATCTCATCAAAAATTTATTACAAAAGAGAATCTAAAGCAAATGCTACTTAGTGATAGCACAAAAGAAATCGCAAATGCGTATGGAGTATGGGTAGAAAAAAGTATGTATGGTAGAAAATATATGGGAATATTGCGTTCGACTTTTATAATAAAAGATGGGATTATAAAAGAAGCATTTTATAACGTAAAATCAAGTGGTCACGCAAAAAAGATTCTAGAAACACTTAAAAAATAAATTTTTGAGAAATTAATATATGAGAAATGCAGATATTCAAGAATTGACAGAATTTTTGATGGATTATGCAATATCTATGCTATCTGTCGGAACTTATACTGCTAGAGTGATAAAATGCACAACACGAATTGGCAAGGTATTTGGATATGAAGTGCATATTTCTATTTTTTCAAGAAATATCACAATTAGCGTTTTTGCACAAAAAGATTATTCGCTGCAGAGGACTTATGTGCGAACATATACAGAATCTCCTATCAACTTTGATAATATATCTTTATTAAGCGCCCTTAGTTGGCACGCATACGATGAAAAAATAACACTAAAGCAGCTAAAAAAACTATATAACAAAATTATTCACAAAAAAAGATATAGCTATTTTAATACATTGATATTATCCTGCTTTGCAAATGCTGCATTTTGTAGATTGTTTGGCGGAGATTTAGAATCAATGCCAATCGTATTTATAGCTACTTTTGTAGGATCTAATTTAAGAAAGATACTAATGATGATTAATTTTGATATTAGATTTGTCTTTGCACTTTGTGCATTTGTCGCCTCAATGGTTGCGTATATAGGCACTAATATCATAATTAGCAAGACTCCTGATGTAGCCATAGGGACAAGTGTGTTATTTTTGATACCCGGTGTTTATCTAATAAATTCTGTAATAGATATATTGGATGGGCATTCACTAATTGGAATCTCAAGGGCAATAAGTATGCTTATTCTTATATCTTGCATTGCAATTGGACTTTATATCACACTTAGTATTACTGGCATTAGAATGGAGTATTAATAAATGGAGATTCTGATATCCGCACTTATTGATGGTGTATTTGCCGCTATCGCTGGGCTTGGCTTTGCTTTTGCTTGCAATCCTCCTATAAAAACATTATTTCTCTCCGCACTACTTGCAGCAATAGCTCACGGTAGCAGATTCTACCTTCTGCATTATATTGGAATTGCAAGTGCTACTTTTATAGCTGCATTTTTTATTGGATTATTAGGGCTAATATTTGCAAAAAAAATAAAGTGTCCTATGGAAATTATCGCATTTCCTGCACTTTTGCCTATGATACCCGGAATGTATGCGTATAGAACCATATTATCCATTGCATCTTTTGGAAATGAAGATAATTTAGAAGCCCAATATAAACTACTTATAGAAATAACAAACAATCTAATGACCACGATTTCTGTAGCATTTGCACTTGCTGTCGGAATCTCAATCACGCTTATTATATTTCACGAACAAAGTCTGATGATGACTAGAAAAAGTTTTAGAAAAGAAGGTTTGGAAGAGTATTTATAGACACCATCATCTATAAATACTAAGCTGAAAGCCTAAAATGCTACTTTGTTATAACTTTAATTTCGATTTAATTTCAAGCTCTCTAAAAATGCTACTTCATCACTATCATCATCGATATTAACAACAGAATCTGTATTATTTTGATTATTTTGATTATCCTGTGCCACATCAGCTTTTTTATTTTTTTGTGCTTCTTTTACTTTTAGCTCTGGACTATATTTAATGACCCTATTTCTTCCTGTTTCTTTTGCTTCATATAAAGCTAAATCGGCTTGTTTGATGCATTCCCAAATATCTCTTGAAAAATCAGGCATAGCTGAAACACCTATGCTTACAGATTTAGGAAATGTGATTTCTATCGTATCAGATTTACTATTAGATGAATTTGCGGTACAACTTTTTGCAGCAATGAATAATGTTCTAATTTTTTCTGCGATTAATCGAGCATCTTTCATATCGCAGCCCTCTAGAATCACGACAAATTCCTCACCACCATATCTAAAGAGTTTATCATTAGACCTAATTGCTTTTCTTATACTATCTGTTAATAAGCGAATAGTCATATCACCGATAGCGTGACCATATGTATCATTTACTTTTTTAAAATGGTCAATATCAAGCATCAATACACCAAAATTGGCGTGCTGCTTTAGCTTGGCATCCACTGATATTGCATATTTTTCTAAGTATAATCTATTGTATGCTTTTGTTAGTGGGTCGGTATAAGATGATTCTTCTATATTTTTTACAAGTATATTATTTCTAATAATCGGTCTTGCCTCACGAACATAATTGTAGATTCTAACGATAGAATTTTCCTTCTCTATCAAGTCTTTCTTAGAATTGAGTGCAATTGAGTAATAAAATACTATATCATCAGATATAAATATCTTTAAATCGATAACATTTAGTTGCTCAATCGATGTAGAGATAAATATACAACCTTTTTCATCATCGAATAATACATTTGGATTAGCGACTTCAAAACGATTTTCTATACTTCGGACATCTCCAACAACAATTTTGCTCTCGCTATTGTTATCGACCTTGTATCCACTCACTATATTGCCATCTATGATTTCTGAAAAAATCAAATATTTATACTTAATATATCTTGATATTACATTTTGGATCTCTCTACAGACCTCTGAATTATGTTTTGCTGCCTCTATCTTATTTTTGAATAAAAATAAATTTGTTATTTCTGCTATCAATTCTGTGATTCTAAGCAATGGATTGTTGCTATATGAACTTTTTTTATAAACAAAAATGGATGCTATCTTTGCATCAATTGATGTAATACTTTTATCTAACACTTCCAACAATCTATTAGCTGCTTTTGTAGCTTCACTAAAAATGCCAATACCTTGATTTTTTATTCTAATTGCAAAATTTCCATCTGTAGCACTTTGGACTGCTATTTTCATATTATATGCAAGTCTTGTAAATGAATTGATACTAAATAACATCACAAACATAAAAATAAGTGATGCGACGCCTATTATCGCCAATAATTCCATTTTCATAGAATTATATATCATAAGCATCGTATCATCTACTATAAACGATGTATTAACAATTCCTGCAATATCTCCATCTTTTAATCCACTATGACATTCCAAACAAAAATTGGAAGCTATAATAGGAGTTGAGACTCTTATTTGATATTTACCAATGCCATCTATTTTAGCAATTGATGATTCGCTTGATTTTGTTAAATTTACTTTTCTCTCAATAATATCTTTTAAATTAGTTTTTTTTAATCCTTTTTCATTGCTTATTACATCACTTCTATAAAGCCAAAAATCCTTGTATCCCTGCTGTCCTTTCAAAACATCATATAGTAAAATATTATGAGAAGGTGCATTATACATAATATTGCTATTAGTTTTAAAAGCAAGCTTTGTTATGTTAGATAATTGCGATGCAACCGTGCTTATATATTCATTCTTAACATACGAATCTAATTTGTATAACAAGAAAAAGCTAAATGCACTTAACATTATTGCAGCCAATATAAAAATTTTTAATCTAGTAAAAAACACTCGTGCCTCCCCTCATTTTTTACTCTACTGTTACACTTTTTGCTAAATTTCTAGGCATATCCACATCATTGCCAAGTCTTATTGCTATTTCCAACGCCAGAATCTGCAACACAATCATCATAGCAAAAAACTCTTCCATATAACTATCAAATTTATCTATAAATACTACATCATCAGCAACTTCATTATACTCTTGAGCGATGATACAAATCGTAGCATCTCTAGCACTAAGCTCTTGTGTGTTATTTTTGATTTTATCATACAATAAATGCTTTGGCATTAAACTAACACAAAACAATTCACTATCAGCTAACGCTATTGGTCCGTGCTTCATCTCACCGCCCGGATAGCCTTCTGCGTGCAAATAGCTAATCTCTTTTAACTTCAATGCACCCTCTAATGCCAATGGATAAAATATATCTCTACCGATAAAAAAGAATCCGTGCCCATGTAAGTATCTCTTAGATAGTTTTTTTAACTTATCGTGTATGCAAGAATTAACTTTTGTTGCCTCCAATGAATTTGAAATATTATCAACTTGAATCTTAATTTTTTCATTTGAAATGGTTTTTTTATGTTGTGCCATATAGATTCCAAGCATCCAAAGAAGCATCACTTGTGATGAAAAAGCCTTTGTAGATGCGACACCCTTTTCTACGCCTGCCCTAGTTAGTAGATAATATTTTGCCTCTCTAACAATAGAGCTACTATCTACATTGCATATAGCCAGTGTTTTTAAACCATTTTTATTTGCTAATTTCAATGCTTCTAGCGTATCTGCTGTTTCTCCGCTTTGAGAAACAACGATAAATAGAGAATCTTTTTCTATTATTGGCTCTGCATATCTAAATTCACTAGCAATAAAAACATCTGTTTTGATTTTTGCTTCTCGCTCAAATAAATATTTTGCACTAAGCCCAGCGTGATAACTCGTGCCACAAGCACAAATCGAAACCTTATTAATACCATCTATAAAATCAGCTGGGAGTTCTAAATTGATACTGTCATCTAAGATTCTACCTCTTATTGTATCTTTCAATATTTTATGTTGTTCATATATTTCTTTTTCCATAAAATATCTATACCCTTCTTTTTGTGAAGATATTTTCTCTCCACTCATAGGTTGAATATTTTTTAAATTATCAAATGAACTAATATCCATATATCCTACATCGCCATCTTCTAAATAACAAACTCTATCTACAAGACCAATGAGTGGAGTTGATGAACTCGCAAAATAAATCTCATCTCCATTTGAACCAATCAATAGTGGTGAGCCATTTTTAGCATAAAATATTTTATCTGGTGCGCTTTTTGTGATTAATAAAATCGCATATGAACCAATCAAACTATCAATAGTTTTTTTAAAAGCCTTTATATGATTTGAACAAATGCTTAAATTTTCTTCAAAAAGATGAACTATTACTTCTGTATCAGTTTGACTTAAAAATACTTTTTCCCTGCTTTCTAGTTGTTTTTTAATATCCAAAAAATTCTCGATGATTCCATTATGAACGACACTGCTTACTTCACCAAAATGTGGGTGTGCATTGATTTCTGTTGCTTTACCGTGAGTAGCCCATCTTGTATGACCTATTGCAACCCCAAAGCCACTTGATTTAAAATCTTTACATTTAACTTCAAGATTTATCAACTTACCCGTAGTCTTAAATGTGGATAATACATCATTACTAAGAATAGAGATTCCGGCACTATCATATCCTCTATACTCAAGCTCTCTCAAACCATCTAATACAACTTCTTTTTTTTCTTTATTGCCTATATAGCCAATTATCCCGCACATTAAAATTTCCTTTTCTTTAAAAATAGTGCTACTTATTTGGTGTTATGATTTTGGTATTTTATCCAAAAGAAATATTATAAAATTTGCAAATTTAATTATTGTTGCATTAATAAGATATTATCATACCATTTAAAGAATCTTGGGTAACTATTTATGAGGTATATTTTAGTCTATATTTTATTTTTTGTTCCACTGCTAGCAGATGATACAATAGATGCTAATTCACAGATACAAGAAATAGATACAGAATCAAACAAAGATAGCTATATCAATTATGAATTCCCAAGATACGAAGATATAGACACCGCAAATAGTATTTTACAAAGATTCTCTACACACAATGAAAATTATTTTATGCCACTTTATTATTCAATAAGTGGCATAAGAGCACCATATAAACCATATGAAGTAAAGCTACAAGTAAGTGCAAAAATAAATTTATTTGATGACATTTTATTTGGTATCGGATTATTTTTTGCATATACGCAAGTTTCATTTTTTCAAATGTACTCTGGAGAAATATCTGCACCTTTTAGAGACAATGATTATATGCCTGAGCTAACATTTTATAGGGCACTGGATTGGAATCTATTTGGTGGGAAATTTTATAATATCAGATTTGGGTATTTGCACAAATCAAATGGAGAAGAAACACCTCAAAGGTCAAGAAGTATTGATAGAATCATCGGTGAGCTAATGTATAGAAATGGAGATTTTAGAGTAGATATTAGAGCTTGGTTTTATATGGGGTATGACCCTAGAGATATTAGGAGGTATATAGGATATAGTGATTTGAAACTTGGATATAAATTTTTAGAAAGAAATCACATCAATCTAACAATACACAATCTCTTTCATAATTATGGAAATTATAAAGGTTCTTTATTGCTTGAATATAAATTTGATTTCAATAGAACTAGCTTGTATCTACAATATTTTCAAGGATACGGTGATAATATACACCAATACAAAATAAAATCAAAAAATATAGGCATAGGAATATCAATCAAACAATAGTTGATGTTCGATTTTTATACACTTATCTTGAACAAAATAAATATTGTGTAGCTTGGCTAAATCTCTTGCTTCATCATTGATAATACCGATTTGAAGCCATAATGCCTTTAGATTCTTGGCATATTTTATATTTTTTATAATTTCTTTTGCCACATCTAGCACTGCTTTATTTTTTCTAAAAACAACCACAATATCTATATCATTTTCCATAAAAGCATCACCTATATTTCTATACACTTTAGAATCTAAAATACAATCTTTATCTGGATATATTGGGATTATTTTATAGCCATTATACTTTAAATATCTAGCAACCATATTGCTATCTTTTGTAGGATTTGGGCTTAAGCCAACTATCGCAATAACCTTAGAATATCGCAAAACATCCTTTATCATCAAAACTCCTTATAGCTCCATTTCATATAGCCGTTTTCTCTCACCTGAACTTGCTATATTTAGCTGTTTTCTATATTTTGTAATAGTCCTTCTTACCATTTTTATTTTATATTTATCTTCTACTAATCCTAGAATCTTTACATCACTAAGAGGAGATTTTTTATTCTCATATTTAATACATTCTAAAATAAAATCTTTTATAGAAGTATTTGATGTATCATCTGTTATTGCCACACTAAAAAAATTTTTTAGTGGATAGATTCCGCGATTACATTCTAAATATTTATTTGAAATAGCTCGCGAAATCGTGCTTGGATTGTGTCCTAACTCTAATGCAATATCTTTTAACCTTAGAGGTTTCATATCGCCACCTATAAAAAAATCATACTGATATTCTAATAGCATAAGCCCTATTTTTTTAATTGTACTTTTCCTCATATTTAGTGCATCTACCAAATCTCTAGCTTCTTTTAATTTTGCTTTTATTGCAACGTCTTTGTTGTATTTTATCTTATTATCTACTATTATTTCTGGATAATAATCATCATTTAGATTCACTTCAAAGCCATCTATCGTACTGTTTATAAAAATATCTGGAATGATACTTGAATCCGAAGGAAAATAATCTAGTGCAGGAGGATTTTTTAGCTTTGAGATAAGATTCATAGCTTTATTATAAAGCTTATTATTGATATATTTTTTATGATTTTTTAAATCGCTAATAAGCCTAAAAGTCAAATCATACAAATCTTTATCTAAGCTGAAATCATCTAGCTGAAAAATCATAGATTCTACTTCATTTATCGCACCAACACCGGCTGGGTCAAGCTTGCTAAATCTCATTCTGATGTTTTCTACAAAATTAGATTCTACGCCATATTTTTTTGCAATCTCATCTATATTGCCTTCAAAATATCCTTCATCATTTATAAAATCAATAATCTCAAATGCAATTTTCTGGCTTATTGGTGTAGGAAACAAAGGGGGTAAAATTTGAGATTCTAATACTTCATACAAGCTTTTTTTATAAATACTCAAAGCCTCTATTTTATCGCTCATCTTGGAATCTGCTCTATTGTGTCTATGATTTTTTACTATCGGCAGATTCTGTCTTATATTGCTTTGTATATCAACAAATGGATTTTCTGCTATAAACTCACCCAAAACCTCTTCTAATTCCGTGGTAGAACTTTGTAATATTGGAAACCAGCTCTTTAGTGTTGGACTTAATTTGGTCTTTAAGTTTTGGGATTGTTTTAGTTTCATATTTTAAAATTTTCACCAAGATAGTGAATTCTAACCAACTCATTATCGTATATTTCATCACTACTTCCACTTGCAAGCAAGCTACCACTTTTGATAACATACGCTCTATCACAAACAGATAGCGTCTCTCTAACATTATGGTCTGTTATTAACACACCTATATTTAACTCTATAAGCTTTTCTATGATATTTTGAATATCAAGGACAGCGATTGGATCAACTCCAGCAAATGGTTCATCAAGTAAAATAAACTTTGGATCTTTGATAAGCGCCCTTGCAATCTCAACCCTTCTTCGCTCTCCTCCGCTTAGAGACAATCCTTTTCGCCTCCTAATAGTAGTAATATTGAAAGCCTCAAGCATTTCTTCTATTCTTTTTGCTCTTGCTTTAGAATCTTTTATACTTACTTCCGCAGCAAATTCAAGATTATCTTCAACACTCAAATCTCTAAAAATACTAGATTCTTGTGGCAAATATCCTATTCCTAGATTTGAACGCCTGTGAAGCGGTAAATTTGTAATATCTCTATCATTTAAAAATACATTTCCTCTGCTTGGCACTAAAAGCCCACAAATCATATAAAAAGTAGTGGTTTTACCTGCACCATTTGGTCCAAGAAGTCCAACTACCTCAGCACTATTTACTTCTAGTGATATATCATTTACAATTTTTGTTTTTTTGATAGTTTTGCTCAAGTGTTTTGCTTTTAGAGTATCCACATATATCCTTTAGCTAATCTCATAATTTCTCGTTTTTAAACTTTTATCTATTTTTATAGTGATAATATTAGAAAATGCGTCTTTTAGGATTTCTCTTAAATCATCATTTGCCCATTCAACAAAATGAATTCCATTGTTTGAGAGTAAATCTAAGATTCCAAGATTTAATAAATCACTCATTTCTCTATTATACAAATCATAATGAAATATTTTATTGTCATATTCGTGTAGCAGACTAAATGTAGGCGATGTTACGCTATCTTTTATATCGCATAATCTTGCATATTCTTTTACTAAGCTTGTTTTGCCCGCACCAATATCGCCATACAATAAAAATATAATATGTTCTTTATTTTTAGATATTTCATCAATTTTAAAACAAATTGTTGCCAAATTATTCAAACCTATATCACTAAACAACATTTATTATTCTCTATTATCTACAATTTTCTTATCAACAATGCCAAAAATATTTTCTATATCTTTTATTATCTCTGGCTCTTCTGGTTTTTTCTTTTCTTTATTTTGTTTTGGGGCTACAATCTTTGTATTTTCACCAAATACTTCACGCACAAACTCCATAATCACACTAAAAAACTGCTTTAGTGTCTCTTTTTCTTCGCCATCTGCTTTGCTATTCCAAGTAAGTATAGAATCTTTGAATTCAACAAATTCTATATTTTTTTTAAATAACTCTCCTAACTCATAATCACGATTATAAATCTTATCTACTAGCTGCTCAAATTGCGACTTTGATGAAAATGACTTTATAGAATCTTGCATAGAATCTTTTGGAGTTTGCATAGAATCTGTGCTATTAGAATCTTTGCTAATATTGTTTTTTATCGCTTCATCATTAATATCAAGAACTTCTCTTTCAATCTTTGATATGATTTTGTTTATCTCATCAATATTTAGTGCTTCTTTAAATTTTAATGTTGTCAAAAGCAAAACAAAAGAAGATTCTGCATTTTGAAAAAGCATATTTTTTGCATCGCCTAGAATCCTAAAAAATCTATCAATCACAATCAAGTTATATCTAGAATCTTTGCTTAACATTCTATATTTCAAAAATATAATCATCTCATCAATGATATTTTCTACTTCATAGGATTCAAATTCTTTTAAAATAGATTCTATTTTAGAATCATTTTTTAATAATATCGAGTTAAAAAAGTCTTCTATTATACTTGGATTTAACGCACCAAGCATGCTTGATACACTCTCTAATGTAATATTTTCTTTTGAAAATATGATGGATTGTTCAAGCAAAGTCAGTGCATCACGCAAACTTCCACCACAATTCCTAGATAATAAATCTATGGCTTCATCTTCAAATTTCACATTTTCCAAGCCCAATATTCTCTTTAAGTGTGTAGAAATGCTATTTTGTGGTATCTTTTTAAATCTAAAATGCTGTGTCCTGCTCAAAATAGTTGGTGGCAATTTCAATGGGTCAGTTGTAGCAAGTATAAATTTTACGTATTCTGGTGGCTCTTCGAGTGTTTTTAAAAGTGCATTAAAAGCTTCTTTTGTAAGCATATGAACTTCATCAATGATAAAAATCTTGAATCTAGAATATGCAGGTTTATATTGGATTTGTTCTATTAATTTTTTTATATCGTCAATTGACCTAGATGATGCAGCGTCCATCTCAATAATATCCATATGTGTGTTGTTTAGTGAGCTTTTGCAAGATTCGCACTCACCACAAGGCACACTTGTTGGAAATTTTTCGCAATCCAATGCTCTAGCAAAGATTCTAGCACTTGATGTTTTACCGCTTCCCCTAAGCCCAGAAAATAAATATGCATGTGAAACTTTGTTTAAATCAAGTGCTAGTGATAAAGTCTGTGATATTGAATCTTGACCTATTAAATCACTAAATTTTAATGGACGATACTTAAGCGATAATGCTCTTGACATTTTTACCCTCTGAGTTTTAAAATGAGTTTTTAATTTTAAGCTTTTTAAGCTTTATTTACGCTATTTTTTTAATATAATCACAACTACTAATCTTACCAAAAGGAAATGGATATGCCTGTTACAACTGCAAATAAAATGACGGGTGCCAAAATGGTTATGGAGGCATTCAAAGAAGAAGGGGTTGAGTTTGTTTTTGGGTATCCTGGTGGGGCTGTATTATTTATTTATGATGAAATATATAAGCAAAATTATTTCAAGCATATTTTAACAAGACACGAACAAGCCGCACTACATGCTGCCGATGGATATGCAAGAGCTAGTGGAAAAGTCGGAGTGGCAATCGTCACAAGCGGACCAGGATTTACAAATGCAGTAACAGGAATAGCGACGGCTTATACAGATTCTGTGCCTCTTGTCATAATCAGCGGACAAGTTCCAGTCACACAGATAGGGACTGACGCATTTCAAGAAATTGACGCTGTAGGCATTTCTCGTCCATGCACAAAGCACAACTATCTTGTAAAAAATATAAAAGAACTGCCTAGAATCTTAAAAGAAGCATTTTATATTGCAAGAAGTGGGCGACCCGGACCCGTGCTAATTGATTTGCCAAAAGATATAAGCAATACAATTGGGGAGTTTAGTTATCCAAAAAATATAGAATTACAGACTTACAAGCCAACTATAAAGGGCAATGCAAGGCAAATTTCAAAACTAAAAGATGCAATAAATGAGGCAAAAAAGCCTCTATTATATGTAGGTGGTGGTGCGATTATCTCAAATGCTTATGGTGAAATTCGTAAGTTAATGGAGATTACGAATATACCTGCTGTTGAAACGCTAATGGCTAGGGGAGTTTGCGGAGACACAAATCCCTTATTTTATGGTATGGCTGGAATGCACGGTAGCTATGCTTCAAATATGGCTATCTCTGAATGCGATTTATTAATATCGCTTGGAGCTAGATTTGATGATAGAATCACGGGAAAATTGAGTGAATTTGCAAAAAATGCAAAAATAGCACATATTGATATAGACCCAAGTTCTATTGGTAAGATTATCAATGCAAATTATCCAATAGTTGGTGATTTGAAAAATGTCCTCAAAGAATTGCTAGATATTTTAGGTGATTTTGATAAAACAAAAACAAAAAAATGGCTTGAGTCTTTAGAATCTTACAAGAAAAAACACTCTTTTTGCTACAAAGATTCAGATAAGATACTAAAGCCTCAATGGGTTATTGAAAAAATAGCACAAATGACAGATACAAATGCCATCATTTCCACAGATGTTGGGCAACATCAAATGTGGGTGGCACAATTTTATAAGTTTATGCAACCACGAGAGTTTATAACAAGTGGCGGGCTTGGGACGATGGGATTTGGACTTCCAGCTGCAATCGGTGCAAAGGTCGCACAAAATAAAAAATATTCAATAAATATTTCTGGCGATGGCTCTATTATGATGAATATTCAAGAGTTGATAACTTGCATTGAAAGCAAGATATCAGTCATCAATGTGATATTGAATAATAATTATTTGGGTATGGTTAGGCAATGGCAAACATTTTTCCACGATGAAAGATATTCAAGCGTAGATCTTACATATCAGCCAGATTTTGTAAAATTAGTAGAATCTTTTGGCGGAATAGGCTTTGAGGTAAAAACAAAAAAAGAATTTGAAAAAGCACTAAAAGAAGCGATGAATTCAAATAAAGTATCTTTGCTTGATGTAAAAATTGATAGAATGGAATCTGTATTTCCTATGGTGCCAAGCGGTGAAGCACTATATAATATGATGTTGAATTAATTAGGGGGCATCTATGAAAAAGCGAAGAATTGTATCTGCAACTGTTCTTAATGAACATAGTGTTTTATCTCGTGTTTCGGGATTGTTTGCAGGTAGGGGATATAATATAGAATCTCTTACTGTTGCTCCATTGCAAAATAGTGAATTATCAAGAATTACAATAGTTACAAGTGGCGATGAAAGGGTATTTGAGCAAATAGTAAAACAATTGCACAAGCTAATACCTGTTTTAAGCGTCATTGAAGATGAAGACTTGATTGAAAAAGAAACAATCCTTGTAAAAATATCAATTGAGCAATCAATCAGTGATATTGATGCATTATGTAAAGCATACAATGGTGGTATAGCAGATGTAAATGATAAATACATCATATTAACAATTACAGACAATCCAAATCACATTGATTGTTTTATCAAAGCAATAAAAAGATTTAAACCAAAAGAAATCATAAGAAGTGGAGTAATAGCAATAGAGCAGCATTAAAACTTTAAATAAGGGTTTAAAATGAGATTATATGAGATGTTAGAAAAACTAAATATAGATTCAGGTGGGATAAAAGATTTTGATGTTCTATCTTTGATGCCACCACAATATGCGACAAAAAATGACATAAGCTACATAAATAATGATAAATATCTTCCATCTATAGCCGAATGTAAAGCTGGAGCAATATTTGTAGATATAAAACATAAAGATAAGAATCTTGGTAAAAATGTCATTTTTATCAAAAATCCATATTTAGCATTTGCAAATCTAACTCATTTCTTTCAATCTAAACAAATTAAAAATATAGAATCTTGTAAAAAAGAATATAGAGATACGATAATTTATAGTGGTGCGTTTATCGGAGAAAATGTTCAAATTGGAAAAAATTGCATAATTATGCCAAATGCTGTAATTTGCGATAATGTTAAAATTGGTGATAATGTAAAAATCTATCCAAATGTAACAATCTATAAAGATTGCATAATTGGCAATAATGTCAATATTCACGCAGGAAGCGTAATAGGCTCTGATGGTTTTGGATATGCACATACTAGCAGTGGAGAACATATAAAAATCGAGCATTTAGGCAATGTAATCATAGAAGATGATGTAGAAATTGGTGCAAACACCACGATAGATAGAGCTGTATTAAATAGCACGATAATAAAAAAAGGTGCAAAAATAGATAATCTAGTCCAAATAGGACATAACTGCGTGATAGGCGAATATACTATTTTAGTATCACAAGTTGGTTTTGCAGGAAGCACTACAACAGGGAGGAATGTAGTTTGTGGCGGACAAGTAGGCACTGGGGGGCATGTCCATATCGGAGACTTTGTCCAAGTTGCAGGTAGAGGTGCTGTATCAAAAAACCTACCACCAAACACAAAGTGGGGCGGACACCCGATAATGGAACTAAAAACTTGGCAAAAGCTACAAATAAAAATAAGGAATCTATTAAAATAATTTTATTTAAATAGATTCAACAAATCACCTTTTACATCGCTGTAATCATTGATGCTACTTGCGTTGTCTTCGCCATTTAGACATTTGCTTATTTGAGACTGAAGCATGCTTAACTCATTTATTTTAGTAACACAATATTCATAAATATCATCATTTAGATAATTAACTGGACTAGGCACATCAAGACTAAATTGTTTTCCATTTATAACACAAGATAATTCCACATCAAACAATGCAATGTCCATAAATTTTGTATTATCAACTATATGCTTAATACTTGATAGATAATTATGCCTTTCTGTTTGTAAATTTAATGTATTAGATTCTGCGTTTAATAAATCATCAATCCATTGAATTTTCTCTGATACATCTTTAATTTTGGTCAAATTTAAGCTTATAGTCTGAATCGCTCCAACAAATTCATTGATACCTTTCATTGTCTCGCCAAAATTATGGATTTGATTTTTTACAATATCAGAATCTACTTCCTTTATGCCACATAAATGCTTTTTAAATGTAGCCAATATATCATTATCATTCATTGCCTAACTCCCTTCATTTTGTCATTCTTCAAGCATATTTTATTCCATTTTATCTGCTATAATTTGGCATTTTGTATAGCGGTGGTAATTTTTGAGATTTTTATTATTTTTGATGTTTATTTTATTTGTCAATGCAGAACCAATAAATTTTAGTTTATATAAATTAGATTCAAACAATCCTAGCAACAAACCTGCGTTGCTTGTAATATCAGGGATCCAAGGTGATGAACCCGGTGGATTTAATGCTACTTCAATACTCATAAAGCACTATAAAGTATATGATGGTAGCGTATGGGTAGTGCCAAATCTAAATCAATATAGCATTCTTAGGAATAATCGTGGAATCTATGGTGATATGAATAGAAAATTTGCAAAACTAGACAAAAGCGACCCCGAATATCAAATAATCCAAGACATAAAAAAGATAATTTTAGATGAGAATGTTATTAGAATCTTGCATTTACACGATGGAAGTGGCTTTTATAGAGAAAGCTATGTAAATAATTTGCTTAATCAAAATAGATGGGGAAACTGCTCTGTAATAGACCAAGGGACATTATTTGAATACAATGATTTAAATGACAATATCTCTCAAGTAGTAGAATACATAAATGGCAATCTTTTAGATAATTTGCATAGGTATAGAGTTAAAAACACAAATACCGCAGATGGTGATACAGAGCAAGAAAAAAGCCTAACATATTTTGCAACAATTAATAAAAAAATGGCTTTTGCAAATGAAGCATCAAAGAGTTTGCCACTAAATCAAAGAGTATATTATCATTTACTTAGCATTGAAGGTATGATGAAAAATATGAATATAAAATTTGAGCGAGATTTTGACCTCGATATAAAAAACATCGATAAATTAATCAACCATGAAAATACCAATATAGTAATAAATAATATTATAGAAATTCCATTACATAACATCAAGCCGGTTATCAATTACTTTCCAACGCAAAAAGGAAATATGAATTTTTATTCAAATACCCCTATTGTATGGCTTTTTGAAGATGGGAAAAATTATAGAATAAAACACGGAAACAAGAATCTAGCTTATCTAAAACCATTTTATACAGAATTTGATTATTCGCTAAAAAATGTAAGCATAATAATTGATGACAATGAGGTAGAAATACCTATTGGCACAATAGTATCCCTAAAAGATAGTTTTGAGATTCCACCACTTCCATATAGGATAAATGTTATAGGATATTACAAAGATGGCATAGAATCTGAATCTGGAATCAAAATAAAAAAAGAGAATTTAATAGACAAATTTAGCATCGATAAGGATAACAAAAAATATAGAATCGAATTTTACAAACAGACAAAAGGGAAAGAAGATAAATTTGCAGGAATGATAATACTTGATTTCAAAGATTAATTGCAAACTTGCACTACTGCTATTGCATAATCCTTATCGTGGCTTACAGATAAATCTATGTTTTTTATATTAAATCTTTTTATCACTGCAGAATCTAGCTTTATTTTTGGCTTGCCTTTATCATCTTTATAGATGCAAATATCACGAAATCTTAGATCCTTGCCAATACCACAACCAAGGGCTTTTGACAGAGCTTCCTTTGTAGCAAAAAAACCAGAGATTCTATGAATATTAAAGTTTTTGTCATTTCTAACAAGTGATATTTCATCATCATTTAAAATCTTTTTTAAAAAAACAATATCATACTTTTTTATCAAAGATTCTATGCGTCTTATTGATACTAAATCAATGCCTATCATTGAATCGCATAATCTACAAAAAATATATTTCTTATTTTTCCATCAACTAAAAATTCATTTAATCTCTGTGCTATTTCTTCTTTGATTTTTTCTCTACCTCTCGTAGTAGAAACTTCCTCTAATGATTTTGAAGACAAAATATCTATAATGGTATCTCTTACTGCTGGTAGTTTTGTAACTATTTCATTTTGCAATTCAGAATTTGTCATCTCTAGCGATATTGTTGTTTTTAAATATCTTCTACCACCTTGAGCAAGCAGATTTACTATAAATTGGTCAAGTTGATAGACAGAACCAACTCTCATATAATTTCCACTGCTCGAAGCACCAGCCGAAGTATTTCCTAGATTATTTCCTGACCATGCATTATCTTGAGTTGTTGTATTTTGTATTTGAGATGTTTCTTGTGCTGGACCTTTAGTCATAAAATAAAATGTCGCTCCAAGCAACAATAAAATCAAAATAAGCACTATAACAATTATCACAATAATCTTGCTATTAGATTTTTTCTCATCTGCCATTTATTTGCCTTATATGGAATCAAACCAAGATTCTATCAAAATTTTAAAAATAATAGCTAAGAGTGGTTTTGCCAAATTTTCTACTTTTATATAAACTTAAATTATTTAGATTCTGTGGCATAACAAAGCTTGAAATATGCTCTATTACTACAATCTTATTTATTAAATTTATCTTTGATAACAACGCAAAAATAACATTATAATCCAAACAAAAAGGCGGGTCTAAGTATAAAATATCAAATTCATTATCTCTGCAAAATTGTTCCAAAAAAATAAGAGAATCTTCATTATAGGCTATTAAATGTGAGCTATTAAATAGATTTATATTATGAAACAAAACAGAATAAGACCTAGAATCTTTTTCTATAAAAATCACTTTTTTTGCACCTCTGCTAAATGCTTCAAAACCCACACTACCATAACCTGCAAAAACTTCTACCAAAACTTTATCTTTTATAGAATCTTGTAGGGTATCAAATAAAGATTCTTTTACTATAGATTTTGTGGGACGCGTATTTGGCAAAATGTCCATATGCAAAATTTTGCCTTTATATTTTCCTGCAATTATTTTTATACTAGATTTATTTATTTTTTTTGAGGACATCATAAAGCTTATCTGCGAAGTCGGCAAATATATTATCAATTTGTTCTTTTAATGGGTCTATATCACTTTTATTGTTTAATTCATTTATGGAATCCAGAGATTTTCTTAGGCTAGTAAGCTCACTTATATCAAGCACATTATTTGTTTTTTCTATTTTTGGAAGTTTATTTATGTTTTTATAGAATATAGACAAATCATCAAATAAAGATTCTTTATGCATCGGTCGTCTAATATCAGAATCTGCTCTAAATGTCGCTAAACAAATTGGCTTATTTATGCCATCAAAAATAACATCAGAAATCACAAAATCACAATTATCATAGCTTGATACATAATTTTTCAAATACAAATCTAGTGTTTTTTGCAAAATTGGACTTTTGCAAGATATATTTATTTTCATAAAAATCCTTTTTATAATAACTGCAATGGGTCAATATCAATAGATACTTGCTTATATTTTAATAAAGAAATACAACCTAAAAGCTCTTTTATACTATGCGAGCGAAGTAACATAAAATATCGCCAATTGCCGTTTATACGCTCTATTGGTGCTTTGTTAAGTCCAACGATCTCAATAAATTTATTAGATTCTACTATCTTTTTACAAGATTCTATTGCCTCTTTTGCTGTTTTGTCATTTTTATTACTTGATGAAATCAAGGCTAATTTCACATATGGCGGATAAAAATCTTTTCTATGCTTTAATTCAAAAGTTAAAAAATCTTCATAATCATTCAAAAATGGCTTAAAAACATTTTGATTTAACGTTTGAATAAAAACCTCACCATCTTCTTTTCTAGCACAACGTCCAGATATTTGATAAATAAGAGCCACAGATTTTTCAAATGCCCTAAAATCACTACTATTTAATAGATTGTCAATCCCAAGTATCACAGATAAATATACATTATGATAATCATGCCCCTTGCTTAACATTTGAGTTCCAACCAAAATATCAATCTTATTGTCATTAAATTCATTTAGAATCTTTTTTAACTTACTATCTGTTTTTATTTCATCTCTATCAAAAATCTCGATTCTATTTTTTGGAAAATTTTCTCTTAATTCTTTTGCAATCTCTTGAGTGCCTATATTTAATGCTCGAAATTCATTGCCACCACAATTATCACAAATATCTCTCAATCTCTCCATATACCCACAATAATGGCAAATTAGAGCATTTTTTTTCAAATGCACACTCATGGAAATAGAGCAATTTTTACACCTTATGCTATTGCCGCAAATATTACACATAATCGTTTTAAAATTTGCTCGAATTGGGATAAATACAATCACCTGCTTTTTATTTTGCAATACAGATTCTATTTTTTGCAATAAATTTGGCGTCAGATTCGTATTAGAATTTTCAAAAATAATCTCTTTTTTGCTATCAAAATATCTACCTTTTAGCCGAAAAATCTCGCCACTATTTTTAAAATGATAATAGCTAACAAGGCTAGGGGTCGCACTACCTAAGATTAGCTTAATATTGTGCTTTATTGATAGATATATACTTAAATCTCTCGCATTGTATTTTGGACTTATGTTTGATTTATATGCATCATCGTGTTCCTCATCAACAATAATTAGCCCAAGATTCTGCAGTGGCAAAAATAATGCCGACCTAGCACCTGCTATGATTTTATATTGATGTAATTTTTCCAAATATTGATTTTTATTTTTTTTTGTGATTTTTGAGTGCCAAATACAAACCAAATTACCAAAAATATTCTTTAATCTTTTCTCCATTTGTGGTGTAAGAGAAATTTCTGGCATCAAAAATAAAACATTCTTGTTATTTTTTATAGTCTCTAAAATCATATTGATATAAATCTCTGTTTTTCCACTTCCTGTATCGCCAAATAATAATGTCTTTTTATGATTTTTTATAAAATCTAGTGCCAGATTCTGTGAATGATTTAGAGTATTTTTTAGTAAGATTGATTGAAAATTTTCATCTATTTTTACATCATCTTTATATTCAAGTGGCACAAACTGCCCAAAACAAAGTCCAAGATTCGCACAATAATAATTGCTAATAAATTTAGCCAAAGCTACTTGAATATCATTAAAATACAAATCTTTAGGTCTTGCTTCTAATGTGCTAAAATCTGGCTTTTTACATTTGGAGATGACTACCCCTAGAGTATTTTTTTTCTTTATTTCTATATCTACTAATTGATAGTCTCTAATTTCTACATTGCTATGATAAACTAGAGGTGGGAGATTTAATCTTATGGGAGCGATATTGTAGTAATTCAGATTTGCTCCAATTGATTTGTCAGTTTCTTTAATCTATCTTCTAACTCAGCGTATTCCTGTGTTTTTTTAATATAAGCTTTTAAAATATCTTTGGTGTCTAAATTTTGTTTTGAAAGCAAAGATTCTACCTCGCTCTTAGCATTTTTATTAATACATTCAATGCTTATTTGAATCTTTTTTCCATTCAGAATCAAATCCGCTCTAAGCTCCGAATTCACCTATTTTTTGCCTCATCTATTCTACTTATCAAATCCTCATAACCTCTATCTCTTAATGCAAGCTCATCATATAGAGCATTTATCTGCCTATCTTTTTCTTGAGATTCTGTTATTAATGCATTATTTTCTAATTGAAGTTTTTTATTCTCATCATGCAATTCATCAAGCTTACTTAACAACTCATCAACTTTTTGTGTAAGTCTCTCTAAGATACTCATTGCAAACCCTTTGCTATCAAAAATTTTATAAAATATTATAATTGTAACAAAATAATAATTCAATTTTAAGGTAATACACAAATATATGAATAAATTTATATTAAATTCTGATTTTAAACCAGCAGGCGACCAGCCACAAGCTATAAAAAAACTAACAAATAGTATTAAAAATAAAAATCAATACCAAATGCTTCTTGGAGTTACAGGTAGTGGTAAAACTTACACAATGGCAAATATTATTGCAGACCTACAAATGCCAACGCTAATAATGTCGCACAATAAAAGCTTGTGTGCTCAACTTTATAGTGAATTTAAAGGCTTTTTTCCGCAAAATAAAGTCGAATATTTTATATCGCATTTTGATTATTATCAGCCTGAAGCATATATTCCACGAAGAGACTTATTTATAGAAAAAGATTCTAGTATTAATGATGATTTAGAGCGATATAGATTGTCTGCCACTACATCACTTCTTGCATATGATGATGTTATTGTGATAGCAAGTGTTTCTGCAAACTATGGCTTAGGAAATCCAAAAGAATATTTACAAATGATTGAAAAAATACAAATTGGAGATATAAAAAAACATAGAGATTTTTTAGAGCGATTGGTCAATATGGGATATACGCGAAGCATCACGCACTTGAAACGGGGCGAATTTAGAACAAATGGAGATGTAATTGATATTTATCCTGCATATATTGAAGATGAAATCCTTAGAATAGAATTCTTTGATGATGAGGTTGAAAAAATATCATTTATAGATTCTATCGATAGTAAAGAAATAAGAAATCTTGATAGTTATGTTCTATATGCGGCAAATCCATTTATAGTAGAGCAAGATAGGCTTAAGAGTGCTATAAATAGCATAGAAAGTGAATTAGAATCTCGTCTAATTGATTTTAAAGACAATGAAGTGGCCTATACTAGATTAAAAAGTAGAACGGAATTTGATTTAGAAATGATAAAAGAAAATGGAATCTGCAAAGGCATAGAAAATTACGCACGACATCTAACAGGTAAAAAAGCAGGCGAAACGCCATATTGTTTGATTGATTATTTTGAATGCAAAAACAAACCATATCTAATAATAGTAGATGAATCCCACGTAAGTCTTCCGCAATTTGGTGGGATGTATGCAGGTGATAGAAGCAGAAAAGAAGTGCTTGTAGAATATGGTTTTAGATTGCCTAGTGCATTAGATAATCGCCCACTTAATTTTGATGAATTTATAAACAAAGCGCCACATTATCTATTTGTATCAGCAACACCTAGTGAGCTAGAACTAAAACTTAGCAAAGAAAATATTGCTGAACAAATAGTCCGTCCTACAGGACTTTTAGACCCTATTTGTGAGATAAAAGATAGCAAAAAACAAGTTGAGATTCTATATGATGAGCTAAAAATAGTAATAAATAGAGGTGAGCGAGCGTTAGTTGGTGCACTTACCAAAAAAATGGCAGAAGATTTATGTAAATATTACAATGATTTAGGAATAAAGTGTCAATATTTACATAGCGACATTGATGCGATTGAGAGAAATCATCTAATAAGGTCGCTTAGATTTGGCGAATTTGATGTGCTAATTGGTGTAAATTTACTGCGTGAGGGGCTTGATTTGCCAGAAGTAAGCCTTGTAGCTATTCTTGATGCTGATAAAGAAGGATTTTTGCGTAGCCAAACAAGTTTGATACAAACTATGGGGAGGGCTGCAAGAAATATAAACGGAAAAGTAATATTTTTTGCTCAAAAGATTACAAAAAGCATGCAAGCTGCACTTGATGAGAGCAATTATAGGAGAAACAAACAAGAAGCATTTAATAAAGCTAATAATATCACTCCACAAAGCACAAAAAGAAATATAGAAGATGAATTAAAGCTTATAAGTAATGATGAAAAAATAAAGATAAAAGACAAGATTCCAAAGAGTGAAAGAAACAAAATTATAAAAGATTTGACAAAAAAGATGCATATTGCTTCAAAAGCCCTAGAATTTGAAGAAGCTGCGAGATTACGCGATGAAATAGCAAAAATTAGAAATATGAAATAATATTTTAGTATTAAATAATTTTTAGCTTTTAAGGATAGATTTAAAAAAAAGTTTAAATTCTATATACTTTTACTCTACTGGAGTTAAAAGAAATTTTATTAAGAAGGAGTGGAATATGAAAAGAAGTGGATTTAGTATGATTGAGTTGGTTTTCGTTATCGTT
>JAFVZI010000006.1 GCA_017508245.1 Helicobacteraceae bacterium | reverse complement strand
TGCTTGAGATAAATCTTGTAAAGTAATCGCTCCTGCATTATTGATTGAGAGTAGATTACTTATACTAGATTGTAATAATACTTTACCTTTATGGATACACTCAAGCTTATCAGATTCTAAGAGTGGATGGAGCATAGGAGTCCTTGGGGTTTGATAGATACAAAGGTGGATAATTAAGATTCTAGTATTATAACTTTACATTTTTAAATAGCACTGAATCTTACATAGTAATTGTTTTATATTTAAAAGGGCTTCATCCGCAATATCTTTCATACAATGTTGTTCTACATTCATCTACCTTTTTAGAATCTTCATCAAAGATACACTCATATTTATCTGTGTTCCAATTTTTGATAAATTGATTGCATTGTGCTTGATGTTCTTTCATCTTCTTATCAACCCATTGGTCAATTTCTTTTAGCGTAGGGGTGTAGATAGAGCAAGGCTCTCCATTAGCACTTGATTTTTGTGCTTTAATAATCCATTTTTTCAATTTATCTTCTGTAAGCGTAACATCATATAAAGGCTGACGCACACCAGGGAGAGCGTTTCTTGTAGCAGGAATCTGAAAGCACGCACATTGATTGAGACTTTCATCTTCTAAGGCATAGCATTGGAAAGATTCTATTCGCAAATCAAGAATTACATCAAAATCACCATTAATCTTGGCAATACTACCTGCGTCAAAAGGAGCGAAAGGATTAGAGAAATATATATAGTCCTCTAACTCATTCATTTGACTTTCAAACTTCTTTAAAACTTTGGAACTAATAGGCAATGAATCTTGTGCTTTACACAGATAGATTACACTTAATATAAGCAGAAACAATCTCATAATGTATCCTTAGCTACGATTGATTAAAGACATATCTACTTCAATCGGATTTATATCTTTGTTTCTTGTATGATAAAAATATCTAAAACAAATATATATGTAACGCATAATTGCATATATTTCTCCGTTCCATTGTAATAATTTACAATGAATATACCATTTACGCAATTCCTTATTAAGCTCTCTCATTACATTTAAATTATTTGGAATCCTTGTAGCAATCTTTAGCACACTCTTGCTTATATCAATTTCAACATAAGAATTAAACACAAATGAATCATTTTGCACTATATGTAATGAGTCTAACAAAGCAGTTTGTAAAACATAGTGAATGTAATCAATAATTGAATCTATTGTTTTAGTATATCTGTATCGATTTATTGCTTTGTAGGTGGAGGCTAAAATTTCACGAAAATAAATTATATCATCTCTGTAAGCAGAAGGATCTTCTGCCTTTGGTGTGTATTTCTTATAAATCTCTTGTATCTTTTTGCTTAGACATATATTAGCAAACATTTGTTGATGTTCTGCTTTGTTATATTGCTCAAAGGTTTTAAGATTATTAGAATCTAGCTTTGCGTTTGATTGTAAAAATAAACTTTTTAATAAATTAAAAATAAGCATATTATGATTATTTGCAGTATTTCACTCGCATACTTTGCAATATTTTTTGACTATGTGATATACCTTAAGGCGATACTCTTCTGACCAATATAAGCTCAAGCATCTATCAAAACGATAAGTATTCATAGGCTCTTTAAAAAAATTTTTATCATCAAAATATTTTTGTAAATCTAATTTGCCCAAAGCAACATCTTCGCGCAAAAACCCATATTGATTGGATTTAAACAAATTTTCCTTATCATATTGCAAACAATATTGCAATCCCCATTTAGCTAGGATAGAAGTTTGTTCCCTATTCGTTATTGCGTTAGCTATAGCCAAGGAATCTAAAGCATATATGAGTGTATAACTCATAACCAAATATTGTAAAATAAATTTTTTCATAGAATCTCCGTCATAGTAAATCCCAAAAATATAACTCTCGTATTATATATGTGGGATCATTGAGAAAGTCGGCACTTATTCCTAGAGATGTATCTACAAAATCATTTCCATTCCACAAAGTTGTATGTCGCAATCCATCTGTGCCAATCATCGCCACAATGCCCCTTCTTTGAATAGATTGTAATTCTTCGAAAAAGTTTTCATTTTCTTTTTTTGAATTCATACTTGTATAAAAATCTTCAGAACAACCACACTTAATCTTTTCTATAATTTGGGTGTAAGTGGATTTATTCCAAGACAATTCTTTCCAATTTAATTTTAAAAGCTCAATAATATCAAAAGACACCTAAAAAATAAGTTTGCTCATCTTTTCCTTGATAACCCCTTCCTATAACTTGCTTATCCATAGTATTTATGGGGTGGGATATAAGCAGATTCATCGTATTATCCATTTTGAGGGTGTAATCATAACTTGTGGCTTGTCTGATTTTGCACATCTATAGCTTCATCTTGATTTTATAATATCTTGAAATATTTCTCATTCGCGACTCTTAAATTTAAAAAACACATTTTTTATCATCTTTTCTATTTCAATATGAAACTTTTTGGATTTATACATTTCAAGACACATTATAAAATACACAGGCTCATTTGCTTTGGGATTATCTAGATTTATGTCAAAAACAGGATTAGAAGACATATATTCTGTAATATAATGATGTATTTTTGTGTAGGATTCTGCTCCAATTGTCATTGACTGAAAATATAAGCTCTGTGCTACTCCTATGTCGTTAGCTGGTGAAGTCTGGTAAAAATTATCCAAACAATAAGCCAAACCATAATCTTTTGCATATTGAATTTCCTTTTTCATTTCTCCTGCTTGCAGACACAAAATCAACAACATCAGTGATAGCGTATATTTTTTCACTTATATTAACTCCCAAAAATAAAGATTTACAATAATAGGCACTTGTCTTCCCCATCTGTCTAATCCATCTACTTTAATGAGATAATTTTTATCACCGCTCTCATTATCATCTAAAAATTTCTCCCCATTCCATAAAGTTATATGCCCCCAAGCATCACCCCAACCTTCCACTTGCATTGCAACTATTCCTTTTTTACCAAACTTTGAAAATTCATTTTTATAAAACTTAATATTTTCTTGTTTGCTATTCATTTGTTTTGGACTATATGGTTTATCAGCATTTCCAAAAAAATCTTTTAACATAAGCACTTTAACCATTGTTTTAACTCTTACCACATAATTATGTCCGTCAGCACCCTTAAGAATAGAATCGTCTTTTATGCCCATTGGCTGCTTAGCTTTATCGTTTGAAATATATCGCTCAAGAAATATTCCATTTTGATTAAAAATATAGCTTATCTGCATAGCACAAGTGTTTCCGTAGCCACGAGGATTTGCTCTGTAAAGTGCCAAAGGTGTTCCTCCAACTAATTCATACCTCTTAGAAATACTCAAAGTATTTATCTTCTCATACGCCTCACTCATACTTTGCCAATTCGGTCTCCTGCACTCTATGTCAATGCTTTTATCTCCACAAGTCGCTGT
>JAFVZI010000005.1 GCA_017508245.1 Helicobacteraceae bacterium | reverse complement strand
CTCAATGGGGGGGGGTATAAAGAACTCTTACAAATAATAATCTTTAAACAAAATACCATCTATATTACCTTTGGTGCAATAAGTGGAACAAGTGTAACTAGAAAAGGCTATAGCGAGCTTGTAGCAGCACTAAAAAAGCTAGATTTTGACTTCTCTTTGCTTATCTTTGGCTCAAGCAGTGGCGAGATAATACAAAATATACCAACCCACTTTCTAGGCTACATAAATGATGATACAACTTTAAACCTCATATACAATGCAAGTGATATTTTTATTGTGCCAAGCCTAGCAGAAAATCTAAGCAATGCTATAATGGAATCTCTATCTTGCGGTACGCCAGTCGTTGCTTTTGATATAGGTGGCAATAGTGATATGATAGAACATAAGATTAATGGCTATCTTGCAAAAGAAAATGACATAGATGACTTAGCAAATGGCATAAAGTGGGTTTTAGAAAATAGCCAAACTCTCTCACAAAATGCAATAAATAAAGTCAAAGAAAATTTCAAATCAAACTTAGTAGCAAAAAGATATATAGCACAATATCAAAACATCTTGAATAATGGGGGGGGGAATCTAGCACATAGCAATTTTGCTAAATTCATCCTTGTCTTAAATCCTCCACAAAATCTTGCTAATCATCTAACAAATCACAATAAAACTACAAAATCCAACATAGCCAAGGTAGCATAAGATGAGTGCTATCAAGTCTATATTAAAAAAAATGCGTGATTTATATATCTTTACTTTTGCAAATATTACTTTTAAAAAACCACAATATATTCAAGATTCAATTATTATCTTACGTAATGATGCTATTGGTGATTATCTACTTTTTAGAAATTTTTTGCACGAAATAAGAGATTCTTATCCAAAATACAAAATAACGCTTCTAGGAAATGTTGCGTGGAGTGAATTGAGCTTGCATTTTGATAAAGAAATCATAGATGATTTTATTTTCTTTAATCCACAATATCTTGCAAGAAAGCCACTTTATGCTGTACATTTTTTGCAAACACTAAAGAATAAGAAATATGATATTTTTATTAATGCGGTGCATTCAAGAGATACTACAAACTTTTTATTATCACGATATATCAATGCCAACTCAAGCTTTGCTCCACAAGGTGATTATATAAATACCACGCAAAAAACTAAAATCAAAAATGACAAAATTTATACAAAAATTTACCCTAGCAAAAAAGAGATTCTATTTGAGTTTTATAGAAATATGGAATTTTGCCAAAACTTTTTAGATAAAAAATTGAAAACAAAATTAGAATTAGATTCTACTAAGCTCATACCATTTAAATCTCTGCAAGATAAATTTAAATTACAAATTCCATACAGCATTCTTTTTATTGGTGCAAGCACCGCTTTTCGAAAATGGAATGTAGAATCTTTTGCACAAGTAGGAATACATCTGATAGAAAATTATCATCAAAATATTGTTATTTGCGGTGGTAAAGACGACAAAGAAAATGCAGAAATATTACAAGAGATAATGCAATCCACTTCTAAGAAATATAACAAACATATATACAATATAGTTGGAATTACAAATCTCTTAGAGCTTGCAAGCGTCGTGTATAATGGCAACCACCTAATTTCAAATGAAACAAGTTGCGCTCACTTAGGAGCGATATTAGACACGACGATAACCATCGTCGTGTCTAATGGCAACCACCTAGGTAGATTTATCCCTTATCCAAAAGAACTAAGGGATAAATACTACCCGGTGTTTCACCATTTTATAAGCAACAATCCTAGCAAATATGAAGAATTAAGCAATGCTTATGCTTATAAAAGCACATTAGATATAAATGAAATTACACCGCATGATGTAATTAAGATTATTGATTTGACTTTACAAAAGGAGAGAAAATGACAGATTATTTTGAAGCAAGAGGTGTAGATAGTGAATTTTACAAAGAGGCAAAATTGCCACATTATTACAAAGAAATAATAGAGCGACTTCCTCGTAATGCTAGGATTCTGGATTTTGGCTGCGGATTTGGGCAAAATTTATTTGCAATTAAAAATAATAATTTTGTATGGCAAAAAGATAATAGTAAAAATAACTCAACTGGGGGGGGCAGCAAAGAATTTAATCTTATTGGTATTGATATTAATCCCAATGCAATATCTTATGTAAAAAGCTTAGGTATAGAATCTTTTTTAGTAGAAGATATTTTTAGCTTCAAATCACAAGAAAAATTTGACCTAATTATTACTACCCACGTGCTTGAACATTTACCAAAAGATAAAATTATAAGCACACTAAAATATTTCAGAGAATCCCTACTCAAAGAAAATGGTGCTATTTTTGTCGCCGTACCAAACGCACAAAGTTTCACCGGCTGTTATTGGGCATATGAAGATTTTACGCACAATACGCTATTTACAGCTGGAAGTCTTATATATGTGCTTAAAACAGCTGGATTTAACAATGTTAGCATTATTGATAAAGATGCACTTGCTGGAAGCAAGGGTATGAAAAGATGGATTAAAACTGTGTTTTTAAAACTCTATACTTTACATATAAAATTTTGGTGCAAAATAACAAACTCCGCATTTCACGCACCAAGCCCACAAGTATTTAGTTATGAAATAAAGGCATTAGCATATTAATTAGGGATTTTTCCCTAAAAACCACAGAATCTTATATTTTATAAAAATAATACATCACAATAAAATAGTATTTGCACAATTTATACATCAAAAATAATATATAAATTTCTATCATTATGTTGCCTTTACATTGGGATTTGCTTTTGCTATCGCCGCTAGTGTTAATTTAATATTATAACTATGTATTTACTAGAGAAAATGAACTACACAAGGAGCAATAATTGCTGCAAGCAACGCTTTAGGGCATCAGAATTGCAGAATCCTTTAATTTTGATATAATCATTGATTAAATCAAATTAGGGGATGATCAATGATGCTAAATTTTGCTTGCGGAAGCAGAATCCACAAAGATTTTGAAAATATAGATTTCTATCCAATAAATGAAAATATAAAAAAAATAAATTTACTTCAAATCTTGCCATACAATGACAATACCTTTGATATAGCTTACTCTAGTCATTTTTTAGAACATTTAGATAAAGATAATGCAAAAAAAATTCTAAAAGAGATAAGAAGAATCTTAAAAGATGATGGGATTTTGCGTATTGTCGTACCAGATTTGGAGAATATAGCAAGGGAATATATAAAGTTGATGGATTGTGATGATAATAGTTTTAAGCATGAATGGATTGTGATAGAAATGTTAGACCAAATAGCAAGAAGCAAAATGGGGGGGGGATGCAAGAAATATTTGATAAAGTAAAATCTAATAACAATATAGAATATGCAAAATATATAGAATATAGAGTTGGAGATAGAATCTTAGAAGCAAATAAATTACAAATAGGAAATAAAAAAATCACAATAGATAAAATTAAAAACAAAATATTGATGAAATATATAAATTTAATAAAAATTCTAATCCCAAAAAGTATTAGAAATGAAGTCTTTGTAAGCACAAGTATAGGGGAAAGACATAAATTTATGTATGATAGGATTAGTCTAAGACATATATTGGAATCTTGCGATTTTAGAGATATTAAAATGATGAGTTTTGATGAAAGCCAAATACCAAATTTTAATACTTATTTGCTTGATATTAATAGCGATGGTAGCCCTTATAAAGGCATATCATCTATATATATTGAATGCAGAAAATAAATAATGGAGTGCGATATGAAATGTATCTTGTGTGGAAGTGATAAAATAAATAAAATTGATATGATAAAAAAAGATGACTTGATTATCTTATACAAAAAATCATTTGGTATAGATATAGAAAATATCATAAAACATGATTTGATCTATCATCATTGTCTTGATTGTGATTTATTATTTTTCACATTGAAAAATGGGGAGATTCCAAGCGGTGATGATGGATTCTACAATCATTTAAATAAATTATCTTGGTATTATATGCAAGAAAAAAATGAATACCATTTTGCAAAGCAATTTATAAAAGAAAATTCCAAAGTGCTAGAAGTTGGCTGTGGAAAGGCTGCATTTGCTAGCTTTTTACAAAATAAACAAAATTATATTGGCTTGGAATTTAGTAGCGATGCAAAGAAACTAGCAAAGCAAAATGGTATCAATATAGAAAATATTAGTATAGAAGAATATTCTAAATCTAATAAATTAAAATTTGATATAGCTTGCAGCTTCCAAGTGCTAGAACACGTAGCAAATCCCTATAGTTTTATCCACTCACAAATAGAGTGTCTAAATAGGGGGGGGGCAGCAGCATAGTCTGCTAATAATAGCCGTGCCTAGTGAAGATAGTTTTATTTCAAAATGCAGTAATGGAATCTTAAATATGCCACCACATCATATTAGTCGTTTTAGTGATAAAGCTTTGAGAAAAATAGGTGATATTTTTGATATAGAGTTATTAGATATTTATCACGAAAATATACAAAAAGAACATTTTAATTTTTATAAGCAAACCATATGGGCAAATATATTTTTAAAACCAAAGTTGATAGATACAAGTCTAAAAAGAAAAATCATTAATAAATTAGGAATCCTTGCTAGACCCTTTATGAAGATTCCAAATAGTGCATATGGACATACTGCTGTAGCTGTGTATAAAGTATAATTATATTTTTAAAAAGGATTAACCAAACAAGATGAATAAAATAAGCGTCATTACAATAGTCTTCAATGATATAAACAACATCGAAAAAACGCTAGATTCTGTGATAAATCAAACTTATGAAAGCTTGCAACATATCATCATTGATGGAAAAAGCAGTGATGGCACAAAAGAATTTATAGAAAATAAAATCAAAAATATCTCAAATATCATAGAAGAAATAAACAATGATGATATTTATCATCTAAAAGCTGTAAAAAGAAATAATAAAAATTTTACCTTTGAATTCATTAGCCAAAAGGACAGCGGAATCTATTATGCGATGAATAAAGGTGTGGATTTGGCAAGTGGAAAATGGTGTAATTTTATGAATTGTGGTGATAGATTTTATGCCAACAATACGATTTCAAATATAATCGATAAGATACAAAATAACAGCATAGTAATATATGGAAATACAGAAATGGTATATGACAATGCTAACTCTAAGATTCTTCTAGCTTCACACAATCACAAATTCCATCACAAATTTGTGCATCAATCATCATTTATAGATACCAGTATCATAAAAAAATACAAATTTGATACTAGATTTAAAATCGCAGGTGATACGAATCTTCTTACAATGTTATACAACAATGGTTACAAATTTCAATACATCGATGAAACAATAAGCAACTTTAACCTAGATGGAGTTAGCGGAAAATTGAGCTATCAAATGTTTAAAGAAGATTGTATCATTGGATATAAATACAACAAATTATATCCATTATTTACTACAATAAGACACCTATTTAGGGATATACCTAGATATATTATTAGAATCTCTTTACCAAAAAAGATAAGAAATAAGGCTAGGGTTTTGATATCAAAAAACAAGGCCTAATGATGAATAAAACATTAAATGCTCCTTTTATTTCTATTGTCATTCCAGTTTTTAATGTAGAAAAATACATCGCTCGCTGCCTAGAATCTTGCATAAATCAAAGTTTGAGTGATATTGAGATTCTAGTGATTGATGATTGTGGAAGCGATAATAGCATATCTATTGCAAATGATTTTGCAAAGCTAGATTCTAG
>JAFVZI010000004.1 GCA_017508245.1 Helicobacteraceae bacterium | reverse complement strand
GATTGTTAGAATCTGCCCCTAAATCTAAAAGTAAGCCTTTAGAATCTATATCCGCGCAATCATTTGGCATATCCTCTTTGTAGATTTGTGTCAAAATCTTGCCATTAGGGGATTGACGGAGATTGATGTAAGGGTCGGTAGAGTTGAAAAAACGCAAATATTCACTGGGCAGGGCAGCCTTATCAATATACCATTTTGTGATACGACTTGATGTTTTTATAGAATCTGTCTCAATACTCGCATAATAAGGCGTTTCAGCCTCAGTTTCTAAGTGTTTATTGATATAAAAATCGCTTAAAGTTAATGTTGTATGCACGGCTATTCCGCCTAAAATATATTCATCTGCTTGGCTTAACTGATTTGACACAATATTATACATTTGCAAAAAACTATTTTGTTGCAAGGCAGAATCCCTTTTAAATGTATCGTTTAAAAAAATGGCTCTATTATCATCTTCGCAACATCTAGGAATGGCATTTGGCATATCAGGGAAAAATACTAAACGCCAATAAAAATCCACTTCATCTTCATACATATGCCATTCTAGCACTCCACTTAGTGTGATTGTGCCTTTATAATATATCGCAGACTCTGTTTCTTTATCTTTATATAAGGTGCTAGTGTAAGAGGTTTTAGGCAAACGCATATCTTTAAAATGCGTATCATACACACTACCCTTAGCACATATCATATTGATAATACAGCATACAAAAGCTATAAAGCGCATTATGCCTCCTTGAGTGGCGGATAAGTTTCAATCTTATTTTGCTCTTTAATTCTAATAATAAAATTTTTGATTGTGCTTTTTGCAAGATTATTTACACCAAATGTATAGTTTTTAAACGCTTCTTTATCGTGTTGAATAAGGGCTATATATAATCGTGCAATAGCATTAATTGTGCTATTTTTATTTTTTGCTATCCATTTTTGCTTTTTCCAACTTAGCTCATTTGTTGGCAAAAGGCAGCCTGTACTCCACCCTCCTGTATCGCCATAGTGTATAAGAATCCCATCTCTACTTTTACCTATTATTGTAGTATTTGCATTTTTTAGCTTAAGCTGGGGGACAATATGAATATGTTTAGTTCCAAAAATTTTTCTATCGTCTTGATTATGCCTACAAGTTGTAGCATTACAAAGCAATTGTTCTATATTTATGCCCAAGTCTTTTATTGTTTGTTGCAAATCATTTAAATATATCTCTTTGTTGTTTGGATTTTCTATCATTAAAGCTGGTTTATTGATAGCTGACTTTTTCCAAAACACCTCATATTCCCCTGCAGGTATTCTTATATCCCCATCTGCTATTTTTTGCTGCTCATTGGCAGATTTGTTGATATGTGGATTTGATCCTGCTGGTTCTATAATATAGCCTTTTATCTCTTGATTGCTAAAATCTTTAAGTATTGTATTATTTGATTTAAGAGTAAATTCACTAATGGTAGCCCAATACTTAAAATTCTCATTATTTGGACTATACTCCCACTTTCTTATAATTTCTAGAATCATCATTGCTTCATTTTCTTTTGCTGTATGTGTTTCTTGTGATGCTATATTATCTTGCATATTAGAATCTTTTGCATTGGCATTTGTGTTTGTTGCATTTATAGCAGTG
>JAFVZI010000003.1 GCA_017508245.1 Helicobacteraceae bacterium | reverse complement strand
GATTGTTAGAATCTGCCCCTAAATCTAAAAGTAAGCCTTTAGAATCTATATCCGCGCAATCATTTGGCATATCCTCTTTGTAGATTTGTGTCAAAATCTTGCCATTAGGGGATTGACGGAGATTGATGTAAGGGTCGGTAGTAGAGGAGAGCAATAGCATATCGCTTAAACCCATAGATTCTGTTAGTTCTCTTTTATTGGGGTATTTAAACACCGCATCGCCCAGCGTTGAAATATTTTCTACATTGCCAAAAAAACCCCATTCACCATCATCGATAGTAATATTTAATTCTTTAAGCGTGCCACTCACTCTTATTCCAATAAATATCAAAGGCTGGGATTGGGCTATAGAAAATAATTTTTTCAATTCTAAATTATTGGGCTTTATGATATTTATATATGCACTATCTGGCATATTTTCTTCTTTCGCATTAGGATAAGGCTTGTTTTTAGGAATCAACTTAGATTTGTAATATATTTCATCAAAAAACAAAATCCACTCTCTAGACAATCCGCTCCAATCTGATCGTATGGCATATTGCAACACGCCACTTATTTCTAAACTACCTTCAAAGCGATCATGGGTGCGCCATTGTAGTATTTCTTTGTCTTTCAAAAGTGTCTGTGTATCCTTAGTGTGTTTAAGAGGTGCAGAATTTTTTGACGGAGAAATGTCTTTTTGCAACTCTTTGAAGTAGAGATTTTTGCCATTGATTTGTATTGTATTTTCCCCATATATTAAAGGCTTAGATTCTATTTCTTCTTGTGATATCTCAATAACAAAAGACTGAATCACGCTTATGTTTATAATCCAAACAAGCAATAATACGCGTATTTTATAATATAAATTACTCATTGTTATACTCCTCTTTAATAACAATCTCAAAGTTTGGGATTTCTATTTGTTTTTGGTAAGACACTTCATCGTGCATTATAATTTGCATTAGCAATTCTGCTGTGGCATTTGTTGTGCTTCCAGCTTGGAATTCCGTTGGGTTATCACTATCGTTAAGCTCAAAGCCCGGCAATAGACAACCATCAGTATCGGTTCTTTTGCTTCCAATATGTATGAGAATGCCTCTCCACTCAGGCACATTTTCATTATATAACAATGGGATAATATGGGAATGTCTTTTTGCTTTATGTTTGCAACGAGAATCGCAACACAATACTATCTTGCTGAACTTGTTTGTTTGCTGGGTGGGCAAATCCACTCGCCTTGCCCTATATGATCCATTATCTAATTTTAAAGAGGATAAGTGCCATTTGGCTTTGTATTTTCCTATCGGTATTCTTTTGTGCTGCCCTGACTTGATAGAATCTGGTCCATTTGGCTCTATGATATAGCCTTTCAAAACTTCGCTATTTTTCCTAAGAGTAAATTTACTCACGGTTGGCTTCGTAGTATCGTAAATATTATCATTGCTTTGTTTGTTTCTATACTCCCACTTTCTTATAATTTCTAGAATCATCATTGCTTCATTTTCTTTTGCTGTATGTGTTTCTTGTGATGCTATATTATCTTGCATATTAGAATCTTTTGCATTGGCATTTGTGTTTGTTGCATTTATAGCAGTG